>JAPLEZ010000076.1 GCA_026390935.1 Bacteroidota bacterium
CATCATTACACTTCCACCCAAAACATTTAAAGTGTGTCCCATGATTTCGTTGATCCACTTGTATTTTGAATAACTTCCGTGTGCACCATCGTGCATGATGTTAAAGCCGATAGCTGCAACATTCACCCCAAACAACATACACAACAACACATTGAGCCAAACATTTTCAGGCGTAAAAAAAACAAGTACTGTGTAGAGAATAATTATGCTGCTGATGAGAATCGCCGTTTTGGAAAACAATTTGAAGTTGCCGGTAGGTTCAATTTTGTTTTGCTTGAAGTAAGCATCAACTCTCTCTCTCAATGCAGAAAAGAAAACTGCATCTTTATTATTGAATTTAACTTTTGCCATTTTTCAAATTTGAATGCAAATATAGTTAATTACATCCTCCCTACAAGATACGACTTCTTTATAGTTATAAACTCTAGGTGGAAAACTATATACATTTTTAACATGACCATGATGAAGGCACTCTGTCCCAGCGGTGCTTTCTTAGAAGAGCAAGAGTTTCCTGGCTCAACCCTATACTTCCATCATTACCCACTTTCATGTTATTTTCCACATTCCTGATCTTCCTCATACCGGGAATCATGGTGGATACTGCCGGGTGATGCTGAATGAACTTTAAGGCCATTTCGGGCAAGGTCATGCCTGCCGGAATGATTTTCATTAAGTCCTCCACCCTATCAATTGTAGGTTCCAGGTTGTCCTTGCAGAAATAGATGTTCCTCCAATCGCCTGTATCCCACTTGGATTCTTTGGTTAATGTTCCGGTTAAAGAACCTTCATCAAAGGGAACACGGGCAATGATGGCGATGTTATTTTTTTGGCAGTAAGGGAAAAGCTCATCTTCAGGCGACTGATCAAAAATATTGTAAATCACTTGAATAGCATCAATTAGCCCCGTTTCCATAGCTTTCATGCAATTGGTAGGCTCCCACCTGTTCACACTTATACCGAATGCCTGCACTTTTCCCTCTCTCTTAAGCTTTTCTATGGCCGATTTCCAATTGTCGGCTTTTGCCCAATCGTCTTCCCAAACATGAAATTGCTGCAAATCGATGGTTTCAACTCCTAAATTTTTTAAACTTTTTTCGGTGTATTCAACGATGTGTTCAATGGGAAAAACATCAATCATGTTAGATCCCTTGATGGGAGGCCATTTTAAATTTTTGGGCGGGATTTTAGTCGCAACATATAATTTTTTCTCCGGATGTCTTTTCACCAACGCGTTCAATATCGTTTCACTTTTTCCGGCTCCGTACGCAAATGCAGTATCAAAAAAATTGCAGCCCAGCTCCACCGATTTATCCAATGCAATAGCGGTTTCTTTATCGTCGCTCTCTGTCCAACCAGCCATTCCCCACATTCCGTAGCCCACTTCACTGACTTTCCAATTGAGTTTTCCGAAATTTCGCTGTTGCATAAAAGATGATTTAGGAGGTATAATATAAATGTAGCACAAAAAATCTTTGTCTTATCACACCAATAAAGTAATTTCACGGCTCAATATATTTTTATGTCAAAACACATTCACAATTTCAGTGCAGGACCCTGCATCCTCCCAAAAGAAGTAATGCAAAAAGCAGCAGAATCAGTGGTAGAATACAACAATAGCGGTTTGTCTATTATTGAAATGTCGCACCGCAGCAAAGATTTTGAAGCGATAATGGACAGAAGTCACGCCATAGTGCGTGAGCTTATGAATGTGCCCGAAAACTACGACATCTCTTTTTTACAAGGTGGAGCAAGTTTGCAATTTATGATGGTACCTCAAAACCTTTTTCCAATTGGCGGAAAAGTAGGTTATGTAAATACAGGTGTTTGGGGAACCAAAGCTTTGAAAGAGGCGCAACTCTTCGGTGAAACCATTGAAGTGGCTTCTTCTAAAGACAAAAATTTCAGCTACATTCCTAAAGGATACAACATCCCAAAAGATTTGGCTTACTTGCACATTACATCCAACAATACCATTTACGGAACACAATTCAAATCTTTTCCAGAGACTGCTGTTCCTTTGGTTTGCGACATGTCATCTGACATCATGAGCAAACCTGTTGATGTAAGTAAATTCGATTTAATATATGGTGGAGCGCAAAAAAATATTGGTCCGGCTGGTGTTGTTGTAGTGATTTCTAAAAAAGGAATTTTCGGAAAAACTGGTCGAACAATTCCAACCATGCTCGACTACCGAACGCACATCGATAACGGTTCAATGTTCAACACACCTCCATGCTTTTCAATTTACACTTCTTTATTGACCATGGAGTGGATTAAAAATTTGGGCGGACTAACGGAAATGGAGAAAATAAATGAAGCAAAAGCAAAAATCTTATACGATGAGATAGACGCCAATCCTCTATTTGTTGGTGCTTCTGCCAAAGAAGATCGTTCGTTGATGAACGTGACTTTCGTTATGAAGGATCCTGCTTTAGAACCTGAATTCGCAAAATTAGCCAAGGAAAGAAACTTGAGTGGCATTGGCGGACATAGAAGTGTTGGTGGATTTCGTGCTTCTATATACAATGCAATGCCAATTGAAAGCGTTCAAGCTTTAGTAGATGCAATGCGCGACTTCTCTAAAACACATGCTTAATTAATATAACCACATGAAAAATATTCTTGTCAATGACTCATTTCATCCTTGTGGGATTTCTTTACTGAAAACCAAAGGCTTCAATGTATTTGAAGGATCTTATAACGGACAAGAATTGATCAATTTCATCAACAGCAAAAGCATTGGCATATTGCTGATTAGAAGCGCAACGCAAGTAAACAAAGAAGTGATTGACGCTTGTCCGACTTTAAAATTTGTTGGTCGCGGTGGAGTTGGAATGGACAACATTGATGAGGTTGCCGCAAAGAAAAAAGGAATTATCACTTTTAATACTCCAGGCGCATCTACTACTGCTGTTGCTGAATTGGTGTTCGCTCACCTACTCTCTATTTATAGATTTGTAAGCACGAGTAACAAACTCATTTCTGAAAATCCCGACAGTGTAAAACGCTTAAAAAAAGAGTTGGCAAATGGTAGGGAACTAAAAGGAAAAACCCTTGGAGTTTGGGGAACCGGTCGCATTGGCTGCGAAGTAATGAAAATTGCTATTTCCTTCGGAATGGAAGTCATTGCTTACCATCCCACATTAGATGAAGTAGAATTTACACTGGAGTTTTTTGACACCGCTTTGGATCTCCGAATTCCAATATCACCTTTGGATGAATTTTTAGCTCAGGCCGATATAATTTCATTGCATATTCCTTTAAATGATAGTCCTGTCATCACCAAAGACATTATTTCAAAAATGAAAAAAGGTGTAACTTTCATCAACACTTCACGAAGTGGAAATGTGGATGAAGTGGCACTTTTGGAAGCGCTAAACTCTGGAAAAATTGCGCACGCTGCTTTGGATGTTTTTAATGGAAACACTGAATTGTTGCAGCATCCCAATATTTCTCTGACGCCCCATTTGGGTGCATCAACAATTGAAGCGCAAGAGAAAATATCTGATGAGTTGGCGAAGAAAATTATTTCATTGGTGAAAAATCAGTAAGTTTTTTTTGCGGAAATGACTTTCAGGATATGGGCTTCCCTCTCGGAGGAGAGGGGTGTGAAAGCCTTTTCGCGGGGAGGAGGGAGATGGAATCATTAAATAATCCATCTCCCTCCCCTCACACTTTCCCTCGCACCCCTCTCCTCCGAGAGGGAAGCCCATACCCGAAGCATACTCAACAATACATTTATCTAGAATAAATCTTATTTTTGAAACATATGGATTTCCAACTCACCTCAGATTATAAACCCACCGGAGACCAGCCCGAAGCCATTCGACAGTTGGTTGAAGGAATTCGCAACGACGTGGAATTTCAAACACTTCAGGGAGTTACTGGTTCAGGAAAAACATTCACAATGGCGAATGTGATTCAACAATTGCAACGCCCCACTTTAATTCTCAGTCACAACAAAACTTTAGCTGCACAATTGTATGGTGAATTCAAACAGTTTTTTCCCAACAACGCTGTAGAATATTTTGTCTCCTATTACGATTACTACCAGCCCGAAGCATACCTGCCAACCACCAATACTTACATTGAAAAAGATTTAGCGATCAATAAAGAAATTGAAAAATTACGATTGGCTACTTCTTCTATCCTACTTTCTGGAAGACGCGATATCATTGTGGTTTGCTCGGTGTCGTGTATTTATGGAATGGGGAATCCTGCCGACTTCACCGAAAACACTTTTAGCATAAAAAAAGGGGAAGTCATTCCACGAAATAAATTATTAAGAAAGTTTGTCGACAGTTTATATTCCCGCACCGAAATTGATTTGGAAAGAGGAAATTTTAAAGTGCGAGGTGAAATCATTGATATTTTTCCAGCCTATTTGGATCATGCTTACCGCATCTCTTTTTGGGGTGATGAAATTGAAGAAATTCATGTGATCGATCCAATTTCCGGACATAAAATTGAAGCTGTTTCCGAACTCACCCTCTACCCTGCCACCATCTTTGTTACCAATAAAGACCGCATGAACGCTGCGCTTTATGAAATTCAGGATGATATGATGAAGCAAGTAGAATATTTTGAATCACAAGGAAAAAAAATTGAAGCAGACCGCATCAAAGAACGTGTAGAATACGATTTAGAAATGATGCGTGAATTAGGCTACTGCTCGGGAATTGAAAATTATTCGCGCTATATGGACGGTCGCGTGGCCAACAGTCGGCCTTTCTGTTTAATGGATTATTTCCCAAAAGATTTTCTGATGATCATTGATGAAAGTCACGTTACCATTCCGCAAATTCGCGCGATGTACGGCGGCGACAGATCACGAAAAACAAATTTAGTGGAATACGGATTTCGCCTACCAGCAGCGCTGGATAACCGTCCGCTGCAATTCGAAGAATTTGAAACTTTACTCAACAATACGATATATGTAAGTGCTACACCTGCCGACTTTGAACTGGAAAAATCGGAAGGTGTTATTGTGGAACAGATCATTCGTCCAACTGGATTATTAGATCCTTTGATTGAAGTGCGTCCGAGCTTAAATCAAGTGGACGATTTACTGGAAGAAATTGACGAAACTGTAAAAAAAGGAGAGCGCATTTTGGTGACTACGCTCACCAAAAGAATGGCCGAAGAACTCACTAAATATATTGTAAACCTCAACATCACTTGTCGATATATTCACTCCGATGTGGACACTATGGAGCGTGTTGAAATCTTGCGCCAGCTTCGCTTGGGCGACATCAATGTTTTGGTTGGAGTGAATTTATTGAGAGAAGGATTAGACTTGCCCGAAGTTTCTCTCGTTGCCATTTTAGATGCCGACAAAGAAGGATTCCTCCGTTCGGAAAGATCACTCACACAAACAGTGGGTAGAGCTGCCCGTAACGTGAACGGAAAAGTGATTATGTATGCCGATAAAATCACCGACTCGATGAAAAAAACCATCGACGAAACCAATCGCCGCAGAGCCATTCAACTCGCCTATAATGAGAAACATGGCATCACACCAAAAGGCATGAGCAAAACGCGTGAAGAAATTATGGGACACACTTCTGTTCTCGATTTCCAAAACAAAAAATCTTACGCTGAACCTGCAAAACCAGCTTTAGCCGCCGATCCTATCATTGCTTATATGAGCGCACCTCAGTTGGAAAAAGCAATTGCACAAACTCAAAAAGCGATGGAAAAAGCAGCAAAGGAATTGGATTTCATGTCGGCTGCGAAGTATAGAGATGAGTTGTTTGCGATGAAGGATAAGTTAAACGAGAAGAAAAAATAATGAAACTAATCCTCCCCCTACTCTTCATATTATTCACCAACATCGCCTATTCCCAAACCGCCAAAAAGCTTTTAAACAAAGGAATGAAAGAAGCAGAAACGGGAGATTTTCCAAAGGCCATTCAACTGATTTCACTATCCATTCAAAAAGATTCAACTGATTATCTCGCTTGGTATTCCCGTGGATTAATGAAATCAATGTCAGATAAGGAAGAGCAAGCCCTTCCCGACTTTGACCGCGCACTAAAACTATCTCCTAAATTCACAAAAGGATATATGTACCGGGCTGCTGCAAAGAAAAATTTAACGGATTACGAAGGCGCTTTACTGGATTATTCCACAGTAATTACTTTAGAACCCTATCACGGAAACGCGTATTACAACAGAGGCTTGATTTACGAATTACTCAATAAAGAAGACTCGGCCTGTATCGACTTCAACAGAGCCACGCAAGAAGGAATACAAGCATCGCTGATTAAAACCGAACAATGCAAAGATTCCACTAAAACAAAAACCCATTCCATTCTTCGCTTAACAAAAACCGCTACCGACAATAGCTATGGATTCAACTCCGAATTCCCGATAAAAGTGGGCACCGGTCCTAACGGAGGACCAGCCAATCAAAAAACTTATTTAAAACTATTGAGAGATGTTAATGGAAATGCCATCACTTATAACCGGGTTGGAAGCTGCTGTTCCTACACTTCCGACAATGGCTTTATGGGAACCGCAACTTTAGATAAATACGTTATTACTTTTTCCGATGAAAACGGAAAGAAAAAAGAAGCCACGATCTTTATGACGTTTTACGATTACGAAGAACCAAAAATTCTATTTGGTTTTCAGACAGTGGGACAGAAATAATTACCCTCCCTAAGAATTTAAAGGAGTAAATTTTAGATCTGCCTTCCCCTAAGTGAAAAGTCACAATTATTGAAATTCTAATCGCATTTGGAAAACCAAAAAGTTTGATCTTTTACTTTTGCAAAATAAATCCCTGCCGGAATATCGCTTACATCCATCGTTTGGTTATGAAATGATTTTATTTCAACACCAAGTATATTTAGCACATGTACTGTTTCGTTTTCAGGCAAATTTCTTATTTGCAAAAGCTCTTTTACCGGGTTGGGATAAAGAATCATGGCAGGTTGATTGACTGTTTCATTGCTGCCTGTTACAACTTGATCTGCCGTGAATTCAAACCAATTAATATTAAAATCACCAGTGAGCACCACAAATTTCAGTTCCTGAATACCTGCGCTCAAATCCACTTCAAATGTGCTTGTTTGCCACGTTTGCCATCCTCCGCTAAGTGTGAAATCAAAAGTTTTAACGACATTGTTATTGATTTGCATCTGTAGTTTTCCGTTGGTAGTCATGCTCGCATTCCTAAAAGCAAGCATGTATTTTCCCGCTGTAGCAACGTTGATCGTGTAGCTAAACCAATCGTTAAGGTTTAAATAACCAATGTTCTTTCCACCATCAACGTCTGTTGTGTTTTCCAGTTGAACACCTAGCATAGCTGTATATGATTCCGCCTCAATTTTCCCTGGCACAACTTGAGGTGCTTTTGACAATACGATGCCCGAATTGGCCATAACACTTATTTTGCCATTGACGATAGCTGTAGCTGCCACATTTACACCAACATTTGTTATATCACTTGTGTAAGTCCCAATTGTTGAGTTTCCGTTGAGTGCTATTGTGACCAGAGTATCAGAGTTTCGGGTAATAGCCCCAATACTCACTCCTGCCGGTAAATTACTAAGTGTAAAGTAGGAAGCATTAAGTGATGAGACGAATTGAGCTTTTGTTAATTTTACCGTTATGGTTTTTCCTTGTTCCTGTCCTTCATAAATAGCCGAAGTTTGCGCCAGCGAAATGCTGATTCCACTGCCATTCATATTATAATCAAAAGAAAATTGCGAACTAGCATTGGTACGAAAAGCATTATTAACCACATTATAGCTGTATGCATATACTTTGTTCTCAGATGGTTTAAAGGTATAGTACCTAACCGTTGCCCCTTTATCAGCGTCGCATTGATAGTTTGATAAAATGCATTTAGCGCTATGGCCTCCATTGGTTGTTTCATCCCAGGCATACTCTCCGGTGATCATGCCGTTAAAGCCTTGTCGGGAACAGGAATGACCACAAAGAGATAAAAAAATGTTGTCATTTTTTTTAACCAAATCATTTATCAACTTATTTCCACTAGGTTCAAAAAAGTCGTGAGTAGCAAAAATTCCTCTTCTGTTGGGGTACGCTTTAAATATGGAATCTGCCCACTTTATGGAAGCCAAGTCGTAATCCAGTTTAAAATCACCTGTAATAAACTGATCGTGGGGTTCAATAATCACCATTACGAAATCCATTCCGCTGGCCGAAAAAAGATACGATGTATTCGCCGAACCGTTTAAATTATCATTTAAATAAGGATTTTGCGCTTTCATTTCAATGATAGGAAAATACTTGTTAAACATTTTAAATTCATTGTCCCCTGGCTGTCCATCGTGATTTCCTGCGCAAGGTGCGTAAGGAATTCCGGCATTCGTTAAATTTTGAAATGCCGGTTTAATTCTCATGTATTCAGCTTCCATAACAGCATCTGTACTGTATCCATATACGTTGTCTCCCAACGACACAACCATTTGTAGATTTAATGCGGTTTTGTTATCAATAAAATGCTGTGTCATCTTTTTTACTTTTAATGCTTCAACATCCGACTGACTCATGTTTTGGATATCAGGCAACACGCCTATCGTAAAATCCTGCGAAAAAGCAAGCGAAATGTTTAACACCATGAATGCCAATACCTGTAAATACTTTTTCATACTGTGGTTATTTATTTTTTAATACTATAAAGAATTTGCCTTGTTTCAATTTTTGAGAATTTTGATCGTTTGACTTGAATGCATTCCTTTGAGACTTAAATTGTTCTCATTTTGTCCGGCTGGATAAGTTTCCTCTGTCCATGAATAAACTGCGCTAAATCGGAGCCCTGATAAGAAAAATTCACCACCTGAAACTGTGTATTAGGTAAAATAAGAACAGTACTATTTTGTGAATTAATGAATGTGGAGCTAAATAATAAGAAGCAAAATAGAATAATATATTTCATAGCTTATAGACTCTAGTTTTTCAAGTTTAAGGAATCATTCAGGAAAAACTCAACCAAAAACTATCATTCATAGACAATCCCAAAACAATTACAGATGGTTTTTAGTGTTGGATCAGCGCCTCTCTTGTATTTGTTTATCTATTGAAACGATTTAAAAAAAACTACAAATATTCACTAAAGAAAGAGGTCTCAATTCAAAAGAAATATGAAAAAAAACAGAGAAATAAACTGCCTATATTATGGGATATTAAAATATTTCCTGTCATATTATCCAATAACAATTTTCCTCCAACGGATCAGACATACTGCCGTTCAAAAATCAGGATTTACTTATATGACTATGACAACAGGTGTTTTTTCTCGCTAAATCAAACCGAGTAAGCGTTAGAGACAATAAAATTCTTATTTAAGCATTCATTTTTATGGTTACCTAAATGTATTTTTTCAGACAACAATCAACACCAACTTCAATGCATAACACAACCTGCATTGAATAACACATTTTTCAAACAGTGTTTCTTAAACGTAAAATCAATTTTTTACAAAAAAATTCATCTTTGGCAAATCAATTTTTTTATTCGTTTCTTCACTATATCTCACAAAATTTATAGTAGAAGGAACCCAGGCTAAAATGAACGAATTTAATTCATGAAAAAACTCAAATTACATTTTCAAAAATGCAGTTTTGCGTACGCCACCACCCTATCATTATTTCTATTATTTATTTCAAACACAAGTAGAGCGCAAGAAGTTTTTCAAAGCGGAATAGGAAGTTACAACTTAACCCTGCCTCCCGACGATTATATTCCAGGCAATACTTTTGATGAGATTGGCGGCGGTGCTGCCGGCGCTAGTTTTATCACCAAAGGTCCGAATTATGTTGGTCCATTTCAATCGCATCAATGGTGGACGTCCGCACTTTGGAACGTCAATCGCGGTGATGGCACCGATGGTGAAATTACTTTTCGCGGCGATTACCATTCCACTAGAATGACCGCTGAGCCGCTTCTTATCACTGCAAAAAGCTATGGTTACGATTTGTTGTACAGAAGCAATGCCAACCAAACCAGCGGCGCCAATGATATATTGAACGGTCCGTGGAACCCCGGCATGCGCATAGGTTTCACGGGGCAAAATGCCAGTGCTACTAGCGTAGATGGCTATGGCGACTGGCACGCTATTTTCCGACAAGAATGGGCCGGTGATGTATTAACCGCTACTGCATCCAAAGGTTGTCCTTACATGTTTTTACAGCGTCAGGGCAACACCGATTTCACGGTGACTTATCCAGGAGCCCCCGCCACCATTAACGCAAAATATTCAGATGCGAATGTGGATGCGCTGATGTACACTTCGAGTCCGCAAGGTGATCCTTTAACCGATCAAACGATGGCACTATTTTTACCAAAAGGATGTTTGATCAATGGCCTTCCTTTTGCAGCGCTGAATGGCAGTATTTCCAACAGCTTCACAATTGATGTTCCCAGCGGAAGCAACTATATATCAGTGGCGGTGATGCCCGACAAAACGCTACCTTCACTCACTTTGTACGCGCAACATGCTTTCAATTTCATAACCGCTACCACGCACAGTTATGCTTACAATGAAAGCACATCAAAATTAACTACCACTTTTGCCACCACTACCAACAACGTTTATGGCTTACCCAACAATGGCACTTTGCAAGCTTTATACCGCCACCAATGGTTATACAGTCCGGAAGCAACAGGTGCTGCCAACACCAACATTGTTTATTTTTCTCCTCGTGGAAGAATGAAAGTTTTGGCCACCAACACCTTCACCACCGTGATGGACAACCAGGGAATTTTACCCAATTTAGGTTGGGCCAATACAGGAAGCACAGCGCAGCTAAAAACTTTCATTGATAATTTTGCAGCAACGATAAATCCTATGCCCAACGCCGCCGATGGCTATGCCAAAGATCAGTTTAGCGACTTGATAACGCATATTCAACTGGCCGAACAAATTGATGATTTTGCTGCTAAAAATAAAATGCTTGCTGAACTAAAAAGCAGGTTGATTGATTGGCTCACCGCCCCAAACAGTGAAGCCAACTTCAACAGATATTTCGCTTACAGTCCGCAATTCAATCATATGTCGCATTATCCCAACGGCTTTGGTTCTGGCGGAACTTTAGTAGATGCTCATTTTCACGTTGGTTATTTTGTGATGGCCGCAGCTATCCTTGCGCGCTATGACCAAACTTTTGTGGCGCAATACAAAGGCATGGTGGAAACTGTAATTCGCTCCATTGATAATTATTCAAAAGACATGAGCGACCCAGGCGCAAATGGCACTGTTCGACCGTGGTTTCCCTATTTAAAATACTTTGATCCTTACGCCGGATTTTCGCATGCTGGCGCTAATGGTGGCGGACAAGAATCTATCTCCGAATCCATGCAATTTGCATCGGGAGTATTTTTGTGGGGAGAAACTATTCATGATGATAACCTGCGCGATTTAGGCGCATTATTGTATATCACCGAAGGAGAAGCCGGCAGGCAATACTGGTACGACGTAGACGGCGAAGTCAATGGCGCAACTGCTACCAACGGAAATTACTGCACTGCTTACCAATGGCGACATATGTGCCGCCCCAACGATGGCGGAGGAACGCACGACACTTATTTCGGCGGCAATCCGGTAGCTGGAGTTTGGATTGATTATTTACCTTGGTCGGCTTCCACCATTTGGAGCGGAACCAACTTTGCAGGTTCGGCAGCCAACTATGCGGATCTCGGATTAGATTATCCCAATTATCCCATTGCAGCAGGCACTGGAAGCACCAAACCGATGGGAGGTGAAATTGTTCCGTTGCAAGCCATCACCGATCCGCAAGGAGCTATCAGCGCTTTCAATTCTTACCGAACATCGTGTAACTGGTCGCCAAACGGTTATGCTTTTGCTTACCAATGGATGCACACTTTTGATAGTTGCGGCGTTTATGTTGGCGCAAAAATTCATGCTGATATCACGAGCTACGGCATCTTTCAAAAAGATTCCTGCGACACTTGGTACCGTCATTACATGATGTACAATCCGCCGGGAGATCCAGTACGAACGGTGAAATTCACCGATGGCACTTGCTGGCGTTTGCCGCAAGACACGGTGGTTACTTACACTTTGCTTGGACCCGATTCCGTTGGACCGGTGACTGCCGACAAGCATTCGCTGTGTATTGGTGAATCGTTCAAATTAACTTTTCATGATTTTAAAGTGTGCGACAAAGACACCACCATTGAATATCAAGTTTCCACCGATGGTATCAATTGGAACAAATTATATCGTGTAGCTTCTGCTGGTGATTCACTAACTATTTCCATCACTCCGCCAACCACAGGAAATTTTTATTACCGCGCCATCATGCTCAACGAATATTTAAACAAACCTTATTTGCTCTGTCATCCTTTTAATGACACCGCCATCGTTAGCGAACAAGATATGGTGACTGTTACTGCTTGCGGTTGCGACTCGGTGGGCAAAATAAATTTAAGTAAACACAAAGCATGTGTGAACGATGTGGTGACAATGAACACTTCCAATTTTAAAATGATGACGAGCGACACCATCGTTGATTTTCAAAAATCATTGGACAAAATTTCATGGTCGACAATCAAGCGTGTTGGACCATTAAATTTCACCAAAGACAACACAGTGAGCGACACCTTAAAACAAAAAGGAAAAGTGTTTTACCGCACCATCATGATCAATGAACCCAATCCGAGTTGCATTGACGATACGGCAAAAATTTCCATTCTCGGACAAGTAGACAGCGTTATTGTTGATGAAATTCCAATCGCTTTAGCCGGAAAAGACAGCACCATTTGCAGTTCCGAATTTACACTACAAGGAAATATTCCAAACGCAGGAGTTGGTGTGTGGACGCGCTCTTCGGGCACAGGAAACATCACCAACGTTCTTTCGCCTACAAGTCAAATAAGCAACTTAAGCATTGGAACAAATGTTTTTGTGTGGACGGTGATTAACGGTGCTTGTCCAACAGCAAGCGATGAAGTCACCATCACCACCCTCGCTCCCATTTCTGTTGCTGATGCAGGAGATGACCAAATTATTTGTGCGTCGCAAACCGCTTTGAATGCCGATCCAGCGCTGATAGGAAAAGGTATTTGGTCGCTGCAAAAAGGTGGTGGAACAATTAGCGATTCACTTGATCCAGCTTCACAGATCACGGGTCTGTTGCCCGACACCAATATTTTTGTGTGGACCATTTCGCAAGCTCCTTGTCCTTTATCTGTTTCAACGGTAAATATTATTGTAGATGAAAACCCAACCAAAGCCAACGCCGGAAATGATCAAATTATTTGCACCACTTCCACTCAACTCAATGCAAACACCCCACTTATTGGAAAAGGAAAATGGACCATAATTTCAGGAAACGGAGAAATTATTAATCCCGATGACGCAAAATCTTTAATAGAAAAATTAACTACCGGCTCCACTACAAATTTACGATGGACCACCACCAATGGCGTTTGCAAAGAAGATACACAGGAAGTACAAATTCAGGTTTTAACTTTTCCTGAAACTGATCTTGGTGCCGATGCTTCATTTTGCGATGAGGAAATAATTTTGTCGGCAGCCATTGGAAATTACTCTTATCTGTGGCAAGACAACAGCAGCGATTCCATTTATATTGTAAAAGCTCCGGGAACTTATTTTGTGGAAGTTTCTTTATTGGATTGCAAAAATTCCGACACCATTGTTTTCAACGACAACTGTCCGTATTCACTTTATATTCCTAATGCCTTCATACCAAACATAGATGGATTCAATGAAATATTCAAAGCCAAAGGAACGAACATCGAAGAATTTGAAATGCTAATTTTCAATCGCTGGGGCGAACAAATTTTTTCATCCACCGACATCAATACCGGCTGGGATGGAAAAACAAAAAATGCTTTTGATGCGCAAATTGATGTGTATGTTTACATGATAAATTTTAGCGCTTACAACATCAGTAATAAGCTGGAGAAAAAACGGCGCATTGGGCATGTTTCGGTGATTAGGTGACCTTATTTATTAGTTTGCGCATGCTAATCGGGCGTCTCTTGGCATATTTTTTAAACAGTAATTTTTTAAATACCGTATGTCACTAGTTTTTTTTCTTATAACGTTCTTGTGAAATGGGCGGGTACCAATACCTAATCTTCATGGGGCGGGGAATCCTTTTTATCTCCTGATTTAAAGTTTTTTAATCCCTCTAAAAAACCCGGCATCCACTTACTTTCAATTGGCATTATTACATTTGATAAGTCTTCTTCTATTATATGCTCCGTTAGTTGATCAATGAATAAAGAAAAGGAATCACATATTTTCTCATATTTATTTTCTTCATGGAAATAATAATAAACGGACGCATCAGCAAGATTTACAAGAAATAAATCACCCGTCAAATCTCCTCCTATACATAAATATTTATTTATTGTAACATCATCATAATCATGTTGGTATTTATTAATTAAATTTTCAGGGTCATGAAAATTTGGACGCAGGTCAAAAAAATAACATTCTTTTCCGAGCATGAATTTCAATTCAACTTTTTCATTGAAGCAAAATTTACTGTAAAAGTCTTTTATCTCTAATAAAATCATAACACCTTCATTTTCAAGTTGCCTGATGTTATTTTTTACAACTTCTGTCTGATTTAGTCCTAACGGTAAATACTTTTCCATTTTTTAAAATTAATTAGTTTCATTGATTTTTTATTACAGAGACACCTCCTGAATGAGTTAATTTATGTAATCCAGCAGGAATCAATTGAAGTGTTTGACCATCTGGCGCGTGATGAATTCTATACTTGTTTGTTTTAAGATAATCAACAATTTCACTTCGTGATTTCACTCCTTTAACCATTAAATTAGGGACACGCGCTCCGTTAAAAATCAGAAAATCAGGGACAAATCAGGGAAATCAGGGACCGAAATCAGGGACAGACGGTATTTATTTGAATATTCAAACATATTTATTTCTTTTTTGGTCTTCCTTGTTTATTGAAATTAAACGTTTTTCCGCTAAGTTTTTCTATTTTCTTTACAAACTTAGTATCTCCTGCCGGACGGTTGGTCTTTGTTCGCTCGCGCAAGGTTTTTACTATTTCATCATCCGCCTTTTCTTTTAGATAAGCCTTCCAATCCCCGCCTCTCCAAGTTTAGCGCAGCGAACTTGGAGATTTTACATCTCAACTTAGAAGCTTTCAGCTTCTTTTTTCTGAAAGAAAAACAGCTTCTCCACTCAAGCACTAAAGTAAATAGTTGAACTAGAAAACAAAATCTTTTTCCTACGGAAAAAAGAAGCTGAAAGCTTCTACTCCCACTCGTCATTTCGAAAAGTTCGCTGCGCTAAACTTTTCGAGGCGGGTGGTTTTGACGCGCAAATTGACGTGTACGTTTACATGATAAATTTTAGCGTTTACAACATTAAAAATAAGCTGGAGAAAAAACGGCGCATTGGACATGTGTCGGTGATTAGAAAATAAATAAAGATTTTTCTATCTTGCAAGGACTAACTTCTTGTACGTATGAAAAAATTAATTCTTGCTATAGCACTGCTATTGATCTCCAATCCGTTTTTTTCTCAAACCTTTAATGTATCAGGAGGATATTTTCCTTATTGGCGATCTACTGCCGGCATTGATTTAAGCACTTTCAATTATTTATATTACGCTTTCGTAGTTCCTTCCAACTCTGGAGGAGTACTTTTGGAGAACAACTCCACTGCCGCTTTCAATAGTTTTAAAAATGCAACAGCCAACCTATCTTCCAAAAGATTAATTAGTGTTGGAAGCACCAATTGCCCTACCATGGCTGCAGACGCAACAGCAAGAAAAAATTTTGCTGATGGACTACGTATATTTTGCAGAACACATAATTTTGATGGAATTGACATCGATTGGGAAGCCATTAACAACAGCACTGATCAAGCTAATTTCACAGCCTTAATGCACGATATTAGAAATGAAATTGATAGCACCGACTTAGAATTTGTCATTACCGTTGGCTACGGAAATTACAACTTGCAATGGTATTCAAACGAGGCGCTACACTTAGCTGATTTTATCCAAATAATGGTGTATGACCAAACAGGAACATGGTCATCTAGTCCTTATGGAAATCACGCCAGCATGAATCACTATTTAGATGCCGAAACGTACTGGGTTTCCAGGGGATTTACTCGCGATAAAATGGTAATGGGACTTCCGTATTACGGATATCGATTTAACAGTACCTCTGGCGGATTGGCAGATGCCATCACCTACGCTGATATTTTAGCTCACTTCCCCAACGCAACAGCAGCCGATAATCTTTTAAGTGACAACACTGGTTATTATTGGTTCAACGGCGTTGACCTGATAAAACAAAAAACAAAGTACGCAAAAGACAACGGCTTTAAGGGGGTATTTGTTTGGGAAATAGCGCAAGACAATCCCAATCATTCCCTGTCCTTGAACAAAGCCATGAAACAAGAAATTGCTATGGAGATAAGCGAAATTAACAATGTTGCAAAAACCTCCTTTTTCCCTAATCCTGTAAACAATATTTTATTTATTGAATCAGAAAAAAACCTAGGGAAAATATCAGTTTACAATAGTATTGGACAAGCGGTATATGAGAACACCAGCAATGAAAAGCACATTGAAATTCCAGCCAGCACTTTCTCGCCAGGCATATATTTTATTCAAAGCAACTCAGTGAACATTGGTAAAATTGTTATTGAATAAATTAAATTTTGCGCACTCATAGTTGTGTTCTTAATTCCAGAGAAATTCAAGTACATTTGAACTTCCGTTTAAATACTAGAATCTCTCTGCAATGCTTAGCAAAAAAATTTCTACAAGCACTAACTTAAGTGAAAAGCAAGTAGCCAACGTCATTCAATTATTAGAAGCCGGCGGCACCATTCCCTTCATTGCCCGTTACCGCAAAGAAGCCACTGGCAGCTTAGACGAAGTGAAAATTGGAGAAATTAAAAAGCAGTACGACGATTTTATTGAACTCGACAAACGCAGAGCAAGCATCATAAAAATAATTGAGCAACAAGGTCAGCTCAATCCCGAACTACAAAATCAGTTGAACAACTCGCATACTTTACAAGCGCTGGAAGACTTGTATTTACCCTACAAACAAAAAAGAAAAACTCGCGCCTCTACCGCTATTGAAAAAGGATTGGAACCTTTGGCCAAAATTATTTTTTCGCAAAACGAAAGAAATATTGAAGCGCTTGCAGCCACTTACATTATAAATGGTGTGAAAGATAGCGACGATGCTTTAGCCGGTGCGCGCGATATTATTGCCGAATGGGTGAATGAAAATGTTAGCGCAAGAAACACCGTTCGTAATTTGTTTGAGCGACAAGCTGTGCTCTATTCTAAAGTGAAAAAGGGGAAAGAAATTGAAGCAATGAAATACCGCGACTACTTTTTCTTTAATGAAGAATTAAAAAAAATTCCGTCGCATCGCTTGCTGGCGATTCGTCGCGGACATGAAGAAGAGCTCTTAAAAGTGTACATCACCATCCCCGAAGAACCCGCCATTGAAGCCATCAACCGACAGTTCATTAAAGGTAGTGGCGCTGCACAAAATCAGGTTTTATTGGCCATTGAAGATGCGTACAAAAGGTTGTTGTCGCCAAGCATGGAAAATGAATTTGAAAATCTTTCCAAAGAAAAAGCCGACAAAGAAGCAATACAAATTTTTAGCACCAACCTTCGTCAATTGTTGCTGAGTGCTCCTCTCGGACAAAAAAGAATTTTGGCCATTGATCCGGGAATGCGAACAGGTTGCAAAACAGTTATCCTAAATGAACTCGGCGATTTACTAGAAGATACTGTTATTTATCCGCTGCAAAAAAAACAGGAAAGTGAACAGACTTTAAAACATTTATTGAAGCAATTTGACATTGAAGCTGTAGCCATTGGCAACGGAACTGGTGGCCGTGAAACAGAAACTTTTGTGCGCGATGTAATTAAAAATCATAGCGAATTGAAAGCGGTGCTAGTGCACATGGTATCCGAACAAGGTGCCTCCATTTACTCAGCTTCTGATATTGCAAGAGAAGAATTTCCTAACAAAGACATTACAGTGCGTGGTGCAGTTTCTATCGGTCGCCGATTAAAAGATCCTTTGGCCGAGCTGGTGAAAATTGATCCGAAATCTATTGGCGTTGGACAATACCAGCACGATGTAAATGCAAAATTGCTCAAAGAATCTCTGGACCAAACCGTCATCTCTTGCGTAAATCAGGTGGGCGTTGAACTCAATACTGCCAGCAAACATTTACTGAGTTATGTTTCGGGATTGGGTCCGGTGCTGGCGCAAAACATCATTGACTATAGAAGCGAGAATGGAAAATTCACCTCACGATCACAACTGAAAAAAGTACCCCGCTTAGGTGAAAAAGCTTTTGAACAAGCAGCAGGATTCTTGCGCATTCATGGCGCAAAAAATCCATTAGACAATTCGGGAGTGCATCCCGAAACTTATGCTATTGTGGAACAAATGGCAAAAGATTCAAAAGTAAGTGTGCATGATTTAATTGCCAATACTGAGTTGCGAAAGGGAATTGATTTGCAAAAATACAGCAATGAACAAATTGGACTACCCACCTTAACCGACATCATCAACGAACTAGCAAAACCCGGCAGAGATCCGCGCGAAACATTAGAAGCCTTTTCTTTTGGCAATGTAAATAGCATTGATGATTTGCACGAAGGAATGACTTTGCCCGGGATTGTTACCAATATCACCGCCTTCGGCTGCTTTGTAGATATAGGCGTGCATCAGGACGGATTGGTCCACATTTCCCAGATGACGGACAAGTTTATTAAGAGTCCGAACGACGTAGTAAAGCTCAACCAACACATCAACGTTAAAGTCACAGAAGTCGACAAAGCCCGAAAACGCATTGGATTGAGCATGAAGGGCATTACACAATAATATTCAATGCAACTTTTTCCTAACGATAACTGTATTAAGACAAAATTAATCGTTCTTATTGGGTTGTTCAACGGAGTGTCTTGCGGATTTAAAAATGAATGTAGTTGTGTTACATCATTCAAATAATTAAATTGCATCTCTAATTACTTTGAACGAGTCGTTTATTTCAAGCATAACTTTTTGGGGGGTTATCAATTGAGGAAATTTCTATGATCAGAGTACTATATAGTATATTGTTTTTTTGTGTTTTTCTTTCCGTGCGGAGCTATGGCCAAACGGATAAGGAGTTTTGGTTTGTAGCTCCCGAAATTTCAAACACTCACGTTGACCGTCCAATTTACTTGAGGATTTCAGCTGGCGCCAATGACGCCGTTGTTACTATTGAGCAACCTGCCAACGTAGCCCTATTTAATAGCGGCGTACCAATGGTTATTAATGTCCCTGCAAACACCACGTACTCGCAAGATTTAACCCCATGGATAAATCAAATTGAGAGCGGACAACCAACACCCGATGTTATTGAAAACAAAGGTTTACATATTACCTCTACCGAAGACATCACCGTTTACTATGAAGTTTTAGGAACGACTGGCGGAGGTGTGGTGCAAAACTCCGATATTTTTGCGCTGAAAGGAGCCAATGCCTTGGGCACTACTTTTTTCACTCCATTCCAAAATTTATTAGACAGCCCCGACAATGCCTATGGGAGTATCACAGCCTATTCTGCATTTGACATTGTAGCCGTATACGACAATACTACCATTACCATAACCCCTACGCAAAATGTGGTGGGCCATGCCGCTGGCGTTCCGTACACCATTACATTAAACAGTGGTCAAACATACTCAGGCAGAGCCGCTGGCTTTTTAGCAGCCGAACATCTTAGTGGTACAAAAATAACTTCCAACAAGGCCATTGCTGTTACAATAAAAGATGACTCCGTGCGTCAAAACTGGGCTTTAGATTTAGTTGGTGATCAGCTAGTGCCAGTGAGTGTTTTGGGTTCCGATTATATAGTTGTTAAAGGAGCGGTGAATGGGAACAATGATGCCGGACTTTATGGAAACAGCAATCCTAATCCAAGTTTTGGTGATAGAGCGGTAATTTGCGCAACGCAAAATGGGACAACAGTCACCATAGGCGGAGTAATGCAAACAACGCTCTCGGCGGGGCAAACCTACAATTACCAAGTCACTTTACCTGCTGAATACATTTCCTTATCTCATCCTGCTTACGTATATCCGTATCGGGTTTTGGAGATGAATTAGGTGGTGCGCTCCTTCCTCCTATTGTTTGTACAGGCTCTCGTCAGGCTAGTGTTTTTAGGGACACCAATGAACCTTTCTACATTAATATATTGGTAAAAAATGGCGGACAAGGAAATTTCAGTCTAAAAAATAACATCACAGGAATCACTTCTTCTATTCCTTCCGGATCATTTACAGTGGTGCCCAATACTCCCGTTGCTGGTGATTGGTATACAGCAAGTATTTTATACAACACTACCGACTTCCCTGCAGGAAGCAGCGGATTGGTCACCAACAGCACCAATGATTTCCATTGCGGAATCATCAATGGAGAAGCAACAGGAGCCGGTTGCCGTTATGGCTATTTTTCTGATTTCGCATATGTAACAGGTGGTACAGCCAGCGCGAACTCCACTCCTATTTGCTACAATAGCACTGCTACTTTGGTAGTAACTGGTAGCGCCGGAAATATTCAATGGCAAAAATCAGCGAATGGTGTTTCAGGATGGGCGAATGTGGTTGGCGGCAGCGGTGCAACTACCGCAACTTATACCACTCCAGCTCAAACCTCTACTGCTTATTATCGCGCGGTTTTAACCAAAGGAACTTGTATTTCTGCCTACTCTACAGTAGCTACGGTAACCGTTAATCCGCAAACGGTGGTGGGTGCTGTAAGCAGCGACGACGTAGTTTGTTCGGGAAGCAACTCAGGAACGCTGACTTTAGCGGGACACACAGGAAGTGTAGTCCGCTGGGAAAGATCAACCAATAACTTTGCAACCACTACTACCATTGCAAACGTTACTACTTCACTAACCTATACAAACATTACCGCTACAACCAAATATAGAGCTGTAGTAAAATCGGGAGTATGTGCTGCTGGAAACTCAAGCAGCGCCACCATCACCGTTGATCCGGTTTCAGTGGGAGGAACAGTTAGTTCAAGCGCTACCGTATGTTCGGGCTCAAACACAGGAACTTTAACCTTAGCAGGACATACAGGCGATGTAATTCGCTGGGAAAGATCTACCAATAATTTTGTGACCACCACTTCTATTGCCAATGTTACTACTTCACTCACTTACACCAACATCGTTGCAACAACTAAGTACAGAGCAGTGGTGCAATCGGGAACTTGCGCCGCAGCAAATTCAGCAAGTGCAACCATCACTATTGATCCGGTGACAGTAGCAGGAACAGTAAGTTCAAGCGATACCGTTTGTTCGGGATCAAATTCCGGCACGTTAACCTTGGCGGGGAATACAGGAAGTGTTTTACGTTGGGAAAGTTCAACCAACAATTTTGCTACTTCAACTGTTATTGCAAATGTCACCACTTCTCAATCTTATACCAACGTTGCCACCACTACTAAATACAGGGCAGTGGTACAATCGGGAACCTGCAGCGCAGCTAACTCCGCAAGCGCCACCATCACTGTTGATCCGGTGACAGTAGCAGGAACAGTTTCTTCCAGCGCAACGGTTTGTTCGGGATCCAATTCGGGAACATTAACTCTGGCGGGACATACAGGAAGCGTGGTGCGTTGGGAAAGATCAACCGACAATTTTGTGACTACTACAACCATTGCGAATGTCACCACGTCACAAACATACACCAACATTGCAGCCACTGCTAAATACAGAGCGGTGGTGAAATCGGGAACTTGTTCATCTGCCAATTCCACTGCCGCCACTATCACCGTTGATCCGGTGACGGTAGCAGGAACAGTTAGCACCAGCGATACCGTTTGTTCGGGATCAAACTCTGGGACTTTAACCTTAGCAGGACATACCGGTAGCGTAGTGCGTTGGGAAAGTTCAACCAACAATTTTGTATCCACCACCACTATCGCCAACGTTACTACTTCTCAAACCTATACCAACATTGCTGCTACAACTAAATACAGAGCAGTGGTAAAATCAGGGACTTGTTCGTCGGCCAATTCAACTGCCGCCACTATCACGATCGATCCGGTGACAGTAGCAGGAACAGTAAGTTCAAGCGACACCGTTTGTTCGAGAAGCAATTCAGGAACTCTAACATTATCGGGTAACACTGGAAGTGTTGTTCGTTGGGAACGTTCAACCAACAATTTTGCAACTACTACAACAATTGCGAATGTTACCACTTCTCAAACCTATACCAACATTGCTGCTACTACCAAATATAGAGCTGTTGTAAAATCAGGAACCTGCTCTGCAGCCAACTCAACTGCCGCCACTATCACCGTTGATCCGGTAACAGTTGCAGGAACAGTAAGTGCAAGCGATACCGTTTGTTCGGGATCAAACTCTGGGACTTTAACTTTAGCAGGACATACCGGTAGCGTAGTGCGTTGGGAAAGATCAACCAACAATTTTGTATCCACCACCACTATCGCCAACGTTACTACTTCACAAACCTATACCAACATTGCTGCAACTACTAAATACAGAGCGGTTGTAAAATCAGGAACCTGTTCGTCGGCCAATTCAACTGCCGCTACCATCACCGTTGATCCGGTAACAGTTGCAGGAACTGTTTCTTCTGATGCTACTGTTTGTTCGGGATCAAATTCAGGAACTTTGACCTTGGCGGGTAACACTGGAAGTGTTGTGCGTTGGGAAAGATCTACAGATAATTTTGTAACCACAACTACAATAGCCAACGTTACTACATCTCAAACCTATACCAACATTACTGCTACCACTAAATACAGAGCAGTGGTAAAATCGGGTACCTGTTCTTCGGCCAATTCAACTGCCGCCACTATCACCATCGATCCGGTAACAGTTGCAGGAACAGTTTCTTCCGACGCTACGGTTTGTTCAGGATCAAATTCGGGAACTTTAACACTCGCAGGTTATACAGGAAGCATAGTTCGCTGGGAAAGTTCAACCAACAATTTTGTGGCTACCACCACCATCGCCAACGTTACCGCTTCTCAAACCTATACCAACATTGCTGCAACTACTAAGTACAGAGCTGTAGTAAAATCGGGAACCTGTTCTTCTGCTAATTCTGCAAGTGCCACCATTACTATAGATGCACCTACTGTTGCAGGTACGGTTTCTGCGAATGCAACAGTTTGCTCGGGTAGCAATTCGGGAACTTTGACTTTAGCGGGTAAAACAGGAAGTGTTGTGCGTTGGGAAAGTTCAACCGATAATTTTGTGACTACTACTTCAATTGCAAACGTTACAACATCACAAACCTATACCAACGTTGCCGCTGCAACTAAGTACCGAGCAGTGGTGAAATCAGGAACCTGTGCTTCAGCCAATTCAACAAGTGCAACTATTTCTGTTGATGCCCCAACTGATGCGGGAACTGTTAGTTCTGATGCTACGGTTTGCTCTGGAAGCAATTCGGGAACTTTGACCTTAGCAGGTTATACTGGAAGCATAGTTCGCTGGGAAAGTTCAACCAATAATTTTGTAGCTACCACCACTATCGCCAATGTTACTGCTTCTCAAACCTACACCAACATTGCTGCAACTACTAAATATAGAGCAGTGGTGAAGTCGGGAACTTGTTCTTCGGCCAATTCAACAAGTGCAACTATCACCATTGATCCAGTTTCTGTTGGTGGCACAGTTTCTTCAGATGCAACGGTTTGCTCGGGAGCAAACTCGGGGACATTAACATTGGCTGGTCATACCGGAAATGTTTTGCGTTGGGAAAGTTCAACTAATAACTTCGCTACTGCAACAACAATAGCCAATGTAACAACTTCACAAAACTACACCAATCTTGTCACAGCAACTAAGTACAGAGCAGTAGTTCAATCGGGAACTTGCGCCGCAGCAAATTCTGTGAGCTCATCTATCACATTAGATGTTCCAACAGTAGCTGGATCAGTGACATCAGATGCTACTGTTTGCGCCGGAGGAAATTCGGGAACACTCACTTTAGCAGGACATACTGGAAGCATTGTGCGTTGGGAAAGTTCAACAGATAATTTTGCCACCACCACCAACATTGTCAATACAACAACAACGCAAAATTATTTGAATCTATTGGTGACTACTAAATATAGAGCAGTGGTACAATCGGGAACATGCTCTTCAGCGAATTCTGCCAGCGCAACCATCACCATCGGTAATATCACTGTGGGCGGAACGGTGAGCAGCGACGCTACAGTTTGTTCGGGATCCAACTCGGGTACTTTAACCTTAGCCGGACATACAGGAAGTGTATTGCAATGGGAAAGTTCGGTGGATAATTTTGTAACGCCTGTTGTTATAGCCAATGCTACTACATCACAAAACTATTTAAACTTAGTGGCTACTACAAAATACCTTGCGCTGGTGAAATCGGGAACCTGTACTTCTGCCTACTCAAGCGAAGTTGAAATTACAGTAGGAGCGGTTTCCGACGGTGGTTCAGTGAATAGCGATGTTGCTGTTTGTTCAGGAGTCAATTCGGGTACCTTAACATTGGTAAGCTACAGCGGAAGTATTTTAAACTGGGAAAGTTCAACCGATAATTTTGCCACCAGCACAAACATTGTCAATACTACAGCAACTCAAACATACACCAATCTTGCAGTGGCCACTAAATACAGAGCCGTGGTGCAATCGGGAATTTGTGCGCCAGCAAATTCTGTCGCAGCTAGCATCACCATCGATCCTACCACTGTAGCGGGAACAGTATCATCCGATGCTACAGTTTGTTCTGGAAGCAATTCAGGAACATTAACTCTAGCAGGAAATACAGGAAGTGTTGTACGCTGGGAAAGTTCTACCGATAACTTCGCAACCATCAATAGCATTGCAAACGTCACTGCGTCACAAACCTACAACAACCTCATTGCTGCAACAAAGTACAGAGCCATTGTTCAATCGGGAACCTGTTCCTCAGCAAACACAAATGAAGTTACCATTTCTACCGACGCCCCCACCCTTGCCGGAACAGTAAATTCAGATGCTACAGTTTGTGCTGGTGCCAATTCGGGAACCTTAACTTTATCGGGATATACAGGAAGTATTTTGAATTGGGAAAGTTCAACTGATAATTTTGCCACCACCACGAATATTGCTAATGTAAGCAACACTCAAAATTATTTGAATTTACTCAGCTCCACAAAATACCGAGCAGTGGTGCAATCGGGAACTTGTGCTGTAGCGAATTCAACAAGTGCAACAATTACCATCGATATTCCTACTGTGGGCGGCACCATCAATTCCGACACTTCAGTATGTTCTGGCGCTCATTCTGCAACACTTAATTTAGTGGGTTATACCGGAACTATTGACCATTGGGAAAGTTCAAGCGATAATTTTGCCACCATCAATACCATTGCCAACACTAGCGCTTCACAAAGTTATACCAACCTCACCAGCACCACAAAATACCATGCGGTAATCACATCAGGTGTTTGTCCTTCTGCTAATTCAGCCGATGCTACTATTTCAATAGATGCTACAACAGTAGCTGGTACGGTGAGTTCCGACAGTACCGTTTGTGCTGGTTCAAATTCGGGAACCTTGAATTTAAGTGGGCACACTGGAAGTATCGTGCGCTGGGAAAGTTCAACCGATAATTTTGTGTCAACAACAACCATTGCCAACGTAACGGCCACACAACTTTATAATAACATTGATAGCACCACCAGATACAGAGCAGTGGTAAAATCGGGAACGTGCGCCGCAGTTAATTCAACAGCCGCCTTAATTACTACCGATGCTCCAACGGTTGCTGGAACCTTGAGTTCCGACACTACAGTTTGCTATGGAGCAAATTCAGGAACATTAAATTTAGTGGGTACAACAGGAAGCATCGTTCGTTGGGAAAGTTCAACCGATAATTTTGTTAGCGCTGTAAATATTTCCAATGTTGCTTCCTCCTACTCTTACACCAATAATACTGCAACAACAAAATACAGAGTGGTGGTACAATCGGGAACTTGTTCAGCCAGCAACTCCAATACTGCAACGGTAACAATTGATCCTACAACATTGGGAGGCTCAGTGGACACCAACACAACGGTTTGTTTCTTCTTCAATTCTGGAACATTAAATTTATCCGGACAAACAGGATCAATAGTCGGCTGGGAAAGTTCTACCGATAATTTTGCAACAACAAGCAACATTGCAAATACAAGCTCAACAAATAATTATACTGCGTTAACAGCCACCACAAAATTCCGCGCAGTTATTAAATCGGGGGTTTGTCCAATTGATTATTCCACAGCCGCTACTATTACTACAGATGCTCCAACAGTTGCAGGAACGGTGAGTTCCGACAGTACCGTTTGTTCGGGCTCAAATTCGGGAACATTAAATTTAAGTGGATACACTGGAAGTATTGTGCGCTGGGAAAGTTCAAGCGATAATTTTGTATCAACAACAACTATTGCAAACACAACGACTGCGCAACTTTATAACAATTTAATTAGCGCAACGAAATACAGAGCGGTGGTGAAATCGGGAACTTGTGCCGAAGCAAATTCAACAGCCGCTTTAATCTCTATTGATGTTCCAACAGTTGCAGGAACTTTGAGTTCCGACACTACTGTTTGCTCGGGAGCAAATTCAGGAGTATTAAATTTAGTGGGCAATACAGGAAGCGTTGTTCGCTGGGAAAGTTCTAACGATAACTTCTCAACTGTTACCAATATTTCCACAGTTGATTCCTCATACTCGTATACCAACAACACCGAAACAACTAAATACAGAGTGGTGGTGCAATCGGGAACCTGCCCAGCCAGCAATTCCAATGCTGCAACTGTAACGATTGATCCTACAACCTTGGGAGGAAGTGTTGGGATAAACGCAACGGTTTGTTATTTCTCCAATTCAGGAACTTTAAATTTATCGGGACAACGAGGATCAATATTGGGTTGGGAAAGTTCTACCGATGATTTTGCAACGACAACTCCTATTGCAAATACAAGTTCAACAAATATTTTTCAGCGTTGACTGCCACTACAAAATTCCGAGCTGTAATTAAATCAGGTGTTTGTCCAATTGATCATTCCACTGCATCAACCATTACAGTAGATGTGCCAAGTGTTGGTGGAAGCATAAGTTCCGACACCACAATTTGCGCGGGAGTAAATTCAGGAACTTTGTATTTAAGTGGAAATACAGGTAACGTTTTAAGATGGGAAAGTTCAGACAATGATTTTACAACGGTAAGTATTGTTAGCAATGCCACTCCTACTCTAGTTTACTCCAATTTAACAGCCAGCACTAAGTACCGTGCAGTAGTAAAATCAGGGGCCTGTCCTTTCACCAAATCAAATCCTGCAATCATCAGTGTTGATTCGGTATCCAATGGCGGACATGTTACATCTGACATCACCGTTTGTTTGGGTTCAAACGCCGGAACATTATCATTAAGTGGAAATGTAGGAAGCGTTTTATACTGGGAGCAATCAACCGATGATTTTGCAACAACATCACCAATTCCTAACACTTCAAATACCTTAGTTTACAACGATATTTCAGTACCCACAAAATACCGTGCAGTGGTACAATCGGGAACATGTAACCCAGCAAATTCTGATAGTGCTATGATCAGCATTTATCCTTTATCTGTTGGCGGACAAATTTCTACCAGCGCTCATGCATGTTATGGAAATAACAGCGGATCATTAACGCTTCAAAACTATGAAGGTACAGTGCAAAGCTGGGAAATTTCAGAAGACAACTTTGCTAACTTCAGTACGATTCCGAATGCAACAATTAATCAATCTTACTCCAATTTGGTGAACACCACATATTACCGAGCAGTGGTAAAATCGGGAACTTGTCCTCAAGACATCTCTAGTTCAGCCATCATTACCGTTGACCCTACTACTGTTCCCGGAGCAGTGATCAGCAACACCACCGTTTGTCCGGGAAGCAACGCAGGAACTTTAGCATTAATTCAACACACAGGAAGTATATTGAACTGGGAAAGTTCTACCGATAATTTTGCTACAAGCAATGTCATTGCAAACACCAACATCATATACAACTACAGCAGCTTAGAAGACACCACCTGGTACCGCGCAAGCATTAAATCGGGAACCTGCGCGCAAGCTTATTCGACTCCAGTAAAAATTACAGTTCTGCCACATGCCCTTGGTGGTGAAATTTTATCGGATACAGTGGTTTGCTACGGAAAAAATTTGGGTACTTTATCCTTGAAAAATCAAAGAGGAGATCTCTTGTATTGGGAAAGCACCACCGACAATTTTGTGAAAAGCACCAAGCTTTTAATATACACTACCACTAAGCAGTATGTGAACTTAACTGCTACTACCAAGTACAGAGCGGTATTGCGATACGGTAACTGTCCGGAAGAAAAATCACAACCTGTTACCGTAGAAGTGGATCCGCTCTTCTCCGTAAATTTAGGAGCCGACACCACCATTTGCTTTAAAAAAGGAGAATGGCTGGGCAGTGTTTCAAATTCATATCCAACAGTATTGTGGTCGAATCAATCCACCGCTCACAACATCACTGTGAAAGAACCTGGACAGGTATGGGTGAAAGTAACCAACAACGCTTCCTGCTCGGCTACCGACACGGTTGATCTTTCTGCTTACTGTGAAAACGTAGTGATTTGTTTTCCTGATGTGATCACCCCAAACAACGATGCTATAAATGATAATTTTAAACCATGCGTTGAAATTGGCGGAGTACGATCAGAGGGCAGCGACGAGGTACTCAATGAAAATGTAATCTTCAAAAAATTTGAAGTTCACGACAGATGGGGCATCAAAATTTTTGAATCGACCAACAAAATTCCAAAATGGAACGGTGATGATTTAGTGAATTCGGTTTCGGCAGGCACCTTCTACTACTATGTTACTTTTACCGACATGAACGGTGTAGAGCAGGAACAAACAGGTTATGTAACGGTGATTAAATAATCTGCTTTAAAATTGATCGCGATTGAAAATCGCAAAAAAATATTTAAGCAAAAGCAAACCCTTTCGCAGCGGGATCAAGGTAGTTTAAGAGCTACTCATGTAAAACCGCTTTACAAGGGACTACCTCCATCTCAAAATGGAGTCTGTAAAAGAACTTCTCTTTTACTTCTTGTGGCGACTGGTTAACAGGATTCTTGCATGAAACCTCTACTTTATGAATCTAATTTGAAGATTTAATTTTATTTTGTTTACTCCTTTATCAGGATAAATTTGCCCAAATCCATGTTTTTCAGGATCGGGCGTTTCAAGTCTAGTGTTAGAAAACAAATAGTCTTCAAAATTTTTGGTAAAATAAAAGTGGTAGCAAATTATTTCACCATCGTCTTTAACTATTAAATAACCTCCTGTTGCTTGATAATCTCTTTTCCATACTTCTGCCGCCCTCATTCCAAGTGCATAATCAGTTAAAAATTTTTTCATTATTAACTCATACATGCTTGAATTAATTTTCAAATCATAACCAAAAGAGTTTTTCGAAGATACTTTGTTTATGAATTTAGGAATTGTGTTTTCAGAACTAATGTCATTAGAATAAAAAAGAACTAAAATTTCAGATAGTATTTTTTCAAAGTTATAATCAATAGTCTGAAGGTTGCTTTTGAAAATATTATTCTCTACATTTTCGTGTTGTAGTGATGCACCAGATTCTGCTAGTAATTTGAACTTGCGCGAAAATTCCCTTGTTTTATTGATTTCTTCAATTTTCTCGCCAGTAAGTTTTTTGCCTGCGATTATGTAAGTAAAATTCGTTGCACCACTTGCATTAACTAATGTTGAAGGTCTTCCCAATTGAGATTTAATACTGAACCCCATTGAAGGTGTAATAAAAGTATTTGGATCTTCTATTTGAATAGTTATGTCATTTTTTTGTTTTGATTTTGCTTTTAATGTGTAAATCGAAAAAGACGATAAGAATTCTTCGATTTCGGGGATTTCAAATGATCCTTTTCCTTTTTTAGAGTTTTTTATTTTTTCGAAACAAAGCTTTGCATTTTTAACGAAATCATTTATAGGTACTTTAAAAAGCAATTTTTCGTCTGAAATAATAATTAGACTATCGCTATAAGAGAATTCAATAATTCTTTCTTTTTCGTGCCTAAGTATTTTTACAATGGGATAAAACAATCCTTTTATCTTACTGAAATTTTCACCACCTAGGAAGAGTTTTCCGTCAGCTAACAATTTAAGTAATGCGTATGGCTCGCTCCATTCTCCTTTATTTCCAGTCAGCATAATGTTTTTATTCCAATCGTTTCTAAAATTTTATTTGCTGTAGCTTGAATTGCGGGTACAGCAACAGAATTTCCAAATTGCTTGTATGCAGAAGCATCTGCTACTGGGATAACATAATTGTCAGGAAAACCTTGAAGTCTAGCCCATTCTCTAGGAGTCATTTTACGAACTCCTTCACGATTTACTCCGCCTTTAATTTTTGTTTCGGGAGTAAAGTCCGTGATTCGATCATCTATGACTAAATTTCTTTCGCGTCCCATGCCTCCGCAAACAACGGCGTTAGCTATACCTGTATCAGGAATAATTTCAAATCCAAAACCATTGCCTTTATTTGCATGGCGATTCTTATGATTATGCAGAGTTTGCAAGTATTGTACAGAAAGATAGTAACGAGTCGGTACAGTTTTTTTCTCTTTCACATTTGCGAAGGTTACTTTTTTCTCTAAAGGTTTGGGATATTCAAATTCAGTAATATTCAAGTCTTTTCTGAATCCAACAATGTATATTCTTTCGCGATTTTGAGGAACACCGAATTCTTTTGCATTGATGATTTGCGGTTCAGGAACATAATAACCAAGGTCGTTTCGTAAAACATTTAAAATGGTTTCTAATGTTTTTCCTTTATCATGACTTCTTAGTCCTTTTACATTTTCAAGAAAAATTGCTTTTGGTTTTTTTCGTTTGATTATTTCTGCAACATCAAAAAACAGAGTCCCTCTTGTATCATCAAAGCCACCGCGCTTACCTGCGATTGAAAATGCTTGACAAGGAAATCCTGCACATAAAACATCAAATCCATCGGGAACATAGTTTTTAACTTGGTCTTTTGTTATGTCTCCGAATGGAACTTCTCCAAAATTTGCACGATATGTTTTTTGAGCTTCCTTATCCCATTCACTGGTAAAAACACACTTTCCTCCGAGATTTTGCATTGCCAGTCTAAAACCACCAATGCCAGCGAATAGGTCAATGAATTTAAAACTGTAATTGTCAGGCGTAGGGAATGGAACATTTTCAACTTCAAAGAGAAGATGTTGCAGCGCTTCTTCTGCCACTAAAGATAAATGCTCTTCGTCTTGCTTGTAACTGACGTACTCTTTTAGAACCTTTAGAGCCTCTTTCTTGTAATGTTTTGATACGCCATTATCAATATTGTGAAGGTAATGGGTTAAAACGGCCTTTCTATTGTCAATAGGTTCAACAAGCCTAATCTGAAGGCGTTTACCGTCAAATTCATTAATACTTATTTTTTCTATTAGCTTCATTGATTGTATTAAAAATTTGTACTTGTGCAATTTCGTGAATTTTAAATTATGTCCTTCCTACAAAACCTAAAACTTTCCAGCAATCTTTCAACATTTTTTTATTCACTTCCTGTCTCGTTCAATATTTCTTTCAATTATGAATATCCAAAAGACTTGATTAATCATATGATCTTGATTTTTGTTACTCAACCCAGCAATTCCGCATCTGTAATTGCAGATTTAAGCGCAGCGGAATCTGAAATTTTTTTTCAGCGATATTCAATCGCGATGAGTGTTGAGCAATACCCTTGCTCCCACCCTATTTCAATTCACAAAAGCTTTCACTATTGCTTCATCAACTTCATATCGATAACAGAATTTTCAGAAGAAATTTTTACGATATACATTCCTTCTAAATATGTTGAAATATCAATTGAAATATTGTTACCTGCAGCTAATTTATTTTGTGCGAAAATTTGTTTTCCAAGCACATCATAAACTTCAATACCGAAAGCACTTTTTGATTGAGGCAATTGAATATTCACTTGGGTATTGGCTGGATTTGGCCACATTTCAATACCAACACCTTTATCAACGTTTGCAACAGAACTTACAACCGAACAAATATTCACTGAATTTTGAATGCAATAATTTAAACTATTGTTGGAAGTATCATTGGCTCCTAAATCAACGGTGTACAGCGAGCTAACACCAACACCAACGATATCAACTTTCACTTTGTAAGTACCACCCGACAAATTATTAAAAACATAATGACCGTTGGCATCTGTTGTTGTTTTTTGAACCGACTGAGAAGGTGGAATTTTGTCAAGAATAATGTCTAATCCCGGAATTGGATCATTGGTTTTTAAAGTACCATCAGAGTATACATAACCTGAAACACTTGAACTTCCTCCTACATCTGCCAAAAGTTGAATCACCGAAATATCAGTAGTTGTAATTACACACGACGCTGCATCTATAGCAGATAAAACGTTCCAGTCGAATTTTCCATCTTGAAGTGTTGGCACCAATTTAGGGTAAGTGACTGCATCGGGCACAGCACGTAAAATGTACTTTCTTGGAAGCACTCCATCAAAAGCATAGGTTCCATCATTGTTAATTGTTGCTGAGCGAATTTGGTCCCATCGGTTATTTGCTGTTGAATCAGCAAACAAAAGCACCACACCTACTTTTACTGGTTGCACACCATATGTAACTGTACCATGAATATTAGCACGATTGGTCACGTTGATAGTGGTAGTTTTTGAATCCTTACATTTATTGACGTCGGTATAAGTATAAGTAATGGTGTTTTTACCAATTAAAGCAACTGATGGATCAAAATTATTTCCAACAACGCCCAATCCCGAATACACTCCGCCTATCGGACTACCACCGCTCAACAATACAGCACCAGCACTTTTACAAACATCACTTAATGCACCCATTGACACAACCGGCAATGGATTCACTGTTAATTTAGCAGAACCTGCAGCCTGACAGCCATTCACATCTTTCACTGTACAAATATAAGTTCCAGCCTTTGTTCCCTTGGTAGTTCGCGCTGTGCCTGTACCTTGTGAGCTCCAAGCGTAAGTAGCATAAACACCCGCATCAAAAATCGCTGTATCACCTGCACAGATAGTTTGATCTGGCATAACAGGACTCACCACCGGACCGTTTACTGTTAGCACACCTGTTGCAGTTGCTTTACATCCATTGGTGTCGGTAACAGTACATGTATAATTCCCAGCCGAACTTCCAGTAGTGGTACGAGATGTTCCAAATCCTTTATTACTCCACAAATACGCTTTGTATAAGCCAGCATCAAAAGTTGCCACAGGATCACCGAAGCATATTTTTTTATCGGCGATAGATGGAGTTGGTAAGGCATTAACTTTAAGAATAGCAGTTGTTTTAGCCATGCAACCATTTTTATCTGAAACGGTGCAAGTATATTTTCCGGGTATAGTTCCAGTTGTAGTTTGTGTTGCTCCCGTTCCATTATCGCCCCATGAATAAGAAAAGTAAGTCCCTGCATCAAATATCGCGGCAGGATCACCAGCGCAAATAGCTTGATCAGGAATTACTGGAGCTATAGGATTAGGATTGACAGCCACCGATAAAAATGAACTTATTCCGGTTCCACAGGCATTTACTGCCGATACAGAAATTGATCCGGCATCGCCAACATTACCAGCATCCACAAAAATTTTCGTGGTCCCATTTCCGCTGATAATCGTCCATCCCTTTGGCACTGTCCACATATAACTATTTGCACCTAATACCGGATTGACTGAGTAACTCTGTGCTTTGGCGAAAGCACATTGGGCCAATGCTCCAGTAATAATGCCAGGATGAGCCGGTGCAAAACAAAAAACCTGCACTCTGTTGTTTCTGTCGTCGGTAATAAACGCATCTCCGTTTTTATTAAATCCAATACCATAAGGATTTGAAAAATTACCATCACCTGTACCTGGAGTACCCCACTCTAAAATAAAATCCCCTTTGGATGAAAATTTTTGAACGCGACTATTTCCATTGTCCACCACACAAACATCGCCAGCAGCATCTACTGCGATTCCGGTTGCACCATTAAACTCACCAGTTTTGCTTCCTGCAACTCCCCATTTAAGCAAAAATGCACCATTTGCTTTGTACATCTGCACTTCGTTTTTAATGGCATCGGTAACATACACATCACCACCTGCACTCACAGCAATACCTGTTGGACCTTGCATTGCGTCTACATTACCCCATTTTAATAGAAATTTACCTTCAGAATCAAAGCACTGAATTCTGTTATTACCAGCATCAGCCACATATACATTTCCAGCACCATCCACTGCAAGACCTTTCGCACCAGAAAACTCACCATCTTTTGAACCGTAATTACCCCATTGCATTTTGTAGGCTCCAGTAGCATCAAACTTGTAAATTTGATTGGTGAATCCTTCAAAAACGTAAACGTATCCCGTTGCATCTACAGCAATTCCCTGCAATGATGGAGTAGAAATTACAGGTATTTTCCATTCTAAAAGGTATGATCCCTTGCTATCGAATTTTTGAATTCTATTGTTACCTTGATCAACAATGTACATGTTGTCAGCAGCGTCAACAGCGATTCCTTGAGGTGTGCTAAACTCACCGTTTTTACCTCCGAAAACTCCCCATTGATTTTTATATACCTGAGCTGTCAATGACCCAACAATAAACAAACACAGGAAAATAGATTTAATTACAACTTTCATAAAATGCTTTATTAAAATTCATCCAATGCATTTTCCAAGCAGACAATGATGGAAACGCCGAGCTAAAATAAGAAATGAAAACAGGAGATACAAACTAAATTTTATCAAGTAAGTGCTTGAACAAAAAGAAAATAAATCACTTTTCGACTTTCAAAGCAACAATTCTGCTTACTTCCGCTAATAGCAAAGGAAAAGCAGGCGCCGTCATCGCATGATCATAACCCGGAAATTCAATGAGTTTAGTTGCGTTGTGTCCCGCCACTTTCATCATGCGCATCATGTATGCATTTTCTTCGTATCGGCCCCACAACTCTAGCTCTCTGTCGCCAGTCATTAAAAACAGTGGTGGTGCATCCGCCCTAACATAGTACAAGGGAGCCAATTCATCAACAAGAGGTTGAGAGCTCGACATTCCTTTTTCTTTGCGCGCTGCAAAATGCGTGATGCATTGTCCGCTAAAAGGAATCAATCCAGCAATGTGATTAGCGTCGATAGTGTATTTCATCAACCATTTTTTGTCTAAACCCAACATCATGCTTAGATAAGCTCCGGCCGAATGACCCGATAAAAAAAGGAGGTTGGTATCTCCCCCTAGTTTTGAAATATTGGAATAAACCCATGCCACTGCCGCAGCGGCATCTTCAATGCAATTTACAGTGGATACGTTTGGCGTTAAACGATATTCAACACCCACAACACAAAGTCCTTTTTTCTTCAACGCTTCAGGAATTTCTTTTGATCCTTCGGTCAGTCCACCTCCATGAAACCAAATCACTGTTGCAAAATTTTTGATATTAGCAGGATAGTAAATATCCAGCACGCAACGTTCGTTCATGTAGGAATTTTTATCGTTGATGGAGTTGGCGTAATACTGAACATTTGTTTGACTTTTATAAACAGTATCCTGAGCAAGGGAAGTGATCCAAAAACAAAGGAAGAGGAAAGAAAACAAAAGCTTTTTCATACACATTTAAATATCGGCTTTAAAGGTAAACTAAATCAATAATGAATTTCACTAAGTAAAAAATAGCTTACACTAATTGTGCGTTTTAATAAATATGAAAGTGCTGTACATTGCTGAAAAGAATTCACTATGAGAGATTTTGAAATCACCATCCCCAAACCCTGTCACGAAAACTGGGATAAAATGACAGCCAATGAACAAGGCAAGCATTGCTGTGTTTGCGAAAAAACCGTTGTAGATTTTTCTGTGATGGAACCACAAGAAATAAAATCCTTTTTTGAAAAAGAGAAAGGAAAAAAAATCTGCGGACATTTTCACAGCTCGCAAGTGAGTGAAAAAATTCCTGTAATACATCGCTATTTGATTCGATTGCAAAAGCGATTAGAAAATAATTTCACTGTTCATCCCCTCAAAAAAATAGCGCTCACTTTACTAGGAATAGCAATGTTTATGAGCGGTTGCTCACAAACAACAAAAGGCGAAACAGCGATTCAAAAACCAAAATCAAATAATGGAGATTCAATAAAAGTCGAGAAATGTCAAACAGTCATAAAGGGAGATACGGACTATTCTACTAAAAACGATACGATTCCCGCAGATAACCATTTAATGAAAATGGGCAAAACAATGTATAGAAACGACACTATCCAACAAAATAATTTTATAGACGGGGAAGTGAAAATAACTAGGTGAAAAATGAACATCAGAAATCCAACATTACTTCTTTTATTTATTTTCCTGATCTGTTCACTCAGCTCCTGCTGGCTTCCGAAATTTGCAAGGGGAGTGCAGGAAGACTCATTGAGAATATCCAGAATCAATCGAAGCACTTTTTACTCAAGTGGATTAATTGGAATTGTAAAGAAAAAAGAAATTAAAAACCCTACATCCAAACATTATATTTCCATTGATTTTATTGATAGAGACGAAGCTCTAGATGGAATAAATAGAGATATATTCTGCTTACCTTATTACGAAATTCACAACAATACTTTAGATGTTTTAGTGTCAAAAGAATTATTCAAACAAATATCTGTCTCTGATACTGTTTTAAAAAAAATTGATTCCAGATTTTTAACTGTAAAAGGAAGCGAATTGCCTTTTTTAAATCCTAATCAGGAAATATGGTTACCATGATAGTTTGGACAAATACAAATCCAAACCATGATTTAAGACAAACAAAAGAGTTGCCCCTATCAATACCGCACCATATGTACTTCCTCCCCACTTTTATTATTAAATTCCTTCCGTCCTTAAAATTCTTATTAGTTTTATCCAATGGAAAAAATTCCTTTGCACAAATTAATTAAAACAGGACTTAGCACTGTTCCTATTATAGCTCTGCTATTGATCACTCCTGTTTATCTTTTAACAAGCAAAATTCACAACTTCAATTTTTTTTTAGCATGGTTACTTATCTCCTTTGCTGTTTCTTTAGCCTGGACACTGAACTTAGCTTTCATTGTTTTAATTAAACGATCATGGATCCTGTCGTGGGTGCGCGTAGTAATTGTAGGCGCGTTGATGTATATCATTAGTTTTTGTGTGCTTATGATCATTGATCCAGAAATAGAAATTGATAAAAGTACAATTGAAATCATTCGCCTAAGTAACATCCTGGCCGTAAATACCATCATTCATATTTTAATTATCTTAACGATTACTCAAGAAAGTAAAAACAAATTTGCTCTTGAAAACAGTAACCTAAAACTGGCCAATCTGGAAGCTGAATACAAATTATTAAAAGATCAAATCAATCCCCATTTTTTATTTAATGCACTAGGCACAGCTAAAGCCTTGATAAAAAAACAACCTTTGATCGCGGAAGAATACCTACTTCGCTTATCGGATTTTTTGAGAGCAAGCATCAACAACAATCATAAAACAGTTTTAGTGAAAGACGAGTTGAATTTATGTGATGAATTTATTGCTTTACATAAAATGCGTTTCGGTGATGCCCTCAAGTACACCAGCACTGTTGATGCACTAAACTCAGAAAAATATTTCATCCCCCATTTTTCCATTTTAAGTTTAATTGAAAATGCCATTAAACACAATGCTTCAACGCTTGAATCTCCTTTAGAAATCAGGATCTATATGGATCAGGATTTTCTTAACGTGAAAAACAATAAACAAAAAAAGTTTGTGATGGAAAGTTCTCTTAAAACAGGATTAAAAAATTTAAACAACAGATATAATTTACTCAACTCCACAGAAATAGTGATTCACGATAACGACAAAGAGTTTTGGGTACAAATTCCCTTATTAAAAAAATGAAAGTTGTAATTATAGAAGACGAAGCCCTCACAGCAGATGACATTAGCTCCTGTATCACTGAACTGCGTGAAAAATATACTGTTACAGCCATTCTTTCTTCCATCAAAGAAGCTAAAGAATACTTTAATGCGCACAAGGATTTCGATTTAATATTTTCCGACATTCATTTGGGAGATGGTTTAAGTTTTGAAATTTTTAGTGCTGTCGATTTATCAGTCCCTGTAATTTTTTGTACCGCTTACGACAACTATGCCATCAACGCTTTTAAAAGCAACGGAATCGACTATGTGCTAAAACCAGTAAACAAAAAAGATTTACTTACTGCGATTGAAAAATTTGAACGGCTGAGTTCACGAACCCAAAGTACCAATCCTGATATGATTGAACTTTTAAAGCTTTTCAAACCCAGCACTACCGAAGACCAAAACAAATCAATTTTAGTACATCATAAAGACAAAATCATTCCAGTAAAGCTAGAAGAAATAGCCGTTTTTTACATCCGCAATGAAATCACCACCATTGTAGATTTTAAAGGACAAACGCATTCAATCAATGAAACTTTGGAAGAAATTGAACTTTTTAAGCATCCTTCATTTTTTAGAGCCAACCGCCAATTCATTGTGAACAGAAAAGTAATTAAAGATGTTTCGCAATATTTTGTTCGCAAGTTAACCGTGAATTTATCCATCTCCTTTAGCGAGCAAATCATCATAAGTAAAGAAAAAGCGCCCTTGTTTTTACGATGGCTCAAAAATTCTTAGTTCAAATTTTGTCCGTTTGAAACAATAATTTGTCCGTTACAAGCACTATTTCCTCGCACTACTCCTTATTTCTCTGCTAATTTGATACAAAACATTAGCAATGCATCAAGGCAAAACATATTATTTTCCGCTTTTCCTTTTCTTCATACTTTTTGTTGAAAATTTAAGTGCACAAAACACTCTTCAATTTAACACTATTGACTCCTTGTTTATATATGCCGAACAAAACAGTGCTGCCATTAAAACTGGTAATCAACAAAGTTTATCGGCAAAGTGGACAAAAATTGCAGCTATTGGAAACACCATTAATTTAAAAAGTCCGCTAAGCACATCATGGACCAACAATACAGTACTACCCATTTCCTATCTTCCCGCCGAAGCTTTTGGTGGTCCGGCCGGCACTTTCAAGCAGGTATCATTAGGTCAGCAATACGTTATCAATACTGCAATAACACCGCAAATAGATATAATAAATCCTGCAGCGTGGGCACGAATAAAAAGTGCCGACCTTAACCAACAATTGGTTGAAACCAATAATTTAATCACCAAAAAAACCTTATTCGAATCTATTGCCGCGGCATACTACAACATCATAGCAATTCAGTCACAAATCAAAAAAATTGAACAAAGCGTTAATGCTGCCGACTCCATTGTATACAGCATGAAAAATAAATTTACACAAGGCATTGTGCGAGAACAAGAACTCAACAATGCAACCATCAATTTATTAAACCTACAAGACAAATTAATTCAGGCGCAAGCAGCCTTGGAACAAAACTACAACAGCATTAAAATTTTATGCGACCTGCCTGATGAAAGTGAAATTGTAATCACAGAAACCATTCAAAATATAGCGCTTGTTAACACCACAACAGCACTACCTTCTCACTTGTACGAAAAACAATTTCAGCTACAAAGTGATTTTTTAAAAAGTGAATTAACCACAAATCGCCTCACTTCATTTGCACCCACCTTATCTCTTATGTTCAATCAAAACTGGCAACAAAACAGCAATAAAAATTTCAACGACGACAACGCCAATCACTTTTCATCTCAGTACGTTGGTCTAAAAATTTCTGTACCCTTTCCTTTGGATGTCAATAGGCTAAGTACCAATTATACATCAAAAATAAATTACAATATTTCTAGTATCAGTAGAGATCACGCACTGCTTCAAAATGAAATTAACTACAAACAACTCAACCTCGATTATCAAAAAGCCAACTCCACCTACAGCACTGCAAAGCAAATAAGTGAGTTAAAAGAAAAAAACTATATGTCCAGCGTAAATCAGTACAACGAAGGTGTTATTTCAAGCGACATTTTATTGACCGCCTTTAACGATAAAATAAATGCTCAATTAAATTACAGCGCTGCCCTTGCGGGATTAAAATATGCTGAATCAAAAATTAACATTAATAATTCAATACAATGAACAAAATAATTGCCTTCGGTTTTGCTTTGGTACTTTTGTCGTCATGCGGCAATTCATCCCTTGAAGTATCTCCTCAATACAAAAAAATTACTGAAACAGTATTTGCGTCGGGCATACTTGAACCCGCCGACAAGTACAATTTAACTGCGCAAACCGACGGTTATCTTATTCAGTTAAATTTCAAGGAAGGCGACATTGTAAAACAAAACGAAACACTGGCTGTTATTGAAAACCAACAAAATATTTTAAGTGAAAAATCAGCCTCCGAACTTCTAATTATTTCGCAACACAATACTTCCAGCTCTGCCCCTGCTTTAAAACAAGCGGAAGCAAATATTGCACTGGCTGTTGAAAAAATGAAACAAGATGAGATTCAGGCAGCACGCTACAAAAAACTACTGGAATCAAATAGTATATCCAAATTAGAATACGAAAATGTTGCACTCGCACTTGAAAACTCAAAAACAAATGTAGCAAACCTAAAACAAAGTTATGCCCTGCTAAAGCAACAGGCCGAACAACAATTAATAGCGCAAGAATCACAAAAAAACATCAATTCAGTTTTCAGTAATAACAACAACATTAAAGCAGTAGTAGGCGGACGAGTTTATAAAAAAATTAAAGAACTAGGAGATTATGTAAGAAAAGGAGATGTTATTGCAGTAATAGGAAATGCCAAAGAATTGTATGCGCGATTGAATATTGACGAAAGTAATATTTCAAAAATAAAAATCGGACAAAGCGCCATCCTCCAATTAAACATCAGCAAAGGAATTAATTACGAGGGTGTGGTTTATGAAATTTTACCTGCATTTGAAGAATCTTCACAATCGTTTATTTGTAAAGTTAAATTCACTAAAGAACCCAATTTAAAAATTTCGGGCACACAATTACAAGCTAACATCATCATTGGCAGTAAAGAAAATACTTTAGTGATTCCTCGGAGCTATTTAGATTTTGGCAACAAAGTAATGCTTAAAGGGAGCGATACTGCCATTGAAATTAAAACAGGATTTATCTCCAGTGAATGGGTGGAAGTACTCTCTGGTTTAAAAGAAAGTGACGTACTGGTATCTCAAATTAAATAACCATGAAGCACAAGCACAATATCAATTCCGAAATTTCCATTTCTTATATCGTCACCAATAAGAAACTAACAACTATTGCTGCCTTAGGTGTCACCATTGGTATTGCCATCTTTGTATTTATGAATTCCATGATGAAGGGCTTTGACCGCACCTCCACCGAATCAATTTTTAAAACCGTACCTCACATCCGTTTGTACAAAGATGATGAAACCAGCGTTCCGCTTTCTGATAAACATAAAGAATCTGAAACCATCATCGTGAATCCTAAAATTGTTCCCGACAACAATGTACTTGTTAACCCCAACGCGCTCATCAAACTATTGCAAAGTCAGGAAGATGTAAAAGTGGTTACGCCACAAACCAACGCCAATGTTTTTTACAACAACGGAAAATCTCAAATATCAGGAAATGCAACAGGCATCAATATTGAAGAAGCCAACAAAATGTTCAATATTAAATCCTATGTAGTTGAAGGAAATGCCGATGATTTAAAAAATATACAAAACGGCATTTTACTAGGCGTTGGCATTGCCAATAAAATGAATGTAAGAACTGGCGACGACATTAGTATTACTTCCTCGAAAGGAGTTCTTAAAACAATGAAGGTGGTTGGTTTATTCAGAACCAATAACTCCAATACCGACAAATCTAAATCGTACATCAACATCAGCTTAGCACAACAATTATTGCAAAAAAATGCCAGCTACATTACCGATATCAATGTGAACGTAAATGATTTCAACAATGCAAACATTTACGCCCAACGCTTTTCAAAATTAACCGGATATAAAGCAGAAGACTGGCAAGCAGCCAACGAAACACTCATGGCTGCAGCCAAAATGCGTAAGGTCATTATTACCGTTATTTCTTTTTCCATTTTGCTGGTGGCCGGTTTTGGAATTTACAATATTTTAAACATGACCATCACGCAAAAAATAAACGACATTGCCATCTTAAAAGCAATGGGATTCAGAGGTGGCGATGTAGTACGAATTTTTGTGCAGCAAGCATTAATTATTGGTTTCCTAGGAATTGCTTTAGGACTAACACTTGCCACTATTTTAGTCAATGTACTTTCGCATGTTTATGTAGGTGGCGATATTGGATATTTCCCTATCCGCTTTGAACCCTCTCAATATTTAAAAGGTTTGATTTTTGGTTTTCTGGTGACCTTTTTTGCAGGATATATACCGGCCCGAAAAGCAGCCAATGTTGATCCTGTTTCAATTTTTAGAAAATAAGAATATGCAAACTGTACTTGAAACAAAAAATGTAGGAAAATATTTTTACGATCCTGAAAAATTCAGGGTACTCAACAACATTAATATCAAGGCATACAAAGGCGAGTTTTTAACCTTGGTAGGCAAATCGGGATCAGGTAAATCAACTTTACTCTATTTGCTTTCAACCATGGATACCGATTACGACGGTGAAATTTGGATGGACAAAAAATTGGTGACCGGACTCAATCAAAATGATTTGGCTGATATTAGAAATGAAAATATAGGCTTTGTATTTCAGTTTCATTATTTGTTACCCGAATTCACTTGCCTTAATAATGTAATGATTCCAGCACTGAAATTAGGGCGTTACTCCAAACAAGAAATTGAAGAACGTGCTTACAAAAAACTAGAAATTCTTGGTTTAAAAGATCAGGCTTTAAAACCTGCTTCAAAACTTTCGGGCGGACAACAGCAACGTGTTGCCATAGCAAGGGCTTTGATCAACGACCCGAAAATTATTATGGGAGATGAGCCTACTGGAAATTTAGACAGCAAAAACACACAAATAGTTTTTGATATTTTTAAACAACTCACCACTGAATTCGGACAAACGATCATCGCCGTTACACACGATAATGATTTTGCAAAAGCATCTGACCGAACAATTGTAATGCAAGATGGAGAGATTCTCAGTGAAAGATAGAAATAGTTAGCATACAATTATATCATTGATTTATAATTATTTACACGTTTTTTATCTTCTTTAGGATTAGCCATTCAAAGCAAAAATTGGCAATACTTTTACTTACTTGCAATTGTATCTTAATGCAATAGAACTAACCCCTTCTAATTGCATTTATTATGAAATACAAAAACTTTACTCTTACTACAGTAATTGCAGTGTTTCTTTCTTTATCGGTGATAAAGGCTCAAACTCTCACCTTAAAAATCATGTCATATAATATTCAACAACCTTATGGCACCAATTGGGATGGTAGAAAAGCTTCGTTAGTTGCCGTAATCAACAACGAAAATCCTGATGTATTGGGATCGCAAGAAGCTGTGAATTATCAACGTGATTACATAAGCACTAATATTTCTGGCTATTCATGGTTTGGTGAAGGACGTGATGGCGGTGATGCCGGTGAAGGCTCATTTATTTATTATAAAACTTCAAAATTCACGTTAGATGCAGCCAACTCTGGTAACATGTGGTTATCAAACACACCTACTGTTCCCTCACGCTTTAACGGAAGCTACAATAGAATTTGTACTTATGTTCGTCTCACCGACAAAACCACAAACAAAAGTTTTTACCTCTTTAATATCCACAATTATATGCCAAGCGAATACGACAATCGTTTGGCTGCTGTTAAAATGTTGGTGCAAAAAATTGCAGCGCGAACACATAGCAGCGATCCTGTTTATATCACTGGAGATTTCAATTCATCGGAAGGAGATGGCGTTACAGTATGGATGAAATCAGGATCTGACAATTCTATCAAGTTCAGAGATACCTATCGCGATTACGATCCAACAGGAAATGTCACCACGGGTTTCGGAACAAAATTCGATTATATTTATTGTCCGAATTCTTCAAAATACACCACCACTTCTTCTCATGTTGTTACTTCGGCCACCAGCTCTTCCGACCATTTGCCAATTATCGCAACAGTAAGTTATGGAGAGGCCGTTACTGTGACCCACAACATTCCCGGAAAAATTCAGGCCGAAGCCTACACTTCAATGACGGGAGTAATATTAGAAAACACTAGTGATACCGACGGTGGACAAAATGTAGGTTTTTTAAATATAGGAGACTGGATGCTTTACAAAGTGAACGTTGAAAGCAGCGCAACTTACAACGTAAAATTCAGAACAGCTAGTGCGACTACAGCTGGTGTCATTGATATTTTGGTAGACAATGTTGTAGTAAAATCGCAATCTTTTACCGTTAGTGGAGGCTGGCAAACATGGCAAACAATTACGAGCACTTTAGATCTTTCAGCAGGAATTCACGAAATAAAATTTCTGATTAAAACAGGCGACTTCAACATCAATTGGATGGAATTTGCCGAGCAATCGAATCAAAGTGGATTTCAAATAAAAGCAGTATCCATGAATTTGTGGCGACGCAATACATCATGGCCAAGCCGCGTGAATAATGTAGCATCCATGATCAACGACCAGGCTCCCGACGTAGTAGGTATACAAGAAGGCGACGAAGGAAAAAGTCCGGAACTAGATAATTTATTAAACAATTACACTCTTGAAACCGGACCGTGGAAAGAAGAATCAACCTCAATTTTATACAACCACAACACATTGACTTTGGTTGAAACAGGCGTATTCGGATACTCCTCTACTCCCGATGTCAATAAATCCAGCGACTGGGGTGATGGTGCCGTTTACAACTGGTTGCGCAAATGCAACTGGGTACTGTTGGAACAAAAAAGTACGGGCAATCGATTTTATGTTTACAACAATCATTTAGATGCTAACGGCCTTTCCTCCAATCCGGCACTATGGAGAAGCAAAGAAACCGAATTGATGGCCGCACGAATTTCTGCCAGAACTCACCCCGAATATCCATTTATTGTTTTGGGCGATTTAAATGGAGATGAAGCAGATGCAGCCATTATCTATTTGAAAAGCGGCAGCGGAAATCCTGTTAAAATGAAAGATACTTATCGAGAAATTTTACCGAATGGCCCGGGAGATTCCTTCGGCTCAGGAAAATACGATTACATTTTAGTGGCCAACACATCCAGCTCTACTACTACTGATGCAAATATTATTTACCAAAATCAGTACGGACATCTTTCCGATCACAACGGAGTATATGCTGTAATTAATTTTGGCGATGTGAGTACAACTATTTTTGATGTTGAAACAAAACAAAAAACTACAATTTATCCCAATCCGGTAAGCAACGGCAGTATTTTCATTACAAGTCAAAGTGAAAACCTAGCTTATTTAGAAATTTATGATGCACAAGGAAAACTTGTTTTGAAAAACGACAACATTCAAAACAATTCCAATATCAATATTTTATCCCTAACACAAGGAATATATTTCGTAAAAACAGAAAATGACATTCAAAAATTAGTGGTGCAGTAATATATTTTCACACTTCAGTTGAATAAAGGAAAAGCAAATATGTTTTTGTTAATGTTCCCAGCAACCATAGAAGCTCTAAAAATCTTGTGCCATTAGTACGTTGAAAGAATAATATCTTAGGACATACACTCTCATTACCATAGTTTGTATTTGTCCCAGTGCGATAAAGGCAGGTTCCCCAAAACCTGCCTTTATTATTAAAAATCACTACCAAAAAAAACAACGAATAGTTACTCATCAATCTCTTTTGAATAGCAAAGGAAAATTGTAGTAAAAAGTTGAAGGAAGAAAAAAAGACAGACGTATATTGATTGCATTTTGCTTCAAAACTAAATGCCATCAATGTACGACTGTCTCCTTCTTAGATTGCTGACGAGTATTATTTTACAAAGGAAACTATTTGATGATGCATCTCAGCATCATCGACCACCATAGTGTAAAATCCTTTTGCTAAGTTTTCAGTATTAACGGCTGTTCCCGGATTTTGAAGAGTGAGCACCAATCTTCCAGCAGCATCATAAATTGAAATTTCGCGCAAAGCATATTGAGAATCAATCCTAAGTAAATCAGATACAGGATTAGGATACACTTTTAAGCGTTCTGTTTTTAATTCTAATGAACTCACAGTACTTGAAAAATCCATCCAGTTTAAGTTGAAACCACCAGAAGGTGTTGCAACCGCAACATTTAATTGTCCGGCGGGCAATTGAACATTATGAGTAATAGTCTGCCATTTTTGCCAACCACCAGTGTTAGGCACATCAATGGTTCCGTATATTGTGCCACCACCTAAAGCTTCAAATTTTAAAGACGCCCCTATTGCATTAGATGCCACTCTGTACGACAGTGCATACTCTCCCGCAACTGGCACGTTGATTTTATAGGCCATCCAATCGCCTGCATCCACATAACCTACATTTTGTCCGGCAGCAGCATCGTTGGAACTTTCCAATTGAATACCGTCCATATCACAATAATTTTCCGCTTGAAGAATCCCAGGAACACTAACGGTGCTGCAAACTTCACTTTGATATACGCGCACATAATCCACATACATTTTTGCAGGAAAAGCATTGTTATCAATGTTATAACCAGGCCATTTTCCACCTACCGCTAAATTCAAAAGCAAAAACATTTTATTATGAAAAGCGCCAGTATTATTGATAGAATTTTGAATGTTTGCAGTACCAAATAAGGTTCCATTCACAAACCACTTAATTGAATTCGCATCCCATTCAATGCTGTAAACATTGTAATCTTTTACGTTAAAATCAGTCGAGTTATTTCCGAAGTGCGTGTAACCGGAAGGGCCGTTCCAATGAATAGTGCCAAAAACATGACTTTCGATGTTTACCTGCTCCATAATATCAATTTCGCCGCATTTGGGCCAGCCATCAGTCCATATGTTATCACCAAGCATCCAAAAAGCTGGCCATGATCCCGAAAAAGCAGGTAGTTTTATACGCGCTTCCATTTTCCCGTATCGAAATGATTTTTTGCCACTAGTATTCAATCTTGCCGATGTATAGTTTTTGCCACCAAAATCTTCTTTTTTTGCTGTAATTACTAGGGCACCATTCTCTACCGACGCGTTCTCTTTGCGATAATACTCCAATTCATTGTTACCTGCACCAATATCCCCTACCTCAAAATTCCAGTCGGAACTAATGCCATTGGTAAACTCATCCGACCAAACCATTTGGTAAGTCTGCGCCTTCAGTGAAGTTGAAATCAAGAAAAATAAAGCCACTGCTTTTAAGTAGTAAATTGCTTTCATAAATGATTAAAGTTTAGGTTAAAGTTGTTTTGTGTCTACCCTAATATAAAGGCGCATTGCCTTTCCATCTTGTGTTGTGGTTCAAAGTATTTATTCCACCGTTCATTTCAACAAAATATAGACCGGACAAATTCCGTACACCCTTACCTGAAAAGAGATTGCTAGTCGCAACAAAAATTACATTCAAGAAAAATTTAAAGATGGATTTTCAAAAAAAATCACCATTTGTAAAAAGCTTTTCTATATTCACTACATTAGCGCACCAAGCAAAACAACATGAAGTCCATCACCCAGTATTTTATTCCAAGGAAATACAAAGAAGGTTCTGAAGACTATCGGCGATCAGCATTACTTGTAAACGTATTTTTATTGACTGCTCTGATTTGTTTAGGCTTATTACCCCTTGGTTTTTATATTAAGTACTACCGGTCATTTGTTGTAATGCCTATCGGCGCCCTTGCCTTTTTAATCAATACTTGGCTCGTAAAAAAAGAGGTGAATTATTTCATCACCGGAAATTTATTTGCTTTCATTGGCTCTGTCATATTAATTGTAATGATGACATACTCAGGGGGGATCTATTCACCTGTAACTCCATGGATCGCTGCCGGACCAACTTTTGCATTATTGCTGGTGAATAGAAAATCAGCTTGGATATGGACCTGCGTAATGATAGTAGTCATCTCCACATTTTCATTCATTGAAGCGAAAGGCCTCACTCCTTTGCCTGAATTCGATTTAGAAACCAAACCATTTTATTTTATGACTGTTTTTTCTTCTCTGATTTTGTTGATGCTTACCATCAACATGATTTTTGAAAAAAACAAAAACGATGCTTTACAAAAAGTAGAAGCTGCAAAAAAAAGCATTACCGATAGCATCAACTATGCCCGCAGAATTCAAAGTGCTATACTGCCTACAGCATTAGAAATGCAAAAACTGTTTGGCGAATCCTTTGTGCTTTTTAAACCCAAGGACATTATTAGCGGCGATTTTTATTGGACTGCCGAAAGCAACGGCAAAAAATTTATTGCCGCTGCCGACTGCACCGGTCACGGCGTACCCGGCGCACTCATGAGCATGGTTGGAAATGAACTGCTCAATAAAATTGTTTTTGAAAAGAAAATTACTTCCGTTGATGAAATTCTAAATCAATTGCACAGCGATTTATGCAGTGCCCTCCGACAATCATCTACCGAAGTGAAAGACGGAATGGACATTGTGTTAATCTCAGTTAGCGAAAATAAAGAAGTTGAATTTGCTGGCGCAAAAAACGCTCTTTATTATGTCGACACAGAATTGCACAGTATAGCCGGGAACCGCGAAACCATTGGCGGTGACACCAACTCTCGACAATTTACAAAACACACCATTCCTTATGTTCCAGGAACTTCATTTTACTTGTGCACTGATGGCATTCAAGATCAGTTTGGTGGCGACAAGGGCAAAAAATTTATGATCGGTCAGCTCAAAAGAACTTTGCAAAAAATTAGTGCGTTGAAAATGGAAGAGCAAAAAACAGAACTCACTTCAATTCTTCAGCAGTGGCAAAACGAATATGAACAAACGGATGATGTATTGATCATTGGAATAAAATTATAAGTCATGCAACGAATCATCATCACCGGCGGCCCAGGCTTCGGAAAAACAACCATACTTAATCACTTACAAAATAAAGGATTCAACACTTTTGACGAAGTGGCGCGCATTGTCATCAAAGAAGAAATGGAAATAGGAAGTGATGTCCTACCCTGGAAAAACCTCGATGCCTTCAGCAAAAAAGTTTTGCCTTTACAAATCGTCAATCACAAAAATGCAGTGAGCGGTTTTAATTTTTACGATCGTGGAATTCCCGATATTGCAGCTTACCAAATTCATGGAAAACAAACTATTTTCAAGGAACTGGATGAAGCAATAAAAGATTTCCGTTACCACAGCACCGCATTTATCACTCCTCCTTGGAAAGAAATTTACGGCACTGATAATGAGAGAAAGGAATCGTTTGAAAAAGCATGCGCAATTCATTTTCAATTAACGCAGACTTACACTAATTTTGGCTACCTCGTTGTTGAGGTTCCTCAACTAAAAATAGAAGACCGAGCTCAATTTATTTTGGATCAACTAAATGCATAAATCGCCACAAGAAATACTGAATGAAATTTTTCATCACGATGAATTCCGACCCTTTCAGGAGGAAATCATTTATTCGGTGTTGAGTGGAAAACACACGTTGGGCGTTTTGCCAACCGGCGCAGGAAAATCTATTTGCTACCAATTGCCAGGCGTGATGCTACCGGGAATCACCATTGTGGTGAGTCCGCTCATTGCATTGATGAACGATCAAATAAAACGACTGCAAAGACTCGACATTAAAGTTGCCGGAATTTATGGCAACATGAATCAGGAGCAAATTGATATCGCTCTCGACAATTGTAAATATGGCGAAGTGAAATTTTTGTTTTTATCGCCGGAAAGACTTTCGTCTCTTCTCGTTAAAACGCGCATCAAACAAATGGAAGTTTCGTTGTACGTAATTGACGAAGCGCATTGCGTATCGCAATGGGGACATGATTTCCGACCGTCGTACCTCAACATAAAAATATTGCGCGAGTGGCATCCCAACACACCCTGTTTGGCGCTAACAGCAACGTGCACGCCCAAAGTAAAAAAAGATATTTTAGAGATTCTTGAAATCACAAAAGCAAAGGTTTTCCAGGGATCATATTTGCGTCCGCAACTGTCGTATTACATCAAAAAAAGTGAAAACAAAATTGCCGATTTGATCAACATCATCAAAAGAAGACCCGCGCCAGGAATCATCTACGTCAACAAAAGAAAGCTCACTGATTTACTCAGTAAAGAACTAGAAAAAAATTCTCTGCCTCACGAAATATATCACGCCGGAATACCTGTAAAGGAAAAAGAAAAAGCAGCGAAAAACTGGTTGCTGAGCGATAGCAAATGGATGATAGCTACATCAGCTTTCGGGATGGGAATCGACAAACCCAACGTTCGCTCTATTGTTCATTTTCATGTTCCAGGCTCAATGGAAGAATATTACCAGGAAAGCGGTCGCGCTGGAAGAGATGGCGAAAAAGCCACTTCCATTATTTTATACTCACAGGAAGATACTACCTTTTTAAAACTCAATATTGAATGGGCTTTTCCAGAAAGAACGTTAATTAAAAAAGTATACGACAGTTTATTCAACTACAAAAAAATTGCTGTTGGCGGCGGAGCGGAAATCGGATTTTCTTTTGACTTGGCCGACTTCTGTTCAAAATTTGGACTTCCCGCAAAAAACACTTTTTACGCCATTGAGATTTTGGAAAAATGCGGCTATCTTTTTCAAACCGAAGACGTTCAAAAAAGTTCGAAAATACAAGTCCTTGGCAGCAAACAAATCCTCAATGAACTCACCGCCCACGACACTCTGGAAGGAAAAGTTTTAGGCACCTTACTTCGCTCCTACTCAGGATTACATCTTGAATTAGTTGATTTCAGCGAATCGATCATCGCCGAAAGATGCGACATCACGCGACATGAAGTCATTAATACCTTGCAGCGTTTGGAGCAAAAAGAAATAGTTCATTATGAACTCATGTCTTTTCTGCCCAAAATTATTTTCACGCAAAACCGCATCGACTCTCAATATTTAATCATCCCAAAGGAACTGTTGGAGGAACGACGCAAAGTAAAAACGGAACAAGCCAATTACATGATTGCCTTCGTTGAAAACAAAAATCAATGCCGATCACAACTCATTTGCAAATACTTCAGCGAAGATGCTCCTCGCTGTCATCAATGCGACAATTGCGCAAATCCGAACAACAATAAAGACATCAAACAATATATTTTAGAGGAACTCACCTCTAAAAAATCCGCCGAGAAATTAATTGAAAACGCTCCGTTTTTGAAAGATGAAGTACTGGCTGCTTTGAGAGAATTGCTGGAATTGAATAAGGTGAAAGTGGATAAGGAAGGATTTTATTCTTCGTAGGGGCGAAAAATTTTTCGCCCCTACAAGAATTAATCAATACTTTCTCTGATCGTCAAATTGCCACCAACCAAAACTATTCCTGCTAAAAAACATTCTCAGCGTAATTTGATTGAGCGGATAAGCAAACACATTGTCTTTCGGCAAAAAGAAATTACGGGTGTAAGAAATATTCGTGGAGAACCCGCCTAGTCCAACTGAAAAAGGCGTATACAAATATCTTGTTTTGAAATCATTAACAAGCGCTACTTCATACGCCAGATTCAAAATTATATTAAAATTCACACCTGCTTTAATAGTATTTAAAGAATGGAAAAAGTCATACTCCACCCCAACATTATACCCATACAAAGGAGTTGAATATGCTTTGGAATATTGCCTTGCATATCCAGCTCCTAGTGACAACGAGTTGATCGTTTTTAGATCCAAATAACCATAATGATGATAGTCCCTGTCCTGAAAATAACCTTCCTTCATAATATTGTCGCAATCCTTACAATTGAATCTTTTAGCTACAGTATTAATGGAGTCCTTCAAAGGAACATCATTCAACTGATGACGAAAATACAATCTTGCCATTTCCTGAGCGCCATCGCAGCCTTTATCGTCCATGAATTTATGCATTCTTGGAATCGCTACAGAATCAATGTTTTTGATTAACAAAACATGGTCGTAATAATACTCATCACTGTTTGGCCAATCGGTAGCAACACTATCCACATTTTTTTTGTCGAGAGGAGGAAGCATTAAAGATTCCGACAACATAGAGATTTCCTCACAGGATTTATCGCCCATCGCCGCTATAAGAATATAACGCTCACAGCGCGCCTCGTCTTTGGCTAAAGCTATCCGATAACATGTGCAAATATTAGTGAGCGCAGCGGAATCATTACCCAAATACAAATCATTTTTTGCCAAATAATTAAAGTAGGTAATGCTGTCATTAAACAATTGAAAATATTTTGTTATCAATTCTACAACTCGATTGTCTTTTCGGGTAATTAATGAATCAATATTTCGCTCTATAACAATAC
>JAPLEZ010000091.1 GCA_026390935.1 Bacteroidota bacterium
GAATTTTTTGGAATTGTTGGTACTTCAGGTGCCGGTAAAAGTACGCTGCTGGATATTATGCTTGGAATACTCGAACCTACAGATGGAAAAGTTGAAGTTTCTGGATTACCTCCAAGAGTTGCAATTCAACAATACTCTGGAGCTATTGCTTATGTACCTCAAGAAGTAATCCTATTTGGTGGGACAATAGCCGAAAATATACGTTATGGAAAACCCGATGCGAGCGATGAAGAAGTAAATGAAGCTGCAAAAAAAGCCAATGCACATCAATTCATTAGCGGATTTCCAGAAGGATATAAAACATTGGTTGGGGATAGAGGAATTCAACTTTCTGGCGGACAAAAACAACGCGTTGCAATAGCTCGAGCAGTATTAAAAAATCCATCTATATTAATATTAGACGAAGCTACGAGTGCATTGGATTCTGAATCAGAACACCTTGTGCAAGAAGCATTGGATAATTTGATGCAAAACAGAACTTCCATTGTGATTGCTCACCGCTTGTCGACCATCAAAAAAGCCAATCAGATTTTGGTGATCAACGACGGCTATATTGCTGAATCAGGAACTCATATGGAACTCTCCCAAAAAGAAAATGGCTTGTACAAAAAGTTGAGCGAGTTGCAGTTTAAGAATTGATTTCACAAATAGCTAGTCAACCGTTAGCAAAAAAAAAAACGCCTGTACTTTTTCAAACACAGGCGATCAATTAATATTAATTTCTTACTAGTAGCTTGATCTTTTTGATCCACCAGGTTTGTTGTAACCCCCACTACCTTTTCCGCTATATCCGCCTTTGTTACCGCCAAATCCACCTTTGAATCCACCGCCACCTTTTGGTTTATCTGCATTACGGAATTTACCTTTTCCTCCGCCACCGCCAGAAGATCCACCACCGCTATATCCGCCGCCACCGCCGCCGCCGCCTGATCCACCTCTGTCTTGTGACTGGCTTACTGCAATTGCTCTACCCATCACTTCCATACCATTCATCGCGTCAATTGCTTTTTGTGCTTCTTCATCATTAGGCATCGTAACGAAAGCAAAACCTTTGCTTTGACGCGTAATTTTATCCATAATGATTTTACAAGACGCAACAGTGCCGTGATTTTCAAACAACTGTGTTAATTCATCTTCTTTTAATTTAAACGGCAAGCTACCTACAAAAATGTCCATAATGAGTTTTAATTGATTTGTGGTAAATGTAAACTTAGTTTTTAAGGAATATGGTATTTACAGAAAAAGAATTGGCTATAATGTCAATCGCGCCAGATACATACCTTCCTCTTCCTGATAAAGGATTTCGAATTTATAGCCCCTTTGTTCGGCCATCGCTTTTATCATATCTGCAGAGATAAAGAGCCATGGAAAAGGATTTCCTTTGCTTTTTTTATGCGACATAGTGTACACCACTTCTCCATAGTATTTAGCATTCAAGTCAATACTTACGCTACCATCCTCATTTTCGAACATGTACAGAATATCACAAGAATCGAAAATAATTTGCCCACCTTGGTTCAGCATTTTTTTACTCTTTTCAAGAAAAACGTCCAAACCATTTAATGTCCCCGAAATACCAATGCCATTCATTAATAGCAATATCGTATCAAAATTATGATCAGAGAAATTTTCCAGTTTTTCATGTACAACTTTAGCGACTCCCCTTTTTAAAGCAATTTCGCAGCACAAAGCAGAACTGTCTAACAAAGTAACATCGAGTCCACTTTTTTGCAATTCCAAGGCATGAGAACCTACTCCACCACCTAGCTCCAAAATTTTTCCTTTGCATAATTTTAGTGCGGTTTTTTCCAGCTCAGGCATCTCCTCATAAGATCGAAAAAGGTAGGAAACCGGAATGTGTGATTTTTCGGGAATACTGCTCGTCACTATGATTTTCGCTTCTTTTTGAGAAACAAAATAATCCATGCACGCTGCTCCTATAATATCTTTCTCCATCATAATATCAATAATCCGTGTTGCTTTAAAATCATTATTTGCACCTGATCAAAAATCGACGAAAATTCTTTTTCCAATTCTGAATAAAGCGCTGTTTTGGCACCGTATACTGAAGTACGTTGAGTTAAATCGATTAGCGATTGCGCCGTTTTTTCGTTGCTTTGAAAAACAACATCCTGCTTTTTTGAAGAAATCACCACATCCATTTTTCCTTTTTTTGAAGATGGCTTAATAGAAATAGCATTGCCCAACCAAACGATTTTTGAATTGGGTTTTAGTTTTTTCTCATCTTGCACAGATAAAGCATCTTCAATAAAATTGGGATCGACAGTAGTTTTCGGCACTTTAAAATCAAACCATTTTTGCAATTCAAATTCAAAACAAACGCCGTGCATGTAATTGAATAATGATTTTTTCAAACCATCGCTAAAGGCATCGTGATCCGCGCCGACTTTATCTACGTATAGCAAATCATTATTGGCAAAAGTTCCTTCCACCACACTTTCTCTTTCCACTTTAAAAGCTTTCGGATTCAAGCCCACCGGACTGTGCGCCGTCATGGCAAACTGATGCCAGAAGCCCGATTGTATCACACCATGTTGCAACAACTGCCTAACCACCTCCAGCGAATCAATGGTTTCCTGAGCGCTTTGCGTTGGAAATCCATACATCATGTAAGCGTGCACCATAATACCCGACTGAGTGAAATTACTGGCCACTTTGGCCACTTGCGATACCGTTACTCCTTTATCAATTAATTTCAACAAACGATCCGAAGCCACTTCCAATCCGCCTGACACAGCAATGCATCCAGAAGCACTCAACAAAACGCAAAGATCTTGTGTGAAGCTTTTTTCAAAGCGAATGTTGGTCCACCAAACTACAGTAATTTTCCTTCTGATGATTTCCAGCGCCAGCTCTTTCATCAATGCTGGTGGCGCAGCCTCATCAACAAAATGAAATCCATTTTGTCCGGTTTGACGAATAATTTCTTCAATCCTATCGCAAAGCAATTGTGCTGTGCTTGGCTCATAGTTTTTAATGTAATCCAAAGTAATGTCACAAAAAGTGCACTTCCCCCAATAACAACCATGGGCCAACGTGAGCTTGTTCCAGCGACCGTCGCTCCACATGCGGTGCATAGGATTTACAATTTCAATGACAGAAATATATTTATCTAATAACAAATCTGAATAATCAGGTGTCCCCACTTCCAACTGAGAATAATCTTTTTCATTGGAACCGTTGAAATAAGTTACCTCGTCATTGTACAAAGCAAAAGTTCTTTTTAAATCTTGCAATGAACGTTGACCCCGCAAGTGTTCAATCAAATGAAAAACGGGAGCTTCTCCATCATCCAGCGTAATGAAATCGAAATAAGAAAACACGCGCACTTCTTTCAGCGATCGCAATTCTGTATTCGGAAATCCGCCACCCATCGCAATTTTTATTGATGGATGATGTTTCTTAATCCATTGTGCTGCTTTAAAGGCACTGTATAAATTTCCAGGAAATGGAACTGAAAATGCTATTAAATCAGGGGCTTCCTGTTGTATTTTAGTGCTCAACAAAGCAATCATCAATTCATCAATAAAGGAATTCTTTTTATTTAATTCTTTGTGAAGTTCATTAAAGGAAGAAGCCGATCGTCCTAAGCGTTCAGCGTAGCGACTAAAACCGAAATGAGGGTCAACAGCCTCTACTATTAAATCGCTTAAATCCTCTAAATAAAGTGTTGCCAAATGCTTTGCTTTGTCCTGTGTACCCATTGTTCCAAAGGCCCAAGACAAATCATCTAATTGCGCAAATCGTGAGGCTTCCGGCAAATATGTTCCATCGCAAATGATGTGTGCCAGTGAAGGATTTTGATCTTGCAAAAAGGAAACTACAGCATCTATTGTTTTTATATAATCGTTCCTGAGATTGAAAATACGTTGCGCATTCTCAGACAACTTTTTTCTATTTTTTTCTACTTCCGAAAACATGGATGTCAATCCAGACTTAGAGAACAACACCAAGATCACCTCAATCCCCAAATCGCATTGATAAGATGCAATGCCTTTCGTATTTAAAAATCCTTTTAAGTACGCCGTTGCCGGATAAGGTGTATTGAGCTGCGTGAAAGGAGGAGTAATGAGTAGCAATTTCATAGTTACGCGTTTACACCATATTTGGAACATACAGGACATTGTTCGGGATTGTGCCCTCTAGCTGGACAATATTCCCTACCGAAATAAATAATTTGCAAATGGAGCTTGATCCATTTTTCAATGGGGAACAATTTCTTGCAATCGCGTTCTGTTTGGGTAACTGAGCTACCATCCGATAAACCCCAGCGGTAAATGAGTCGGTGAATATGAGTATCCACCGGAAAAGCTGGTACTTGATACGCCTGAATCATCACTACCGACGCAGTTTTGTGTCCCACGCCAGGCAGTTCTTCCAGCTCGTCCATAGTGCGAGGAACTTTCCCTTTGTACTTATCAATTAATATTTGAGAGAGATTGAAAATCGCCTTTGATTTGGCTGGTGACAAACCGCATGGTTTTATTATTTCTCGAATTTCTTCGATCGTCAACTTCACCATGTCGTATGGATTATCTGCCTTTTTGAACAAGAGTGGCGTAATGAGATTAACTCTTACATCAGTACACTGAGCCGAAAGCAAAACCGCAATCAGCAAGGTATATTCATCTTTATGATCTAGAGGAATGGGAGGATTGGGATACAATTTCTCCAGGATTTTGGTGATCGACTTAGCCTTCTCTTTTTTAGTCATGGTGCTAAAATAAAGAAAGGTGTTCTGATAACCCTTATTCAGAACACCTTTAAAACTACATCAACCAATTTTTTAATTCAAAATGAAGCTAATCTTATCCAACATATCAGAATTTCGAATGCTTAACGCTTTTGAATAATTAATGATGTTGTCTACAAAATCATCGCCGGGTACCTCGTCTTCATTGATTTCGTTATTACCAATAAGCGCTTTCAGTTCGGCGTCAAATTTTTCACTAAGATTTTTTTGAGTAAACATTTTGTCCATAAGCAATATAAAGTTTGATTTACAAGGATAACGACACCCATAAACTACATATTGCGGAAGACGAAAAATTTAATCCATGGATAAAACCATATTGTTGTCTTTTACCAGCTTTCTCAAATTGATCAAAGCATAACGCATTCTTCCAAGAGCGGTATTGATACTGATATTTTTCATTTCAGAGATTTCCTTAAAACTCAAATCTTCAAAATGACGGAGCATCACTACTTCTTTTTGTTCTTCAGGCAGATAGTCGATCAACTTCAATACATCAGCCTTGATCTGACTATCCACCATTTGCTGCTCCACATTCATTTCTTTGGAATCAATTCGGTCGAAAATATCCAACTCCTCGTTGTCTTTTGATCGCACATTCACTTTTTGCATGTTTTTCTGCTTGCGGAAATGATCAATCATCAGATTGTGCGCAATACGCATCACCCATGGAAGAAATTTTCCTTTTTCATCATAGCGACCCAATTTCAATGTATTGATGACCTTAATAAAGGTGTCCTGAAAAAAATCGTCGGCTAAATCTTTATCCTTAATGGTAAAACGGATATAAGAGTAGATTTTAGATCTATGTCTTTTGATTAGTACTTTAAGGCTTTCTTCATTGCCTTTGATATATGACTGCACAAGTTCGTGGTCACTCAAATTAGTTAAAAGCATACGCTACAGGGTTTTAATTCAACATTTTAAACACGAGTAGATATACTTTCTATAGGCAATTATTTTTTAGATTGTTAATGATGCAACGAACTCAAATATATGTTATTGTGTGAAGAATAAAAAATATCCTTCTGGAGATTAGACGCAAAATGTGTTAAATGGTTGCTTTACTAAAAAATAGAAATTCCTGTTTTAGTGGTAAACAACTCCAAAGCCTTCATTCCCAGTACTGAATTCCCTTTTTCATTGAGTTTAGGACTCCATACTGTTATGCTGAACTGATCGGGCTGAACTGCAACAATTCCACCTCCTACTCCACTTTTTCCAGGCAATCCTACTTTATAAGCAAATTCACCCGACTCATCGTAAAACCCGCACGAAAGCATAACTGCATTAATACGTTTTACTCTACTCTTTGTGAGTATCGGTTCAGGCAAATGGTAAGCCTCACCATGAGTTGCAAAAGGCAAAAAGGCCTTACTCATCTCGGCACAAGTCATTTCAATGGAACATTGGTGGAAATAAAAATCTAAAACAACATCTACGTCGTTTTCAATATTGCCGTAAGACTTTATCATATTTGCCAGCGATGCATTTTTGTAACCAACCGATTTCTCTGATTTAGCAACCTTTTCGTTGTACTGCAGATTTTTATTTCCTGAAAGAATTCTTAAGTAATTTAAAAACTCCTTTTTTGGATCTTTAAGATGCGTAACCAAAATATCTGCAAGAACTAAGGCTCCCGCATTAATAAAAGGATTTCGAGGTTTGCCTTTCTCATACTCCAGCTGAACGATAGAATTGAAAGGGTTTCCCGAAGGCTCCACCCCTATCCTGTCCCATACTTTCTCCCCTATGATCGACATCACCAACGAAAGAGACAAAACCTTGGAAACACTTTGAATGGAGAACTTTTCATTGTAATCACCAACACAATACTCCTTGCCATCGGTGCTTAGCAAATGAATTCCAAATTTACAGGGATCAACTTTGGCCAACTCAGGAATGTAGGCAGCAAGTTTACCTTCCGAATTTCTATTTTTTAACTTATCGTGTATTTCATTTAAAACAAGAGAAAAATCCATAACTTATCAGATATATTAAAACAGCGAAAGTATAAAAAAGCAAGTCCAAATATTTTATTAAAAATTAATTAGTGCAAAAGTCACATTTTGCTGTACTTTTGTCCAAAATTTAAAGTCAGAATGTCTGTCATTAAAAAAATTCTTTTAACCACCGATTTATCTCAGGCAGCTGTAAACGCTACAGATTTCGCCGTATTCTTTGCCAATAAAACCGGTGCCGATCTTCATTTACTTTACTGCTACAAACCGAAATACGAAGAACACATCGCCAAAAAAATTGCCGAGCTCGATGCCGAGCAACACATTTATGGCGAAATCACTGATTATAAGCACGCCGCTGCCTTCTTATTAAAAAGATACACGGCTGATCTTAGAATGAAAGTAAAAACCTCCCTGCATGAGCACATTGTTGAAGGTTCTTTTCAGGATATAGTATTTGAGTTTATTGAACAAAAAAACATTGATTTAGTGGTGATGGCTTCTCAAGGGATCAACTCCATTGAAGATCGTATTTTTGGATCCAACGCGCTAAAAATATTAAGAAGTTCAGCATCACCAGTTTTAATTGTTCCGCACAACTATTCAACGGTTGGTGTCAATGATATTTTGTACCCAACAGCCATCAATAATAAAGACAAGGCCATTGAACATTATTTGGCCGGCTTTGCTGAAATGTTTGAAGCTCAACTGACCTTATTACATATTGACGATGGTCGGCACGTGATTAATGCCAAGGACATTGTAAATTTTAAAAGAAAAGCCCTCAACTTTCAATACGCGAATGTTATTTCCGAAATTGAACCCAACATAAGCGTTGCTGACGGCATCAATGAATACATTGAAAATCATAAAATAGATCTACTTTGTATCACTTCTCACACCACTACTTTTATTGATCGCTTCTTGAAACGAAGCACAGTAAAAAGTACGCTTTCCAAAATCACCATTCCAGTGCTCGGTTTTAATGAAACATGTTTGGAAGTGATAGAAAAGAAAATGGCGAAGATGAAGTAAAATGCAAATCAAGTTGACACAAAAAAGCCGTTGCGAAAAATCGCAACGGCTTTTTTTTATATCAATTATGCAATGCCTACAACACTTCTCCTGCCTGGAAATTCCACCTTCTGAAAGCTTCCATCGCTTCATATTCAGGCAATCCTAATACGTCATACAAATGCGCTGTTTCCTCATTTCTCTCTTTTGCACGTTGCCAGAATTCACGACTGTCGTTACCAGGGAAAACCGGAACGTCTTTTTGAGACTGGTGTTTGAAGATCGCCATTTTTTTACGGGTTACTTCATTCGGACTCAATGGCACTGCCATGTGGATTTCGTGGATTGGCCATTCGTGCCATGCACCTCTGTACATCCACACATAACAATCCTGCATGAATTTTTCGCCTTTCAAACGGTTCACTGATTCAATGATGATGTCCAAACAAACCTTATGTGTTCCATGTGGATCGGCTAAGTCGCCAGCCAAATAAATTTGATGCGGTTGAATTTTACGAATCAAATCCATTGTGATTTTAATGTCTTCCTCACCAATGCCATTCTTTTTCACCTTACCTGTTTCGTAAAATGGCAAGTTCATGAAATGTGCATTTTCATCAGGAATACCACAATATCTGCAACCAGCTTTAGCTTCCATTCTTCTGATGGCACCTTTCATCTGACGAACATAAGCGGCATCATCAGCACCAATTTCTTTTTTATTGAATAAGGTTTTTACTTTATTGTAAAACTCTTCTGCTTTGTCTTTAGGCATTCCAATGATTTCGGCAGCTTCTTGCATGAAATCAGCATAACAAATAACATCATCATCATGAACAGCAATGTTACCGGAAACCTGGTAAGCCACGTGCACTTCGTGACCCTGATCCACCAAACGGATGAAAGTTCCACCCATCGAAATTACGTCGTCATCTGGATGCGGCGAAAAGATAATTGCGCGTTTGTATTGCGGTGATGGTCTTTCAGGACGGTTTTGTCCTTCAGTACCAGGTTTTCCACCTGGCCATCCTGTAATGGTATATTTAATTCTTTCGAAAGCTTTGATGTTGATTTCATAAGCTGAACCAGCTTTAGAAACCAAGTCACCCATGCTGTATTTATTGTAATCCTCGTCGGTCAGTTTCAAAATTGGTTTTTTCAAATGCTGAGCCAACCAAATCACCGCGTTGTATGTCAATTCTTCTGTCCAATCGCAAGTCCCAACCAACCAAGGTGTTTTTGTTCTTGCCAATTCATCAGATGCAGCTTTATCCACGATAAAGGTTGTATCAGGGTGATTTTGCAAGAAAGTAGCAGGTACTTGGTGAGAAACCGAACCTTCTACAGTTCGTTCAATGATAGAAGCCTTACCAATTCCCCAAGCCATTAAATATACAGTGCGTGCTTTGAAAATACTTCCAACACCCATTGTAATGGCTGTTCTTGGTACGTTTTCCTCACTAAAGAAATCAGAAGCAGCATCACGACGAGTGATTCTGTCGAGAGTAACAATTCTGGTTTTAGATTGAACAGCAGATCCCGGCTCATTGAAACCAATATGACCTGTTCTACCAATACCTAACAATTGAATATCAATACCTCCCGCTTTGTCGATTTCCTCTTCGTATTTCTGACAAAGGTTTTCAACTTCGGAAAGATCCACGTCGCCAGCAGGAATATGAATATTTTCTTTTTTTATGTCGATGTGATTGAACAAATTCTCGTGCATAAAGCGATGGTAGCTTTGAATCGCTTTTGGCTGCATCGGATAATATTCATCAAGATTGAATGTGATGACATTAGCAAAGCTCAAGCCCTCTTCCTTGTGCATTCTAATTAACTCATCATAAAGCTTTAAAGGAGTTGTCCCTGTAGCTAAACCCAATACTGTTTTTTCTTTCTTCTTATTGCGGGCTTCAATAAGATTGCGGATTTTATCGGCAACAAATTTTGATCCGGCATCCGCATCATCGTACACAAGTGTTTTAATGTTTTCCAAAGTAGTAGTTTTTATTAGTAAGTAAGCTCAAATATAATTCAGATTCTTTAATGTTGCATAGAAATAGAATATACTTTTCGTAGTACTAAAATCATTTTTTAATAGTTACGTTTTTGCACTTCTTTGTAAGGAGCATCTACTGTAATAATTAAAAAATCAATCAAAGCTTTAGACTTCTTGTTTTGTTCAGGACCCGCTCCCAAACCAAAACCTAAATTAGTGATGTTGCTGTTGGTTGCAGAATTGTAAGTTGATGTAAAAGGGTGTAAATTCACAAACTCAGAGAATTTAATGGAAACCATTTTCCAGCCGTCCCAGTCCAGATTTAAATTATACAATTTAAATTCAGATGCAGGTGTGCCACTCTCTGTTTCTTCTGTGATGCCTTCTAGCGACAATTGTAATTGCGTATTTGGATAATCGCTAAGGTAACCTCTCACATACATATTCAAATAAATTCGGTCGGGATCAGTGATTCCATATGTATTTTTCAATGCAGCAATTTGAGTAGCTATTGAATTTGTAAAACCACCATAGTACCACAATTTAACTGGAGGCGTTGAAATAGAATCTTTTGCAAACCCATAATAAAGCATTGCTTTTCCTCCTTGTGGAGATGGATCAACAGTGATATTATTCACTTTCATCACCGACTTATTTACATCATTCCCCCAACCACCAGCAACGCTGTACGAACCTGTTGATGGAAAACCATCAAAATCATTCAGCAACATTCCGAAATTGATATTGTGTAAAGTTGGTTTTCCTGTGTAGGTAAAGCTTTTAGTTGTTCCGCCTTCCTTTCCACAACCCAACTCAAACTTCACTTGTACGTTTTCGTTTTTCTTGAAGAAATGGTCGTTTTCGGAGTTTCCATAAAAATCGATATTGATAGAATCAGATTTCCCTGTGTAGGATTTTACACCCAAACTATCTCCTTTGATGGTGATCCACCACTCTACAACTTCTGTAAATCCAGCTTTCATAGTGAGTTTATCTGTAGCCGGATTCACCGAAGTAAGATTCAACTGAAAAGGAGTTGTCACTTTAAAAGCTGCGGAAGGACAAACCTCCGAACCTAGCGTATCCTTCTTGTGACAGCCATTAAGTGCTGCCGACGCAAGAAGCAGCAATGCAAGTTTGGAGGATGTATTTTTAAATATACTTGTCATAAAACTTAATTTTAATATTTTGGAACAAAGGGACCACCTTCAGATAAAACCACAAAATCCACATCAGCTGCAACTTCAAATCCGTAGGAAGGATCCGACAATAAGGAAACAGCCATAGCAGTAATTTTCCAAGGTTCTTGAATGTGATTTCCTGCGCCACCTTTTGTTAAATCATTGTCGACACGGAATTGAGAATATGGAACACTCACCAGTTTCCAACCTTCCCAGTTTACATTGATGATGTAAATCCAACCATCGTTTTTAGCTTGCATTGGAACTGTATACACAAAATTCGCATTGGTTACTTTGCTTACCAACTCCTTACGAGTGCTTGCTGAATCGTATTCGTACATCTTCAACCCCACTGCCGAATTAACTTTACCAGTTCCACGGATATAAATGTTCACATAAAATTCTTCTGGATTAGTCGACTTGATATTTTTGTTGGTATCAGAGCTCACCATCTCCACCAAATCTTTATGATTCATACTAAAAATCCAACCGTTGTTGTTGATGTCGGTTCCTTCAATATGAAAAGCAGTACTTCCGTTGATTCTATGATCTTTAGTAGTCAAATACAAGTTGTTACCATTATCCGCAACGTCAGCCGAAAAACCTTGTATTCCTTTCGTACCCATGTGGTTTCCATCGTAGTCGTCTACCACTAAATACCTCACGCCATCCACAGTACGCAAATGATATGAAAGCATTTTCTTGATAATGATTTGAGGTACGGTGGCAATCGCTGTATCAATCCCTTGCACATAAAGAGATGCTTTACAAGTATCGCCCTGCATGAAAAACTGAATGCTGGTTGCATCACCTTCCCAAGTAGAATTAAGGTTATAGATAAACTTTCCAGTCCCCTTAATTTCCTTGTATGCTTTGGAAGATTTTCCTTCAATTAAAATTTTCCAAGAAACATCTTCTTTAAATGCAGCTACAAAACTCACCGCTGTTCCAACAGTTTTATTGGACGCACTGAAATCAGGATTTGCATTATTTACCGTCAATCCTGTATTGGCAAGCAAAGGATTTTCGCTAACAAAAAACACTTCCTCGCCAACCATCTCTTTTCTTTTACAAGCAACCGATCCTAGCAGAATCAGGAGTGAAAGAACTGTATATATTCTTTTTGTATACATAGTAGACTCTATTAAAATTTGCCTGTGTATGATAACAGCAATTGAGAAATATTATAAGATCCTGCAGTCACTAAAGTATTGGTGTAACCAACATTATTGTAATGAACAGTGAAAGATTGCATAGGAGAAAAGCGTACCTGAACACCTGCTGAAACAATTCCTTCAGTGGAGTTGATACTCACTCCGTTGATACTTGCTACAGAATTGTAAGCATCTCTCACTGATCGGAATTCATTACCATTAGCAGTCAGCATTTTGTAACCGAACAACAAATCCACTTTTTTAATTACTTCAAAGGAAATTCCAGCATCAGCAACTGTGCTTGTTAATGCAATTGAACCTGCTCCATCTCTTGCCGTTTTCTCCATTCTACCGCCTACTGAGAAATCCAGTTTACGCGTTAAGCCAATGAATTTTCCAATTTCAATTTTAGCACCTCCTTTAAGCACCACAAAGTTTCTCAGCTCAGCTGTTCCTTCACCAACAATCTCTTTCAAATAATCAAAGCCAACTTCAAAATTCACATTTTTCATAGAGGTATCAGATGCAACAGCAATTGACATTCCGCTTCTATTTGGAGTTGCTTTACCATAAGGTTGAGCATTGTTGAACTGATTCAAGAAAGGAGTTAAAGTGTATGCAATTTTGCTATTGTACAATTGCTCTGAAGTTAATCTATCGAACAACAATGGCGATCTCAACACACTTGCATTATTTACCATTCCAAATAAAGCAGGATTTTGGTTATCGGAAACTCTTCTGGTTTGAGCAGTTGGACTGTTGTAGTATTGACCAACGTCAGTAAGTCCTAAAGTGAATTTAAGTCCACGACCTTTTAAAACAAAACTAGCTTTAAGATCTAAGAAATAATCTTGAAAAGATTTTGCTGAATCATTTAACGGCGACGGCACCACTTTTTTGTATGCAAAACTAGAAGCACCACCTTCAAATCTCACCTTAGCTACATAGGAATCAGAATTCATGATATACTCAATATCACCAGTTCCAACATTGTTTTTGTAAGAATATTGAGCCGATTGAATATCAACATCATTCAACCCAACATAAGTTGCACCCAATTTAATTGATTCTCCAAAGTTTGCACTCACTCTTCCACCTGAAAGCAATCTGTCGGAAACACTCATTTCATTAGTCGACGAAGTTCTGGTCACAAAACCATAAGCTCCGATTCCCCATTTTTCAAAATCGTGATGATGTTGTAAGTGCGCACCTTGCAATAACCAGCTGTTGCCCATATTCATGTTTTCATATTCCGTAATGCTTCTTCTTGTTTGAAAAATTTCAGCCTCGTACTTGTGGTAAGTATCGCAGAAATTATAAACGGTGAAAGGAGTCAACTCCACGCGGATATCACCGATTTCATATTTGAAATCTTTGATTTTCCCCATAATTTTAAACTGACGGAATTTGAAAGAGTTGTTGCTTCCGTAAAAAGCACCAAACTCACTTCTCACCCTGTATTGAGCCATCGCCTGGAAGGCAGAATCCACTCCTAAGTTGTTTTGAAGGTCGAATAAATTGTAACCACCAATTCCCTTGTTATGGGTTTTGGTGTCACCATCCATAATATTCCCGCTCAAATTGTTATTAGTAATGTAAGATCGACCCAAACCATTCAAAGAAAATTTGGTCGTTTGTCCCATCATTTGTGCTTTGGGAGTTACTCCTAAAGCTACTATTAACGCCGACGTAAGTAATAATTTTTTGTTTTGCATTGCTTATAAATTATTAGAAGAAAATTTTAAATTCAAAAGTTGTTTCGTTGCCCTGGAATACATCCTTAGTAAAGTTGGTATCAGAATGCGTAAAGTATCTGCGACGCAAGTGGATGTTCATGTTTCTGCTGATATCGTAATCAATCCCGAAAGCAACTGTTTTACCCAATTGATTAATTACTCTGTCTTCATCAGCTGCCGTTGGTTTATCTGGTGACAAATCAACCATGGTGCTGCCTTTTACAGTTTCAAATCCTACCTCACCCACTACCGATAAGTTTTTAAGTAAGCTGAATGCTACCGTTAAATCTTCGTAGAAAACATTGATGAGCATTGTTTTTGAATCCATGCTTGGCAAAGGAGAAAATCCTTTTTGTACCGAGTTAAAGCTGTTGTAGTTCAACACTACCAATTTGTGTTTTCCGATGTTGAACTGACCTTTCAACAATAACTCAGCAGCATTGAATCCTTTTAAATATCCAGATCCAGCTTTAGCGGTATCAATGGTAATGGTTTCATAAGTTCTGAACCATGATGATTTTACGCGGTGGTAAGGACCATTGGCTTGAAACCACGGACGCATTCTTGAACGAGAGAAATCATTCACACGGTGTTGAATCGTGATCTGATTACTGATGTTTTCCTTCTCACCACTAAAAGCATAACCAAACTGAACTCTCACATATTTACCAATTCCACCTTCTGCTCTGAAGTTCACTCCCTGACGGTTGTTGGCGATTTGTCCAACTTCCTGAGCGATGTTCGGTAAATACAATGCATCGTAAACTTTTTCTGTTCCGTATCCTCCCTGACTCAATGTTGGATTAGAGTTCAGGATTGATCCATCTAAACTTGCCATTCCTTTATTGATGTTATAGTACTCTACAGAGAAAGGAACCAAAACAATGCGTTTGTCAAATTCCGTTTTGAAATAATAAGCTTGTCCTAGCGGATTTGAAGAAGGTGATCCCGGATTAACAATTTTACCCAATCCGAATTCTCCCGACACCAATACCTTTTTAATTTTAAAATTGAAATCTAAAGTAGTTACCGTGTTGTTATCGGGTCTCTTGTCTTCAAATCCAACTTGCGCGCGTTTAGCGTAAAAGTTCAAACCAGCCATTCCCGACATGAATCTTTCAAACACCACTTTTTCCAAACGCACCACTCCTGTATATGAAGGGAAAAAATTGATGCCCTCCGAAATATTTACACTTGATGAAGTTCTACCAAACATCCCTCTCACTCCAACTTGCCATGGCAAATAGTTGGTTTCGTAAACCACACCAGTTACAGCGTTACCGCCCAACCCCTGATTACCAATATTGGTTGATTGAGAAAAATATTCTTCAAATCTTTCAAATGATCTTCTGTACCAATCCCATGGCAAACGATTGAAATAGTTGTCTCTGTATTCCGCCTGACCCATGGTAAACTTGCTCATTTTTACCCACAACACCTCACCTGCTGTGATGCTGGTTTCAAACAAACCATTTCTGATTCTTCCTGAAAAGTTGATGTTTTGACGAGCACTGATTGATCTGCTTCCTCCATTTTGAACATCACCAGTGAAAATCGGCGATAAGGAATAACCTACATTAAAATCAATTTTCGATTTGTACTTGGATGAAATATTCAACTCTAACATCGGATATCCTCCCCCATTGGCTGTAGAAATATTAGCTGTTGGGTAATCGGAAAAAGCAATGCTTTTTTCACTGGTGATCATGTCGTCATACGACTTTTGCATATCGCGGTACACCACCAATGCACGCATCACTCCCGAAATCACTACATCGTCGCCAAACAAGGCCTTGCCTTGATTCATGCTTCCGAAATAATCATTCAATTTTTTCCCTTCGTATTGTGAATACGTAGGATTCAACATCAATGTAGTAGTTCCTGCGAAAGGAATTTTTCTCGACTGGCTGAAAATGTAATTTTCACGCAGTTCGAGTGAATCTTTGGCGCTCTGAATGGAATCCGTTGGATTGCCCGCGAAAACTGTTCCGCAACTCAACAACATTCCGAAAGTGCCCATCAAGCGAATTTTACGCTTACTTGAAATCTTTTTAATCATCAGATTGAAAATATTAATTTCTAAATTTTTTGATTTTTTTATGGAAGATTAATTCCAACGTTTTTTGATGCGCGGACGAACCACTTGGTTGGTACCAAAAGCGTTCACCAACTCATCCACCAGTGGAGTACCTGTAATGAGTAACGATCCTGGTTTTTTCTCCATATAGTCGCCAAACACATCCCAGATAATAGCTCCGGCACATTTGTTTTTAACGATATACTCGGCTTTTAGCTTTACAGATTTCGGATTGTCGTAAGAGACGAATGATTTCTCATCTTCGCTCACCAAATAAGGAACCTGTGCAACATCATCCCAGTATTCTTTGTAACCATGTTTTTTATATTCTTCCATGATATTGAAATACTGAGGCATTCCTTCGTGCTCTACAAATATAGTTCTGTCATCTGTTTTCTTGTGGCCAGTTCTGTAAATGGTAATTGGTGCATCTCCCTCAAAACCGCGAAGAGTTCTTCCATAAAAAGCAACACCCATGTTCAGTTTGGTGCTCGGCACTTTGTATTTCTCAGTCATTAAATGGAAAGCTTCATCTAAACTTCCTTTATATCCTTTCGCCGGATTGTACAAAGGAGAGTTGTGATTGGCATCGTCGCTCCATGTACCGTTAAAATCGTAAGTCATCATATTGATGTAATCCATGAAAGGTGAAACCACATCCCACTTGATTTGATCCATTTGAGGAATGTTAGCGCCGTAAGCCCCAGTTAACAGAAATTTATAGTTTATTCTTTCTCCGTAGGCATCAATAGAGTCGCGGATTTCCTTCATAAACAAAGGATAGTTGTCTCTGTCCTGAGGAGTACCGCTATGCTCAGCATAACCTGGATATTCCCAATCGATGTCAATTCCATCAAACTGATAATGTCTCAATAATCGCACGCACTCCTGTGCAAAATGCGCTCTCTTTTTAGGCGATGCCGCAATCATAGGAAAATTGTCGGAAAGCGTCCAACCACCAATTGACACCATTACTTTCACACCGTATAAATGCGCATAGTCCACTAAACTTGAATTTGGATAATAAGCTGGCTGAGGTTTACTCCAGTCGATCCTTCCTTTTAACAAAATAGTATCTGCCCAAGGATCGGTACCTTCAATGTTCGCCTCTTTATCAGGAGCGTAAAATGAGTAATTCAAAATAGTATAACGACTATAATCCAAAACTTCAGGCACAACACAGCCATTGCGTTTGTACATCTGCCAAGATGGAAAATAAGCGATAATTTCTTTTGGATTGCCTTGTGTTTGAACGGGTGTTTCTGTGGTTTTTTGTGCATTCAAGGATTGAAATACACCTGCAACAAGCAGCACTAAAGTTAGTAGAGTTAGTTTCTTCATGTTTCACATTTTACGATCAGCAGATTTAATTTCAACCCCTTGAAATTAAATTCACTTCACATTTAATATTAATTCGAAAACGTTTACAAGAAAAGTAAAACGAAACTCCCAATGGTTCCAAATATATGGAAAAATAATTTCCACTTCCAAATAAATAATGCAACGCCTGAAAAAAAAATTTTTTTCCAAACATTGCATTACTTAGTAGATACCCTCTTGTTAGGTCGCTTTACTGTTATGAGCAGAAAGATGTTACATGATTTGAGAAATATTCAGCAATCAATAGATCCTGAATTCACTTCCCTCCGCGAAGTTTTCAACTTCGCGGAATCTTTTCTTCAAGATTTCATCTTGCTTAATTAAAGAAGCTGGAAGCTTCAAGAAAAGATTCCGCTAAGTTACGCTGCGCTAAACTTAGCGGAGCGAGGCTAAACTTAGCAGAGCGAGTTCTATTCTCCTTCAAGTCACAAAAAAAACCTGTTTAATTTCTTAAACAGGTTTTAAAATTTTTCTTGGGTATAGTCTCAAATCATTATATCGATAGGATATTTGCTACTCGCAAAACTTCTTCATCAACATAATCTTTCTCAATGATGGCATCTTTAAATGAAGTGTAAACAACTTCATTTTTAATCAATCCCGCCATTACATTCTTTTTGCCGGCAATCAAACCTTCCACCGCAGCAACACCTAAGCGACTTGCTAAAATACGATCGAAAGATGTTGGATTTCCTCCTCTTTGAATGTGTCCGAGAATAGTCACTTTAGCATCAAAGTAATTCATTTTCTTGCAAACCTGTTGTGCAATATCAGCCGTTGAGCCTAACTTACAACCTTCTGCAACCACTACTATACTTGATGTTTTTTTACGCAAACGACCTTTTTCCAGTTTTTCTACAATAGCATCAATGCTTCCTTCTCTTTCGGGAATTAAAATATCTACTGCACCAGAAGCCAAACCTGTGTTGGCTGCAATAAAACCAGAATTTCGGCCCATCACTTCCACAAAAAACAAGCGGTTGTGCGACATAGCTGTGTTACGGATATTGTCAACTGCGCTAATAGCTGTATTGGTAGCGGTATCAAAACCAACGGTATAATCTGTTCCGTTCAAATCATTATCAATAGTTCCCGGAATACCAATGATTGGAATTCCGTGTTCCTGCGATAATAATTCAGCACCAGTAAAAGTACCGTTACCACCAATGGCAACCAAAGCGTCAATTTTACGCGCTTTCAAATTTTTGTAAGCTTTCAATCGGCCTTCTGGAGTTCTAAACTCCTCGCAGCGTGCCGACTCAAGAATAGTACCGCCTTTTTGCAAAATCTGATTGACAGAACGAACATCCATTTCATCAATAATGTCATTGTCGATCATCCCTTCATATCCACGGTAAATTCCAGACACCGTTAATCCGTAATACACCGATGAACGAACGACTGCCCGAATGGCAGCGTTCATTCCCGGTGAATCTCCTCCTGAAGTATAAACTCCTATTTTCTGTATCTTCTTCAATGCTTCAGCCACAATTATTTTTTACCTGTGAAGATAAGCGCCAACTCAGCCATACGGTGAGAGAAGCCCATTTCGTTATCATAGAAACTTGTCATTTTAACAAGTGTATTTCCATTACTAGGAACAACCAATACGTCGTTCATGATCATTGAAGAATAAGGCTCTCCAACGCAGTCTCTTGAACACTCGTAGAAATCACCGAAGTAAGCAGTTTGTTTCAAAATTGAACCGCTGTTGATTTTAGCAACGTTAGCTGTCATTGCAGCAGAAATTTCTTCTTTCGTTACATTTCCTTCAATTAAGTAAACCGCTTCAACTACTGATCCAGTATCGGTTGGAACTCTTAAAGCAGTACCATTTAATTTGCCATTTAAGTGAGGCAATACTTTACCTACTGCTTTCGCAGCTCCTGTAGATGCAGGAATAATGTTGTTCAAAGTTGCTCTGTTTTTTCCACCACCAAAAGCATCAGCTACTTTTTGAGTTGCTGTTGCAGCGTGAGTTGTAGAAATCAAACCAGAGATTACTTTATAAGTATCATCCAAAGCTTTAGTCATTGGAGCCAAGCAGTTGGTAGTACAAGATGCGTTAGAAACAATTTTGTCATCAGCGCTGATTGAATCGTGGTTCACACCAACAACTACAGTTTTAGTAGCATCGTTACATGGAGCAGATACAATTACTCTTTTTGCACCAGCATTGATATGCGCTTGAGCTTTTTCAGTAGTTAAATAAAAACCAGTACACTCAAAAACCACATCAACATCATGAGCACCCCATTTAATGTTGTTAGCGTCTTTTTCAGCGTATACAGTGATTTTATGTGTTCCTACTTGGATTACATTGTCAGAAACCAATTTAACATCTACCGGAAATCTTCCAAAGATTGAATCTTTAGGTAAACCGCTAGCAATTTCAGAAGCCGGCACTAAGTCGTTCCCCGCTACGATTTCAATTTGATCGTTGAATTTTTCAACAATAACTCTCATTACATTTTTGCCGATTCGGCCCATTCCATTGAAAGCAACTTTAATTTTAGCCATGATGATTAGAAATTTTAATTGAACATTGTTATTTTTTCTCTCCTCTTTAAAAGCGAAGCCGCTAAAATAGGATTTTCTACAGAATAGAAAAGCAATTTGAAAAAAAATGTTGGGAATTAATAATTTAATAATGTGGCGAGCCTAAAAAAAATCAGAGTGAGTGTGGGAGTGAGTTTTGATCGCATTTTCTCAAAACTCACTCCCACACTCACTCTGATTTATTATATTTACCGCTCATTAAAACTCCTCTCATGAGTGAAATACTAGATATTTTGGCCTTTGCCGCACATCCCGACGATATTGAACTCTCTTGTTCAGGCACCTTGATCAAACATATTGAACAAGGATTTAAAGTAGGCATCGTTGACCTCACCGAAGGGGAGCTTGGCAGTAGAGGCAACAAAGAAATTCGCAAAGAAGAAGCCGACAAGGCCGCAAAGCTCATGAATCTCTCTGCACGCGAAAACCTAAAAATGCCCGACGGTTTTTTTGATTTATCAGAAGCCAACAAAATCAGCATCATCAAAATGATCCGCAAATACAAACCGAGGATGGTATTTGCCAATGCCGTTACCGACCGACATCCCGATCACGGGAGAGCTGCGCAACTGGTAAGCGAAGCGAGCTTTCTTTCGGGATTAATTAGAATTGACACCGGACAAGCACCACATCGTCCTGAAACAGTATATCACTACATACAAGACAGATTCACACAACCCGATTTCATTGTGGACATCACAGGATATTTCGAGAAAAAAATGGAATGCGTAAAAGCTTTCCGATCTCAATTTTACAATCCCGATTCCAAAGAAATCCTCACTCCTATTTCCGGTCCGGAATTTTTCGATTATCTGCAAGGACGCGCAATTGAATACGGTCGCCTAATAGGAAAACTCCACGGAGAAGGCTTCACCACCGAACGCCCAATTGGAATATCTTCTCTCAAATCTTTGATTTAGTTTGAATTTCCAGGAAGTAAAATATTTATTTTTAAAAGAGTTCCGCATGGAACTCCGCCGCAAATCGGGCATCAACAGCATTTTGCTATTTGTGGTGGCCACCACTTTCATTAGTTTTTTGGCACTGGAAACCATTGATCACGCACCAACATGGAATGCCTTATTCTGGATCATCACACTCTTTGCCTTTATTAATGCAGCGAACAACACTTTTCGCAACGATAGCGAAAGCACGCAATTGTACCTAAATCAACTCGCCCATCCGCAATCCATACTTTTTGCAAAAATATTGTACAACGCTTTATTGATGGTCACTACAGGGATTTTAAATTATCTCTGCTACTCCTTTTTTGTTGGCAACCTGATCCAAAACCATGCGCTCTTTATTTTATTGGTAATCATCGGAGGAACAGGATTCGCCAGTGTTTTATCACTCACCAATGCTATTTCATCTAAAGCATCTTTCAACAATACACTGATGCCCATTTTAAGTATTCCGGTGTTGATTCCCTTCTTTATTATTTTAGTGGCGCAAACCAATCACTTGGTGGGAAGTAAGGAGTACAAAGACTTTCATTATGCTTCTGAAAGAGAAGGGATGGAAGTAGAAGTTTTGTGCTATTCGATTGGTTCCCAACATTCCGATTCTATTTGCAATACCTACTTAGCAAGAGATGTAAAAAGAAAACGAATGCCAATGGTTTTCTGTGGTAAAATGATTAGTAGCGCTGGACATATTGTAGTCAAAGGAAAAATGGAAGGACAAATATTTTACGCCTCATCCATATGGGAAAAGCCTGAAACAACTGTACGCTCCTCTTTGAAATATTACGGAGCGCTTACGCTGTTGACTTTGATTGTGCTGCTACTTGGTTTGTTTTTGTACCCTAAGATTGCGAAGTTTTAATACAAATCCCTCTTGCCAACACACATTAATGCCCTCACACTCTCCCATTTTTCAAAGGGAGAAGAGCTACCTCATCCATTTCCAAACACATTCGTCAGTGAGTGGGCCACTAACTTCGTGCGGGGGCCCGAGCTAAGAGGCGAGGGTGCGAAAGGTTTTTCGTGTGGTGGCAGCATCTCTTAGCTCTTGAATTTTTTTGCTTACTTTTTTGTTTCAAGACAAAAAAGTGAGTCTTTGCTTCTTTGAAAAGAAGAAGAAAAGTTAAAATCAAATTTCTCTCTATTTCTCAAACTTTTATGGCTAAATTCGCACGGTAAAAAAATTGCATGCGTCAAATTTGGTGGAAAATACTTTGCAGTCTGCTACTGATCTACACTGTAGCATACGGAATGATAACCGAGGTTCCGGCCTTGCACACGCTTCATGAAACCATCAGGAATTTATTTTACCATGTACCCATGTGGTTCACCATGATTTTTCTGCTGCTGATTTCCATGATTTACAGCATCAAATTTCTAAAGACAAAAGATTTAAAATACGACATCTATGCTTCTTCCATCGCGCATGTAGGTTGCTTCTTTGGTGTTTTGGGTTTCGTTACCGGAATGCTTTGGGGCCAATACACTTGGGGTTCTCCCCTTCCGCAAGATCCTAAAATCATTGGTGCTGCCATAGCCATCCTCATATATTTCGCTTATTTTATTTTGCGCGCTTCAGTGAACGACGAAGAAAAGAAAGCGCATTTAGCCGCAGCCTTCAATGTTTTTGCTTTTATAATGTTATTGATTTTCACCGGAGTTTATCCGCGAATGGTGGATTCTTTGCACCCTGGCAACGGCGGAAATCCGGGCTTTAACGTGTACGACAGAGATTCTCGTTTGAGTGCTGTTTTTTACTCAGCGGTGGCAGGATGGATTTTACTGGGCTTGTGGATCAGTACAATCCGCATACGCATTTCATTACTTAAAAAAGACAATTCTATATAACATGGGAGAACTTAAAGAACAAGGGCCGGAGATGGCCGATATGCTTTACCAAAACGGAAAAATATACGTAGTGGTGGGCGTTTTAGTAATTATCCTTATTGGTGTTTTAGGCTATCTTTTTTTCTTGGATAGAAAAATCAGCAAAATCGAAAAAAATAAAATCTAATGAACAAAGGAGCTATTGTTGGACTTTCTATTGTTGTAATTGCTGTTGTTTTGCTTTTATTGGCCTTGGATGGTGCAGGCACCTACTCTACTTTTAGAGAAGCTGAACAAAATCCCGACAAAGTAATTACCATCATTGGAACACTTAACAAATCAAAACCTGTGGTGTATGATCCGGTAAAAAACACTGATCTCACTACCATGTTTGTTAGCGACAAAGAAAATGTAGAACGTGAAGTTTATTTTCATGGTGCTAAGCCTCGTGATATTGAGAAATCGGAAAACATTACCCTTACCGGAAAAATGGTGAATGAAATTTTTCATGCAGAAACCATTCTGGTAAAATGCCCTTCCAAATATGAGAACGGCAAATTAAATCCAGCAACACTGGAAGATCAACAATTCGGCACAGGCCGCTAATTATGGAAATAAGCTACTACGCAGGCGAAAATTTACAGTTTGGAAAATGGGGCCATGTTTTTGTGCTCATTGCCTTTGTTTTTGCGATACTATCCTCTGTAGCTCATTATTTTGCAGTTGAAGGTCCTGACCATGAAAAAGAAGGTTGGAGAAAAATTGGCCGCTGGTCATTTTTCACTCATGCCATAGCAGTAGCAGGCATTGTGGCCTTGCTTTTTGCGATGCTGTACAATCATCGTTATGAGTACCATTACGTGTGGAAGCATTCCAACAACATCATGCCTTTGCGCTACATTCTTTCTTGTTTCTGGGAAGGTCAGGAAGGCAGCTTTTTACTGTGGACGATCTGGCACGTGGTGCTAGGAAGCATTTTGTGCTTCACTGCAAAAAAATGGGAGAGTCCGGTAATGGCCATCTTTTCAGCCGTTCAGGTTTTTTTAATTTCTATGTTGTTGGGCATTCATATTCCTGAGGGTCCTTATGCCGGCATCATGATCATCACCGTTGGCTTGTTCATTTTGTTTTTGATTTGGAACAGATTATCCAATATAGAAAAATACACCATTGGTGGAGCCATCGTGGTGATTGGCGGATTCATTGCCAACAAAAATATTCCCGGCTTTCACATTGGTAGCAGTCCGTTCAACGTATTGACGCGCGAATACCCGCAATTTGCAGATGATCTTCTTTTTAAAGACAAGGATTATTTGAAGGTTTTGGATGGCAATGGCTTGAATCCTTTGCTGCAAAATTATTGGATGACCATTCACCCACCCATGTTGTTTTTGGGCTTTGCTTCTACCTTGGTTCCATTTGCATTTGCGATTGCCGGCTTGTGGACGAAAAAACTCAATGAATGGATGAATCCCGCATTGCCATGGATTTTCTTTGGCGTTGCTGCTTTGGGCACCGGAATTTTAATGGGTGGCGCTTGGGCTTACGAAGCCTTAAGTTTTGGCGGTTTTTGGGCTTGGGACCCTGTGGAGAACGCATCACTTTTTCCTTGGTTAACCTTTGTCGGCGCGGCACACGTAATGATCATTCAGCGCAAAAAAGGGAAATCATCTTACGTTACTTTTCTGCTCACCATGGTTTCGTTTTTATTGGTGCTCTACTCTACTTACCTCACCCGAAGCGGAATTTTAGGAGAAACTTCAGTTCACTCTTTTGCTGATGGATTGCCCGGACAATTGCTCATCTTCCTCTTTTTCTTTTGGTGGCTGGCGGGTTATTTAGTGGTATGGAACAAAATGCTGCGCATCGTTTACACAGTTGTTTCACTTTGCTTTTTCGTGATTCAGTTTTATGTAAAAGATTTGAAAGTACTGTCCATTGTATTGATTTCGGCCTACATCGCGATTTTTGTTTTCTCTTATCTTAAATACTATCCAAAAGACAAAGATGAAAAAGAAGAAAGCATCACTTCTCGCGAGTTTTGGATGTTCATTGCTGCCATCATGTTATTGATTTCATGCTTGCAAATACTCATCTCCACTTCTTTACCTGTGGTCAATAAAATCTTTGGAACCAAATATGCCAGCGCTAAAGATGTTTTTGAATCGTACGTGCAATACCAAATACTTTTCGGCTTCATTATTTGCTTGCTCATGGGCAGTGGCTTGTACCTCAAATACACAAAAACTCCTGGTAAAAAATTGTTGCGCGATTTTACCACCAGCTTTTTCATCACTTCCATCCTCTGCTTGATTGTTGCTTTGTCTTACCAATTCGATTACGAAAACAGCATTTTCAGACTGGTTATTTATTGGCTGTTTTTCTTCTCTGCCATATTTGCTATTGTTGGTAATGTTGGATATTTCATCACTGTGCTCAAAGGAAAAATAAAATCCTCGGGCGCGCCTATCGCGCATTTGGGCTTTGGAATGATTATGCTGGGCGCTTTTATTTCTACTTCTCAAAGCGAAGTGATTTCCGAAAACACTTCTAAATTCGACTTGGAAAAAGCCAGCGACAACACGATGAAAAATAATGAAAATATTTTTCTGAGCAGAGGCGACACCTTGCCAATGGGGCCGTATTACGTGACCTTCAATAAAATTTTTCAGGACGGAAAAGATCTTCACTTTGATGTAGAATATTTGCGCAAAAAAGAGGACTCTACTTTTGAAAAAGATTTTACTTTGAGTCCGTTTTTTCAATTGAACGAAAAAATGGGAAAGGTTCCTGAACCCGACACCAAACACTATTTACACAAAGATATTTACACGCATTTGCAGACTTACAAAGTTGCCGAGCACAAAGGTCTTCGTTTAGGGAAAGGTGATACCGTAACCATCAACAACGCCATCTTGTACTTTAAGGCAGCGCAGATCAGCATCACTCGTCCGAACAAAACCGACTCCGCTTTCAACGTTGGTGCGGTGTTAGAAGTGTACTATCCCGGCAAAGCAAAAGACGAATTTGTGGTGATGATAAACGACGTCAGCGGAAAAAACATGAGCTCACCTGAAACTCAGGTGGAAGGCCTTAAAGCGAAATTCAAGCTCGTTAATATCAATTACAAAGAAGAGTATTTTGAATTTGAAATGACGGATTATTCCGGCGGTGAATTCATCGTGATGAAAGCCATTCAGTTTCCATTAATTAATATTCTTTGGGCTGGTTGTATAGTGATGATCATAGGAACTGTGATCGCTATTGTTCACCGCACAAAAAACTCTAAAAGATTAGAAAATGCAGGATAATTATTTATTCCTACTGAACAATATCACCACCTTCGTTTTTGATGTAGATGGCGTGATGACCAACAACACCATTACCATCACTCCCGATGGCGAACAGCTGCGTACAATGAATATTCGCGATGGATTTGCTTTGCAGTATGCAGTTAAAAGAGGCTACAAAATCGCCATCATTTCGGGTGGAAAATCGGAAAGCGTAAAATCGCGATTTACAAAATTAGGTGTCACTGATATTTATTTGGGTGTTGCCGACAAAAGAGAAAAACTGGAAGAACTTATTTCAGCTTACAGCATTGATCCGAAAACAATTTTATACATGGGTGATGATCTTCCCGATTACGAAGTAATGACGATGGTGGGCTTGCCCACTTGTCCGAATGACGCCACCTATGAAATTAAAAATATAGCTACTTATGTTTCGCCCGTCAAAGGCGGCGAAGGCTGTGTAAGAGACGTAATTGAACAAACCCTTAAAGCACAAAGCAAATGGTTTGATGCTTCAAAAATCAACGACAAAGATTTCATATGGTAATGAACTATTTAAAACTTATTCGCTGGACGAACCTCGTCATCATCGCTTTACTTATGGCGATCGTTCGCTTGTTTATCTTTGAAAAAGGTTTACAAAACTCGGGCTTGCTTTTCAATTTACAATTTCCTGAAAGTAGTTTTTGGATACTGGTAGCTTCCGTGGTTTTAATTGCGGCGGGAGGAAATGTGGTGAATGATATTTACGATCAGGAAATTGACAGCATCAATAAACCCGACAAAAAAATTGTGGGAAAACACATCAGCGAAACTATGGCTTGGGTGCTATTTTTCCTTTTCAGCTTGAGCGGCGTAGGAATGGGCTATTATCTTGCATTAGAAGCCAACGACACTTCTTTTACCTTATTCCATTTGTTTACGCCACTATTGCTTTGGATTTACGCAGCGCAACTTAAAAAATCACCTGTAATCGGGAACCTCGCCATTGCTGTGCTTGCTGCCTGCGTTCCCTTGGTGCAACTCACTTTTGAGTATGGCAGTATGCTTTTTACTTACCACGACATTTTGGATATTGATGTGTATGGAAATCCGCTTTTATTCATGCCTGAATGGGGACTCTATCTCGCTGTGTTTGCATTTTTATCTACTCTTATTCGGGAACTCATCAAAGACATTGAAGATGTTGAAGGAGATAAAAAATATGGCGCACGAACATTGCCTGTCATCATAGGAATTGTAGATGTAAAAAAAGTAGTGGTGATACTATCCATGTTTTTCATTGCACTTCTTTATCTGGCTTTATTTCAATTGTCAATTTTTTCAAAAAACACCATTGTGTATTTTGCATACCAATCGTTAAGCATTGCATTGCTGGTAGGTTCTGCAATGTTGAAACTAGTGAAAGCTAACGATAAAAAAGATTTTGAAATGCTGAGCAAACTCTGGAAACTCATTATGCTGGCCGGATTTGGAACTTGTGTGATTTACGGTTTTCTATAAAAAACTACTCCTATGATTGCTCAAACAAAAAAAATAATATTAGCATCAAAATCGCCACGCCGACAACAATTGCTCAAGGAATTGCACCTGGAATATGAAATCCGTGGCAAAGACATAGAAGAAATTTATCCGCCACATTTAAAAGGTCCGGAAGTCCCAATTTTCCTAAGTCAGCTCAAAGGCGAAGCCTTTAAAGACGAATTGAAAGACGATGAATTGGTCATCACTTCCGACACCATTGTTTGGTTTCAGGATGAAATAGTAGGCAAACCAGAAAGCAGAGACGACGCCATAAAAATTTTACAAAAATTGAGCGGTAACATGCACCGTGTAGTTACTGCGGTGACCTTGCAGGAAAAAAATCGCAGCACTACTTTTCATGAAATTACCGAAGTGCATTTCAACAAAATCAGCGACGCCGAAATCATCTTTTACATTGATAATTTTCAACCACTCGATAAGGCAGGATCCTATGGAATCCAGGAATGGATAGGATATGTTGGCATTGAAAAAATCAACGGCTGCTTTTACAATGTGATGGGATTACCACTATTCCGACTCAACCAACATTTGAAAAAGTTGGGGATTATTGAGGTGAGGTAATTGAAAATATTAATTTAATACCTCTTGATGTATTCCGCTAGTTTTCCTTTTTGCTGAAGCGCCAATAACTTTTCCATTTTTTCACTCGTTTGAGTTGCATCAATTTTCTTCAATTGCAGATAATAATTGATCATGAATTCAGCACCCATTTGATGATATTTATTAAGGTCGATTATCTTCCCCTTATTTTCCAAAAAATATGAGCCTAATCCAAGCATATACATCTTACTCATTAGATCTGCATACTTATATTCATTGCCAAAACCTATAGTGTTTTCAACCATAAACTTAGTAGCCTGAACTTCAAATTTACCCAGGTAAGGACAGTTGGTAAGCCAAATCATTGTATAAGGATATACCAATTGATTGACATTGAAATCAACGGAAATTTGTAAAAAGAATAAATTATCTTTTATCAAAGGTTCCACCAGCTTATATTCTTCCTTAGTTTTATAATCTACATAAGGAACCAATTTACTGCTGTACGCAGAATCCACCTCTGTGTAATATTCTGTCAATCCTTCTGAAGCATCCAACAACTCAATCGCTGTCATTGCGCCTTCTTTGTATTCTTTTTTAAGGTAGTATTTCCCTGCAATTCCATAAATTTTCCATAAACCGCTTTTTTTACCCATTGAATACATCCCTACCATTCTCAATTTTCCATTGCTATAATAATCTTTCCATTCACCCGTCAAAACGTTATTTTGCACCAAGCCCTCTTGCATCATTTGCCCATTCTCATACCACTGCTTATAATAGCCATTTTCCTTGCCATTGACGTACTTTCTGAAAGTCATTACTTTGCCGCTTTTAAAAAAATAACGGGTATTTCCATCCATGATTTCAGGATCAACAGAAGTCATTTCTGACTCCATTTGAATTTGCCCGCTGATATAAAAATCTTTCACGAGAAAATGATCTTTTTTACTGGAGTCGGATTCAACTTTCCTATAAAAACTTGCATTTTCCTTACCCTGAATGACCTTCCAATTGGCGTCGTAATAAATGATGTTAGGTTCTTGAGAATAAACATTAGTCCCAAAAAGGACTACAAATAAGAATAAAATTTTTCTCTTCATGATGTAAATAAATTATCCATTATGCATACAGAATGGCAAATATAAAAGAATTATCATCAATCATTTTTAAGCACAGCGCGACCATGGTTTTCAACCATCTCATCTTGAAAAGATAACGCTGACTTTACATTCCCATCACTTATAAGCTCTAGCTTTACTGTGGATTTACAAAAAAGGGTCAGTTGTATAGTTGTATATCCACCTAATTTTTGCTGCAATGAAAGTCTGTTTTACTTTATTGTTATTGTGTTTCACGTCGCTATGTTTCGGTCAAAACCTGAACTACCAAAGCGTCACCTATTTCAATGAAGACATCGAAGCCAAAACAAAAACCGAACAACACTACACACATTGCGGATTGATAAAAGTGTTGGAAAGCGACAACAAAATATTCACTCCAACAGGTTCCTACTCCATCAACAGCAAATCAATTGAAAATGGAATTGTAATTTACTATTGCACCGGAAAAGACATTTATTTAAACGAAACCCCCTTTGTCATTGAATACGACAGAAACTATAGGAAGGTGAAAATTCATCAGGTGAGCGCCGAAACATCCAACACTTACTCTGTTTATTTTTTAGTGCAATAAGCCTCTCATTTCTATTCAAGATATTAAGCGCTTTTTTTTACCTTTAGCCTTGTAACAAATAAAAAATGCGCACCCCTGTACTTGCTTTTATTTTATTCAGCTTTATTGCCACTGCGAATGCCCAGGTGTATAAATACGTTGAAAAAATTCCTGCTTTCTCCTTGTCAGTTGGATCGTCATATTTAGTGGACTCCAAAGACTTCGGTGCTTTTTTAAAATATTATTTACCCACCAATAACGGATTTTCATTTTACGCTCAAGGTGTTTCGCTTTTTCCACAAAGTTCCAGCTATAGAGAATACCGTATTGAGACTGGAATGGAATTGGTATTTTTTAAAGTGGGTGGATTTTCCACCCATGCTTTATTTGGCGTCAACTACGGCTATTGGCAGCGAGAAAATGAATTTTCTCTTTATTTCAAACGCAATGTTCCAAAGAGTGACGGTGGAAGTCATTACCACAAAGACAATTCCTATTTTGTAGGAGGTGGAATCGACTTTGAATTCAATAAAAACGTTAGTCTGTATGCCTCTTGGAAAGGATATCCAGAAATTTTTGTCTCCTATGCTGAAGCAGGAGTTCGCTTTAATGTTTACCCTAGCGATAAACCGAAGAGACGCGCCAGCAGAAGATTAAAGTCAATGATCAAATAATGATGTCGATTCTTCCAACCGATATACAAAACATCTGGCACCCATTCACGCAAACTTACGGCAGCACTCCTCCTCTACCCATTGTTAAAGGAGAAGGATTGTACCTTATCACTGAAAATGGCGACAAAATTATGGATGCTGTTTCGTCGTGGTGGACTAGCATTCACGGTCATTGTCATCCTTACATAGCGCAAAAAATTGGCGAGCAGGCTGCCACTTTGGACCATGTAATTTTTGCAGGCTTCACTCACCCAAAGGCTGTTGAACTTTCGGTAGGATTAAAAAAATTATTGCCGCAAAATTTCACTAAAATATTTTTCTCCGACGATGGTTCTACTTCCGTAGAAGTGGCCATAAAAATGGCTTTGCAATTTTGGCACAATCAGGAAAAACCAAAAAACAGAATCATCGCTTTCAGGGAAGCCTACCACGGCGACACCTTTGGCGCCATGGCTGTTGGTGGAAGAGGATCTTTCAACAAGGCTTTTGAATCGCTGTTGTTTGAAGTCGATTTTATTGATGCTCCACTTCCAGGCAAAGAAGAAGGTACTTTGCTTCAATTACAAAAAGCCATTGGCGAAAATACAGCTGCATTTATTTTCGAGCCGCTACTATTGGGAACAGCAGGAATGCAAATGTACTCGGTGGAAGTTCTTGAAAAAATGATGGCATTGTGCGCAAAAGCAAAAGTGCTAACCATTGCCGACGAAGTACTCACTGGCTTTTACCGCACAGGGAAATGTTTTGCCACCAGCAATTTAAAATCGGGAACTGATATTATTTGCATGTCTAAAGGAATAACCGGTGGCACCATGGCTTTGGGCGTTACAGCCTGCAGTCAGTATATTTTTGATGCCTTCGTATCAGAAGACAAATTCAAAACCTTTTTTCACGGACACTCCTACACCGGAAATCCAATCGCCTGTGCTGCAGCCTGCGCCAATATTGAAATACTGGCCGAAGAAAAAACCTTGCAAAACATCGCAAATCTCTGCGCGCAACAAAAGCAATGGATGGAGAAATTCAAGAACCATCCAGCTTTAATAGATGCCAGAAACATAGGCACCATCAATGCTTTTGAGATCAATACAGAAAACGGATCTTCGTATTTCAATACTCTACGCGACGATATTTATAATTTTTTTCTGCAAAAAAATATTTTGCTGCGACCCTTGGGAAACATCATTTACGTGATGCCTCCCTATTGCATTACCAACGAGGAATTAAAAATTATTTATACTCAAATTGATTTATTTTTACAAACAATAAAACAACACTAGTTGATGAAAAATATTGGTAAAAACATTTTATATACCGAAGACAAAAATGAGTTGTACATTGAAATAAAACCAACGTACGACAAAAATAAATACAACTTAGCCCTTATATGGTTTATCGCATGGAGCTTTTGCGGAGTGGCAGTGATCGCACAGTTTTTTTTCGACATGGATAGAAACCAAAAATTATTCCTCGTCATCTTTCTTGTTTTCTGGGCTTACTTTGAATATCAAGTGATGCAGGCGCTGCGATGGAGAAAATCCGGACAAGAAAAAATAAAAATCAAAGAAGGGAAATTGCATTACGTAAAGGAAATCAGCGGTCGCGGACTGGAGAAAATTTATGAAGAAAAAACGCTGTCGCCTTTTACCTATCAGGCCGACGCCAATGAAGGATTTTTCAATGTTCTCAACCAATCCAGCTGGATGCCCGGAAATGAAGTAATAGAATTTAAAGCAGGCGACAGAAAGCGTCGTTTAGGAATTCAACTAAATAAAAATGATGCAGAAGTGCTGGCTAAGAAAATAAATTCCTATATTAATAGGAACCTTTTACAGCAAGCATAGGTTACCCACAAGCAAAAAAGAATTAAAACCAAAATAGCCGATTATTTGGCTGTTAAAAATGTGCGAAACAAACAATATGAAAAGAGCAATTTATTGGTGCAATGTAGACCAGTTTCCTGATACCATTCAAAAAGAAAAGATGATGGATCAGCTTCCAGTTTTTCTTCAAAAAAACATAAAAGAATACAAGAATGAACGTGATTTCGCAAGGAGCTTGATAGGAAAATCATTGCTTCGAAAAGGTCTTGAAAAACTAGGTAAATCGCACCTCATGCTCGAGATCGAACGCAACAATTTTGGCAGATATGTTTGTCCGAAAGGAGAAGTCGATTTCAACATCTCCCACTCCGGAAATGCCGTTGTTGTTGCATTTGAAACGGAAGGAAAAGTAGGCATCGATATTCAAGAAAAAAGCAAAGGAAGCTTGCTCATTGCCGAGCGTTTCTTCGCCGAAGAAGAAGTGGAATGGATGAAAAAACAAAAAGACTTTAACCATGCCTTCACCCATGTTTGGACCCGTAAGGAAGCTGTAGTAAAAGCTACAGGCACAGGAATTAGAATTGCACTCAATTCATTCTTGGTATTGAACGACGAACTGGAAATGCAAGGCGAACCATTTTATTTGCAAAGTGATTTAACCCATTCGTCGGATTACTTTTTAACGGTGTGCAGCAATTTAAATCTGCCGTACGAAATTCAGCAAATATCTCTTGTAGAGCTACTGTAGGGGCGAAATGCTTTTCGCCCGCCACTAAGCGTGATTAATCGGTTTTTGAACGAAAAGTTTTTCTCCCTTACTAGCAATGCAAAATTTCGCTATGAACGTACTGGATTTAGACTAACTATTCTTAGATTTGATTTCTACTCAACTGAATATGAAGAATTTGTTTTTTATCTTTTTTATTGCTGTTTTACTTACAGCATGCGATGAACCAGTAGTGAAAATTGCTGCTCCAGCAACAGCCAAGGATTTGGTGCTCACCTATGAAATGGTCACCAACACCTATCAGAAAAAAGACCAGTCGCTCAACAAATTCACCATTCAAAACAATAGCGAAGGAAGTTGGGGTGCCAACTGGACCATCTACTTCAATCAAACCAGAAGCATTGTCGACAACACCATAAAAGGCGATGTTAAAATCACCAACATCAACGGCGATTACTACAAAATTGAACCTGCAAAAACTTTTAAAACCATTCCTTCCAAAGGAAAGTTGACTTTTACTTTTGAAACTGGAGCATGGATCATAAAAAACGCCGATTTCCCTTGTGGATTCTATATTGTATTTAAAGATTCCACCGGCAAGGATTTAGCGCCCGAACTGCTTTCAAACGTTATTTATGCGCCATTGAATAAAGCAGAACAAACAAACAGAATTCCCAACGACAGCATTCCTGTTCCAACAGCGGAAAGCAGATATGAAAAAAATCTACTGATTAGTGATTTGAATGAAGGCGAATATTGTCCGATCATCCCCACTCCTACCTCTTACAAAAAAGAAAACGGAGAGTACAAAATCACTGGTAACACAATTCTATTTTACGATAAAAATTTAAAAACAGAAGCCATCTCGTTGCAAGCAACACTCACGAAATTTTTACGTACCGAGCTAGAAATACGTGAAGGAAAAGGCTCTGGTATTGAATTGAGAACTGGCGCTAAATCGGTGAAAGGAGCTTATTCTTTAAAGGTTTCCGACAAAGGTATTGTGATTTCGGCCTTTACTCCTGAAGGTATTTTCTACGGTGCGCAGAGTTTGAGAGCTTTAATTCCAGTGGCCGACTTCAAAAGAAATTTAGGCTCGGTGATCATTCCGGCATGCTCCGTAACTGATGTTCCAAAACTGGAATACCGAGGAATGTTTTTAGATGTTGCGCGCAACTTCCATTCAAAAGAAAGTGTTTTAAAATTGCTCGATTTAATGGCCTTTTACAAACTCAACAAATTCCATTTTCACATCATGGACGATGAAGGCTGGCGACTTGAAATTGCAGCTCTGCCTGAGTTAACCGAAGTAGGTTCAAAACGCGGACACACTAAAGATGAAACTGACATGCTCAATCCTACTTGCGGATCGGGCCCATTTGCCGATGCTGCAAAAAGCAATGGAACTGGGTTTTATACTAGAAAAGATTTCATTGAAATATTGACATACGCCGCCGATCGCCATATTGAAGTGATACCTGAAATGGATTTTCCTGGTCACGCCCGCGCTGCCATCGTTTCTATGAAAGCGCGCTACAACAAATACATTAAAACCGATGCTGCAAAAGCCAATGAATATTTGCTGCACGATCCTAATGACAAATCGAAATACAGTACCGAACAACATTACAACGACAACGTAATTTGCGTTGCTCAGGAATCGGTTTACAAATTCCTCGATACTGTTGTCACTGAAATTAGCGATATGTTCGACGAAGCTGGCGTTGAACTTACAACAATACACACGGGAGGCGATGAAGTTCCTCATCCAACATTAAAAAATCCGGAAGAAGGCGCATGGGTGAAATCTCCTATATGCATTGATTTCATGAACAAATCGGAGCAGTACAAAACTCCACGCAGCTTGTTCTACTACTACGTTTCACGATTCAATAAAATTCTTTCCGACAAAAACATCATCACTGCAGGATGGGAAGAAATGGGTTTACTAAAACAATTACAGGATAGTGTTGAAACCATTGAACCCAACATGGAATTTGCAAATAAAACAGTTGTGCCTTACATATGGAACACCGTGTGGGGCTGGGGCAATGAAGACAGAGGATATAAGTTGGCCAACGCAGGCTTCAAAGTGGTTTTATCTAACGTGAGCAATCTTTATTTCGATTTAGCCAACGACAAAGATCCACTAGAAAACGGCTACTATTGGGGCGGATTTATTGATTTGAAAAAAACGTGGTCCTTCACTCCTTTTAATATCGGCAACGGAATCAGTCAGGACAGAATGGGTCATTCCCTCGCTCCTGATTATATGAAAACACTAACACCTCTAAGCACAAAAGGCAAAAGCAATATTTTAGGGATTCAAGGACAGCTTTGGAGTGAAACCGTAAAAGGCAAAGAACTCATGGAGTACATGATATTCCCAAGAATGATTGCCTTAGCCGAAAGAGCTTGGAATGGCGATCCTTCATGGAAAACCCAAAGCGAACAAGACCTTGCATGGAATCAGTTTGTGAATACTTTAGGAAAAAGAGATTTGCCGCGCTTGGAATACCTCACTAAAAACAACTCCATAAATTACAGAATTCCATTGCCTGGCGCTAAAATTGAAAACGATCAATTGTATGCCAACATGGAAATTCCAGGTTTTACAATTATGTATTCTACAGACAATAAAACGTGGACGAAATACAGCGCTCCTGTTGCGGTGAAGAAAGGCAGCACAATTTATCTTAAGGCTTCGAATAGCAAAGGAAGAGATGGCAGGGTGGTGACTATTACAGCACCCTGAAAAAACTCTTCATCATAAAAATTGTCTGAACCTTGATTCACTTGATGAAAGGATTTAAGGATCTGCAATCAAGATCATCTTTTAATCATGTGAATCAAGGTTCAGACAATCCCCCTCAATTTTTCTTTTATCCTTCCCTAATATTGCTAAATTTGAGCTTCTATTACTATAAAAAAAAGATCATGAGAAAAATACTTTTTGCTCTGCTTAGCATTACTCTTTTTGCAAGTTGCGCTGATGAAGAAACTACAGCTTCAACGCGTCCCACAGGTGCCGACATTGAAATTTTATATGAAATGCTTGGCAATCGCTACCAAAGCAAAAATCAATACATGAACGAGTTTGTGATTCAAAATCACAGTAAATTCGAATTAAGTTCCAACTGGACCATCTACTTCCATCAGCCTTACCGCTTAATCGACAATAGTGTAAAAGGGCCGGTGACCATCAACCACATTAGCGGCGACTACTATAAAATTGAGCCATCGAAGGAATATGTTGCTGTGAAGCCTGAAGGCGAAATGCAATTTTCATTTCTGAACAGAGATGCAATGATTAAAAATGCTGATTTCCCATGTGGATTTTACATCGTTTTTAAAGACTCCTTGGGCGTTGAATCTCTTCCAGAAACAATTAGCGAAATCACTTACGGACCATTAATTAAAGCCGAACAACTTTCTAGAGCGGCTGGCGACAGTGTTGCTGCACCCACCGCAGAAAGTCGCTTTGCAGCCAA
>JAPLEZ010000083.1 GCA_026390935.1 Bacteroidota bacterium
CTTCTTTTTCGATTTCACCAACTGAATTGTTTTCCAAATGGCCACCAGAAACAACTAGGAAATACGCGAGGGAAGGATGATTGCCGATTGCTTTAATGATTGGACATAACATCCCGAATTCAGCTCGATTACCAGTGTAAATTGCGATTTTTCTTTTTGTCATTTAAGTAAAATTTCTTTCAAAGCACTTTCAAGTGTGTATTTCGGTTGCCAATTGTATTCCTTTTTTATTTTTGAAATGTCTAAAGTGATATTTGAAAACATTGAGGATGAATCATTTATTTCACAAATTGGATTCGTGTAATTTTTTATCTTACAAATGATGGTTGCCAACTCCAGCACAGATTTAGATTCACCATTACTCAGATTAACAATGTCAAACTTTTTATTTATTCCTTGATCAGCAATTTTGAAAATTGCCTGACAGACATCTTTTACATAAATAAAATCTCTTCTCGGACTTAAATTTAGTAATTCAATTTTTGTTGTTTTGTTTTCTATTTGTTCAAGAACATCACTGATGACAGTGCGTGTGTTGTTTTTTTTTCCGAAAACATTGCCTAAGCGTAAGACCAAAGAGTTGATGTTGTTTTTTTTGCTGAAATTATGAATCAGTTGTTCACTCATCAATTTCGTTGAACCATAAATATTGTTGTTAAATACTGGGTTTCCTTCCGTGCAAGGCTTTTCAAATAAATCAGAATACAATATCCCTGTTGACGCGAATATGAAATTATTAATATTGTGAGTTTTACAGAAATTAAGAACATCAATGGTAAGCATCACATTTGATTCAATTGCTTCTTTGGGATTTTCTGAACAGTATTGAATATTTCCGTTCGCAGCCAAATGGATGAAAAAGCTGTTTTCAGGCAGGTAATTTTTATTTCTATCAGGGTGAGATTCAATTTCAATATATTCTGCTCCAGCGACTGATCGGTTTTTTGCTCTGTTTTTTGTCTCAATTAAATACACTTGATGTCCCAGTGAAATTAATTCATTCACTATTTCAGATCCAATTAAACCAGTCCATCCAGAGATAAAGAATGTTTTGAGATTCATTGATCAATAATCTGTTAATAGTAGTTGTTCGTCTTTTTGTATGTTCCTTTTTGCGGGTTTTCCTAAAATATCATAGTATTTTTCAGCCAACACCTGCCCACTTCCAGGTCTTTTCACCCATAAGTTCTCTTTACTGAACACATCTCCTTCTTTAACGTCTTTTATTGTTACAACGCAAGAATATGCAAAATCGATAATTGGTTGTTCTTCTTTCAAAATATTCTTGCTACCACCCAATGCTTGAAAAATCGCATTTGATCCAAATACAAGTTCTTTTAGTTCGATAGGGTCAATAGATAATGCAACATCAGGGCCTGGCCACGTTTTGTCGGATGTAAAATGTTTCTCCAGAATTCTTGCGCCTAAACTCACTGCAGCAAAACAAGTGTAATTCCCTAAAGAATGGTCGCTTAAGCCAACAATAGCATTGGGGAAGTTTTTTTTCAAATCTTCAATCCCTCCAAGTCTTACTTTATCATAAGGAGTAGGATACATGCTGGTGCAATGCGTTAATGCGTATGGAACATTATATTTTTCCATGATTTTCACAGCCTTGGCAATGGATTCGATATTGTTCATTCCCGTACTTAGAATTATTGGTTTTCCAAACGAAGCAATGTGCTCAACTAAAGGATAATTATTGCATTCTCCTGAACCAATTTTATAAATTTCAACACCAAGTTTTTCTAGTCTGTCAGCAGCAGCTCTGCTAAAAGGAGTGCTCATAAAGATCATTCCTTTGCCTTCGATGTAATTTTTTATGTCAATTTCTTCCTGAGCACTTAATGCGCATCTTTTCATGATATCGTAAACACTTTCTGTGCAATGATCAGGGGTAATGTCATTGGGAATCATCTCATCTTCTACGATGTGCGTTTGAATTTTCACACATTCGCATTTTGCTTCGAAGGCATCATCCACCATTTTTTTTAATTTCACATAATCGCCTTCGTGGTTAATTCCTATTTCAGCAATTACCAGAGGAGGAAAGTTTTCTCCAATAGTTCGATGTTTAATTTTTATTTCTCTCATAAATAGTATAATAACCTTATTTATTAACTAATTCCCAAACTATTTCAGGTGCTGTTATTGCATCACTTCTGTATAATTGTTTTATTCCTCTTTGTGTTTTTGAATCAATGATTTCAAGGCTTAGTAATCCTTTGAACTGCTGTACAATAGGGTGAAACCTGTTGCAAAAAAACAGATCAATGGTGTATTTGCAGGAATAGTGAAATTGTAAGTGTGTTCTCCTACAGGTAAATTTCCAGCCGAATAACCATCCGTGTAGTCTTCGTCGGTGGTAGTAAATACATTAAGTTCATTGATATCTAAAAGAGTAAAATTGATGTAGTAATTGGGGGATACTGTCTTTATCTTAAATCGCATTGAAACAAAAATGCTTTCAACGTATTCAAAATGATTTAATGTTTCGTGCTGTGCGTTTTTAAATGAGAGCTCTAATAGTTGAAAAGGGATGTCATTATTTGATGGAAAACTTACGAATCCAAGGTCTGATGTGCTACTTATATTTGCGTTTTTGTATGCTTCAATGATTTCACTAACGGTTCCGTCTGCTATTTTTTGCCCTTGCTTTAACAAGATTGCTCTAGAGCACAATTGATTAATAGCAGCCATGTTGTGACTAACAAACAAGATTGTTTTTCCTCCTCTAGCGACGTCCTGCATTTTACCAATGCATTTATTTTGAAATTCATAATCACCGACAGCTAAAACCTCATCAATAATCAAAATTTCAGGATCTAGATGGGCGGCTACAGAAAAAGCTAATCGAACCCGCATTCCACTGGAATATCTTTTAACTGGTGTATCAATAAATTTTCTTACTCCAGAAAATTCAATGATCTCCTCCATTTTTTGATTAATTTCTTTCCTCGTCATTCCTAGGATCGTGCCATTCAAGAAAATATTTTCGCGACCAGTTAAGTCAGCATGAAAACCTGTGCCAACTTCTAGTAAACTAGCTACTCTACCTTTTATAGATATTTCACCGCTAGTAGGTTCTGTAATTCTTGACAAAACTTTAAGAAGTGTACTTTTTCCAGCTCCATTCATTCCTATAATTCCAAGAGCATCTCCTTGTTTTACTTCAAAACTGATGTCTTTTAGTGCCCAAAACACATCTTCACTTTCATCACCAAATGAACTAAGGTTTTTAAGTTTTTTAAAACTTTTAAATGGAGATTTTAAAAATGCAGCCATAGAAGCAGCTAAACTATCATGCATCTCTTCTCTTAAACCTATGCGATAGCGTTTAGATAATCTCTCAACTTTTATTACTGTTTTATTTTCCATCTTTATTTATGCGACATCAGCAAAAATACTTTCCTTACTTCTGAAGAAATAGATCCCGGAAATTAGCAGAAACAATGACATTATAGTGCCGTTTACTATTAAATTCCAAGGCATTTCTGAGTACGAATTACCACCAATTAAGCAAGTTCTAAAGCCCTCAATAATACCAGTTAAAGGAAAAAAACTGTAAATATTTTCAAAGACATTTGCAATCCCGCTTACACCAGTCGCTGTCTCCAGTGTGCTTGAAATTTCTTTTAATCGGGAAAATGGCCAAACAATTGGTGCTGCATACATCATAAATTGCGCAAGAAAAGTAACGATTTGATTTAAATCTCTGTACTGAATGGCTAACGCCGAAAACCACAATGATATACCAAAAGAAAACATCATCAGAAGTATAATCAATATTGGCAAGAAAAGAATATTACTATTGATATTAATGCTACCGGGTTGTGTTTGGTGGTAGTAAAACAACATAAATCCTAAAACAATCATCGCGATACCAAAGTCGACGAGTTTTGCAATGATTGGTACCAAAGGAATAATTAATCTAGGGAAATACACTTTGGTTATAAAGGCTTCATTGCTAATTAAACTACCTGTGGAAGCTGTTAGTGCGCTGGAAAAATAAGTGAATGGTACTAATGCAACAAAATTGAATACAGTATAGGGTATGGTGTCATCGTCCATTTGGACTTTAGCGATGTAAGTAAATAAAAAAGTGAATATCACCATTTGCACTACAGGCTTTATAACAGCCCAACCAAATCCAATTACACTTTGTTTGTATACTACACTTACATCCCGCTTAATTAAGGTAAAAAGAAGATCTCGGAATTTTATCAATTCAAAAAAATCCTGTTTGCTGAAAAGTTGCCAAGAATGTCTTTTCTTTATTTTCAAGTCATTCATTGCTTTTAAACTATCTTAAAGTGATGGACTCTGTTTTATCAACAAATACGGATTGATAAACTTTAGTTATACCCGTTTCTAAGTCAATTGTTGGTGACCAACCCATAGAGTTCAGGAATGTGCTGTCCATTAATTTTTTCATTGTGCCGTCAGGCTTTGAAGTGTTATATGTGATTTCGCCACTATAGCCCGATATTTTTTTAATGAGTTCAGAGAGTTCACCTATGCTAACGTCAGAACCGTAACCAACATTAACCAGTTTAGAGTCGTTGTAATTGTTCATTAAAAACATACAAGCATCAGCTAAATCGTCAACATGTAAAAATTCTCTTCTTGGCTTCCCTGTTCCCCAAACTTCCATATTTGGAGTATGATTTTCTTTTGCCTCATGAAATTTTCTCAGAATAGCAGGCAGCACATGTGAGTTATTTAAATCGTAATTGTCATTCGGACCATATAAATTTGTTGGCATTGCTGAGATAAAATTACAGTTGTATTGACGTTTGTAATTTTCACAGAGTTTTAATCCTGCAATTTTTGCAATGGCATAAGGCTCGTTAGTTTGCTCTAAAACACTTGTCAGAAGGTAATCTTCTTTAATGGGCTGAGGAGCATTCTTTGGATAAATACAGGATGAGCCCAAAAACAGCAGTTTCTTCACTCCATTTACATACGATTGGTGAATTACATTGCATTCAATCATCAGATTTTGATAAATAAAATCAGCTCTGTAAATGTTATTGGCTTGAATTCCACCCACCTTCGCGGCTGCTAAAAAAACATATTCTGGTTTTTCCTTCGAGAAAAAATTAGCAACAGCTTGCTGATTGGTTAAATCAAGTTCTTTGGAAGTGCGAACAATAATATTTGAAAACCCATCTTTTTGCAGTTTTCTTACTATAGCAGAACCCACCGTGCCGTTGTGACCGGCCACATATATCTTGCTATCTTTCTGCATTATTCACTCCAGTTCTTGATGGTGTGCCCCGCATCTTTTAATACTTTATCCCTTGCAAATAAAGAAAGATCAGAAGCGACCATTTCTTTCACGAGCTGAGCCAAATCTCTTTTTGGTTTCCAGCCCAATTTTTTCTTTGCTTTAGAAGGATCTCCTATAAGTAGTTCAACTTCAGTTGGTCGGAAATAACGAGGATCGATGCTAATTACTTCTTGCCCTATTTCAATGCCTGTGAATTCTGGATTTGAAATAGAAACGATATATCCTTTTTCATCAACTCCTGATCCTTTGAATTCTAATTCAGCTCCTATTTCTTTAAACGCCATTCTGATAAAATCACGAATAGTAGTTGTCACACCGGTTGCAATAACAAAATCTTCTGGTTTGTCTTGTTGCAGCATGAGCCACATTGCCTCAATATAATCTTGAGCGTGACCCCAGTCTCTTTTAGCGTCAATATTTCCTAAAAATAATTTTTTCTGCAATCCAAAAGCAATTCTCGCTACTGCCCTGGTGATTTTTCTTGTCACAAAAGTTTCACCTCTTAATGGTGATTCATGATTAAATAAAATTCCATTACAAGCATACATGTTATATGCTTCGCGGTAGTTAACAGTTATCCAGTACCCGTATAATTTCGCTACAGCATAAGGAGAGCGAGGGTAAAATGGTGTGGTTTCTTTTTGAGGGACTTCTTGCACTAAGCCGTATAATTCAGATGTTGATGCCTGATAAAACCTTGTCTTTTTCTCCAAACCTAAAATTCTAATGGCTTCAAGAATTCTCATAGTTCCTAATCCATCAACATTGGCTGAATATTCAGGTTCTTCAAAACTCACCTGAACGTGTGACATCGCCCCAAGGTTGTATATTTCGTCGGGTTGCACCAACTGTATAATTCTTATGATGTTCGTAGAGTCAGACAAATCACCATAATGATTGATTAATTGAACATTCTTCTCATGCAAATCCTTATAAAGGTGATCAATACGTTGAGTATTAAATAATGAAGATCTACGTTTTATACCGTGAACTTCATATCCTTTGTTTAATAAGAATTCTGCAAGATAAGCGCCATCTTGACCTGTAATACCTGTGATTAAAGCTTTTTTCATTTTAGTTTTAATAAGAGATTGCGAAGTTAATTTTTTTTCTCATAATGGAAGGATTTATGGGAACATTAATGCAAGGTTTTTTCAATTTTGAAGCGGTGCAAATAAAATCAAAAAACCCTCCGTGTATCGAAGGGTTTTTTTGAATATAAGTATGGTTTTTTATTCTCCAGCTGTAACAGGAGCTCTTCTTTCTTTAATTCTTGCTTTTTTACCGGTTAGATCTCTTAAGTAGAACAATCTTGCTCTTCGTACTTTACCGCGTTTGTTCATTTCTATTTTTTCAATAGAAGGAGAATAAACAGGGAAAATTCTTTCTACACCGATACCGCCAGATACTTTTCTGATAGTGAAAGTTTCTGTAATGCCAGAACCTCTTCTTTGAATAACAACCCCTTGAAAGAACTGAGTTCTGGTTTTGTTTCCTTCTATAATTTTGTAATAAACTGTTATAGAATCACCTGCAGAAAAATCAGACCATTTTGCTTCCGGTGTAAATTCTTTTGTAATCTCTTTAATGATGTCCATTGCTATAAAATTTATGTCCCTAAAAAATAGGGAGTGCAATATTAAGGAAAAATTTTCAATCTGCAATAAGAGTTGTTTGATTTTCACTTTACAAAGTGAATAAAATACTTTTTTAAGGCTGTTTTTGTGCCAAAATAACCATTATTTATGTTTATAAATTATGCCTATAACCAAAATCGTAAGCCGTCGTAGAACGCTTACCTTATGCAATAAGGGGTGTGGTTGAAGGTGGAGTTTTTACAGTTAAATTGTTACGGACTTGCCATTGAAATGGTTTAAATATAAAGTATTAATTCTAGTCGCGGGCTTATTTTTAGTTCTGCCTCATTCTTCATTTTCTCAAACAAACACTGGTACTCCAAGTGCTTCCGAATTAAAGAAAAAATATAAAGAAGAAGCAAAAAGGAAGCAACAGGAGCGGGAAAAGGAAAGCAAAGAGTATCAAAAGCAGCTTAAGGAAAAGAAAAAAATTGCAGAAGAGCGTCAGAGACAGCTTAAAAAGGAAAATCAAATTGCAGAGGAAACCCGAAGAAAAGAGCGGGAACAGGCCGACAAGAACTTGAGGGAGGAAACTAAGCGGGCAAGAGAAGCGGAATTGAAAAAAGCTCAACAATCCACAGAAGACGAGAAAAGAAAGGCGGAACAGATCAAGCGAGATTTGGTGCAGCAGGAAAGACACCGCAAAATGTTGGAAGCGGAAAGAGTTAAACAAGAGAAGATAAAGTCGATCCAAGAAGAAAACCTAAAAAGAGAGCAAGAGAAGGATGCGAAGGCCGCTGCTGAAAAGCAGAAATTGAGAGCCGAAGAAGAGAAGTTGCAGAAAAAACAAGCGAAAATTGAAGCGGAAGCAGCCAAGATTGCCGAAAAAAGTAAGAAGTACAATGAAAGCAAGAAAGGCAATCAGAAGGATTTAAATGAAATGGAAAAGGAGAAAGCTGCTAAAGCTGCCAAGGAGTTAGCGGAGAAGAAGGCGGCAGAAGACAAAAAGAAAATTCAAGGCAGTGTTGAAAAAGAGCAGGAAAAGGCAAGGATTCGCGCCGAGCAGGAGGAAGTGAATAAGAAAATTTTGGAATACAAAGAGAAGGAAAGGAAGGCGCAGGAAGATATTCAAAAATTTAAGCAGGAAGCAAAAGCTCGTCGCGATAAAGAAGAGGCTGATTACAAAGCCAAACAAGCTGAGTTGGCTGCCGAGTTGCAGCGTAAAAAAGAGATTGAGGCATTCAGACAGAAAAACAAAATGAAAGAGGAAGAGCTTTCTAAAAAGTTTGAGCAGGCCAAAGCCGGACAATCAGATCAAGAGAAATTGGAACAGTTGAAAAGAGAGCAGGAACAAAAAGAGAAAGATGCCATTGCTTTAAAAGAGAAAGAAGAATTTGAGAAAAAACTAGCGGAAGTCAAGAAAAGTGGTAATGTTGAATTGCAAAAAGCAATGGAAGAGGCTTCAAAAGCTGAAGCAAAATTAAAAGCTGAAAGAGACAGGGAAGAAGCTCAAGTGAGGAAGTTGGAAGAAAAGCGCAAGGAGAAAGCTTTAAAAGATCAACAAGAAAAAAAGCTCAGGGAAGAAAAGTTGCAGGAGAGGGAAGGAATTTCTGAAGAAAGGGAAGAGAAAAAACTGGTAAAGGAGGATGCTGCTGGAAAAAAGAAGGCCGAATATGAAAAACGTAAGCTGGAAGTTCAGGCAGAACAAGCCAAAGAACTAGAAGAAAAAAAGAGAGCGAAGGAAGCGTTGAAAGTCCAAAAGACTTTGGAAGCAGCTGAGCGCGCCGAACAAATAAAAAAGGAGACTGTGGAGACGATGAAGTTGGAAGAAGAAGCAAAGGCATTAAAAGCTCAAGCTGAGGTCACGCGCAAAGAGGAAATCAAAAAAAGAAAACTATTGCAACAAAATGCAAAGGAAGAGCTTGCCAAAAAGAAGGCAGATGAAAAGGAACAGAAAATCAAAGACGACATTTCTTCTGGCAATAAAGACGCGGAAAAATCTTTTACTACAAGAAAGAACAATGAAAGTAAGAGTGAAAAAGAGGAAAGTCAGAAAAAGGATATAAAGGAAAGTGAAGCTGATTTGAAGTTGCGTAAAGAAATTGAAAAAAGAATGGAGGATGAGCGAAAGCAAAGGGAAAAAGATGCGATGACCGCGAAATACGATGAGAAGAAAAAGAAGCTGAAAGAAAACATCAATAAGATTAAAGAGGAGAACGAAAAAATAGCAAAGGAAGAGGGTGCAAAAACAAATTCTGAAAAGGAAAAATTAAGCAAAGAGCAAATCGCACAGCAGGAAAGGGATAGGAAAACACAGCGTCAAAAAGAGCTACTAGCTCAAAAACAAGCTGAAAAGGAACAAGCTATTCAGAAGAAGAGAGATGAAGCAATGAAACTGGCTGAAATAAAAAATGAAGCTAAAAAAGAAAGAATCCAGCTGGAAGCTAAGTCGAGAGAATTAAAAGCTCAAAAGGATAAAGAGCGTGCGCTGAAATCTGAGAAGGATGAAAAAGGTAAAACAGAAAAATTGAAAAGCGACATCGAAAATAAATCTGTTGCACAGGATGATTCAAAAAAAGAACAGGAAATTAAAGATAAAATTAAGGAGCAGGCCAAAGAAAACGTAAATAGAGCCGCTAAGGAAGAACTTCGTCAGAAGAAAATGGCCGCCAAAGTGGAAGCGTTAAAAGAAAAAGAGAAGTTGGCCACTGAAAAAGTAAAAGAAAAATTAAGCAAGGACGAAGCTAACCATAAAGCAAATCCAGAAAACACAATGAGTTTTGAGGAGCAGGTGATCAAAGACTATTATGATGGTAAAAAAATAGGACTATGGAGAAAAGCTGAAAAAGAAAAGATATTGGCTGAGCATCGCAAAAAAATGGATAAGGAAATTCAAGCGAAGAAAGACTCTATTGCTGAAAATATTGAAAAAATGAAGCAAGATCAGGGCAAAGCGGAAGAAGCTTCTTTGAATTCGGCAAGAGATCTTAAAAATATCGACGGTAAAATTAAGGAATTGGAAGAGCAGTTGCTGGTAGAGAAAGAGGCGAAATCCTTACTTGAAAAAAATCTTGTTAAACTAAAAGAATCTGGTTTAAGTGGATCCAACATTACGCTGGAGCTAAATATTTTGCAGAAACAAGCAGAAGAAAAGGGGAAAGAAATAGAAAGAATTGAGGAGGAGTTGGAAAAGCTGAAGGGGAGAGCTTCAATGATAAAAAGAAAAACCAAGGAAAAAGGAAAAGAATTAAAAGCACAGAAAGACGAAATGCTGAAGAAGAGCAATGAGGAGTTGAAAAAGTTGGAAGAAAAAGCGGCTATGAATAAAATTGAATTGCCGTCGGAAAGAAAAGAGCGATTGAAAAGGGAAAAATTGGAGCAACAGCGCTTAAAGAACGACTACAAGGTAAAAATGGCCGAACAAAAGAAAAAGCTGAAAGACGCGTCGGTTGAAGCTTCTGCAGATAAGTCTGCAGAAGAAGTGCGAGATGTTAAATCGGATAAATTGAAAAAAGCTGAGGCGGAGTTCAATAAAATGAATGCCGAAAAGGAAAGGGATAGTATAACTCGATTAAAGTTTAGAAATGATTTGGTTCGGGATAGCTTGAAAATGGCTGATCAGTTGGAAAAACAAACAATTGCAACTGAAAAGAAAATTGAACGTGATAAAAAACTGGCAGAGCTCCGTCAGCAGCAGCAGACTTTTGCTAAGGAAGTAGAAGAGAAAAAATTAAAACTACAAAAAGAAAAGCAAGAGTTGAGAGCTAAAAAACAACCTATTGAGGAGAAGAAGGTGATTATAAAGGAAGAAGAAGTTGTCAAAGAGGATTCTGAATTGGCAAAAAGGACCAAGGCTTTTGAAGAAACTAAAGCTAAGGAAATAGAAAAAATTAAGAAGGAAGAAGTCGAATTTGCAGCAGCAAAAGAAAAAACCAACATCGCAGAGAAATCAGTTGTTGATAAGAAATTATCAAAAAAAGAACTCCGCATCCAGGAGTTGAAGGATCGTATCGCGCAGTTGGAAACAAAGCTTAAGGATAATTATGGTCTGAAAGAAGATCTAGAAAAACAGGCTCAAGATATTAAGGAGAGGGGTACCGTGGATGACGCCATTGAGGATGCAAAAGTCAAGCGTAAAATCGCAGAAAAAAAACTAGAGATTGATCAGCTCTCAACGCAGCTAAAAGCTTTAAGAGATGAGTTGTCTAAAGAAGGTACTTCAGCAGTAGCTGATAAAGGAAAGACAGGTGCTTCAAAAGAATTAAATGTTGAAGAGCAGGCTCAGGCGCAAGCAAACGCTAAGGCTAAAAAAATTGCCGAAAAGCAAAAACAAGCTGAAGAGGAAAGGGCCAGATTGGAAAAATTAAAATTAGCGAAGGAAAAAACAAAACAAGAGATTGAAGACGAGCAAAAGGCAATGGCCGAAAAATCGGCAGCTAAGGATGCGGAATTTGAAAAAGAGAAAAAACAATTAGAAGAAGAGCGCAACGAGCTTTTAATTAAGGAGGAAAAAGAACAGAAACTTAAAGAAGAGCAAGATAAAATCAAGCAATTTGAAGAAAAATCGGCACTGGATAAGGCAGCTGCCATTGCACTAGCTAAAAAAGCTGCCGATTTAAAAGAACTAAAAAAGAAAGAAGAGTTGGATAAAATGAAGTTGGCAGCCACTGCTAAAGAGAGAGAAATTGCTGCTGAAAAATATCGTAGGGAAACAACTATCATGATTGCTGAAAAGGAAAGAGCTATACGTGATTCATTGCGATTAGTCTACCAAAATGTTGATAAGACCCACACCAATAATAAAGTTGCCTTTGACACTCTGGCGCAAAAGAAAGCCCAGGAAAATAAAAAATTACAAGATGAATATACATTGCTTAAAATCAAAAAAGAGCAAGAGCTTGCGCAAAAGAAAAAAGATCTTGATCTGAAAAAATCCAACGAGGTGAAAAAGCAAGTGGTAAAAGAAGTGAATGGAGAACAAGCGAAAAAAGCTCTTGAAGCAAAACTCAAGTACGAGGCTGAAGTAAGAAACAACCAAAAGTTAGCAGCTAAAACATCTCAATTGAAAGATGAAGCTCGTCGTAAAGAGCTTGCCGACGCACAAAAAAGCAAAATTTATGAAAGGGAAAAAATGCTGGCGGCTAAGCAAAAGGCTCGCGAGGATTCGTTGCGATTGGTGAAAATCGCCTTTGACGACAAGCAAAAACCAATACAAGAGCAAATCACAAAGAAAATAACACAGCGTACAATTCTAGAAGATGATGTTGCCCGATTGAAAGAAAAAGAATTGGCAATTCTTCAAAATTACGTGAAGGAAAATGCGGCTTCAAAACAAATGAATTACGAGGCTACAAACACTGTTGGTATTGAAAAAATCAAGAAAACAGCACAAGTAGTTTTGCAGGAGAAAAAGGCTTTGGAAACTAAATTGCAGGCAAAAGAAAACTATTTGGTGCGTTTAGGTAAACAAGAGGAGTTGAATAAGATTCGACAAGAATTGAATCTCTTGCAATTTAAGCTCGATAATATGAATGCGAAAGCAGACACAAATGCTTTAAATGCTGTTTTGGTAGTGCAACATCAGAATATTGTGCAGTCAATGGAAAAAATAAAAAGTGAAATTTCTGTTTTAGAGGATGACATTAAGAAGAAAGAAGTTGAATACAGCAAAGAGCTGCAGCTCGCTAAACAAGAAGAGGATAAACAGAAAAAGGTAGAAGCGCAAAAGAAGAATTCGGGTCGTTCAATGAAGGATTTGAATTCACAATTGGAAACCTATCAAAAGCTTATGAAAGACGCTGCAACACCTGTAGAAAAGGAAAAGATTAGAAGGCAGATTGCAGAATTGGAAAAAAGTTATCCTGAAGGAGTATACGAGGAGTTGATTACTGAAAGCAACAGAACCATCAAAAAAGTTGTTGTAAGTAAAGGCGGGAAGGTAGTAATCTATAAAATGATAGTTTACGGTTGGGGTGGGGCTTTCTATTTTAAAAATGAAGTGAATGTTACTAAACAAGTGTTCGATAAAGAAACGTCCTATTAAATGAAAGCGGCAATATTAACCATAGGAGATGAATTGTTGATTGGTCAGGTGGTAGATACCAATTCTTCATGGATGGCCCAGCAATTGAATCTTGTAGGAATTAAGGTGGAAGAGAAAATTGGAGTGGGAGATGATGCTTCAGTCATAAAAGAGGCCTTAAGCAGATTGTTGAATAAAGTTGATTTTGTTTTAATTACAGGCGGACTAGGACCAACCAAAGATGACATTACAAAATCCACACTTACTGAATTTTTTCAAGATAAGCTGGTATTGCATGAAGGTTCTTTGGAAAATGTAAAAAGGATTTTTGCTACCATAGGCCGCGAACCTAATGCTGTCAATATTCAGCAAGCTATGCAACCTTCAAAAGCACTTGTCTTTGTCAATCAAAACGGTACTGCATCAGGTATGTGCTTTGATGTTGATGGAAAAATGGTGGTTTCAATGCCTGGAGTTCCTTTTGAAATGAAAGCGATGCTGCTCAATCAGGTACTTCCAATGGCGCTAAAGCGATTTAGGAAAATTGATATAATTCACAAAACAATTTGCGCGCAGGGCATTGGCGAAACTTATGTTGCCGAAAAAATCGCCGACATTGAAGCTTCGTTGCCTGATTATATTAAGCTCGCTTATCTTCCGTCTGTCGGATTATTAAGATTACGACTCTCGGGTTATGGTGCGGCATCTAGGCAAGAAGTAGATGATTATTCTAATCAAATAGTGGAGAGGATATCAGCTCATGTTTTTGGATTTGGAGATGATATTTTGCAGGACGTGCTCGGGCAGCTATTGATACAACAAGGGAAATCAATATCCACAGCCGAAAGTTGTACCGGTGGATACATCGGTCATTTGCTTACTTCGGTGCCTGGAAGTTCTCAATATTATTTGGGTGGAACAATCGCTTATTCGAATGAAGTAAAAGTGAAGCAATTGGGAGTAAATAAACAAGATTTAGAAAAATTTGGAGCGGTAAGCAAGGAGGTTGTGGAGCAAATGGCGATCGGGGTATTAAAAAATACAGGGTCTGATTACGCCATTGCAACATCAGGGATAGCAGGTCCGACAGGCGGTTCAGTTGAAAAACCGCTAGGTCTTGTTTGGATTGCTTTAGCAGGAAAAAGTGGAATATTCTCAAAAGATTTTAAATTTGGCGACAATCGGGAAAGAAATATTCAGAGAGCTGCTTTAACCGCTCTTAATCTTTTGCGAAAAGAATTATTAAAAAAGTAAGATGACTATAGTTGATGTTTTATTAGGGGTTACCACCCTCACCTTCATGGAAATAGTATTGGGGATAGATAATATTATTTTTATCGCCATCATTGCCAATAAGTTACCTAAGCACGAACAGCCCAAAGCCAGAAGGATAGGTCTCACTTTCGCTTTAGTAGTGCGTATCATTTTGTTGATTTTTATCACACAATTGATGACTTTGAAGGCGCCGCTGTTTTACCTTCCCTTGCCTGATCATCCATCAGGAGAGGATATGGTAGGAATTAGTTTGAAGGGGCTGATTCTCCTTGCGGGAGGTGTTTTTCTTTTAATTAAAAGTACGTTGGAGATTCATGAAAAGATCACCCACAAAGAAAAGGAAGTCACCACCAAAGGAGGGAATACCATGTCGAAAATTATTCTTCAAATTGTACTGATAGACATTGTTTTTTCATTTGACTCTATTCTTACAGCCATCGGATTGGCGCAGGATCAAGTGGGGATCATGATTGCTGCGGTGGTGGTGTCAATGATCATCATGATGTTTTTTTCGGGGCCGATTTCCAACTTTATTAACAAACATCCTACACTTCAAGTGCTGGCGTTGTCATTTCTGATCATGATAGGCTTGATGTTGGTGCTAGAGGGACTGGAGTATCACTTCCCAAAAAATTATTTGTACGTCGCTATAGCCTTCTCTTTTGGAATAGAGTTGCTGAATATGCGAATGCGGAAAAACGAAAACAAATAACAAGAACTTTTGCCAAAGTTTTGATCTTTGAGAAAAATATATGATCTTTGGCATCAGTCATGTCTAAAGTTTGTCAGATTACTGGAAAAAGAGCGATATCAGGAAACAATGTTTCCCACGCCCATAACAAAACAAAAAGAAAGTTTTATCCAAATCTTTTCGAGAAGAGATTCTTCATCGAAGGTGAGCAAAAGTGGGTGAAATTGAAGGTTTCTTCTGCAGGTTTGAAGTTGATTGATAAAAAAGGTGTTGCTGCGGTGATCAAAGAAGCTAAAGAAAAAGGGTTTCTTAAGAAATAATTTTTTGAAGTATTTTATATGTGCATTGTCCCGCTGAATAGGCGGGACAATGTTTTTTTTATTCCATCCTCTTGCAAAGATCTATACTTATATCAGTTTTTTTCTTCTTTGTTTCTTTTCTTTCTGTTGCTCAATACTCTCGTGCCGACTCATTGCGAGGCGCATTAAATCCTGATCGTACTTGTTTTGATGTTCATTTTTACCACCTGAATATTTCAGTGGATACCGCTGCAAAATCAATCGCTGGATACAATGAAATTGTTTTTACTGTACTCAATCAAACAGAAAGAATCCAATTGGATTTGTTTTCGAACATGACAATTGATTCAATTGTTTTTCATCGATTAAAATTATCATATACTCGTGAGTTTAATGCAGTTTTAGTTGATTTTCCTGGTTATTTGATGCAAGGAGTGCAGGAGAAAGTGCGCGTATATTATCATGGTCAGCCTGTTCAGGCAAAGAAAGCACCTTGGGATGGTGGTTTCGTTTGGAAAAAAGACAAAAATGGCAATCCATGGATTGGTGTGGCGTGCGAAGGTATAGGAGCAAGTTTGTGGTGGCCGAATAAGGATCACTTGTCGGATGAGCCAGACAGTATGCGAATCAGCTGCGAAGTGCCGAATGGCTTGCAATGTATTTCCAATGGAACGTTACTAATGACCCAAGAAGGAAAAAAGGGCACTATTTTTCATTGGAAGGTGCATTATCCTATTAATAATTACAATGTCACATTAAACATAGGCAACTACGTTCTTTTTTCAGAAGATTACATTTCAGGCAATGACACGCTCAATTGTGATTATTATGTGTTGCCTCATAATTTGGAAAAAGCCAAAGCGCAATTCAAACAAGTAAAGCCAATGCTTGCTATTTATGAGGATTTGTTCGGGCGCTATCCTTTCTGGAAAGATGGTTATGCATTGGTGGAAACACCTTATTTAGGAATGGAGCATCAGGGAGCAATTTCTTATGGAAATAAATATATGCCCGGCTATATGGGGCATCATCCGGAGGGAATTGATTTTGATTACATTATTATTCATGAATCTGGTCACGAGTACTGGGGCAATAGCTTGAGCGTAAAAGATTTGGCCGATATGTGGATTCACGAAGGCTTCTGTACCTACACTGAGGCCTTGTATGTGGAGAAATTTTACGGATACGAAACAGCTATTAAATATTTAAAGGCGCAATTGCCGGGTATTGATAACGATAAGCCGATCATTGCTAATTACGATGTTAATGAAGAAGGAAGTAACGATAGATATCCAAAAGGTTCATGGATGTTGCACACCATTCGCAATTTAGTTAACAACGATTCTTTGTGGTTCGCTACTATCAAAGGAATTACCACAGATTTCAAATGCACAAACGTGGATTCAAAAATGATTGAGAAGTACATGGAGAAGAAATTAGGTGTAGAACTTACGCCTGTTTTTGATCTTTATCTCCGTCATAAGGAAATTCCTGTGTTGAAAGTAGAGTTCGAAAAATCATGTCGCAACGTGAAATTGAACTGCAGAATGGAAAGTGTAGTTGATGGTTTTCATCTTCCTGTGAAATATTCAGTAGATGGTGGAATAAGCTGGAAGTTGCTGTTTTCTGGATCTGATGAAACGTCATTTATTGTTACAAAAAAAGAGTTCAAGCAAATTCAATTTTCCAATGATTTGTATCTTTTTAAAGTGGAAATGTTTGCAAAAGAAAAGGTTAAGAAATAAAATGAAAAAATTGAATAGTTTCTTATACTTTTAAATTCTGTTTTATAGCTAGAGAAATGTCAAAAATTAAAAATCTTGTATTGGGTGGATCGGGGATGATAGGAACTCATCTTTGCGAATATTTGCGTTCGAAAGGGGAGGAAGTGATCAGTCTCGATTTGTTGGATGGGTTTGATTTGCGAAAGGATAATCTTGATAGGTATAAGGATGTTGATTTCGTTTGGTTTTTAGCGTGGGAAGTAGGAGGGTCAAAATTTTTGAATGATAAGGATAATTTCATTTCTATTATTAAAAATAATACTCAGATCTGTTCCAATGTTTTTCAGTTTTTAGAAGACACAAAAATTCCATTTTTGTTTGCCAGCACTCAATTAGCAGCTCCCGACAATGTTTATGGAGTTACTAAACTACTGGGTGAAAACTGGACAAAAGCTTTAGGTGGAAAAATTGTGAGATTCTGGAATGTATACGGATGGGAAGATCCTGGAGAGCGCTCGCATGTAATTACTGATATGGTGCTGAATGCCTTAAAAAACAAGCATATTCAGCTAATGACAAATGGTGAAGAAGAGAGGCAATTTATTTATGCCGAAGATTGCGTAAGAAATCTTTACAAAATAAAGTCGTTAAAGGGCGCTGAATTTGATTTGTCCGATGGACAATGGATTTCCATTAAAGATTTGGGTCAATTGATTGCAGAAAAATTAGATGCAAGAGTATCCATCGGAAGTGTGAAAGGGTATAATAATCGAATGGATCCAAAGCACAATGTTGATCAATTCGAATTTGAATTTACATTAAGTAAGGGAATTGATAGAGTGATCGACTATGGAAAGAAGTTTTTAACGAGATAAATCAGGGGAGATACAATACTCTTTTCAGCGCAGAATTCATTTCAATATGTCATTGTCAATTATCTCATTTTATCATCTGTCAAATTAATATTAGATTTAGCGCATAATTTCAGAATACTTCACTGATGGCAAAAGCATTTTTTGTTTTATTTCTTTCTGTTTGTTTTTACGCTTGTAAACAAACCACCACTAAGCAAGTGATTATCTACAATGATTCCGATGAGCTTTTGAAAGTGAAAGTGCATTCTTCTTTGGATCTGCCTCAAGATTCATTTTCAGTAAATGCTCATGGTAATTTCGAATTGTACTTCAAAGAGGAAGAGGGATTGAAATCAGGTATTTCTTGTTTAAGCGCAGTGGATTCGGTTTTTACTTACTCTGCCACCAATAAAATGAAAATAAAAATTGTTGCCAATGACAAGTGGGGAAATCTGAAAGGAGATTCTATTATTGGAAATTCAAAACATGAATTCCGTTGCATATTGTATGTCGGAAAAGGCGATACTATTCAATAGAGGATTTCATCAATTAAAGAAAAATATGGGACTTTCTATTTTTAAAAGAAAATCATTAGACAAATTAATAGCAGAATCAGATGATTCCGAGAAAGGGTTTAAAAGAACTTTAAGTGCTACTGGTTTAATTGCTTTGGGAATTGGCGCTGTAATTGGCGCTGGACTTTTTGTGAGAACTGCAGCGGCCATAGCAAACAATGCTGGCCCTTCAGTTACTATTGGATTTATCATTGCCGGAATCGGTTGCGCTTTAGCTGGATTGTGTTATGCTGAATTTGCATCAATGATTCCTATCTCAGGAAGCGCTTATACGTATAGCTACGCAACTATGGGTGAGTTGGTAGCTTGGATTATTGGTTGGGATTTAATGTTAGAGTATGCTATTGGTGCAGCCACTGTGAGCATTGCCTGGAGTGAATATCTCAATACTTTACTTGGCTATTTTTCGGTTGGGGGTAGGCCGCTGCATATTCCTTACGAGTGGTGTCATTCTCCTTTTGAGACCTTTAAAAATGCTGCAGGAGTAGAGATGCACGGTATTATGAATGTACCTGCGTTATTTATTGTTTTTGCAATTACCTTGCTGTTGATTCGTGGTATGAAAGAATCTGCATTTGTCAACGGCTTGATCGTAATTACAAAAGTAAGTATTGTGATTATGGTGATTGTTTTCGGCTGGTCATATATTAATCCTGCCAATCATACACCGTACATTCCTGAACCTTCAGTTTTTAATGATGCTCAGGGCGTATCGCACAATTTTGGAGGTATTATGGGGATTTTAGGAGCTGCGGGAGTGGTGTTTTTTGCCTTCATTGGATTTGATGCAGTTTCTACTGCAGCCCAAGAAGCGAAGAATCCGAAGCGAGATATGCCTATTGGAATTTTGGGGTCGTTGGCAATCTGTACTGTTTTGTATATTTTATTCGCCCATGTTTTATCAGGTTTAGGAAGCGTGGAGAATTTCCGCACTACTGGTAAAGAAGCGTCAGTTTCTTATGCTATTCAAACTTTTATGCCTGGTTATGGGTGGTTAGGTAAGTTAATAACAGTGGCTATTCTTGCCGGATTTTCTTCGGTGATTTTAGTTTTATTGATGGGGCAATCGAGAGTGTTTTATTCAATGAGTCGTGATGGGTTGGTGCCGAAAGTATTTTCTGATATGCACCCTAAATTCAGAACGCCATATAAATCCAATCTGATCTTTTTTCTGTTTGTTGGATTATTTGCTGCCTTTGTCCCTGGTGATATTGTTGGCGATATGTCGAGCATTGGGACCTTGTTTGCTTTCGTTTTGGTTTGTGCAGGAGTTTGGATAATGAGGGTAAAGCGTCCTGAAATCCAAAGACAATTCAAAACACCATTGGTTCCTTTAGTTCCAATATTAGGAATTATAGTTTGTGGAGCTATGATTTATGGATTGGGCTGGATCAACTGGGTTCGTTTGTTGATATGGATGGGATTGGGGATCGTAGTGTATTTTGCTTACAGCAGAAAACATAGCAAACTCAATAATGAGTCAGAGAACGAAAAATAGTATTACTTGCATTTACGGACTTTCTTTTCTATTTTGGTAAAAAACAAATCATTTTAATGGTTGAAAATTTATCAAAATGAACTTCTTCTCTTCTAATCTAAAAGCTGTACGTAAGCGAAAAAAGCTGTCACAGGAGGAAATGGCTGAGCAAATCGGCATTACCCGTTCCAGTCAAAGTGCCTACGAAGTTGGTAACGCTGAACCTAATTTTGATACTTTATTGAAGATTTCAAAATTCTTCAATTTTCCGGTTGATATTTTACTGAAGGAGGATTTGTCAACCTATTCTGATCTTCGATTGGAAAACATTGAAAATGGTTTTGAAATTGATATCACTGGCCGACAGTTGCGTGTGCTAACAACAACTGTAGATGAAAATAATAATGAGAATATTGAATTGGTTCCAATAGGAGCAAAGGCGGGCTATACAGCTGGTTATTCAGATCCTGAATACATTAAAGTGTTACCTACTTTTCAGTTGCCATTTTTATCCAAGCAGAAAAAATACCGCACCTTCCCAATTAATGGAGATTCCATGCCACCAGTTTCTCATGGCTCTTATGTAACAGGAGAATTTGTTCAAAATTGGGAGTACATCCAGTCGGGATATCCATATATTATTATCACTAAAGACGACGGTATTGTTTTTAAAGTAGCATACAATCACATCAAGGATAAAAAAACTTTGCTGCTTTGTTCAACCAATCCTGAGTATCAGCCGTATGAGATATCAATAGCTGATGTATTGGAAGTTTGGAAGTTCACCAACTACATTAGTTCTCAATTGCCGGAACCAAATTTATCAAGAGATAAACTTGCTGAAACTGTTTTACAGCTGCAAAAGGATATGGCATATTTGAAGAAGAAAACATAAAAAGAACAGTTGTATATGCGTAACACTTGAAGAAAAACCTTTCCATATTATTTTTGTTTTTCATCAGTGTTTCTTACGCACAGAAGCATACCATTAGTGGGTATGTTTATGATCAAAAAACTCGCGAAACCGTTATTGGAGCTTTTGTTGTTGAGCAAAGTGGTGTTGGTTCAACGCATACTAATTCCTATGGTTTTTACTCCCTTACACTTAAAAATGATTCCGCCAATCTTACCGTTAATGTTCAAGGATACGAACTTCAGAGTATTTCTATAATCAGCAGAAAGGATACTTTAGTCAATATTTATTTGAATCCGGTTATCATACAAACCGAAGAAATAAAGATCACTAAAATTAAAAGGAACGATGCTGAAAAGGCAAGTGCTTCTACAATGAGTCAGTTGAAAATTGATCCCAAAAAATTAAATTCATTGCCTTCTTTCGCTGGAGAAGCGGATCCATTGAAAGTGTTGCAGCTGATGCCAGGGGTGCAGCGCGGTCAGGAGGGAACCAACGGTATGTTTATCAGGGGCGGCACAGTGGATCAGAATTTAATTTTATTGGATGACGCACCAGTTTACAATGCCGGACATTTATTGGGTTTTTTCTCTGTATTTAATAACGATGCATTAAAGGATGTGAAACTCGTGAAAGGTGGATTTGATGCTGAATATGGAGGAAGATTGTCCTCTGTTGTAGACATAAGGATGGATGATGGTAACATGAAACAACATCAAGTGGAAGGCAGTGTTGGTTTACTTTCTTCTCGATTAACACTGGAAGGCCCGATAAAAAAGGATACGATATCCTATATGATCGGTGTTCGTCGCTCGTACTTGGATCAACTTTCTAAGCTATTGAATTTCCCTGTGCCTTATTATTTCTACGATCTCAACGGAAAAATAAATTTCAAGGTAAATGCAAAAACTAGAATTTACCTAAGTGGTTATTTCGGAAATGATATTCTCAATATCGATAAAACCATGCGGGATCAATACCGAGATATTGCTGGTTTCGGATTTAATTTACTGAATTCAACTGCAACATTGAGGGTGAATAGGCAACATACATCAAAGCTGTTTGCGAATTATTCATTGATTCACACTCAGTTTGGTTATGATGTTAAAGGCGATTTTAGTGGTAATTCAATTTTAGTTCGTTCTACAATTAGTGATTGGGGATTAAAAGCCGATTACAGTTATTATTATAGCAATCAACACACCATCAAGTTTGGGGTTTTTAGCGTGCAGCACGTGTTTACGCCTAATTTTATTAGCACTAGCGGAGAAATTACGGAGTTTATTAAAAGCAGAGATCCGGCACCCATTTTCATGATGGAGTATGCATCATATATTTCCGATCAGTATAAAGTAAATGAAAACCTGACTCTAAATTTGGGATTACGACTTTCTGGTGCTTTAGTGCAAACTACTTCCTATTCAGGATTTGAGCCTCGTTTTTCGAGTAGTTACGGTTTAAGTAAAAATCTTTTCCTCAAAGCGAGCTATTCTCGAATGCGTCAGTACATGCACTTGGTCTCCAGTTCTACAGTGAGTTTACCAACCGATTTATGGTATCCTGTAACAAAGGCTGTGAAGCCGCTGGTTTCGGACCAATATGCAGCGGGATTTGAATTTGCTCTACCAAAGCTACGAAGCAAATTAACGATGGAAGGGTATTATAAAAAAATGAGCAATCTAATTGAATACAAAGAGGGAGCTCAAATTTTGCTAAACGATAATTTTGAAAAAGAATTACTCACAGGAACTGGCGAAGCTTACGGAATGGAATTTTTGCTTCAACGTTTTGTAGGTAAGTGGAGTGGTTGGGTAGGTTATACTTTGTCGTGGTCCACGCGCCACTTTGATGGATTGAATGGAGGAAAAACATATTTTGCCAAGTTCGACAGGCGTCACGATTTATCTTTTGTATTGAATTATCAACCCAATGCCAAGTGGCAGTTTTCTGCAGTTTGGGTGTATATGACAGGAGCAAGGTTTACTCCACAAATCGGACAATATTTTATGCCTAACGCGTCTCTCACTAATGTGGATATTTTGCCCATTTACACAGCGCGAAATGCAGTGACTATGTCGCCAACACATCGTTTGGATTTGAGTACAACAAGATCCTCTGATCGCAGTAAAAAATTTAAATACGATTTGGTTTTCGGAGTTTACAATGTATACAATAGAGCCAGTCCATTTTTAGTGGAGATTGCGCGATCATCAAATGGATCCTTAGTTTATCAGCAACCGGGTCTCTTTGGAATTGTACCATATTTTGCTTTTAATTTTAAAATATGAAGTCGAAAATTTACATATTGATTTTTTCCCTAGTGCTGATGCTGTGTGCATGCAGGCCAAAGCCTTTGGATATTGCTGTTCAGCCGCAATCCCCAAAATTAATTATAGCCTCACAAATTATTCCTTCTAATGTAATGGCCGTTTTAGTCACCCGCAGTTTTTCTGTTTTGGAAGAAGGAACTTTTGTAGAAGGGACAAGTGAGATTTCACCCGGATTTATTGATAAAATCATTGTGCAAGATGCTTTGGTGACTGTGAGTTATGATGGGATCATTGATACTTTGTACAGTGTAGATACTATTCCTGGTGTGTATGTGAGTGCAAAAATATTGCAGGTTCCTCATCAGAATTATGTTTTACATGTTTATGATCCGAAATCAGATGAATCTGTTTCGGCGAGTGCGCAAATGTTGTCCGCTGTGAAAATTGACACGATTTACCCAATTGGAAAAACAGACTCAACCGTTTCTTTAAAATTCAGATTTACTGATTTGCCTGGACAAAACTGGTATTTATTCAACGTGTATAAAGCAAGTAAGCAATCGGGTGTTGCTAACCTTGATGTTAATACCACGCCTTTTGCCGTGGGAGAAAATCAATTGTTACAATCGCAGTTGATTACCGATTTGGTGTACAACAAAAATCTTATTGAAATTACTACAACAGTCCCAGGTGTATATCCTACCGATACAATAGGAATTACTTTCGCAAATATTACGGAGGGCCACTTCTTGTTTTTGAGCGCTCAAAGTGGAACAGGTGATTTGTTTGGTCAGTTTTTTCATGAACCAGTTAATATTCCTACCAATGTTATCAATGGCTTTGGTTACTTCAGTGCTTATGATCCCGATGTTAAGATCATCGATTTAAATAAATACTAGAGTTCTCTCTTTAATCTGTTCGTGAAAACCTTGTTGTTGCAAAAATTAATTTTGAATGTGGATATTAAGTGTTTATATTAGTGTAAATAGTACAATTACTAATTTTATTTTCATCGTTCAAAAACCCCTGTAAGTCATGATGAATAAAGTTTACACGAAAATTCTGTTTGCAACTAATGTCATAGGTTTGTATTTATTTGGTGTTGCCTTGGCAGTTTTATTTTCCATTAATAGTGCATCAGCTCAGCAGGTTTTTCCTGGAGGAGGAGCTGGAAGCTATAATTTAACAAAGTGGCCCGCTCCACCTTATACGCTTGTTGCTCCTGTTAATCAGAAGAATTGGTATTTGCCAATGGCCAATGGCGCGGCAGGATTGGCAAGAAAAGGTGCCACTTATAAAGGTCCATTTCAGGCCAATAACTGGTGGAATTCGGCTTTTTGGAGAACTACTTCGCGTGAAAACCCTCCTGAGGCCGGTGATGTGACCTCTAATCATATGTATCCATATCCTTTAATGATGCAGATGGCGGGAGATGGAATGCAGTTTGGTTATCGTACTATTGATCAGCAAGCTGAAAATCCTGATCCCAATCAAAACCCACCAGCGGAAAAAGCGGGTGGAAATGCGCGACTCTCTACTTGTGCATTTGATTTGAAATTGAATTTTGCCAATCCTGCAGATTATAATGCGCAAGCCATTAAGGCTACTAGCGCCGTAATTGCGGATTATGGAGATTGGCACGTGAAGTTTGAGCAACATTTTGGACCCAATACAACTCTGTACACCACCGCTGCCGCTGGAAGTCCTTTTGTGTTTTTTGATTATCAATCCACAGCAGGATTGGTTCCTACCTTCGATAGAGTATGGGGAGGAGCGCAGTTTAGAATTTTAGCGGTGAATAACAATTCTATTTTAGTTAATATTTTCCCTAGTGGCTTGCCCTCCAATCCGAAAGGCAATCCTTTGAATCCCGAAGGTTTTTATGCTTTTTATTTTCCGGAAGGAACACAATTGGCTGGTAACGATGGGGCCTTTAGAGCCATTGCCAATTGGGGCAAAAACAATGAGCTTACTCCATTAAGAATTAAATTGCCTGACGGTAAAACGCAATTTACTCTGGCCATAATGCCTGATAGCACTGTAAGTACCTTTCATCTGTATGAGCCTTATGCCTATTGCGCCATCACTGATACGCGATTTACATATAGTTATGATGTATCCAAATCAAAAGTAACCAACACGTTTACGGTTACTACTACTCCTTATGATAATCATGGAGATTCAGGAACCATAACGGCGCTATACCGTCATCAATATCTTTATTCACCTGAGGTTACTACTCATGGTATAGGTAAATCTTATTTTGGTGCACATGGTGAAATGAAAATTATTAAAGGTCATGGATTCAGAGATATAATGACCTATTATGGTAACTGTCCCGAACTAGGCAAGGCAGCCAAAAATTTTAATAAAGCCAAAATTTCTCAACTCATTACCAATCTTTTTGCCTTTTCTCAGTTTACTGATTACAAAGGGGCCAACTACGATGATTATAATTTTTTTAGAGCCACAGCATTTTGGGGGCAATCAGCAGAAATTGCGCATCAAATAGGTCGCGATGATTTAAGGGATAAGTTGCTCGATCAGGCAAAAATTATTTTGGAAGACTTTATGACTTCTCCCAACAATGACACTTTGTATACTGTTTATGATCCTCAGTTTAATTTCATGGTCACTTTACCCAACGGTTTTTTCTCCGCTGTGGGACAATACGATTATCATTTTCTGGCGTGTTACATGATTTATTCAGCTGCGATGATTGGTAAATTTGAGTTGCAACGCAGCGGTAATTTAGATTGGGTCAATAAATACAAACCAATGATAGATCTTATGGTAAGAAATATCAACGATTGGAACAGGGATATGGTTGCACCTTCTAATCCCAACGATCCATGGTTTCCGTACTTGCGTTATTTTGATCCATATGCAGGCCATTCGTGGTTTTCACATTCTACAGTGGCACAGGAGGCAGTGAGTGAAGCGGTTCTTTTTGCTACAGGCGCTATGATGTGGGGAGATCTAACGGATAATATACCTATGCGTGATATGGGAACAATGTTATACGTTACTGAAAGTGAAGCTGGCAGACAGTATTGGTTTGATTACGATAATGTTGGTTTGAATAAAGGTCCGTTTGCCCCCGATTATCCAAGTCGCCATGCTGGCATTGTTTGGGAAGATGGTTCCAGCTACGGTAATTTCTTTGATCCTCATCACTATGCCATTATGCGCGGTGCTCTAATGCCGATAACCGGTTCTTCTGTTTGGTTGGGTAGTGATCGAGCTGCGGTGAAAGGCAATATTGATGATCTTTTGGCAAAAGAAGCATTGGATTATATTACGCAACCAACTTGGACGGGAGAAGTATTGGCATATGCAGCTTTAGATGATGCAAATGGTGCAAGGAAAAAATACGATAATAATATTTTTAATGGCTTACCGCCTAAACAATCTTTGGATGGATTGGTTTATCCTGTTATACACGAACATTGGATGGCTACATTGGACAGCGTAGGGTATTACGACGGAAAGCAAGTGCAGGCTGATTTTCCTTTTTTTAGTGTTTTCAGAAAAGATACTTGCAACACATGGATTAGGCATTACATGATGTACAACGCGCCTGGTCCGAACCATCCAGCTCGAACCGTAAAATTCACCGATGGTACTTGTTGGCATTTGCCGCAGGATACTTTGATTGTGTATAAATTAATGGGCCCCGATTCCGTTAAAAGTATTACTGCTACAGGTGGTGCGTGTGAAAATGATGTAATCAATATTGATGTAGATGCTGATATTTGTCCAATGCGTGATCCTAGTATGTACTATGAATATTCGAAGGACAAGGTGCATTGGAATACTTTATACAATGTAAAAACAGCAAGCGATTCTTTGCATGTAAAATTTACGCCAACAACTGCAGGAACATATTATTTCAGAGCCATTATGTTAGGAGAAGATGTTCCTGGTTTGCTATGTCCTTTGAGAGATACAACCGACAATATAGCGGAGGTCACGGTTTCATCGTGTTGTCCACTTAAAATTGATACAGTAAAAATAACCAAAGCAACTTGCAGTGGTCGCGCTGATGGTAAAATTATTATTGAAGCCAGCAACGGTGCAGCGCCATATCAATATTCTATTGATAATGGAATTACATTAACTGCCAGCAATAACTTCAACAATTTAAAAGCCGATACTTTTTATGTGTATGTAAAAGATGCAAACAATTGCGTGAAGCGCCGTGAAGTAATTGTAGGTGAAGCTTCATCAATCAATGTTGTAAAAAAAGATAGCGTAAATGTGAAGTGCTTTGGAGATACAAGCGCCTCTGCAACAATAGAAGTTTCTGGAGGAACTGCTCCTTATACCTATTTATGGGATGATGCTGCTTTGCAAAGTACCCCAACTGCTCATGGATTAACTGGAAGGTTATATATAGTTAAAGTTAGCGATCAAAATGGCTGTTTCATCAATGTTAGCTTTGATTTACCTGAACCTGCTCAGTTGAATATTTCTTCTATCGACATTACTAAAGTAAATTGTTTTGGCGATTCTACTGGAGCGTTGAAAGCCAATGTAGCAGGAGGAATTTCACCATATGAATTTTTGTGGAGCAATGCAGATACTTTGGATAGCATCACCTCTTTGCCGATAGGAGTTTATAAATTGCAAGTGAGCGATGCTAAAGGTTGTAAAGCCATTTCTCAGGCTGAAGTGAAGTCGCCTGCCTTGCTCGAATTGAAAATTGATAAATCGAGCGACAATTGTTTTGGTGGAAATAATCAAGGTGCATTAAGCGCTAAGGTTAGTGGTGGCGTTGCAGCATATACTTATCAGTGGGATGTTCCTGGAAGCGGAAATGTGTCTTCATTGAATAATCTACCCAGTGGTGAATATCACCTTATTGTAACTGATGGCAATGGTTGTAGTGTTAGTGATAGCACAACTATTTTACAATCGGCGCCTTTGGATTACACTGTTAATGTTGTAAATCCAAGTTGTGGCAATGCCGATGGAACTGCAAGCATTGTTGTAAATGTTGGAGGAAGTGTGCCGTATGTTTATCAGTGGGATGCTCGAGCAGCCAACCAAACTACAGCAACCGCCAATAATCTCAATACCGGGTGGTATCTTTTTACGATCACAGATGGAGCTGGATGCTCAAAAACAGATTCAATTGAATTGCAAAATCTTAATGGAGTTGCTTTCGTTGATAAGGAAATTACCAATCCAACTTGTTTTGGAAAATGTGATGGATCGCTTATGGCAGTGGCTGCTGGCGGCACGCGACCTTACAAATACCAATGGGATTCAATAGCATCTGTTGATTCATTTGCCACCGGACTGTGTGCTGGAAATTACCTACTTACTGTTACTGATGTTAATAAATGCAGTGATGTAATTAGTTTCGTTCTCGACGATCAGGCAAAAAATCCTCCTTTTGCTAATTTTTCTTTTTCTCCGCAAGAAGTCAGTCTGCTGGAACCAACGGTGTATTTTACCAATTTGTCAACAGATGCTTCAATATTTAAGTGGACTTTTGGAAATGGTGATAGTTCGTTTGCTACGCAACCTGTGTACACTTATGCCGACACTGGATTTTATTCTGTTTGTTTGAGAGCGAGCAATGAGAACAATTGCTTTATGGATACCTGTGGACGAGTTCAGGTTGAAGGCATATCAGTGTTTTATGTGCCCAATGCTTTTACCCCTGGTTCTGATGGGAAAAATGATTTGTTTATGCCTGTAACCAGCGGACTTGATCCGGATTCTTATCAGTTAAATATTTTCAATCGTTGGGGTGAATTATTTTTCTCTACCAATGATTTGAATAAAGGGTGGGATGGAACACGCAATGGTCGACCAGTGCAGGTGGATGTGTATGTTTGGAAAATTGATTTTAAGGAAAAAGATTCAAAGAAACTTCATTCAAAAATAGGACATGTGACTTTGCTGAGGTAATTTATTTAGATCCTGAAACAAGTTCAGGATGACAAAGGTGAATCATACTCATAAGGTAATACTCGCTAATGTCATTCTGAACTTGTTTCAGGATCTATTTTAAGATTTTAAGGTCTTAACAATTCCAGCACTTCCACTAAACTCAAAAGGAGTTTCATCTTTTCTGCATCACCACCATTTTCAATGCATTCGTTCACTGTGGAAATACAATCTGTAATTTCATCGTCATTTACATTTCCTTCCATATTTTCAACTACAGTGAGCACCTCTAGTGTCGTCATGAAATTTTCCTTGCAGGCTAAGTCGATTAAAAAACTAATATATTCTTCAGAAGGAATAGAAGATTGCCAAAGCGCAGAAACCAATACATCACGATGACCAGCAGAAATGTCTTTTTTTAAGTAATCAATAATGATTTCTCCAGCTTTAGAAGCTTTCAATTCAAATAAAATTCCTTTGGCTTCATCGTAAACAGTATCGTCTTCTGTTTGCAGGAGGGCTTCAATAATGCCGGGTAGCACATGAATAGTGCCGCGCTGCTTGGCGTCTTGCAGGGCTTTTAACACCAATCCGTTGTTCTTTGCTTTTAGATTTTGCAGGATATTCTGCAAAAATTTATTTTCTTTTTTTTCTTCGCTCATGGCGCAAAAATAGTGATATTTGAAATGTGAAAATAAAATTAGTAAAACAGTCGGAACCTTTTCACTTTGAAGCTTTCAATGATGAAGGACAATCGGTTCACATGGATGCGTCACCTGAGATAGGTGGAACAAACAAGGGCGTGCGCCCAATGCAAATGATTATCATGGGTTTGGGAGGTTGTAGCGGAATTGATGTTTGCAATATTTTAAAAAAGCAGCGTCAGGAATTCAGTAGTTTCAATATTGAACTGGAAGCCAGAAGAAGAAGCGAACCTGAACCAAAAATATTTGAACACATCACTTTGAAATTCATTTTTGAAGGAAAAGTGGATCCGATAAAGGCGAGAAAAGCGGTGGATTTGTCCATAGAAAAGTATTGTTCGGTGTCGGAGATATTACGCCAGTCGGCAGAGATAGAGTACCAAGTGATAGTAAACAATGAAATTGTAAAGTAAATGTCATTAAAAGATAAAAAAGACGAAACTAAAGCGATCAGGATACAAGCAGAGCGCTCTCAAAACAGAGAACACAGCGTTCCACTTTATTTAACCTCTAGCTTTATTTACGATGACGCCGAGCAGATGCGTGCCGCTTTTGCCGATGAGATCGATATTAATATATACACCCGTTTTTCCAATCCGAATTCTGATGAGTTTGTGGCAAAAATGTGTGCTTTGGAAAATGCTGAAGCAGGTTTTCCAACAGCTTCGGGAATGGCGGCGATTTTCGCCAGCTTTTCGGCTTTGTTGAAAACAGGAGATGATATTTTGGTGTGCCGATCAATATTTGGCGCTACACATACCTTGCTGAGCAAGGTAATGCCACGATTTGGTATAACTCATACTTTGGTGGAATTGAAGGATGCTGCCAACTGGGAAAAGTACATTAAGCCCAACACTAAAATGTTGTTTGTTGAAACACCTACCAATCCGGGAGTTGATATTTTGGATTTAGAGTGGTTGGGAAAATTTGCTAAAAAGCACAATTTGATTCTTAATGTCGACAACTGTTTTGCTACTCCAGCCTTACAAAAACCAATAGATTTTGGTGCTGATATTGTAGTGCACAGCGCCACTAAATATTTAGATGGTCAGGGCCGAGTTTTAGGAGGAATAGTTTTAGGAAAAAAAGAACTGATCAAAGAGGTTTATTCTTTTTGCCGAAGTACTGGTCCGTCTATTTCTCCATTCAACGCATGGGTATTGTCGAAAAGCTTGGAGACTTTATCCATCCGCATGGAACGTCATTCTGAAAACGCTTTGAAGATTGCTGAATTTCTGGAAACTCATGCCGAAGCTGAACAAGTTAGGTATCCTTTCCTGCCTTCTCATCCTCAATATGCCATTGCCAAAAAGCAAATGAGAATGGGTGGAGGTATTGTGGCATTTTCTATCAAGGGAGGACTGGAGCGAGGAAAAAGATTTTTGGATGCATTGGACTTGTGTTCAATGACGGCCAATTTGGGCGATTCTCGAACCATTATCTCACATCCAGCTTCAACTACTCACGGTAAAATGACACCGGCTGATCAGTTGTTGGCAGGTATTGAACCAGGAATGATTCGTATTTCAACTGGATTAGAAAATGTTATCGATATAATTGCAGATATTACACAGGCTTTAGAAAAATCAAAATAAGAAAACATGAAAATAAAAATTACTCTTTTATTGCTTACAGTGAGTTTAAGTGCTTTTTGTAAAGTTTGGACTGTAGTTAATTCGGGCTTAACTTTTAGTCCGAACACTTTGACTATTGCAGAAGGAGATTCAGTTAATTTTGTGTTGGCTAATTCCCATACAGCTTTGGAAGTGAGTCAGGCAACATGGAACAACAATAATAATACTGCTTTGTTGAATGGATTCGGAACTAATTTTGGTGGTGGTATGATTTTGCCTGCAAAGCTAACAATTGGTACACATTATTACGTGTGCGAACCGCATGCTGGTTCTGTGATGAAAGGGCAAATCATTGTTCAGTCTGCGGTTGGTGTTCTGGAAAACGCTGTATCTAATGTTTCGATATACCCTAATCCAGCTGGTGATTTTATTTCAGTGAGAGTAGGTAAAGGTTTGTTAGGATCGTCATATACAATGTTTGATTTAACTGGTCGACAAGTTTTGAGTAGCAAATTGGTAAATGAAACTACAGGTGTTGATTTGTCGCAGTTAAAAGATGGTGTTTACTTTTTACAAATAGGTACCGAAGGAAAGCAAACTTTCAAAGTGATAAAGAATTAACTTAATCTTTTTGTTGAAAAAGCCCGGAAATTTCCGGGCTTTTTTTGTGTAGTAATTTACTATCTTCGCACCTCATTTTATTTATGCCTGATAATTGTAAATACGTATTTGATTTCGACAGCACTCTAACTCAGGTAGAAGCACTGGATATACTTGCGGAAATCTCTCTGAAAAATCATCCGAAAAAAGATGAATTGATTCAAAAGATCATTGACATTACGAATCAAGGGATTGATGGCACAATATCTTTTACTGAAGGGTTGAGTCAGCGTTTGGATGTGCTCAATGCGCGTGAAGAGCATTTGCCTTTGCTAGTAAAAAAGTTAAAAGCACAAATTTCAAAATCCATTTTCAGGAACAAGTCTTTTTTTAAAGAACAGTCCAAAAATATTTATGTGATGTCGGCAGGTTTTAAGGAATTTATTGTTCCTATTGTTGCTGAATTGAACATTCCTGCCGAACGTGTTTTTGCCAATACATTTGAATTTGAAAATGGAAATATTGTTGGCTTCGATAAAATGAATCCATTGTCGAAACACAATGGTAAAATCGAGTGCCTCAAAAACATGAACTTAAAAGGCACTGTTTTTATGATTGGTGATGGATACAGCGATTATGTTACTCGTAAAGCTGGCATCGCCACCAAATTTTTTGCCTATACCGAAAATGTAAGTCGCAAAAACATCTTGGATGTTGCCGATCATATCACCCCGAGTTTTGAAGAATTTTTATATTTAAATAAATTACCCATGGCGATTTCTTATCCTAAAAACAGAATTAAAGTATTGTTGCTGGAAAACATTCACCCAAATGCTTTTAACATCTTTACAGAAGAAGGCTACACCGTTGAAACGATGAAAGGTGCTTTGGATGAAGCTGAGTTGTGCAAAAAAATTAAGGATGTTCATATTTTGGGAATTCGTTCCAAAACAAATGTTACTGCAAAAGTTTTGGAGCATGCCAATAAGTTGATGTCGGTTGGTGCTTTTTGTATTGGAACGAAGCAAATTGATCTTGAAGCTTGCAAGGAAAAAGGAGTTGTAGCTTTTAACGCTCCATTCAGTAACACACGTTCAGTGGTGGAATTGGCGCTAGGTGAGATCATTATGTTGATGCGTCGTGTTTTTGAGCGCAGCACCGAATTGCATGCAGGCAAATGGAACAAAACTGCAACAGGCAGTTATGAAATAAGAAATAAAACCTTGGGTATTGTTGGATACGGAAATATTGGATCTCAGCTTTCTGTTGTTGCTGAAGCATTGGGGATGAAGGTTGTTTTTTATGACGCAGTAGAAAAATTGGCTTTAGGAAATGCACAAAAATGCAATACATTAAATGAATTGCTGAAAAAATCAGATGTGGTTTCTTTGCATATTGATGATAGCTCGGAAAATAAAAATTTCTTTGGCGACAAGGAATTCAAGGCTATGAAAGACGGAGCTGCTTTTGTCAACCTGAGCAGAGGATTTGTTGTAGATATCGCCTCTTTGGTAAAACACTTGAAAAGCGGAAAAATTTCTGGAGCTGGTGTAGATGTTTTTCCAAAGGAACCTAAAAACAATGATGAAGCATTTATCTCCGAATTGATTGGATTGCCGAATGTAATTTTAACTCCACACGTTGGTGGAAGTACACAAGAAGCACAAGTGAATATTGCTGAGTTTGTGCCTGCCCGAATCATTGATTACGTTAACAAAGGAATTACTTATAAGAGCGTTAATTTTCCAAATATTCGCTTGCAAGAGCAAGGAAGTTCGCACCGTTTCCTCCACGTTCACGAAAACGTGCCGGGTATCATGGCGAAGGTGAATGGTATCTTGTCAAAGCAAGGATTGAATATTGTTGGGCAATACCTCAAAACCGATGAAAAAATAGGGTACCTCATTACCGACGTGGATAAAAACTACAAGAAGGAATTGATAGAGGAACTTAAAAATATCAAGCACACTATTAAGTTCAGAGTGCTTTATTAAAAATGATGTTTTCAGTACAGAAGGCGAAGATTTCTTCGCCTTTCTTTTTTTATGTCCTTTTGTTACATTTGGTCAAACCTTAAAAAATTGAAAATGAAAAAATTATTATTTATTCTATTTGCATCAACAATGATGCTTACTTCTTGCTCAAAGGAATATACACTTAATTCAGATTTGAATGGATCATGGAATATGACTAGTTGTGCTGGATATGTTGTAACTGATTATGCTGTTTTTAAGTTTGAAAAAACCAGTGCTGATAAAGGAAAGGTAACAATGACATACAAAATATTAGGAACTTCTATTTCCAGTACCGGAACTTATGTGTTGGATTCAGATACTAAAATTACAGTAACTCCTGATAAACAAGGTGAAGACATTATTGTTTACACTGTTCTGACGCATTCTAGTTCAGAATTGAAAGTGCAACAAGTGTCTAATTCTAGTACTTACATTTTCGCGAAGCAATAATATTTTGTAGCGCAAAAAAAATGCCTCTGTCAATCGACAGAGGCATTTTTATTTTACTTCGATTAGTTTCTTTATTTTACAAACTTATTCTCTTTCCATTCTCCTTTGTATACTACTCCTGAAGCATATTTCATTGTGCCTTTTCCATCTACCAAATTGTTTTTGAATTCGCCAATGTAGTAGTCGCCGTTAGCCCATTTCATCTCACCCTTTCCTTCTTGTTTGCTGTCTAACCATTGTCCTTCATAGTGATCGCCAGTTTTCCATTTCATTGTTCCTTTACCGTTTTCCTTATCGTTTTTCCATTCGCCGTCATAAGATGTTCCGCTTGCCCAGGTCATTTTTCCCTTTCCTTCTTTGACGTTGTCTTTCCATTCCCCTTCATATAAATCACCAGTTTGCCATTTCATTTTTCCTTCACCAGTTTTGTTGTTGTCTACCCATTCGCCTGAATACACATCACCATTTTTCCAACGCATGGTTCCAATGCCGTGTTGTTTGTTGTTTTTCCATTCGCCTTCATAGCGTTCGCCAGAGGCCCATATCATGATGCCATATCCGTTGATTACTCCATTAAGGTAACCTTTACCGATAAACATACTGCCATCACCGTATCGAACGGTATCCGAAGTAATTTGAGAATACGAACTGTTTGAACTCAAGATAAGCAGTGCGATAATAACCAGAAGGGATCTTAATTTTTTCATGTGTCTATTTTTAATCGTTAATGTGCAAACTGCTGTTCAATTCAATTGTTTTAGGATTTGGACGGCAAACCAGTTTTCCTGTTTGTGTGTCTTGAATAAAAAGCAAATTGTTTTTGCCACTAAGTTCACTTGCCTTAACAACATTTTTTCCTTCACTTACTTTTTCGTTATTAATGTTAACAGGTTCCATTTTTTCATTGAGCAACCAAACTTTTGAACCTGCTGTTACATAAACTCCAGCAGCAATTGTACAACCAAATCCCAATGAAATTCCTGTACCTGAATTGGCTCCTAATAGAGATTTTTCTCCTATTGAAATCACTGCTTTATTTCCGCCTGAAAGTGTTCCCATTATAGAAGCGCCGCCACCTACATCAGAATCTTGTTCTACCACTACTCCTGCAGAAATTCGGCCTTCCACCATTGAAGTTCCTTTAGTTCCAGCGTTAAAGTTGATGTAACCAGAAGGCATTACTGTAGTACCTTCTCCAAGATAAGCTCCTAAACGAACCTGCGCACCAGAAGCAATCCTCACACCTGATGGAATGTGGTAATTGACCATGTAAGGAAATTTATCTACATGTGATACTATCATTGGTGAATGTGATCCATAGTGACGAATGGCTTGCATTGTTGTGTCTTCAGGGAGCATTGGACCTTTGTTTGTCCATGCGACATTGTTTAATTTGCCAAACAAACCTTCCAGATTTAATGAATGAGGCTGTGCTTTTCTTGTTGACAAACAATGCAATTTGAAATAAGCTTCTTCTGCAGTTTCAACCGCTTTTGATTTATCGAATAGGAAATAGACTATGATGTCAATATCGGCGTATCCATTGGAAGTAGTGTAATTGTCGATTAACGCTGTGATAGTTTCAATATTAGGATGTTGTCCCAGTTCATCATGAAAAGCGGCAAAACGTGAATAAGCTTCACTTAAATTTTCTAATGTTGTTGTGTAAAAACTGTTTTTAAAGTCATGCACTTTTAAAATATCAATTAGCACTGCAGCGGTTCCAAATGATTCATTGAAGTTAATCACGGGGAAGGACACGTCTAAAGTTTTGTTGTTTTTTCTGCGACGGATACCAAGCGCAAAGGCATTTGGTTTAGTATATCCCGGTCGACTTTCAACGGAAGTGATATATTCTTTATAATCTATTAATGTTTGCATCTCTAAATAAATTGAGCCGCAAAAATAAGTCTTCTTGGTGTAAAATAAAAGGACATTAATCCCAAAGCATAACAAATCCGGCTTTCAGATTAACGCTAACGAAATTCATTTCCACTTCAGTGGCTAAAAAAATGTTGGAGCTGTAGCTTGATTCTAGTTCCACATTCCACCATCGCTGCTCGTATCCCACGCAGATAAAGGGGGCTATCGGAAATATATCTCGTTGAGCATTGTAATATTCATTAAAGAGTTGCTGAGTTTCGGTGCTGACTTCCGTTCCGCTTTGCAGTTTCGTTCTTTTTATTTTTATTAAATCCTTCGTGTTGTACATGGACATTGCACCAATGCCTAAAGTGATTCCACCGGAGTTTTTGTATTTTAAACCAAGATAAAAATCCCAATAATTGGCAATCATTTGGAATTTACTTTTGTCGATCAAGCCTGTGCTGTCAGAGATGCTGAAATTTTCTGTGTAACCTCTAGGCGTGTAAAACAAACCTGTGAAAATCATGATTTTGTCGTTGAATGGAATTCCATATTTAATTCCAACGGATATCGCTGAGGTAGGAAGGATGGACGAACTTACTTTATAATTTAAAGCATTCAGTTCAGTCCGATAATTATTCATGAATTTTTGATGCTGATAAAAACTAGCGCCAGTAATGAAGCTAGAAGAAAGTCCTGCATTGATCGAGAAAAAATTAGTAGCTGTTTTTATGTCGCGCGCGAATACTGTTGCAGTGAACAGAAGCAAAATAATCAAGCTAAATTTTAATTTCATTTTCATCTTCCTGATTTAAAGCCGTATTTATTTAAATAAAGAATAATTGATGCCTGCGCATAAAGATTGCTGATGCTTAATTCTGGTAGTTTTTCAGGCATCATATTTCCGCTGTAGAGTGCCTTTAAAGCTACGGCCAAGCGGTTGTCGATGTCATAACTTACGCCTGCGTGACCCGACCAAAGAAGGGTTCTGGCTTCATAGCCGAAGTATTTAAGCACACGGTTGTAACCCGATAAGTCGTTTAAGTCGGCTGGTGTTCCTAGGTATCCTTTTGGTGAATAAGTGAATTCGTAAATTTTGTCTTTCATGAAAACCGAAAGGCCAACACCTGCGAAAAGCTTGAGGCGATTGACTGGACTAAAAATAAATTCTACAGGAAAGTCGAGGTAGTTGAAGCGCACATTGGATTGAATGGTAAGTGGTGCTATTGTGCTGTCTTTATAATTGAAATGATCATTCAATTGAAATCCACGTTGAGAAAAACCAGGTGTAAATCCGATGGAAAAAATAGGATTGATTTTGCATTCCACAAATAGTCCGATGGAAAATCCGGGAACGCCATTAATTTTTGATGTATAGTCTTTTACTTTCGATGTATCAATTTCAGGATGACCATAAAGTGTCAATAATTCTTTATTTGTGCCTTTATTAATTGCAGCTGTGTATAATCCTCCATATTGAATGCCGAAACTGTAGCGCTTCAAATGTTCTCTCGAAAATTCTTTACAAGATAAAATCAAACTCGATTTCCCTGCCGCGTTGCCTCTAAAAATCCACCCTAGAGTAGCTTCAACTCCAACCGTTTGAAAAAAACTTTGAACAGGTGCGTACGCAAAGTGATTAATGAGTGTCGTTTTATAAAAGGAGTTGATTTCGAAATACATTGTTTTGTCAATTTCCTTTCGCAGTCCTAATCCTACATGAGCTGTTAGTCCTATGTTTCTCTGTACTCTGGCATTTTCAATATAGTTGTAGTAATATAAATTTTGCGTAGCATATCCGAAGGCAACACCAGCAGAAAGTATAGGGAAAAATCGAGATTTTTTGTCGTCAAAATTTGGCTTTAATCGCACAGTGAAAGGAAGTTCAATGGTGTTGTATTCTACTACATATTCCTTGCGATCTAAAATATTAGAGAATACCTTGTTTAGCAAGGTGTCACTTAAACTGTTTGGAGTTATTTTTACCCCTCCTTTATTATAAATAACTCCGGTTTCAAAGTACAGATATGGATTAAGGCTGTAACCGAATTTTAGACCGAAGTGTTCATTCCAGATATTGAGATCATTAAGGTTCCTTAACTTGATGTATTTGGCATCGGTTATACCAAGATGTAAATTGCTATCGAGGTCCATGTGCGGATCATCCACCAATTGCAAAGTGTGATAATCTTTTGAATATTGCGCGCCGAAGTAATAAATGACTTGCTTGCCATATTGCGAAATACCGCTGCAATATAGTAGATTAAAGAAAAGGAAAAGTGCTGCTTTGGTGTACTTCATTTTTATTAATTGCGCTCTTGTACGGCTGAGGTAAAAAATTGTTATAAATCAATTCCAACCGGACAATGATCAGAACCCATAATGTGTCCGCAAATGAAAGAGTCTTTGATTTTTGGTAAGAAATCTTCACTCACCAAAAAGTAATCAATTCTCCAGCCTACGTTTTTCGCACGCGCTCCAGCGCGGTAGCTCCACCAGCTGTATTCTATTTTTTCTGGATAGAAGTGACGGTAGCTGTCTATCAATCCTGAAGCATGGAAATTGTCCATTCCATCAATTTCAATTTGAGTATATCCTGCCGATTTGTTGTAATTTGGTTTTGGATGGGTCAGGTCGATGGGCTTATGCGCAACATTTAAATCACCACAAACAATCACCGGTTTTTTGCTTTCCAACTTTTTTAAATAAGCTAAAAAATCCTTGTCCCATTGTTGTCGGTAAGGCAATCTTTCCAACTCGCTTTTTGAATTGGGAACATAAACGGTGACTACATAAAAGTCTTTGTATTCGGCGGCAATCACTCTTCCTTCCTTATCGTGCTCTGGAATACCCATATCGTTGGTAACTGCTAAAGGCTTTTCTTTGGTTAGAATGGCTGTACCTGCATATCCTTTTTTTTCTGCTGAATTCGTATAAATATGAAAACCTGGAATGTGCGCCAGAGCTTCTCGCACCTGATCATCCTGCGCTTTTGTTTCTTGTAAACAAAGAATGTCACAGTTTAATTCTTTTATTGTTTCCGCAAAGCCTTTTCCGGCAATGGCGCGGATACCGTTAACGTTGAAGGAGATGATGCGCATGAGTAGGTATATTTTGAAATCTAAGATAAAATACTTCTTTGAAAGAACACAGAATAGATTTTTGATTCCCGACTGGCTTTATTAAATTCGAAACGTGAAATGCTATTTTCAAAATAAAGTCTCGGCCTTGCTGGCTGCTTTGTTCTGCACTTTTTTTTTAATGCAGGTAGGATTGGACATAGTGATGACAATGGATTTGGTTAATAAAAATAAAATCTCTGCTGAATATGAACAACCATCTTCGGATGATGATGATAATTCAGAAGAAGACCAGGAAAAGGAAGCGACAAAAGATGGAAAAGAACTAAACGTACTCATATATTTTTCTGCAATGAAGGAACAATACATTTCCCTTCATCAAAAACAATGGAGGCTTATAAGTCTCTCCTCTGGATTTTTCAAAAAAATTTCCCCTCCTCCTGAATTTCTGAGTTAGGCTTTTTCTGCAGTAAAAGCTATTTCGAATTTAAATTTCCGCAATTTTTCACGGGTTTTTATTGGTTCATCCAATGAATTCTGATTGGTCTAATAGTCAAAATAGTTGTATAACATGAAGTATTTCGGTTTTGTTTTTTTATTGTTTACAGTGCTCCGGATGGATGCGCAACAATTACAATATAGTGATCAGCAACTGGGGAGTTGGCTCACCTTTTACAGCAATACTAAATTTACTAAAAACCTTTCCATGTATGCCGAAAGGAGTTACCGGCATTATTCACTTTTGCCAAGTATTGAGCAATTCATTTTCAGGGTTGGATTTTTTTATCGTCCTGATTCCTCTGCTTTTTCCTATGGTGCAGGAATCGCCTTGCTGAAATCGATGGCACCTGAAGATGAATTTATTCCAATTTATCAAAGTGAGGATAGAATCTGGGAGCAAATTGCTTTCCGTAAAAACCTTCCGTATTGTAATTTCGATTTAAGATGGAGGACTGAGCAACGTTTGGTAGACGATAAGATATGGTTTCGAAATCGTTTTCGAGTAGAAACCTTAGTCCCTTTAAATACACGGGGAATCCACAAAAACACTTTGTTTTTATCTACTCATGGGGAAATATTTTTAAATACACAGGATCAAATCATCGATCGCTTCAGGTATGGAGCTTCATTTGGTTATATGTTTTTGTCTAATTTACAATGCCGACTAGGTTATATGCATGAATTCAATACGATGTACAACAGGAAATACGTGAATTTTACTTTCGCCTATGATGTTGATTTGACTAAGTTTTACAAGAAGAAATAGAATTTATTGTTTTCGGTGAGGGTTCATCTTCTTTTTCTTATTTTTACGGCCCTTATAAAAAGATATGATTAAGATTACCTTGCCCGATGGCTCTGTTCGTGAATACCCGCAAGGGGTTACAGGGATGGATATTGCCAAAAGCATTTCTGAAGGTTTAGCCAGAAATTGCCTGTCGATTAAAGTAAATGGTGAAGTGCAGGATTTGTCGCGAACGATTATTGGTGACGCTTCCATAGTTTTAAATACCTGGAACGATACCGACGGAAAGGCAACAATGTGGCATTCCTCTGCGCATTTGCTGGCAGAAGCCGTTGAGGTTTTGTATCCCGGAACAAAATTCGGTATCGGTCCGGCCATTGAAAACGGATTTTATTACGACATTGATTTAGGCGGAAAAACCATTTCTGATGCAGATTTTAAAGCCATTGAAGATAAAATGCTGGAGCTGGCGCGTTTGAAAAGTGAATACAAACGTACTGAGGTTTCTAAAAAAGATGCGATCGCCTATTTCACTGAAAAAGGCGATGAATATAAATTGGAGTTGCTGGAAAATTTACCCGATGGTGAAATTACTTTTTACCAACAGGGGAATTTCACCGATTTGTGCCGCGGACCGCACATTCCTGATACTTCTTTTATTAAAGCAGCAAAAGTGATGAGTGTTGCCGGTGCCTACTGGCGCGGTGATGAAAAACGAAAGCAGTTGACTCGTTTGTATGCCATTACTTTTCCTAAACAGAAAGAACTGACGGATTACCTGACTATGCTGGAGGAAGCGAAAAAACGCGACCATCGTAAATTGGGTAAGGAAATGGAGTTATTCACTTTTTCACAAAAAGTAGGACAAGGTTTGCCACTGTGGTTGCCGAAAGGCGCTGATTTGCGTGACAGGTTGACCAACTTTTTGAAAAAAGCACAGGCTCAGGCTGGATATTTGGGAGTAATTACTCCGCATATCGGGAACGTTGAATTGTACAAAACCTCAGGTCACTACGAAAAATACGGAAAGGATTCTTTTCAGCCGATTCAAACTCCGCAAGAGGGAGAGCAGTTTTTCCTCAAGCCAATGAACTGTCCTCACCACTGTGAGATTTACAAAAGCAAACCGCGCTCTTACAAAGATATGCCGGTGCGTTTTGCAGAGTTTGGAACGGTTTATCGTTACGAGCAAAGTGGAGAATTACACGGTTTGACTAGGGTTCGTGGATTTACTCAAGATGACGCGCATATTTTCTGTCGTCAGGACCAACTCAACGAAGAGTTCGAAAAAGTGATTGACCTCGTTCAATATGTATTTAAGGTTTTCGGATTCAATGAATATACCGCCCAGATTTCATTGAGAGATCAGGAGGATAGATCAAAATATATTGGAACCAACGAAAATTGGGAAGCTGCTGAAGGAGCCATTATTGAATCTTCTGCTAAAAAAGGTTTGAAAACCGTTACTGAATATGGTGAAGCAGCGTTTTACGGTCCGAAGTTAGATTTCATGGTGAAGGATGTAATCGGTCGCAAATGGCAATTAGGAACCATTCAGGTGGATTACAATTTGCCTGAACGTTTTGAGTTGGAATATGTAGGGAGCGATGACAAACGTCACCGTCCGGTGATGATTCATCGTGCGCCTTTCGGTTCACTGGAAAGATTCATCGCAATTTTAATTGAGCACTGCGCCGGAAACTTCCCATTGTGGTTAACTCCTGAGCAGGTGGCAATTCTTCCTTTAAGTGAAAAATATAACTCTGATTCTCAAAACCTTTTAAGTTTGCTAAATAATTCCGATATTCGCGGATTCGTTGACGACCGTAATGAAACGATGGGCAAGAAAATCAGGGATGCCGAAATGCAAAAAATCCCTTATATGATTGTGTTGGGTGAAAAAGAAATTGCGGAAGGCGTTGTGGCAGTAAGGAAACACGGAGGGGAAGATTTAGGGAAGATGAAGGTTGAAGATTTTGCGAACTTATTAAAAGAACAAATAAATAAAGCGTTAGAATATTAATTAATGGCAAAAGTAGGCGGACCAGGTTTTAACAATAACTTCAGCAGACCAAGTGGTGGTGGTGGAGGTGGCAACTTCCCAAGAAGAGGTGGACGTTTCATTAAGAAAAACCCACATCGTACCAACGAGGAAATTACCGGACGTGAGTTGAGGGTGGTAGGCGAAGGCATTGAATCGGCAGTAATGTCGGTGAGAGATGCTATTGAATTAGCAAAATCGATGGAGCTGGACTTGGTGGAGATTTCACCAAATGCTGAGCCGCCGGTTTGTAAAATTACAGATTACAAGAAGTTCTTATACCAACAAAAGAAGAAACAAAAGGAGATCAAGAAAAAAACGCAAAACGTTGTTATCAAAGAGATCCGTTTCGGACCGAATACTGATGAGCATGATTTTAACTTCAAGTTGAAACACGCGATTGGTTTCTTGCAAGATGGTGCTAAAGTGAAAGCTTATGTGTTCTTTAAAGGAAGAGCCATCATTTATAAAGAAAGAGGGGAAATTTTGTTGTTGAAGTTTGCGACGGAGCTAGAGGAGTTTGGGAAAGTGGAGAGCATGCCGCAATTGGAAGGAAAGAAAATGATTGTAATGATCACGCCGAAGAAGTAAATTATATTGTAGAGACGCAAAATTTTGCGTCTTTACCGAATTTTTAAATAAGTGTTATGCCAAAAATGAAAGTGAAATCCAGTGCGAAGAAGAGATTCTCTCTCACAGGAACAGGAAAGATCAAAAGAAAACATGCTTACAAAAGTCACATCCTGACTAAGAAAGCTAAAAAAAGAAAAAGAAACTTGACTCACTCTGCATTGGTTAGCCCCGGTGACGAAGGAAATATCAAGTTGATTTTAACCATTGGAAAATAGTTTCCAGGTTCATTGTTTAACCCGATTGTACAGCTTATAAAGTTCTGTCGAAAGATGGACGCTGACCGTCAAAAAACTAAAAGTTATGCCTAGAGCAACAAACTCCGTAGCTAGTAAAGCTAGAAAGAAAAAAGTCCTCAAGTACGCGAAAGGGTACTTTGGCAGAAGAAAAAACGTTTGGACCGTTGCGAAAAACGCAGTGGAAAAAGGTATGTTATACGCATACTCTGGTCGTAAACAAAAGAAAAGAAGTTTCAGATCAATCTGGATTCAACGTATCAATGCAGGTGTTCGTGAGCACGGAATGTCATATTCTGAATTCATGGGTAAATTCAATGCAAAAGGATTGGAATTGAACAGAAAATCATTAGCTGATTTAGCTGCTCACCACCCTGAAGCGTTTAAAGCAGTAGTTGATTCTTTGAAGAATTAAGATACTCTTTTGAGATAAAGAAAGCCTTGGTGTAAACCAGGGCTTTTTTGTTTTAATTACCTCGCGCGCGTTTTCAACGCGTGCGAATTTATCTTAGCAATTGAATTGCTAATCTTTAAGGCATTACAAATGCCAAAATAAATTCGCACGCGTTGAAAACGCGCGCGAGTTAAAACAAAAAATCCCCCACCTTTCGGCAGAGGATTTCCTTTAAAATATTATTTCCTTATTTCTTTGTTGCTGTTAAAGAAACCTGCAATTCCATTAGGTCACTAATGATATTTTCTTTTGCAACACTAGCTGCAGTTGCAGCATTGTATGTTACTCCCCATTTCATTCTGTCGATAGAGAATTTTTTAGATTCTACTACCATATCAGCTTTCCCCATCATTTTCATGCTATAAGGAAAAGTAACGGAATTGGTGGTGTTCTTAATAGTAAGATCACCGGTTACAGTTGAATCGGTAGCAGAAATAATAGTGAATTGCGCGGTTGGGAAAGAATCAACAACAAAAAAATCTTTCGACTTCAAATGGTCAACCAATTTGCCTTTGCTTTTTTCATCTTTTAAATCCATATTAACGATAGCAGTCATGTCAACAATGATGTTTCCATTGATTAATTTGCCTTGTTCCGACAAACCTATCCATCCTTCTTTTATTCTGATAAATCCGTTGTGACTTTTGCCCACTTCCTTAGCACCGGTCCATTTTAATGAGCTGGCTCCGGTTTCTACCTTGAAAGTGTCTATGATTATTTGAGGTGCAACAACTTGATTCGGAATAGTGTCGGTTACCGGAGTAGTGACTACTTCAGCTGCTTGTTCTCCGCCGCATGAGGCAAAGGCCATAGCTGATGTCAGGACCAATAAAGTGATTTTAGTTTTCATATTGTATATTTTTAGATAGATTCTAAATTAATTATTTTAATTCATTTGCATTATAGCCTACATAATTGTGAGGACTGATTTTTTTCAATTGCGTTTTCAATTCTTCTGAAATGCTCAGCGTATCAATAAAAGCAGCAATAGTAGTCTGAGTTGTTTTTTCGTTTTTACGGGTAAGTCCTTTTAAGGCTTCGTAAGGTTTAGGGTAGCCTTCTTTTCTTAACACAGTTTGAATCGCTTCAGCAATTACTGCCCAGTTTTCTTCAAGATCTGTTTTTATTTTGTCTTCATTGATGATGAGTTTGTTCAATCCTTTTAAAGTAGAAGCAAAAGCGATCATCGTGTGCGCAAAAGGAACGCCTATGTTGCGCAAAACAGTACTGTCGGTGAGGTCGCGCTGCAAGCGGGAAACCGGCAGTTTTGCTGCCATAAATTCAAATCCGCTGTTGGCAATGCCGAGGTTTCCTTCTGAGTTTTCAAAATCAATCGGATTTACTTTATGAGGCATTGCTGAGGAGCCAACTTCTCCTTCTTTCAATTGTTGTTTGAAATAGTCGGTTGAGATGTACATCCAAAGGTCTCTATTCAAGTCGATAAATATGGTGTTGATTCTTTTCAGTGCATCAAATAAAGCGGCAATGTTATCGTAATGTTCAATCTGTGTTGTTGTTTGAGAGCGATTCAGACCTAAATTGTTGTTCACAAAATTATTAGAGAAATCAATCCAGTTGATTTCTGGAAAAGCGATTTTATGCGCATTGAAGTTTCCGGTGGCACCACCGAATTTGGCGCTAAATGGCACCGCTTTCAATTGCTTGATTTGTGCTTCAATCCGTTCAACATACACGTAAATTTCTTTTCCTAGAAGGGTAGGAGAGGCCGCCTGACCGTGGGTTCTGGCCAGTAATGTAATGTTTTTCCAGCTTTGTGCCTGTTCTTTTAATTTGTTCAGGTTTTCTTCCAACAAAGGAAAATAAGAAGCGTTTAAGGCCTCTTTTAAAGAAAGCGGAATGGCTGTGTTATTAATGTCTTGAGAGGTCAGTCCGAAATGAATAAACTCTTTGTATTCGCTCAAGCCCAACGCATCAAATTTCTCTTTGATGAAATATTCCACTGCTTTAACGTCGTGGTTGGTGGTTTTTTCTATGTCTTTGATGGCTTGCGCATCCTCAATAGAAAATGAGATGTATATCTTTTTAAGATCAGGAAAAACACTTTTGTTGATTTTTTTGAGTTGGGGAAGTGGTATTTCACATAACGCGATAAAATATTCAATCTCTACTAAAACACGATATTTTATAAGAGCATATTCTGAGAAATATAGGGAAAGGTCTTTGCTGATTCTTCTGTATCTTCCGTCGACAGGTGATATTGCGGTCAATTGTGATAATTCCATGTTCTAGTGATTAGGCGTTAAAGGTAATAAGAAAACAATATTTTCAGCTGGATAAATGCTTTTGTTGCGATTTTAATTATCTTACAAGTGGAACTTTAAAGTCAATTGTTGACATAAAGTCGTGAATTTTTATATTTTTGTTTTTCGCACTTAAAATAAATGGGCATGCAAAAAAATTACTTCATTAAAGGAATTGCTATTGTTTTTACGGTTTTATTGGCGTCGTGCGCTACTTATTGGAAAGGGAATTATTCTCTTAACGAAAAGCTGGTTTTGCGCAAAGCACAGGTATGTGAAAATGAGGATGATTATACTTCGGCACTTGATTTTTACACCGCCGTTTATAATGAGCACAAAGAAGACGGATATCTTAATTATAAAATGGGTGAGTGCTACTTGATGCAGGGAGATGTGGCGAAAGCAGTTTCTTACTTTGAAGCTGCAGAAGCAAAAAGCTCGGGCTTGGATCCTTTGTATTCTTTCCGTTATGGGCAGGCGATGCAACAATCAGGTAATTATAAAAAAGCAGCTGAACTCTTCGACAGGTATAAAAGCACCGCTAAAGAAGCAGATGCAAAATTCAACAATATTGATTTACACATCAACCAGGTTGCTTTTGCCGCTAAAGCAATGCAAAGCCCTGTAAATGCTACAGTAGTATCAGTTGGTGATTCTATCAACTCTATTTATTCAGATGGAATTCCAAACATCACCGCCGATGGAAAAACCTTGATTTTTGCTTCTGCCCGTGCGGAAGGTAAAGGTGCTCAGGACGTAAAAGATGGTGCATATTTCCAGGATATTTACGGTTCAAGCTGGAATGAAAAAACTAAAAAATGGTCAAAAGCTAAATTGCTTGAAGGAGCTATCAATACTACAGGTCACGATGCCAACACAAGTATTTCGCCTGATGGGACTTCAATTTTCTTATACAGAAATGTGCAAGAAGCAAATTATCATACAGGATCTGGAGACTTATATGTGTCTTCTAAAGAGGGCAACAATCAATGGGGGCCAGCGAAACAAGTTCCTTTCATGAATACTGATTATTTTGAAGCTGGAGCTTGTGTTTCTGCCGATGGTAAAAAGGTGTTTTTCGTAAGCGAGAGAAATGATGTTCTCAACAAAAACTATGGTAACACGGATATTTTTATGATGGAATTGAAAGATGATGGAACATGGACTACTCCTTTTAATATCGGGCCAGTGGTGAATACTCCTCAAGATGAAATTGGTTTGTTTATCCATCCAGATAGCAAGACTTTGTTTTTTGCGTCAACTGGTCACGATGAAAACATGGGAGGTTATGATATTTTTAAAACTACCTATGAAAATGGAGCTTGGTCAAAACCGGTTAACTTGGGTTATCCAATCAATACCTTCAGAGATGAACGTCATTTTGTAATGTCTGCTGATGGCTCAAAGGGCTATTACACTACACAAATGAATTCTGCTCGTACCGATTTGGATATTTACCAGGTAAATTTGGCCAACTACAACGTTCTAACAGGTGAGAGCAAAAATGTAGTGTTGCTGAAAGGAAGTTTAATGGATAAAACTTTAGGAAAGCCAGTGTCTTCTGATGTTTTCAGATAAAGGTGTGTTTGAATATAACTTGATGGCCGGACAAAAATATGTGATTGAAGCTGCAACACCAGAATTCAAACCTTTTATTGCTGAGATACAGGCTCCTGCTGAAGCAAAAGAAATGGCTTTCACTGTTTCTTTGGAAAGAACAGAGTCATCAATGGCTAGCAACAATGCAACGCCACAAGAGATTGCTCCAGAGAAAAGAGAAAAATTTGAAACCGAGCACCTTGTTTATACCGAGACAATGGATTCGTTGAAATTCGGTCCGAAATCAAAGGTCATCATGCAAAAGGATATTGATAAACTTAAAAAAGAAGGGTATTTAAAAATCAAAATCACAGGTCACTATTATGGCGACAATAACGCTGTAGTTTGTATGGAGCAATCGAAAAAAATGGCCGACTATGTGAGAACAAAATTTGTTGCTCAAGGCGTTCCATTCGAAAGAATTAAAATTGAAGGAGCTGGAAATACAGAGCCATTGACCAAAGATACCAAAAGCAAAAAAGGAAAGGCGGAAAACACCCGTATTGACGTGCTGCTGGAATACTAAGATCATTTACTGTGTCTTTTGAAAATATCATCCGTGAAATAAAAAAAAAGGAAGTAAAGCCCATTTACTTCCTCTCGGGTGAAGAGGCATATTACATTGATTATATTTCTGATTTCATTGAAGAAAACCTGATTCCCGAAGAGGACAAGGCTTTCAATCAATCTGTGTTTTATGGAAAAGATGTTGATTTGCAAAATGTGATCAACCTTGCCAAACAGTTTCCTATGATGGGCGAGAGGCAGCTGATCATTGTTCGTGAAGCACAAGACATCAAGAATTTTGATTCTCTAGAATTGTATTTAAAACAACCGCAAGCCTCTACGGTTTTGGTGTTTTGCTACAAAGGAAAATCCTTGGATAAACGAAAGGCTCTTCCCAAAACCATTGATAAGATTGGGGTTTTATTTGAGTCAAAGAAATTGTACGACAATCAGGTTCCCGATTGGATTGTAAAATATGTAGAAGGAAAGGGATTTAAAATTTCTCCAAAAGCTTCTGTTTTGCTAAGTGAGTTTTTAGGTAATGAATTGTCGAAGATCACTAATGAAGTAGATAAGTTGTGCATTTTGCTTCCCCCGGCATCAACGATTTCTCCTGAGGTGATTGAGAAAAACGTAGGTATCAGTAAGGATTACAATATTTTTGAGTTGAACAATGCCTTGGGCAGCAAGGATTTCGAAAAGGTGATGCGCATTGTTCACTACTTCGCTGCGAATCCTAAAAGCAATCCAATGGTGGTGGTGTTGTCTACTTTACATGGCTACTTTTTGAAAGTAATGACCTATCATTTTTCTCCCGATAAAAATCCGGATACGCTTGCTGCCACAATGAAAGTGAGTAAGTTCTTTATCAAGGATTACCAGCTCGCAGCAAAAAATTATCCGCCGAAAAAAATCAGTCAAATTTTTGAATTGCTCAACGAATATGATTTGAAATCCAAGGGAGTGAACAATCCAAGTACGTCGGAGGGAGAGTTATTGAAGGAATTGGCATATAAAATATTAAGATAGAAAAATGAAACAGTTTATTATTATTTTGATTGCAGCGTTATCCATAGCTGCATGTAATCCTGAAATTGAACAGGTGCCTCTTGTTAAAGCAGATGATTTCAGAGATTCATTACTTACTAAAATGGATTCTTTGATTTTAAAAGATATTAAACTGCCTCAGATTCGTAATTTCCTGCAATTCGACTCTGCTACCATTTCGGTATTTCAAACCCTGGCAGACAGTACAAATGGAAAGATGTATTTGGCTGAAAATGCAAGTCTGGTGGTTCAATCTGTGATCGAAATTATTGAGAATCATGGAGGGGACGACATTGATCTTTGCTTTTTGATAGATAAAACAGGGAGTATGACAGATGATATATTCATGTTGCAAAACAGTATGGACTTGATTTTTTCAGCAATAAAAAAATACAAGAATGTAAATGTTGCTCTGGTTTACTATGGAGATAAAAATGTGGATGGTGCGAGTTGGATAGATATAAATGATTTTAGTAAGGATTTTAATAAGCTGGAATCAAATTTTAAAAAAGTAAGATATTCAGGTGGTGGTGACACTCCGGAATCAATGACGGATGGAGCTCACAAGGCGATAGAATCTCTTTCGTGGTCTTCTAATGTGAAAAGAATAATGTTGGTTTTGGGAGACGCTCCTTCGCTGGAACCTCCATTGGCAAAATATAGCATAAAGGATATTATTGCACAGGCAAGATTGAACAATATCCAAAGTAATTACTATCCGGTTGTGGTAGGTTTTGCGGGAGAGATTGTAGGGCCTGTCAAAACCGAATTGATTGAAAACATTTATCCAAATCCGGTTTCTTCTATTCTCAATGTGGTGCTTGCTAACGAAGAGGAATATAATCTGGAAATCTTTAACGGATCAGGCGTTCTGATTAAAACAGAAAAGTTTAAGGGAGTTAAATATCAGCAGGATGTTTCAGAAATGGCAGATGGAGTTTATGTTTTAAGAGTAAGTAAGCCCGACGGTTCATTGGTGGATAGTCAGAAGTTTGTAGTGAAAAAATAGCTGGTTTTTAATAAGTCATTAAGGTCCCTACTTTATTTTCCATTTCTTTCTTTATTACACAGCGAATATTCGTAGCTTTGCACTCGGCAAAATAAATGGAGCCAAATCAGAAGATGCCGGACACAAAATACATATTCGTAACGGGAGGGGTAACCTCTTCACTAGGTAAAGGAATCATCGCAGCCTCATTGGCTAAATTGCTACAGGCACGAGGATATACCGCCACAATTCAAAAATTAGATCCCTACATTAACGTTGATCCGGGAACATTAAATCCCTATGAACACGGAGAATGTTTTGTAACCGATGACGGTGCCGAAACGGATTTGGATTTGGGTCACTATGAAAGATTTTTAAATGTTCGTACTTCTCAGGCGAACAACGTGACTACAGGAAAAATATACCAATCGGTTATCAATAAAGAGCGTCAAGGTGCATACCTAGGAAAAACCGTTCAGGTGATTCCACACATCACTGACGAAATCAAAAACAGAATTCAGGAATTGTCGAAAGAAGGCAAATGGGATTTTGTATTGACTGAAATTGGTGGTACTGTTGGTGACATTGAATCTCTTCCATACATTGAGGCTGTTCGTCAGTTGAAGTGGGAACTGGGAAATCGTTGTTTAGTGATTCACCTTACTTTGATTCCTTACCTTGCTGCATCTGGTGAATTGAAAACTAAACCGACTCAGCATTCTGTAAAAAAATTATTGGAATACGGATTACAACCGGATGTATTGGTTTGTCGCGCCGAATATGATGTTCCTGCTGATGTGAGAAGAAAGGTGGCTTTGTTCTGCAACGTTGAACCGCACGCTGTGGTGGCTTCTCTAGATGCTGAATCCATTTATGATGTTCCGCTATTGATGATGGAAGAAAAGTTGGATGCAGTGGTGTTGGAGAAATTCGGAATGAAAGTAGGGAAAGAGCCGGAGATGAAAGAGTGGAAGTCCTTCCTCAAAAAATTAAAAAATCCGAAAAAGAAAGTGACCATCGGTTTGGTGGGGAAATATGTGGAGTTGAAAGATTCCTACAAATCTATTGCGGAATCATTTATTCACGCAGGTGCTGCAAATGATTGCAAAGTGGAGTTGGAGTGGATTCACTCGGAAGATGTGGATGCCGATACCAAAGATGAATTATTAGGTCATTTGAACGGTATTCTCGTAGCGCCTGGATTCGGTGAAAGAGGATTGCAAGGAAAATTAACTGCTGTGCGTTATGCGCGTGAAAACAAAATTCCATTCTTAGGTGTTTGTTTAGGAATGCAATGTGCAGTAGTGGAGTTCGCTCAAAATGTTTTGAAGTTAAAAGCAAGTTCTACGGAACAGGATCCTAAAACAAAACATCCTGTTATCGGTTTGATGGAGGACCAAAAAAACATCACTAAAAAAGGCGGGACCATGCGTTTGGGTGCTTATCCTTGCAAAATCAAAAAAGGAACCAAGGCTTTTGAAATATATCAATCGGCAGAGATTCAAGAAAGACACCGTCACCGTTATGAATTCAATAATAAATATTTGAAACAGTTTGAAGAAAATGGAATGACCGCTTCAGGTATCAATCCAAAAAACGGACTAGTTGAAATTATTGAACTCAAAAACCACCCTTGGTTTGTTGGCGTTCAGTTCCATCCCGAATACAAAAGTACAGTAGCCAATCCGCATCCTTTGTTTTTAGGTTTCGTGAAGGCAGCAATAGAATATTCTAAAAGGTGATAATAAAATACAATGGATAAAAATTCGATAATAGGTTTTGTATTAATAGGTTTAATACTTGTTGGTTTTTCTGTTTACACGGCTAATACCGACAAAGCTGTGGAGCCTGCAAAAACGGAGGTAAGCGATAAAAAAGCGGATCAACTTACAGAAGCAAAACCACTCACGCAAGCAGCAATTGATACAACTGTCAAAGATTCCGCAAAAGAGGCTTGGATCAACGAAGGCTTGAAAAAAGATTTCGGACTCTTCTACAACTCTATAAAAGGTGAAGACAAGGAGATTGTGGTGGAGAATGACAAAATGAAAATGACCTTCTCTCCAAAAGGTGGTTACATTTCAAAAGTGGAATTGAAGGACTACAGATCTTTTCATGGCACAGCGCCCTTGAATCTTTTCATTAAAGATTCTTCTTACTACCAAATCAACTTCAATCACGTTGGAAAAAAACTCAACACACGAGATTTCTATTTTGTTCCTTCTGCTCAAAGTTTCAATGTGAAAGGAGAAGAAAACAAATCTCTTTCCTTTAAGTTAGTCGCGGTTGATAACCCAGCTAAGTACATCGAGTTTCTATATATCATTTCTGGCAATGATTACAAAATTGATTTCAAAGTCAATATTGCTGGATTGGAAAGAGATATATCTGGTGGAGATAAAGGTCTGACTTTCGAATGGGAGCAATATACACCTAACCAGGAAAAAATTATTTCTGAGGAAAGGAAAGTGGCAACCATGTTTTATTACAATACCGAAGACGAGCAGGATGATGATTATATCACTGAAGGTTTAAGTGATGCAACTGAAGAGTTGGAATTCAACACCAAATGGGTGTCTATGAAACAACAGTTCTTCTCTTCTGCCATCATTGCAGAAAAAGATTTTGAAAAGGGAGGAAAAGTTTCTTGTTATTTTAAAGAAGAAGACACTACTTATGTAAAGAGATTACGTGCTGAGTTACCGGTGCCTATGGCATCTGCTGGTTTGACGAATAACAATTATTCATTCTATTTCGGACCGAATGATTTTGATTTGTTAGATAGTTTTGATGTGCATTTGCAAGATCAAGTAAATTTGGGCTGGGGAATCTTCGGCTTAGTGAATGAATATTTCATGTATCCTTTGGTTCAGCTTTTTGATAGCTGGCAGATTGCGGCTGGAATGATTATTATTCTGTTGACGCTGGTAATTAAAATGGTGTTGTTTCCAATTACCTATAAAAACTACTTGTCTTCAGCTAAAATGCGGGTGATTAAACCTGAGTTGGATAAACTCAATGAAGCCAATAAAAATGCTGATCCGCTGAAAAAACAGCAGGCTACCATGGAGCTCTACAAAAAAACAGGCGTGAATCCTATGGCGGGTTGTATACCAGCATTACTTCAGATGCCTATTTTGTATGCCTTGTTTCGATTGTTCCCTACATTGATGGAATTGCGTCAGGAGCCTTTCTTATGGGCTGAGGATTTGTCAGCTTATGATTCTATTTATGATTTTGGATTTGAAGTTCCTTTATATGGAGATCACATCTCTTTATTTACCATCTTAATGGCTGTCTCTTTGTTCTTCTATACACGTTTCACTCAGCAAATGACACCAAGCGCTTCTGCAACAGGTGGCGGAGAAATGCAACAAGCCATTCAAAAACAAATGAAGATCATGATGAACATCATGCCAGTGTTGATGTTGTTCTTCTTTAATAATGTGGCTTCAGGCTTGACTTTCTACTACTTCCTGGCGAACGTTATCACTATCGGACAAACAATAGTCATCAAAAAATACTTTGTGAATGAAGAGGCCATCCTCGCAAAAATAGAGGAGCACAAGAAAAAACCAATGACCAAGTCGCGCTTCCAGAAAAAATTGGAAGAGCTGCAAAATCAAGGCAGGAAATAATATTGCCTGCATTTATTTGTTCGTCCCTGTGAAAGCACTTCACAGGGACGAACTGTTTTATAAAGTTCCCTCCAATCAGTAAATCTTTTTATCTTGGAAGAAAAATATTAAGGTATGGAAGGCAGAATCACGACTTCAATAGAAGATGGAATTGGGAAAATAGTTTTCTTTCATCCTAAAAGTAATTCGCTTCCTGGGGTACTGTTGGATGAGTTGGCGAAGGCCATCACGGATTTTGGTACAGATGAAAAGGCGAAAGTAATTTATTTGCTTTCTGAAGGAGATAAAACCTTTTGCGCCGGCGCTTCCTTTGATGAATTACTATCTATTAATACTAAAGAAGCGGGAAAAGCTTTCTTTTCGGGCTTTGCGAAGGTAATGCTGGCGATGAAAGCTTGTCCGAAATTCATCATTACAAAAGTGCAAGGTAAAGCAATTGGCGGTGGCGTGGGTATAGTAGCGGCTTCTGATTATAGTTTTGCATTACAATCGGCATCTGTAAAATTAAGTGAGTTAAGTATTGGTATTGGTCCGTTTGTAATTGGTCCTGCAGTAGAAAGAAAGATTGGAGTTGCTGCGTTTTCTGCTTTGAGTATTCATTCTTCCCAATTTCAAAGTGCTCAATGGGCCTTTGATAAAGGGTTATATTCATCTATATATGAAAGTGAAGAGAAATTAGATGAAGAATTAACTGCTTTATTGAAGAATTTATCTGCTTCTTCTGTCGTCGCTACAAAAAAAATAAAAGAAATGTTATGGGAAGGAACTAGTCATTGGACTTCTTTATTACCCGAACGTGCCGCTATCAGCGGTGAATTGGTGTTGTCGGATCAGACAAAAGAAATATTATCTCAATTCAAAAAATAAAAAATAAGTAAAATGAATGTTGTTGTAACGGGCGCCAGTAATGGAATTGGCTACGAGGTGGTGAAGGAATTTGTAAAACAAAAAGCTTCTAAAATTTATGTCATTAGCAGAAATGCAGATAAATTAAATTACTTAAAGGAAGAATGTAAAAGTATTGGAAGCGCTGAATTTGTTGTGTTACCAATGGATTTAAGTGACTTTAATACGGATAAATTAAAAGTAGCAATTGGAGAAAAGGCAATTGATATATTAATTAATAATGCGGGTAGTTTAGTGAATGCACCATTCCAAGAAATTACTTCAAAACAATTGGAAGAAGTATACAAAACCAATGTTTTCGCACCTTTCCTGATTTCTCAGGCCTTAATTCCCAATCTACGACAATCAAAAATTGCGCATATTGTGAATATAGGTAGCATTGGTGGAGTGCAAGGATCTTCTAAATTTCCTGGATTATC
>JAPLEZ010000064.1 GCA_026390935.1 Bacteroidota bacterium
CATCATCTCAAAAAAAAGGTTTTCCATCTAACAATACCTTCTTTACATATTCACCTTGCGCTTTCAGCACGCCATTTTCCAAAGAAATTCCTGGCATTTTTTTAGCCAGCTCTTCCACCGTTGCATCAACATTAGTTTTGTATGAAGACGCGTTGTATTGAATGGTATCGTTTTTAGTGACTACACCAACAGCGCGATTGATTTTAATTGCTTCTGTAGTAATCGTTTTTACTGAATCTTTCTTATGAATTGAAGTTGTATCTAAACTATCAATCAATTCTTTCTTCTCAGTTGCCACTTGCGCGAAAGCATGAATTCCAATCAGTAAAAAAAAGAGAATCAGGTTTACTTTCATAATCGCAAAGGTAAGACTCCTAACGAAAAAAAAGATTAAAAAAAATGTCACCTGTGGGGCAGGTGACATTTTAGAGGGATAAAACAATAAACAACTTTATAAGGACAAAATCTCTTTTCAGCCTATTATTTAGCTTACAACTTGAGTAATAGAAAGAACGTTTATGAACCGAAAATCAAAAGTGCCTTACAACTTTAACCTAGTGCTGCAAATGTACATAACGTTTCCCTATGAAAGCAAGTTTTTTTTACCAAATTTTCGTTCATCCTTGAATTAACTAGGAAAAAAACGTTTTAAAATAGATTACGTTTTCTAAGTAAAAGTACGTGCTGCATATTTCGTTTCCACAAAATATTATTTAGAACAGACTGATATTGAGTAGCGTAAATAAGTCTGCCAAGAAGCTCAAAAAACAAAAAAGCCGTTCGTTATCAAACGATCGGCTTTAATAAAGTACAGTAGCTTAACCTAAATAAGACCTTAGCAATTTGCTTTTGGTATGGTGTTTCAATCTTCGGATGGCTTTTTCTTTGATTTGGCGCACACGTTCACGTGTCAATCCATGTTTATTGCCAATTTCTTCCAAAGTATAAGCATGAGGTAAGCCTATTCCGAAGAACATTCTTAGCACATCAGCTTCACGTTCGGTTAAAGTAGAGAGTGATCTTTGTATTTCGGCGTGCAACGACTCAGAAATTAATTTTCTGTCGGCAGTTGGAGAATCATCATTTTGAATAATATCAATCAAACCATGATCTTCGCCTTCCTGAAAAGGAGCATCCAAAGAAGTGTGTCGGCCCGAAATGCTGATGGCTCCCACCACCTCATCAATCTCCATTTCCACTGCTTCCGCAATTTCTTCCACAGTTGGTTCTCTTTCTAGTCGTTGTTCCAGATCAGAGATACCTTTTTTAATTTTTGTAAGATTACCTACTTTATTCAAAGGCAAACGAACCATTCTGCTTTGATCGGCAATAGCCGCAATGATAGATTGGCGAATCCACCAAACGGCGTAGGATATAAATTTAAAACCTCTTGTTTCGTCGAATCTTTGTGCCGCCTTAATCAAACCTAAGTTTCCTTCGTTGATCAAATCGGGTAATGACAATCCTTGGTTTTGGTACTGTTTCGCTACCGAAACCACAAAACGAAGATTCGCTGTGGTTAAGCGTTCTAGCGCTTGTGCATCGCCGGCTCTGATTTTAACAGCCAATTCTACTTCCTCCTCAGAGGTAATCAATGTTACTTTACCAATTTCCTGCAAATACTTATCTAAAGTAATGCTATCCCTGTTGGTGATGGACTTGGTAATTTTCAGCTGTCTCATAGGTACTCAATGAATTTGTGGCAATTTACGCAAATCAAAAATAGGTATGCAAATTATTTTTCTTTATATAGCGTTCAAAAATTATTTAAACAGAATTTGTTAAGAACTTATTAAATTAAGGGACGATATGAAGAAAATCATCTTAGCACTATTCCTAATTCCAGCACTTTACGCCCAAGCGCAAGTAGCTGAAAACCCTTTTGAACAATACGGACCATTTCAAACCAAAACACTTGAATCGTTTGCGGAAGCCACGAAATCGGCGGATGATGTATATAAGCTGAAATCAGAAAATGAAGATTTAAGTAAGGATATTCAAAAGATTGAGCGACTCAGCCATTTGCAGGTTTTACTTTTACAAAACAATAAATTAAATGCTTTGCCTAAAGAAATTGGCGCTTTAAGCAGCTTGCTGTATTTTCAAAGTGCACAAAATGCACTTCAGCAACTTCCAGCCGAAATTAATCAATGGCGAAATCTATTAGTATTAAAACTCTTTCAAACATCCCTCGACAGTTTGCCCTCCGAGATTGCTGCATTACAAAGCATGCACACTTTGGAAATTCAAAGCAACGAAGCAGATACTTTCCGACTGAGCGCAGCATTATCGAAATTGCCCCAGTTAAAATCGCTAACCGTATACAACACCAACCTGATGGGCTTTCCGCGCGCGGTGACCAACTGCCTTCACTTGAAAGAGGTATATCTGGTTTCCTGTAAAATCAAAAAAATATCCTCTATGATCAGCAATCTGCAAGCATTGCAAATACTAGTGTTAGAGGGGAATTCCATTGAAGTGCTTCCCCCAGCATTATTTGAAATGACACAACTCAAATCGTTGTCGCTCAAAGGAAATTTGTTGAAATCGGCACCTGAAGCACTGGCCCAATTGAAGAATTTAGAAATTCTTGATTTGAGAGGAAATGACATTCCATCAGCGGAAATTGAAATTTTGAGGGCTTTGATGCCAGAGTGTAAGGTGTTGTTTTAAAACTTCACATATTTCTCAATCAGCTTTTTATCCAAGCCTTTTTCCACTGCCTTTTTCGCTTGTCTTCTCAAAATAAATTCAAAAATGCTCATCCAGCCAGGCAAATTACTTTCGCTGATATCAAAAAGCCAGGCCAACGCCAGCTTATCTTTGGGAAAGCCATTGCTTTTGGTTTCTCCATCCCGTGCCAAGCCATAACCTATTTGCAATGCATGCTCAAAGCCTTTACTTGCCGGTCGCAATTCCACACGAAATTTACAAACCTTATCTGAACTATTGAAAAAACGATGATTGATGTATGGCTCTGCTGTAGCACCTTCAGAAGGGAATAGCACATGTATTTTTTTCCCCAATTGCACTTTTAACTCGCCTTCCAAACAATCAAATTTTTCGGAATAAGTCTTATGAAAATGTACGCCTACTCCACCTTTTGGTGCCAACTCCACCTCAACCAAAGTGCATTCTCCATTTGTTTCCTCGGAAGTCTTTAAAAACGTAACGTAATCCTTTTGAATGGGATTATAAATGCGTCGTAGAGTTTGTGTTTCCATGATTTACTTAATCGAGTTACAATCAAACTTATCCGATTTTACTACCCCACCGCCATTTACAATTGTGAAATCAGTAATTTTAATTGAAGTTATACCACTAATTGCAGTTGCATTATTGTTGCCCAATTGAAAACCCACTTGCAAAGCATTCGAAGAAAATGAAGAGCTTACCTTTGCGGTATCTGTTCCGGAAATAGTAGTCACAGTAAGCAATTTTCCTAGTCTCTTCATATTAAAAGTGCCGCTGGTAGAAGTGCTGCTTTTCAACACTATGTGCGAATTATCGCTACCAGTAGAATCAACCACAGCGCTAATTCCAACAACTGGCAAAGTTCCAATTCCTGCTGTGCAACGATTACCAGTTGCACCTAAAGTATCTGTCACCGCCAATTGAACATATCCTCCCACACCTGTGCCACTTTCAAAATTCTCATAAGAAAAAGTAGCTTCAAAATCTCCTGAAATACCGTTTTGATAAATGGTGAGCGGCACCGAAGAAGCAGCGGTGTTGGTGGACGACAAAAGTAAATAGCCTCCTGATATGCTGGCGCTAACGCTGGCACCAACAGATTTTTTCACTGTCCATACTTTAGCGCAAGTATCAATATTGTTGTCATCAACATTGTCATCTACGTTTTTCTTTTCACAAGAAAATAAAGCCAGGCAAGCGATTGCCAATCCTAAAAAAATCTTTGTTTGTTGCATATAGTCTACTGTATATAATTAAATGTAAAAAGAACAGAGCGCTTCCAAAAAAAAAGCACGCAGAAAACTGCGTGCTCAGAATTTTTTAATGATGTTTCATCAAAAATTAATTATTCAATTTATTTCCCAAAGCGTTGTCAAATTGAGGTTTTAACTCATCTATAAATCCGTAACTCTCATCGTCAATTCTCAATTCTCCTTTGGTTACATGACCCAATAAAGTGTGTGGTAATTTTGAACCTTCCAACACTTTTAAGAAAGCATCATGATCCTCTTCTTTAATAGTAACCACTACTCTTGACTGTGATTCACCAAACAAGAAAGCATCTCTGCGGAACTCAATTGGCAAAGTGATATCGAAACCTAAACCAGATGGCAATCCTGCTTCAAACAAGGCCATGAACAAACCTCCATCAGAAACATCATGTGCCGATTGAATCACATCGGCAACAATTAATTTCTTCACTGTTTGCTGCAATTCCACTTCTTCATCTAAATTGAAGTATGGTGCAGGAGATAATTTAACTCCGTGAATAGCTACTAAATACTGAGATGAACTAATGTCATCCTGAGCGCTACCCAACATGAAAATTAAATCTCCTTTTTTCTGATATCCTAATGGAGTGATGGTGCTCTTGTCATCCACAATTCCTAACATACCTATGGTTGGCGTTGGGAAAACAGGCACCACTTTTCCGTCTAAGGTAGATTGATTGTAAAACGATACGTTACCTCCAGTTACAGGAGTTCCCAATCTGCGACAAGCTTCTCCCATTCCTTTAATGGCACCAACAAACTGCCAGTAAACTTCTGGTACGTATGGATTTCCGAAGTTCAAACAATTGGTAATCGCTACCGGCTCCCCACCCGAAACCACAATGTTTCTGGCTGCTTCACAAACGGCTATCATGGTTCCTATTTCAGGATCGGCGTTCACGTATCTTGCATTGCAATCTACTGTTAAGGCAATGGCCTTATCGGTTCCTTTGATGTTTACAATTCCTGCATCAGTAGGCTGATTGGTGCTCATATTGGCAGTTCCAACCATAGAATCGTACTGTTGAATCACCCATTGCTTTGAAGCTAAATTTGGATGAGTGATCATTGTTTCAATGGTCTCTTGCAAGTTCAACGGTTCTTTGATAGAATCAATGTTGAATTTTTTTGCTTCAGCAAAATATGCTGGTTCCTTGTATTCTCTTTCGTACACCGGAGCGCCGCCACCCAAAACTAAATCTTCTGCTGGAACATCGGCTACTAATTCTCCGTGGAAATAATATTTCAATCTTTCTCCTTCAGTCACTTTACCAATTTCCACACAGTTCAAATCCCATTTTTCGAAAATATCGAGCACTTCTTTCTCTCTTCCTTTATGCACCACCACCAACATTCTCTCTTGTGATTCAGATAATAAAATTTCAAAAGGCTCCATGTTCGCCTGACGCATTGGAACTTTATCCAAATGGATTTCCATTCCGCATTTCCCTTTCGCGCTCATCTCTGATGTAGAGCAAGTGATTCCTGCCGCTCCCATATCTTGCATTCCCACTACTGCGCCTGTTTTAATCAATTCAAGCGAAGCCTCCAACAATAATTTTTCCTGAAAAGGATCTCCAACCTGTACTGCTGGAATTTTATCTTCTGAATCTTCTGTAATGTCTTCGGACGCAAAAGTTGCTCCGTGAATTCCATCTTTACCTGTAGATGAACCAACGATGAATACTGGGTTTCCCGGACCTTCGGAAATTGCTGAAATGGTTTCACCCACTTTCACAATTCCTGCCGACATAGCATTTACCAATGGATTGGTGTTGTAACAATCGTCGAAGAAAACTTCACCTCCAACTACTGGAATACCGAAAGCATTACCATAATGGCCGATTCCGGATACTACACCTTTCACCAGCCATTTTGTACGAGCCAGATCAATGTTTCCGAATCTTAAGGAATTCAACTGCGCAATTGGTCGCGCACCCATGGTAAAAATATCTCTATTGATTCCACCTACTCCTGTTGCAGCACCTTGATACGGCTCCAATGCAGAAGGGTGATTGTGTGATTCAATTTTAAAGCAGCAAGCCAATCCGTGACCGATATCCACCAATCCGGCATTCTCCTCACCAGCTTCCACCAACATTCTACTTCCCTTTTTAGGCAAGGTTTTCAGCCATTTGATGGAATTTTTATAAGAACAGTGTTCCGACCACATTACTGAGAAAATACTCAGTTCAGTAAAGTTTGGATCACGACCCAATATGGATTTAATTTTTTCGAATTCACTTTCAAGAAGTCCGACAGATTTAGCTACTTCTAAAGTAACCGCAGGTTGAGCTATTTTTGTTTGCATAATTTTCTAGAAAAGGCTAAAATAACTATTGTTCTTGTAAAAAAAGAGGGTGTTTAAAATTTATTCAGAATTCTTTACTGATTAGTCATAGATCCTGAAACAAGTTCAGGATGACATTAGCTGGCACTGCCTGAAGAAGAGATTCCGCTTGATCGAATTTGGTTCACATTTGTCATCCTGAACTTGTTTCAGGATCTATTACTCGAAAGTTGAAAAACCGGCAATTTTCATTTTTTAACAAATTGAAAAACAATAAGGCAGGTTTATTGATCGTATTAATAAAAACTAGTCATATGAAAGATATAGGAATAATGCTAATGGCAAAGCTTCTGGAACTTTTCTCTTGGAAAGATCAACAAGAACTAAACAATCAAAAAAACATTCATCCGAGAAATATATTGAGTGAGATTAACAGTGGGTATGAGTAAGCTAAATTGTTTTAGAAAACTCCACCACTCTATCCGCTAATTTCCCCCATGATCTCTCCTGCTTAGTGGCAGCAATATTTTGCTGGAAAGTGGATTTTAAATCTTGTTGAAAATATTGTTCAACCGATTTCCAAACTGCAGCAGCAGAAACTTCTTCGGTAATCATTCCAGTTTTTCCATTTTCTACTTCTTCAGGCAAACCGCCTACATTGGTGACTATCATGGGCAAATCAAAATGCATGGCGATAGACGCAATTCCGCTTTGGGTAGCACTTTTGTAGGACAACACACAAACATTAGAAGCCGAAAATAAAGTAGGCACTTCATGATCGTCGATGTAGCGTATAAAATCAACTACATTTTTTCCCTGTGCTTTCAAGGCATCCAGCGCAGGCTGGTATTTCTCAAAATCTTCGTAAGGTTCTCCGGCAATGATTAAAGTATAATCGGAAGTCGCATTTTTAAAGGCCTCTAATAAAATATCCAAACCTTTATAACCACGGATAAATCCGAAAAACAACAATACTTTCTGCTCTTTTCCAATGTTGAGCTTGGCGCGTGCAGCAGCTATCTCTTCTTTTTTTCCAAAGTGATCGTAATAGGGATGTTGGTGCAAAATGTATTTCGCATCGGGCTTCAGACTTAACAAATCTTTTTTTACCGATTCACTCATCACTACAAAACCATCACAACGATTTAAAAAATATTTGGTGAGTGGGATATGGTAAAAGTGCTTTTCGTGGGGAATGACATTGTCTAAAATAGCAATGGACTTAGTATTCTCCTTCATTTTTCCGGCAACCGCTCCCAAGGATGGTGCGAAAAAAGGCATCCAGTATTTCATTAATAAAATATCTGGTTGAATTGCATTAATGGATTTTGCTGTAGCGCCCAAAGTCAAGGGATTGATAGTGTCCAGCAACTGCTCTGCCGGAATAGGATCAGCAATGTCTTTCTCTGTCACCATTTGTGTTTTTCCAGGAAATAGAATTTCAGGATATTGTCTTGTGAAAGTGAATGCTTTAATCTGATGATCCCTTTCCAATGCACGATACAAAGAAGCGTTAAACTGCGCAATACCGCCACGAAAAGGATAAAACGTTGAAAGATAGGCTATCGTCAAAACATAAAATTTAAGATGGTGAAATTAAGAATAAGTAGTGAAACTACCTGATCAAAGTGACCTTACCGAACTCCTGAACTTTTTCCGACATATTTCCTCGGAGCGGACGAGTATAGGTATACATGTAAACATACACTCCCTCGGGCTGCATAGTGCCATCGGCCGCTTTACCGTCCCAAACCACGTTGCTTTCCGAGCCTTTTTGGTGGTACATTTCATGTCCCCATCTATCAAAAACAAAAAAATCAAAATCCTCTATTGCCCATGAATAAGAAATTTGAAAATTTTCATTTACTCCGTCACCATTCATTGTAAAGGCATTAGGCGCATATACAAAGTACTCCGGTTTCACATAAATTGTTTTAGCAAGCGTATCACTGCAACCATTGGCCGCAGTGACATACTGAACAACTTTATTGTAGCCAGTGGTTGGAAAATCGTACGTGAAACTGCATTCTGGTGAAGCAAATAAAAGTGTTCCCTTCGGGTCAAAAACATCCATATGGCAAGTATCAGCAAAAAGTGGATTTCCTTGAAAAACAACTGTGGGTTCCAGCATATCTACCTCATCATTGCTGACAGTAAAATCGGCTATTGGAGTAGGTAAAATTGTTACGTGATTGATTGCAGTATCCATATCACTGCACATGCCATAATTAGTCACTTTTAAGTACACATCATAAGAACCTGTATTTGCAAAGGCAAGCACGCTATTTTTTCCTGCTTTCTCCTGCCCATCAGAAGTTGACCACACATACGATACTGAATCTGCTACTGATGAAATGTCTTTGGGAGTATGATAAAATATCGGGCATTTATTATAAGACAATGAATCAATACTAGCCACTGGATTAGGCAAAACCGTTACTACAATGGTATCCTTTGCCTTGCACATTCCATTGTCGGTTTCTACAACATAATTGACAACGCTTTTTGTTCCGCTGTTGTTGGTTAAAGTCAGACTCGGCTGAGAGATCGCCGAATTATTCAAACCCGCTATTGGCGACCATTTATAAGAATATCCGGCATTTGCCAAATCACCAATAAGAACCGCCGGACCACTGCAGTAGCGCATGTCTTTACCAGCGTTAGGTTTTTTGTTGTTCACCACCGCCCTCACTTTACCTTGCACTGGACCTTGATGACAGTGATCATTTACCGTGAAAAAATAATTGGTAGAATTCCAACCCGGATTCACAGTGATTGTGTTTTGATTGCTGCCATTGGCAGTCCAGGTAAGAACAGGCGATGCTCCTCCTGCATATTTCGCCGTAATATCTATCGTTCCACCACAGAATACCGTATCGTAATTAGCAACAGTAATTGGCAAAAGATCTTTGAAAACGTAGTGAAGCGTATCATTTCCACAGGCTGAATTCTTCATGATAATATCCAAAAACTCATTGTTGTCACCTAAATTGTCTTTCAGCGGTCTTACAACAAAACTTGCGGTGCCATTGGGTTTCACAACAATAGAATCGGGCAATTTGGTAAAATCAATTCCGTTGATGGCACTTCCTTGAAGTATCAATGGCAACTTGCCAATATTCTTTTTAGAAGAACTCATTTTAATATCCACCACCACGCTGTCACATCCTTCATACAACTGATCAAAGGGATTAGTGCCTATTTCATGCACAGAAAATTCGTTGGAGAAGAAACTTCCACCTTCCAAAAATACTGCAGAATCATAAATCCCGTCAGATACATCTGCAATAGCAATTTTCATGTGATACTTTAATCCGGGCGTAACAGCACACTTAGCGGCAAGTGGACGGGTGAAGCCGTCGAATTGAATAACTTGATTATTCGTGAATTGCGGAGTTCCGGGATCTCCGGTTCCGTTATCGATGTACAAATTTGAATTTTTAATATTATTGATCGTATTCACACTAGTTGGAGTTGACGTTCCAGGCGTAAGAGCAATGTTTTTCGAATTGTTGCTGTAAGGACCACTGATCCCCGGACCACTTATAAAAAATCCAAAAACATCATTAAAGCCCGAATTCACGAACTCCAAATATTCTTCTGAAGCAAAAACATAATTGATAACCACTGAATCAGTCACTGCAACAAAATCAAATTCAAGCACCGCTGCATCATGTGTAGGGGATGAAATTGCATCCAAATCACCATCACCAGGAAGTCCCATCGACATCCCAGAACTCTTAGTATTATTTGGACCAACAGCATTTTTTATATCTCCCGAGCTAAGCATAATTCCTGCTTTTAAGCCCACATTAGCTTTTGTGCTATTGAAGGAACCCAACATACTGTTGTCACCCGTGAATTTTAAATTGCTTACTTGGATTTGCGGACAAAGTAAAATAGTGCGCACCAAAGCGCTTGGATCCCCCTGACCAGTTTGCAATTGCGCCTGAGCACATAATGCCCCTACTAACAAAGAGGTCAAAACAAATATTTTTTTTATGTGCTGAAAATTTATGCGCATCTATTCATATACTCAACAACAACCTTGCCTAAAACTATAACCCTAAAACGATTTGAAAGTTACACTATTGCTCAGATAGAATTTACCCTTTTATTCTGTGAAAACCAAACCTAAAAATTTATACCATATCAACCCCAACAAAATCCCTAAAACAGCACCACCAATGACATCCGTTGGATAATGCTGTCCTAAATATATTCTACTAAAACCAATGACTGAAGCCCAAATCAAACCAACTCCCAACCACCATTTGCTTCTTTGGTAAAACAGCAAACCAAAAAAAGTCGCCAATCCAAATACATTTGAAGCATGCGAAGACACAAAACCATATTCACTACAACCTGCTCCTGGCTGCAATCTAACATCAAATCCGAGCTGCGCTTCTGGTCTGCATGGACGATAACGCTGCACTGATTTTTTCAAAACCTGCGACGAAATTTGGTCTGTAGAAGCAACAAGCAAAGCTACGGCGAGCAATACCCACAATGATTTTACGCGGAATAAGTAAACCAGATAAATAACTATAGAGATATAAAGAGGAAGCCAAAACAAGCCACCACTAGCACAACGCATGAGAAAATCCATGGCATCAGAATATAAATCCTGATTGATGAACCGGAACAGTTCCTTGTCCCATTGGATAATAGTTTCCATCATTTATTTAAAGATTGGAATTCTCTTATTTAAGCTCATTCCATAACAAATCCTTCAACTGCTTCAGACCTTCTTTTTTCAAAGCGGAAATAAAAATATGCGGGACCTTCTTCGGCAATTCTTTTATTAACTCTTGCTTAAGCTCATCATCCAACATATCCGACTTATTGATAGCCAAAACAATCTTTTTATCTAGTAACTCAGGATTGTATTCTTCCAATTCGTTGAGTAAAATCTCATACTCCTTCTTGATATCATTGCTATCAGCAGGAATAATGAATAGCAAAATTGAATTTCTTTCAATGTGTCTTAAAAAACGATGTCCGAGACCTTTTCCTTCATGCGCTCCCTCAATAATACCAGGGATATCAGCAACAATAAACGATTTATAATCTTGGTACTGAACGATTCCTAAATTGGGAACTAGGGTGGTAAAAGGGTAATCAGCTATTTCAGGTTTAGCGGCAGTGATCACCGACAAAAGTGTGCTTTTTCCAGCATTCGGAAAACCTACAAAGCCCACATCAGCCAATACTTTCAGCTCTAATATTTTCCAGTCGTTTTTTCCAGGCTCACCTGGTTGAAAATGCTCTGGGTTTTGATTGGTAGATGATTTAAAATTTGAATTCCCCATTCCGCCGCGACCGCCTGGAGCAATGACGTAGGTTTGACCTTCTTCTACAATTTCGCACTCCACTTCACCTGTTTCAGCATCCTTTACTATTGTTCCGAGAGGCACCTCTAAAATAATATCTTCACCGTTTGATCCTGATTTATGACTGGAACCACCCGGACCGCCATTTTCAGCAATGATGTGCTTTCTGTATTTTAAGTGGAGCAAAGTCCAGTGCTGGTGACTTCCTTTCAAAATAATGTGTCCGCCTCTACCTCCGTTACCACCGTCAGGCCCACCTTTCGCAGTTACCTTATCCCTTAGGAAATGCATGCATCCCGGCCCTCCTGCTCCCGAACGGCAGCATATCTTCACGTAATCTATAAAGTTGTTTTCCATATTGAGTTCAAAGTTACATGTTTAAAGTTCAAAGTAAGCTAACATTGAACTTTGAACCTTCAACATCGAACGATATTAGGCACTAACCCCATCAATCGCTTCACATAAAGATTCAAAAATTGAATCTACCGTGCCAACGCCTTCAATCGCCATAAATTTGTTCTGTGCTTTGTAATAATCTTTCAACGGCAAAGTTTGCTCGTTGTATACTTTGATTCTATTTACAATCGTGCCTTGATCCTGATCATCTGCTCTGCCGCTCACAGCACCCCTACCCAACAATCTTGTAATTAATTCTTGCTCTGGAACCTCAAGTGCCAACATGCAAGAAATGCCTGTTCCCTTTTTTGTTAAAACAGCATCCAAGGCTTTTGCCTGCGGTGTAGTTCTCGGAAAACCATCGAAGATAAATCCGTTTTTATTAACGCTTGAACTAATCTTATTGTCAATCATTCCAATCACTACCTCATCCGGCACCAGTTCTCCTTTTTCAATTAAAGCCTTTGCCTGTAATCCCAACTCTGTTCCAGCATTCATTTCTGCTCTCAAAATATCGCCTGTAGACAAATGCACCAAGCCATATTTTTCAAGTAATCTTGTAGATTGTGTTCCTTTTCCTGCGCCCGGAGGGCCAAATAATACAATGTTTAACATAGCCTTAGTTTTAAAACAAGGCGCCTAATATACAAAAATAAGTCAATTGTTTTTCTATATTTGAACACATGGAAAAACCCTTTTACAAAGGATTAAAAATTGGTGTTTTAGGCGGTGGTCAGCTGGGAAGAATGTTATTGCAGAAATCCTACAGCTACAACCTAGAAATGGCTTTTATTGATCCGGATGCAAATGCTCCATGCCGGGAAATCAGCAACTGGTTTTATAGAGGCGACCTCAATAATTTCAAACTGGTTTACGATTTTGGAAAAAAGTGCGATGTAGTCACCATTGAAATTGAAAATGTAAATGTTGAAGCCTTAGAAAAGCTGGAACAGGAAGGAATTAAAGTATTTCCTCAACCACGCTGCATTAAGATTGTTCAGGATAAAGGACTTCAAAAACTGTTTTACAAAGAATATTCTTTCCCTTCTTCCGACTTCTATTTGATTGAAAATAAAAAGGATTTGGAGCTTTTTAAAGATCAGTTACCAATCGTACAAAAACTACGAAAAGGTGGATACGATGGGAAAGGCGTGCAAATACTGAAGAATGTTAGTGATTTCGAAAAAGCTTTCGACGGGCCTTGTATCCTGGAAAAATTAGTCGATATAAAACAAGAAATTTCTGTGATTGCTTGTCGTGGTCAAAACGGCGATGTTAAAGCCTTTCCTCCTGTGGAAATGGAATTTAATCCTGAAGCGAATCTGGTAGAATTTTTATTTTCTCCGGCAAGCATCTCCAGCGAAATGGAAAAAGCAGCAATGGAGCTGGCAAAAAACATCATTACAAAACTTGACATGGTGGGCATACTAGCAGTAGAAATGTTTTTAACTAAAGACAATGAATTGCTGGTGAACGAAATCGCTCCCCGCCCTCATAACAGCGGTCATCAAACCATAGAAGGAAATGTTACCTCACAATATGATCAACTATTGCGTTGCCTAATTGGTATGCCACTAGGTAATACAGATATTACTATTCCTTCTGTAATGGTGAATTTGCTAGGCGAAAAAGATTTCATGGGCTACGCAAAATATAAAGACATTGAAAAAGCTATGGCTATTGACGGCGTAAACATTCATATTTACGGGAAAGCAGAAACCAAGTCTTTTCGTAAAATGGGACACGTAACTGTGGTAGACAAGAACATAGAAAAGGCAAAAGAAAAAGCTAAAATTGTAAAAGACACTCTAAAAGTTATAGCATGACCGCACAAGTAGGAATTATCATGGGAAGCCAATCAGACCTTCGAATCATGCAGGATGCCGCCGATGTTTTGAAGGAATTGAATATTCCATTTGAAATGACAGTGGTTTCGGCTCACCGCACTCCAGAAAGAATGTTTGAATATGCCAAATCCGCTGCTGGCAGAGGTTTGAAAGTTATTATTGCTGGCGCTGGTGGTGCTGCGCATCTTCCTGGAATGGTGGCATCATTAACTGCTTTGCCTGTAATTGGTGTTCCAATCAAATCAAGTAATTCTATTGATGGCTGGGACTCCATTTTATCTATTTTGCAAATGCCTAACGGCGTGCCTGTTGCTACAGTTGCCTTAGATGCCGCTAAAAACGCGGGCATCCTTGCCACTCAAATCATTGGCTCGTCAGACGCCGCCGTATTACAAAGAATGATCGACTTCAAAGAACAACTAAAAGAAAAGGTTATTCAATCAATTCCTGAAGTTGAAAAAGGAATTAAAAAATAAGTATTGTATCCATTATTGAGTGTTACCGTAGAAGAACTCCAATATGAAGATACCGCAAATAACACTTCTTTCTTTTTTTACAATACTAACAATGCTTTCCTTTGATTCGGGAGAGAACTCAAAGGGCAATTTAAAAGTTGGTGAAGTAATTGAAAAAACCATCGCTTCCATCAAAGCAAGCAACACGATGACTTTTACTTTTTCCAAATCAGAACGGATAAATGGAAAAATGGCTAATGGATCCAGTGAAATCAAATTAGAAAACAATCCTTTCAAATTATATCTCAAAACACTTGGCCCTGAAGGAGGTAAAGAATTGCTATATACCACAGGCGCCAATGGAAATAAAGCAGTAGTAAAACCCAATTCATTTCCTTATGTCACTTTAAAGCTGGACCCTTTTGGATCTTTACTGCGAGAAAAGCAGCACCATACCATCTTTGAAATCGGCTTTACTTACTTTGGAAAAATAATGACAGCGTATTCTCAAAAAATAAATTTCAAATACAAAGATTATTGCGTGATTGATGGGGACATTGAGTGGCAAGGAAGAAAATGCATTTCAGTAACCTGCAACTATCCATCTTTTGCTTGGACATCCTACACAGTAAAAACAGACGAAACACTGACTAGTATTGCAAAACGCTTGTTGATTAGCGACTATATGATGCTTGAAAAAAATAATGCTACCGTAGATGATTATGACGACTTGGATGAAGATGAAGTGATCAAAATTCCTAATCTATACTGTAAGAAAATTACCTTTTATGTCGACAAAGAAAATTTTCTACCTATACGCCAACTGATTTACGATGACGTGGGATTGTTTGAAGAGTATCAGTATCTTAAGCTGGTAACTCCTTAATAGGCCCAATACTTAACCTTTATCTTTTTTCCGGGCAATACGTTTGCATAAACCCATTCTCCATTGGCTGAAAAAGTGAAGTCCACTTTCAAACCGTCCTGCCGTATTTCCATATGACAATCGGGATTTCTCATTTTAATGGTTAGTTTTTGATTGTATATCAAAGGATCCAGAGGAGATTCTAAAATAAATTCCATTTTACTTTTCTCCTCCTTCAAGATCTTTATTGTACATGCTTTTTTTTCCTGATGGTATTTTACAGCCGAAGCGAGCGCAGTAATCCAAATGGAATCCTCTCTTGATTTTAAAGTATCCAGCATTCCTGTCAAAAACTCCTCAGGCATAGCATCCCATCCTTTTTCAATTTTATCGTTGTACACTGAATGCATCATAAAAGTGAGCATTCCTCCGCCTGCTTCAGCATAATCCAGCCATTGCACAATTTTCTCCAAGGTTACTATGTGCCAAACCCGCACTGTACTTATTCTGTAGTAATCCAAACTATCCAAAACAAAATCATATGAAATATTATTTTCATTGAATGGATTGACTGTTCTAGCGGCAATGTGCTCTTTTTTAACCATATCAATTACCTCATTGCTCTTAGTTCCCATTGGATAAGCAAAGGTGAGGCATTCAGCACCTGGAACTGAATCCATGATAATTTTTCTTGCGTCATCAATTTCGGCTTTGGCCTTTTCAAGGGATATTGAAGGAAGACTCGGATGTGTTATGGTATGATTAGCAATTTCACTTCCATTGGCTTGCGCAACCCGCATTTGATCAAAGAAATCCCTGCGCCACTTTGCACCTTGAACGCTTACAAAGAAAGTTGCTGGCAACTTTCTTTTCACAATTGCAGGAACCACAATCTTTTCATGTCCCTCCAACCAATCATCAAAAGTCATCACCACAGCGCACTTCTTATCATCATACCAATTGGTAACTTCAATTTGACCAAATAGTAAGTTTGTGCTAACGGAAAGAAGTAGAAACAGAAATATCTTCATTTTCAAAAAATAAAAAAGCCCCACGATGAATATCGAGGGGCTTCCAATAAAATTTTTGTTTTCTTATTCAGCTACAACTTCAAAAGCAAACTTAGCTGTTACTTCACGGTGTAATTTAACCTCCGCTTCGTAAGTACCAAGAACTTTGATGCCGCCACCCAGGATTTTGATAGTTTTTCTGTCTACCTCAACACCTTGAGCTTTCAACGCATCACCAACTTGTACGTTGATTACTGAACCAAATATTTTTCCGCTTTCGCCAGCTTTAGCACCAACTTTAACGGTTAAAGCTGCTAATTTAGCCGCTAATGCTTGCGCATCTGCTTTCGCTTTTTCGTCTTTTTTAGCTCTTTGTTTTACGTTTTCTGCATGTACTTTTCTTGCAGAGCTCGTAGCCAAAACAGCATATCCTTGAGGAATCAAGAAGTTTCTGCCGTATCCTGGCTTCACTGTAACAACATCATCTTGAAATCCAAGAGGCTGTATATCTTTTTTTAAGATCACTTCCATGGCCAATTCTTATTTTAAGTTATCTGCAACGAATGGCAACAACGCCAATTGTCTTGCTCTTTTGATTGATTGAGATACTTTTCTTTGAAATTTCAAAGATGTACCTGTAAGTCTTCTAGGAAGAACTTTACCTTGTTCGTTCAAGAAACGCATCAAATAATCAGGATTTTTGTAATCCACATGTTTGATTTTGCTTTTTTTGAAGCGGCAATATTTATCTTTTTTTACCTCAATTGAAGGAGGTGTAAGATATCTGATATCTGACTCTGCTGCCATGTTATTATGCTTTTACTTCTTCTTTTTTAGACTTATTTACCGACTTTCCTCTGAACTTGTCATTGAAAGCTACTGCATGATCATCAAGATTAACCGTTAAGAAACGTAATAATCTCTCATCTCTCTTATAAGCAAGTTCCAATTCTGCAATTACAGAACCTGGACCTTTGAACTCGATCAAATGGTAAAAACCAGTTGATTTCTTCTTTACCGGATAGGCCAGTTTCCTTAGGCCCCAATTATCCTGGTGAACGATTTCAGCACCTTTTTGTTTTAAAAGGTTAACATACTCATTCACTGTTTCTTTCAGTTGCTCATCTGAAAGAACCGGCGTCATCACAAAAATTGTCTCGTATTGACTCATTACCATTCAGTTTTAAAAAATTCATCCCGCCTCAAAAAAAAGCGGAGGGCAAAAATACAAAAGAATTTGTTACAACCAAATCTTTTTAAAAGTTTAATGTTCAAAAGTTCAATGTTTAAAGTTCAATGTTCAAAGTTATTATAGTGTTCATAACTAGCTATCTTTGAACATTGAACTTTAAACATTGAACTCTATATTTGCTTTCAAAATGGATTCCTTTGTAGTATCAGCGCGGAAATACAGGCCAGCAACCTTTGATCAGGTGGTGGGCCAATCCTCTATTGTATCTACATTAAAGAATGCTATTCGCAGCAAACAGGTAGCTCAATCTTTTTTATTTTGCGGTCCCCGCGGAACAGGAAAAACTACTTGCGCAAGGATTTTAGCCAAAACCATCAATTGCATGAACCTCACTTCAGAAATAGAGGCCTGCAATGAATGTGAGTCTTGTAAATCCTTTGATTCCGGACAATCATTAAATGTATATGAACTTGATGCAGCATCCAATAACTCGGTTGACGATATCCGTAATCTGGTCAATCAAGTGCGCATCGCTCCACAAATTGGAACTAAGAAGGCCTATATAATAGATGAGGTTCACATGCTCTCTCAATCAGCATTCAATGCTTTTTTGAAAACCCTAGAAGAACCGCCTGCTCACGCTGTGTTTATATTGGCCACCACTGAAAAGCACAAAATCCTGCCAACGATTCTTTCTCGTTGCCAGATTTTCTCTTTTAATAGAATCACCGTTAACGACATCGTTCAGCATCTGGAAAAGATTGCGAAAAAAGAAAACATCGCTTACGAACCCGATGCTTTACATATAATAGCGCAAAAAGCCGATGGCGGATTAAGAGATGCGCTATCGATTTTTGATCAACTGGTGACATTCTCCAATAAAAACCTTACTTATCAATCGGTGATAGGTTCATTGAATGTACTGGATTCCGATTATTATTTCAAAGCGACGAATTTCCTGATTCAAAAAAATATACCAGAAAGTTTAATGTTGTTGAATGAGGTTTTGGCAAAAGGCTTTGATGAGCACAACTTCGTTCTGGGCTTAGGTGAACATTTCCGAAACTTATTGTTGTGCAAAAACCCTGTAACCACAGGAATTTTAGAAACTTCAGAAAAAAATAAAGCACTATATTTAGAACAAACTGCTAAGTGTTCCGACGATTTTTTATTGTGCGGACTGGAAGTAGTTAACGATAGCGACATTCAATACAAAGCCAGCAAAAACAAGCGTTTGCTGATAGAACTCTGTCTTTTGAAATTGTGTTCAGAAAACCTTTCTGATCTTAAAAAAAAAAGCTTCGCCGATTGAGAATACCGCTGCCTAAAATTCAGGCAGCAGCACCGGCAGTTAAAAAACCTGTACCAACAACACCAACTTCATCAGCACCAACTCCTCCTGCGGCAGAAGCTGTCCTCAGCGAAAGACGACCTTCCCCTGCGCGATCCAAGATTCCACTAAAATCGGTAAGTATTGGAAAAATACTTCGACCAGAAGTGGAAGAAAAAAAGGAAGAAGCACAAAAAGAAATATTAAGAAATGATTTCTCTGAAATTGATTTACTTGCCACTTGGAACGAGTATGCTGAACAAATTAAAAACTCTGACCTCGATATTTACACCACGCTCACTAAAAACGCACCCAGCTTAAAAGACAAAACCATTGAGCTAAAAATATTCAACAAGGCCCAGGAACATGATATTTCTGAAATCAAAGCAGATTTGCTTTCCTTCATCAGAAACCGATTGAATAATTACGAAATAAGCTTGATCACCTTCATTGAAAAAGGCGCAGCAGAAGAAGGCTTATACACTTCTGCCGACAAATACAAAAAGCTGGTGGAAAAAAATCCGCTGCTGGAAGAGCTGCGCAAAAAACTCGATCTCGATCTTGGATTTTAAAAAATGGAAGTGCTCGTCACCATATCATGGTTAGGTATTATAGGACTAGCAATCTGGAAACTACCTTTTTTTTCAAAATTCGGACTGAAAAGAAAAACTGTTTTAATAATATATCTCTTGCATGTTGCAGCTGGTGTGGCACTCAGCCTCATATACACTATCATTTATCCACAACGCAACTTAGCCGACACGTTCAAATACTTCGATGACAGCGTGCACATCTATAATTTGCTTTGGGAATCGCCAGCAGATTTTGTGCGAATGATTACAGGCTACCATTGCGACAATATTCATCTCAAACCAGTGTATGATAAAATGTACAATTGGTACGTTTTAAAAACCAAATATTTGTACAACGACAATCGCACGATGATTAGAATTAACGCGGTAATGATGATTTTCTCCGGTGGATTTTATTACGTACACATTCTGTTTTTTTGCATGATGTCTCTCTTGGGGAAATTGTTTATTTTCAAAGCTTTTCAAAATCTTTTCCAAGACAAAAAGAATCTCCTATTTATTGCCATTTTTCTAATTCCATCAGTGCTATTCTGGTCGGCAGGAATATTAAAAGAAGGCTTTCTTTTTCTGTTGATGGGACTGTTCATTTGTGGTTTTGAAAGATGGTCGGATCAACCGAAATCACTGAAGTATCTAAGCTTGATTTTACTCACATTGTTCGGCTTATTCTTTGTGAAATTTTATGTTGCCATTGCACTATTGCCTGGATTATTTTCTGTTTTTTGGATCAAGCAAAAAGCATATCGAAAACCGTTTTTAAAAACCACCATAGTGCATTTATCCTTTGTTGCTGCGGCCGTGGCTTTTCATATCATTAGTCCCTTCCACTCTTTTTTAAACGGTTTACAATGGCAAAAAAGAAGTTTTTACGGATTGGCAGAATCAATGAATTCGGGAAGTGTAGTGCACACCATGGAACTGCACGACAATTTTTTAAGTTTTTTCTCAAATGTTCCTGAAGGCTTGTTCAACGCATTTTTTCGACCATTTATTTGGGATGCGCTACATCCTTTTTCCCCTGTTGTGATGGCTTCTGCGTTAGAAAATATTTTATTCCTTGCTGTATTTATTTTGACGATTATTTGGTTCAAAAAACCCGACTCAAAAAATGCTGCTTACATTTTCTTCTTCGCATCTTTTACTTTGATTCTTTTTACTTTATCAGGAGTTGTTACGCCTATCATTGGCACGCTGGTGCGCTACAAAATGCCAGCATTGCCATTTATGCTGATGATGTGTTTTTTATTGTGGGATAAATCTCGTTATGAAAAAACAAAATTGTGCGGATTCATAGATAGTATGGTCTTGTAGAGACGCAAAATTTTGCGTCTCTTTTATTTAAGACGCAAAATTTTGCGTCTCTACGGAAGAAAACCCTTGATATTTCACCATTACCTCATTCAACACTTCTTCAATATCCTGAGGATTATCGAGTGTTACCATTTTCAAACGATATTCTTTAATATTAGGATATCCTTTGAAATAATTGGTGTAATGACGGCGCATTTCAGCAATTCCTAAGGTTTGACCCTTCCATTTGATGGATTCACGCAAATGAAATTTACACGCTTCTACTCGCTGCTCAATAGTAGGCGCTGGAAGGTGCAAACCGGTTTTTAAAAAATGTTTTACTTCTTCGAAAACCCAAGGATGACCAATGCTGGCGCGACCAATCATGATGCCATCAACGCCATACCTTTCTTTGTACAATTTTGCTTTTTCCGGGGAATCAATATCACCATTTCCAAAAATGGGAATTTTCATTCGCGGATTGTTTTTTACTTCACCTATCAAAGTCCAGTCGGCATCTCCTTTATACATTTGCACTCTTGTTCTTCCATGAATTGACAAGGCTTTGATTCCTATATCCTGCAAACGTTCTGCAACATCAACAATGTGTTTTGATTTTTCATCCCAACCCAAACGCGTTTTCACGGTAACAGGCAATTTAGTGGATTTCACGATTTGCTCAGTGAGGCGCACCATTTTAGGTATGTCCTGCAAAATTGCCGCTCCACCTCCCTTACAAACAACTTTCTTTACCGGACAACCAAAATTTATATCAATTAAGTCGGGATTGGCTGCTTCTACAATCTCGGCAGCTTGCCCCATCGCTTCTATGTCGCCACCAAAAATCTGAATACCTATTGGTCGCTCTACTTCAAAAATATCTAGTTTCTGTCGGCTTTTAAACGCATCACGAATCAATCCTTCAGAAGAAATAAATTCCGTGTACATCAAATCCGCACCGTGTTTTTTACACAACAAACGGAAAGGTGGATCACTCACATCTTCCATCGGTGCCAGCAACAATGAAAAATCAGGCAGCTCTATATTTCCTATCTTTACCATAAATGCAAAAGTATAGATTTTTAAAATGACACGCCCCTTTCTTACAAATTCACCGTCATGGCTGAAGTTAGCTATACTAATAGGACTCTTCTTTTTGGTATCCACCATCCTATTTTTAGGAATTGAATTGTTCTTCCAGTATTTCTTCGACTTCCAGTTCTTTGCCTACAATGAAATCATTGTACAGCTCACCGAAATGAGCAGAGGAACAGGCTTGAGTCCCGACGAAGCCGCTAAATACGGATATGAATTATTACCCCAATACGTTCCCAATTATCAACATGTAGAGTATGCCAAATGGTACTTGATACTCAGCAGTCAACTGCCCATTTTAATAACTGGAATTTTATATCTGTGGATAGTGTACAAAGAGCCAACAAAGGTGCTTTCCGAAAACAAAGCCAATTGGAAAATGTATGTGTTGGCAACGCTATTGTTTTTTTTAATTATGCCTTTGGTAGGCTTTATTGGCGAATGGAATCAAAATATTTATATCCCATTTCCAAGCCTTCAAAATTATTTATTGGACAGTGAAATTAAAAGCGGGATATACACTTTGAGCTTCACCGATATGAATTCCACGGGAGAACTTTTGATCATGATTTTTTTCATCGGAATTATCACTGCCATTGCCGAAGAATTGGTTTTCCGTGCAGGTTTGCAAAACATTTTAGTACAAACAAAAATGAATCCTCACATCGCTATCTGGCTAGGGGCAACGCTTTTTAGCATCATGCATTTTCAGTTTTACGGATTCTTTGTGCGTTTATTACTGGGCGTATTGCTTGGCTATTTATATTACTGGAGCAAGGATATACGTACCAGTATTATTGCTCATGCTTTCAACAATAGTTTGGCGATGATACTAGCTTACAACATAGGAAAAATAAATGATGAACTTCCAGACGAAAGCAACTACATTGTATTGATCCCTTCTGCAGTTTTGGCTGCTGCTGTTATTTGGGGAATCAATAAGTTGAGAACAACAAACCTTACTTCCCTAAGGCAATAATGTCTTTTCCTTCGAGGATTTTTCTTTTTTCAGAAATATTTGCAGTGTTGATCATTGCCTTTCCCATTTCTTGTAAAGTGCAGAATGCACCAGGAAACAATGCTCTTCCAATGGGAAACATCCAATTGATATATGCATAAAATTTATGCGTGTTTTTTAATCCTTTGATGGGTTTTATGAATCCCGGACGAAAGCAAAACACTTTTCCGAAAGGTAATTTCATCAAATCATTTTCTGTTTTCCCTTTCACTCGCGCCCACATGGATCTTCCCTTTTCAGTGCTATCTGTTGCCACTCCCGAAACATAACAAAAAGTCATTTCGGGATTGATTTTACTTAAAGTTTCACCAAAACCCATCGTGAGTGTATAAGTTAATTTGGTGTAAGCATCTTCCTTCATTCCGATAGAAGAAACACCTAAACAAAAGTAACATGCGTTATATCCTACCAATTGATTTTCGATTGGGGAAATATCAAAAAAATCACTGTGGATGATTTCCTTCAATTTCGGATGTGTAACGCCGCTTGGTTTTCTGTTGATGATCAAAACCGCTTCTACAGCATCGTTCTGCAAGCATTCGTGTAAAACCCCTTCTCCCACCATTCCGGTGGTGCCTGCTATAATGGTTCTTATTTTTGCGCTCATATTGCTCTCATTTTATTTCCTTTCGGATCATGCGTCACTTCTGCCAAACCAAGTTTTTCCATAAGTGGTGGCAAGTACATTCCAAATCGTCCTCGCAAACCTTTTTTCAAGCCGTACCAACCGCCAACAGGATTCTCTGTTGATCTTCCCCAGGCTTCCACAGTTCCTTCCTTAGCAGGTTTTTGCTCATCAGCACTTCCAAGCTCCATCCAGTCACCATGCTTTTTAAGCATTGCATGCAAATCAGCAATGCAACGATAATCATAATGTAAAATGGTTTTTCCAACTGTACACACTAAAATATCTTTTCCATCCTTTATATCCATGCGCATGGTATATTCGGAAGTAAGTGGTGGAGTTTTTAATTGAGTTGGATTTTACTTGGTACCAATTTTCGTTTTCATATATGCTGGTTTAAGTTATGTTATTAAAGGAAATTATCACTTCATTTCTTCTACGTCCACAAGTTTCTCTGCCGAGGATTTTCTTCCCCCTCCTTCCAAATTCACTTTTACTCTAGCCCACTTCACTTTTATTTTTTTTCCTTGATAAGACGGATTCACTTCCATACTTCTCAATAATCGTCTGTTGCCGCTAAAATCTAAAACAAAAAATGTTGCGGTATCACCATTGAGCTTCTTCATGTTAAAATGCAAATAATCTCCCCATTCCATGTTGAGAAAAGTTCCGGTAATTTCTCCTTCTTCCAATAATTCTTCTGGTGCATCATCTCCAATAGTTTTCTTTTCAGGATCACTTTCTTTTTTCACAGTATCAACTAACAAATCTGAACTAGCTGACTGAATGGAGTCTACATGAACAACAGGATGAGGGGCAACACTTTCTTCTTTATTCTGTTCATCGCATGACAGCAAAAAGAAAAAAGATGCAATGACAAGAAAGCTAGAAAAACACTTATTTATAATGCAAGTTATATTCATAATTTCGTTCGAAAGCCAATGGGTTAAATGACAATCAAATATAAAACAAAAAGAAGGAGATGGATTAAAACAAAACGAGAGTGTCTTTTAAAACACTCTCGTTTCGTTTCTGCGGACTCGAAGGTAAATGATTTGAGTAATCTGTTGAAGGATCTGGAACTTTTAAGTTCTTTTCATGATGATGGCATCGGTTAAGAGAGTTTATGGTTTTGTAAAAAATGCAAAACGTTCGAAATAACGGATAGTTCTTTTTAGAAATTTTATACCCTTATTGTTTTTAGAAAAGCATTTTACGGCTATGCTTTCGTGTAGACTCTCGAATACACTAAAAGCATAGATAATATTAGTGGTGAAAATCCTAAATAATAGCTACAATTGTAGATTAATTGCAAATAATTATCTAATTTCGGATTATGTTATTGGAATTAAAAATAAAGAACTTTAGATCCATCAAGGAATGGCAGAGTTTTACAATGCTGGCTGAGAACAAAGTAAATGAACTGGAAGAAACCGTGTTCGAAAAAGAAGGGCATAACGTATTGACTTCGGCTGTGATTTATGGTAGGAATGCTTCGGGGAAAAGTAACATTCTTAGAGCTTTTAGCGCATTTCAATATATGGTATTGAGGTCTGCCGAATTTAAGGTAGAAGAGAAGATTATATCGTATGAACCTTATAAGTTAGATATCAATTTTAAAGATCAGCCTACTGAGTTTTATATTGACTTCATAGCTGGCGATGATATACGTTATATCTATGAGATTGGAATAAATTTAAATGAAGTTGAATACGAAGTCTTAAAATTTTATCCAAAATCACAACGAGCAATTTTGTTTGAAAGAAGAAAGGGGAATGAAACAAAGTATGGTGAATATCTCACAGGAAAGAAGAAGGATATTGAGGAAAAACTTTATCCGAATCAGTTATTTCTTTCTAAGGTTGGGATGGATAAATTACAGGTTCTAAAAGAAGCATATCTATTTTTCTCTAAAAAAATGTTCGCTTCAACCTTTCATGACACAGAATATGATGAATTGTTAATCCAACTTTTCACAAATAAAATGGCAAAGAATGAAGTTTCTCATTTTAAGGAAAATATTAATAGTTTGATGAAGGTTGCAGATACAGGTATAGACTGTATTAATATTACAGAAGAAGATATTAATTTTGATAGTTTACCTGCTGAAATGTCAGATGAGAAAAAAAAGGAATTAGTTGATAGGTACAAACACAAGATTCGAACCGTACATAAACAATTTAACGGTGAAGAGGAAATAGGAACAGTTGAATTTAGACTTCACGAAGAATCGACCGGAACAATCAAGCTGCTAGCTATGGGCGGCTTAATACTGGAAGCATTAGCAGATGGACAAGTCCTAATTATTGATGAATTAGATAAAAGTTTACATCCTAAGTTAACTAGAGCATTAATTCAAATTTTTAGCTCGAAAAAAAGAAATCCTAAAAATGCTCAATTAATTTTTGCCACTCATGATGTCTCTTTGCTGAATAATGAATTGTTCCGTCGCGATCAAATTTGGTTTGCTGAAAAAGAATATGAGGGATGTAGTCATTATTACGCCATTTCTGATATTCCTGGTGTAAGAGCAAATTCACCTTTTGAAAAGTATTATATGTCCGGAAGACTGGGAGCAACACCTGTGATTAATGACAACAAATTGAATTTTCAATTCTAGTGACAAGGTATAGAGGACATAGAAAAGCTATTTCATTTAATAAACGAGGACTAATTCTTTGTGAGGGAGAGACTGAAGAAAATTACTTCAAAGGACTTGTGACACAGGAGAAATACAGAAGGAAATTTCAGTCAATTGATGTTAATATTTTCAAACCAAAAGATCACTCTCCCGTTGGCTTGGTAAACAAAGCTAAAGAGCTTAGTGATGTTGCTAAAAAGGAGGATAATCCATATGATTTTGTTTGGGTCGTTTTCGATAGAGATGGCCATGCAAAACTACCTGAAGCCTTTGAACTAGCCAGAACTTCAAATCCTGAAATAAAGATTGCATATACAACACCTTGCTTTGAGTATTTTGTTCTTCTTCATTTTAAGAAAACAACAAAACTCTTTAATAAGTGTGATGACGTGATATCGCAAATAAAAAAAGAGGGGCTTCCAGATTATCAAAAAGCAACAGACCTTTTTGATTTACTCAGTGAACATAAAGATACTGCCGTTCTCAATGGTGAATGGGTTATTAATCAGTCTAAAGATGACATGAAGGCTGGAAAAAAGGTTTATGAGCTTTCAGCATATTCCAACGTGCACGAACTGGTACAGTTTCTATACAGCCTACTTTAGTAACTGCGAACGAGCGGCCTTGAGCAAATGCTCATACTCCCAATATATTTTTGCACCCTATCTAATTATATTAGGAGTTTTTCTAAAAGGGATTCAAATACTTAATTTATTGGTAAAGAGTACTTTATTAAAATACGGTGAATTCACTCAAAAAAGTTCGAACATCAATTTTCTAAAAATGGCATTCTATGCAAATCAACAATAGCAATGGATTGCAGAGAAAATTAAAAAGGGACTTTACATTTTTAATTGCAAAGTCCCTTTCTGCGGAGAGGGCGGGATTCGAACCCGCGATACCCTTTAGGAGTATACACGCTTTCCAGGCGTGCTCCTTAAACCACTCGGACACCTCTCCTTTGGTGGAAAAAACCCTTGAGTCCAATCAAGGGGGCACGAAAATACAAAAAAATTATTGGATGTAAATTTTAATGTTTGGCTTCCTTGCTTGCCATAAAAGTTTTGGCAGAAGCATTTTCAGGATCCAACTCCAAAACCTTGGTATAATAGTTTTTTGCCGCAACAAAGTCCTTATTAACCACATGATAATAACCCATATACGAATAAGCCTCAATTAAATCCTTTTTGTTTTTCACTACATCAACTTGTGCTTTTTCAATAAACGTTTCATAGAAAGGCTTGGCAACAGCAGTTTTTAAATCGGGATCAAGTTTTGAATTGGAACGCGCCCTCCAGAAATAACCAATTGGCAATTCAGGTTTTGCTTCCACAATTTTGGCGAAAATAGAATCTGATTTTGTGTATTCTTTATTGAAATAATATGATCTTCCCAAAGCGTTGAAATCATTAGTTGATCCACCATTTCGCAATAAAATTCGTTTTTCAAAAGCAGCAATCGCCTGCGGATATTGTTTCAATTTATAATGCACTGTTCCCAATTCATTGTACAAATCAATTTGAGTGGAATCCAAAGCTATTGCTTGATTAAGAGTGATGATGGCCAGCGAATCTTGTCCGGTTTTCGATAATAATTTACCCAAGTACTGGTAATCGGAAGGAAGAACTTTGATTTTGATTTTGCTCTGATCTACTCTGGCAAAAAACTTATGTATGTTGATTAATCCAGCTGCATAATCTGCAGTTTCATAAAAGGAGTATCCCAGTAAACGGTAAAGCACAACTTTTGAAGTATCCTTCTTTTGTATTTCATTAATTTCAGAAATAGCGCTAGCATAATCCTTATTTAAAAAAAGAAAGGAAGCGTATCGAATGCGCGCACTTAAGTTGTTGTTGAGTTGCAAGTATCTTTTGTATTGCGCAATTGCTAGTTCAAATTTTTGCGCATTATAGTAAAACTCAGCTTTTTCACGGTATGCCGGTGCAAAGGTAGAATCAATGGCGTTGGCTTTTTGGTAATAATCGAAAGCCAAATCAAAGTTGCGGGCTCTTCCATAAAGTTGTCCGGTTCTCAAAAGCGCCTTAGCCGAAGTAGGATCAAGAGCACTTGCTTTTTCGTAATAAATAACTGCCTGCGAACCATTTGCTTGTTCCAAGAAAGCATCTCCCATTAAAATAAAAATCTCGGGATTCTTAGGTTCCTTTTTAGCTGCAATATTCAAAAGAATAAGCGCCTCATTTAGATTTTTTTTGTCGGCTTTTATATACACTTCTGCGATCTTTAATAGAACTGTTGCGTTTTTCGACTTCGATAATTCCTGCGCTTTGCTGAAAGACAACTTTGCTGTGGAATCATTTTTATACCAGAGCACTTTTCCTAAACCCACATAATTCAATGGATTTTCCGGCGCCACTGCTATTCCCTTTTGAAAAATGATTTTAGCCGAATCCGGGTTTTCCATTCTGAAGAAATTTTCCCCCTGATAAAAATAATTATCGCCGTTCAACGGTTCAGCATTGATTAATTTACTGAAAGCACCTTGTGCGCTTTCATACAATTCATTGTCGCTCAATTTTATAGCATCATTCAATGTTTGTGCTGAAATAGCTGTTGCTGAAAAAGCAAGAAATGCTAACGAGTAAACTGAAATTTTAAACCAATTCTTCATATGCCTGTATTTATTTGTATTAATCTTGGCGGGAGGGTTACTGGAACCAATCCCGACTTTAAAATAATTCTCTGACCTTTATCTCCGGCCACAAATGCGGCAAAGCCTGTGCCAAGTCCGGCGCGTGCCTCCCTGTTCACTATATATACCTTCCTGCACAAAGGATAAACACCTTGTTTAATGTAATCCTGGCAAGGAATGTAGTACTCTTTTGTTTCCGCTGCCGACAAAGCTACTACTTTAATTTTTTTTAGAAGCCCTAGCATTAAAGTATCATCTCTATCACTGATCCAATTGAATCCAATAAATCCTATGGCTCCCTTGTTTGCAGCTACGTAATCCACCACTTCCCTATTGGAATTGGCGGCAAAACAATTTTTAGGAAATGTAACAGTACCTAAAAAAGTTTCCTGAATCAGGCGAGCATTGCCTGAGCTCTTATGGTCGAAGACAACTTCAATCTCACCCGAAGAAGATTTCGCATTCAACTGATTCCAATTGGTTTTTTGTCCCGAAACAATATCCTTCATTTGATTCATGCTAAGCGCTGCATCACTATTGTCAGGATGAACAATTACCGCCAAAGCGTCATAGGCAATTTGCAAAGTACTTGGGTGCAATTTGATGCTTTCAAAATATTGCAATTCTTTTTTATTCAGCTCTCTGCTCATCACAATCAAATGAGCCGAATCATTGAGCAAATCTTTTATAGCCTCACCTTCTGGTTTATAACGAGCATTTATTTTAGCATACTTATAGAAGGAATGGAAAGCATATAATTCGGCTTCAATAATTGGCGTGAAGGAATCGTCAACGCTTATGCTAATTTCTCCCTGAGTGGGATTATCCAATGGCTTTGAAACTTCTTCATTACAAGCCAGCAATGTCAAAAGAAAAAAATTAAACGCTATGAATTTAATTTTCTTCATCGCTACTTTCTGGACGTTTGTAGAAAAACAAACGGTAAAATTTAAAGATGGCGTACAACACAATTATACCTGCAAGTATGCTTCTATTGGGTTGTTTCAACTCTGCAACAAAATCATCAGAAAAAAACAAAACCACAGCAACGGCAAGATATACAAATATCATAACGATACTAAAGTAATACAAGACGTTTTTGAAACTGTTCATTGGGATTATTCTTCTGACGGGTCAGGAAAAACTAAAGGAACTCTAAGAGCTGACGAAGTTATTTTTCCATTATACATTGCAGGGGTCCACTTTTTTTTACAAGACTTTATTACCCTAATGGCTTCAGCATCCAAAACCTTGTTACCACAACTTATATTTATTGTAACATCAACCAATTCACCGGATGCTGATATTTTAACCAATACTTCTATCCCATTGTTAATTTCCTCTACAGAAATAAGGTTTTTATTAAAATTATCCATTACAAAGTCCCCGAAACCTTCAGGTACTTTTGCATATTTATCTACTCTTATAGGATAAGATTCTACTGTTCCACCACCAATAATATCATCTGTCTGGTCAACATTCAAATCATTGACGTTATCATCTCCAGCAACAGTTTTTTCTCCAATTTTTTTATCGTCGAGTTGGGTTTGAGCTACAGGTGGCTCTTTCACTTCCTCCTCTGTTGGCTCAGGAATAGTAAATTTTATTTTTGCAGCAATCAATGGTTTTTCAATGGGTTTATTCATCGGCAAAACTTTAGGCTTAGGGAGAGCTTCCAAAGTTATTTCCGTAATTACTACATCATCGTCTTTTGGTTTTTCCACTACCTCTTCAAACATTGTATTTAGTAATGGAATAAGAACAGCAGCAGTTAAAATAAAAGCAGATATTGAGATTCCAATCAATAAAGACAAGTTGTATTTTTTGCGGATAACATAAGCGCCATACTCCTTGTTTTTGTTTTCAAAAACAAGTTCATTTCTTCCTTCCGATACTACGTTGTCCCAAGAAGGAACAAGCGGTTGGTTTTGCTCCATGACTTAGTTATTAATCTTTTTAAGTGCCGCCTTATCAAGGGGCGACATGTCGATCACCGCTTTTTTATCAACCTCACAAATATTCAATTCGTCCATTACATCAACTACACTTTTGTATTTTGTTTTATCGTTGGTCTTCACAATTACATACAAAGCGTCTCTGTCGCCCTTCACCTTTTGTTCAGTTTGTTTATAAGTACTGTCGGCAATTGTTCGTTTTTCCCTTTTAGCTCTCAAATCGTTCATTTGAGTAATTACCTTTTTATTCTTGTCTAAGAGAATTTTACGCAAACCATTGGAAGCATATGTGGTTGAATCAAGTCTTGTATCTGCCTTCATCACTCCGTAATAGAAATAAATCACACCCTTTTTATCGGTTAGCAAAAGTGTCATTGCAGTTTGATCTTCAACCTTGGTTTTATTTTTATCGTCTTTCGGATCAACGGGCATATTGATGTCCATTGTTTTTGGTTTTCCAAAAGTAGCTGTTAAAACGAAGAAGGTGAGTAACAAGAAAGCAAGGTCAACCATAGGTGTCATATCCACCTTGGTAGAGCTTTTTTTAGCCCTCTTCTTCTGGTGTTTTCCACCGCCACCTTCGCCTGTGTTCAATTCAGCCATTTCGCTTCTTTATTGTTTTCCTTCCAAATCAGTAATTAAACTAAACGTATTCACATTCACTTCCTGAAATACTTTCATCACTTTTCTTACAGTAGCGTAATTTGTTTCAGAATCACTTTTGATAGCATACTTCAATCTGTCAGGCTCCTTTCCATTCTGCTCTGCAATATTCGCGTCTACAGCTCTACCAAACAAAATCCAATCATACAATTCATTGTTTAAAGAATCATATGGAATACCATTAGTTGCTTTATCCATTCTTATTCTTTCCGCTTTATCAGCGGCGAGGTATTGCTTCAAATTCGCAGTCGGCATGCCAACATCTTTCATCAAAACAAATTCCTTTATTTCCTTCTCGGTAAAAGCTACCTTGTATCGTGCGGCAATATTGTCCAAAACCTTTCTTCGTACGTTCTGGTCATCAATATTGTAAAACACTCTTCCTGCTGTATCAACAGTTACCATCATTACATTATCGGGTAACAATTTATCAGAAACTGAAGAAGGAGTGTCGACCACCACTGCTTGTTCAGTGCGAAAAGTGGCAGTCAACATAAAAAAAGTAACCAGCAAAAAAGCCAGATCCACCATGGGCGTCATGTCCAGGCTGGGATTGCTTCGTGGTACTTTAATTTTAGGCATAACTTAGTATTGAACTTTTTAAAAATTAATTTTTTGCTGCAATAGTTTTAGAGATGCTGAATCCAGCTTCATCCATACCGTAAGTAATTGCGTCAATTTTAGTAGTGAAGAAGTTGTACGCAATGATAGCCAAAGCAGAAGCGATGATACCTAATGCCGTATTGATCAAGGCTTCAGAGATACCAGTTGCCAAAGCAACGGTGTCGGGAGAACCTGCGTTAGCCAAAGCCGAGAAAGATTTGATCATCCCCAATACAGTACCGATCAAACCAATCAGCGTTGCAATAGATGCACATGTTGAAAGGATCACTAAGTTTTTTGAAAGCATTGGCAATTCAAGAGCAGTAGCCTCTTCCACTTCTTTTTGTATCGCTGCAATTTTCGCTTCTTTATCTAAAGTGGAGTCCTTATCAACCGATTTGTATTTTTCTAATCCTGATTTAATAACGTTGGCCAATGAACCTCTTTGTCTGTCGCACTCAGCAATTGCCATATCCACATTTCCTGAGCTGATCATGTTTCTGATGCTACGAACAAAAGTTTCGATTCTTCCTCTTCCTTTAGCGCGGGAAACTGTGATGAATCTTTCGATAGAGAAAGTGATTACCAATAAATTGATGGTAATTAAGATTGGTACGATTTGTCCACCTTTATGAACTATACCGAGGAAATTTCCAGGAAGTGGATTATTGTCGGGATTGCCACCTTCAAAGTTGGCAGGATTTCCTAAAACAAAATGGTAAACGAGGTAAGATACCACCAGCGCAAGGATTATAACTATGGACGCAAATCCTGATTTAAGCGCTCCTACTAATGAATTTTCGTTGTTCATACTATTGATTTTAACGTTTTTGAAAATCTTTATTTATCAATCTCTTCACCAAATTTCCCTCCTATCATTCAAGATGGTAAAAGTCGATTTCTCGTGTTTATTTAATGTTAACTCGGTGTTATCTAATTTAAAACTTTACTGGCCGAAAATAGTAAATCTCTTTTAAATTTCAGCCATGAAATTCGGTTAAGAGACGCAAAATGTAGGTGAATATTTTATTGGAGGACAAATTATTGTTTCACCTAATCACACCGTAACTTCACCGCGGATAGATTTTCGCAGCAAAGCTTTTATTTCTTCAGGGGATTCGCAATTGGCCAAAACATGCATCATTTTGGTTACTGCAGCGGCAGAAGTAATGTCTTTGCCCGAACATACATCGAGGGCTTTTAAATCTTCGCTGGTGGCATATCTGCCCAACTCAACGCTTCCCATGATACACTGCGTCACTACCAATACATGCACACCTCGTTCGGAAAGTCGCTTCAATCCCGCAATAAGGTGCTTGTCTTGAGGAATATTTCCAGTGCCGTAGGTCTCCAGAACCAATCCTTTCAAATATTGATTGTCAAAAACACTTTGAAAAACCTTGGCCGAAAATCCAGGGAAAACCTTTAAAAGAGCAACATCGGCGCTGAGCTTCGATTTATACGAAAAGGATTTGTTTGCCTTGCGGAGTTCAGCATCATTCAATTTAAAATGAATCCCAACTTCGGCTAGAGCTGGGAAATTAGGAGAAAGAAAAGCATCGAAATTTTCGGAATTTGCTTTTATGGTTCTGTTGCCGCGAAACAAATGATTTTCAAAATAAATGGCCACTTCAGGAATCATTGATTTCTCCTCCGCATCAGTCATACAAGCCAATTCAATGGCTGTTAATATATTTTCTTTGGCATCAGTTCTTAAATCACTGATAGGCAATTGTGAACCAGTGAAAATCACCGCTTTCGACAAATCATCAAACATGAAACTCAATGCTGATGCGGTGTAAGTCATGGTATCGGTGCCATGCAACACCACAAATCCAGTATATTTCTCATAATTGTCGGCAATGATTTGTCCGAGCTTTTGCCATTCTTGCGGACCAACATTTGACGAGTCCAAAGGCTTTTCAAAGGCCACCGAATCAATTTTGAAATCAAAGCGACTCAATTCAGGAATAGATTTCAGCAAATTCTCAATGTCGAAAGGCAAGAGCACACCAGATCCAGAGTTCATCATTCCTACGGTTCCGCCGGTATATATAATTAAAACAGATTTGCTCATAAAAAATAGTTCAAAGGTGCATGTTTAAAGTTCAAAGTTGAAAACCTCTTTGGCGTTTTGTGTTGTTATTTCGGCTACCTCATCTAAAGAGATGCCATAAATTTCCGCCAATCTAATTGCTATTAATTTAACGTAAGAAGATTCATTTCGTTTTCCACGGTGTGGAACCGGCGTTAAATAAGGCGCATCGGTTTCAATGACTATGTGTTTGATGTCGATTTCCTGCAGCACTTTATCCAGTCCGCTATTTTTAAAAGTCACTACGCCACCAATGCCTATTTTAAATCCATAGTTGATGACTTTCCTTGCATCATCGGCATTTCCCGAAAAACAATGAAAAATTCCTTTTAGTTGAGGACGTGATACTTCATCCATAATTTCATAAATCTCTTTTAGGGAATCTCTCGCATGGATCACAATGGGAAGATCCAGTTCCAAAGCCCAATCAATTTGTCGACGAAAGGCTTCTTGCTGCTGCGCATAAAATGTTTTATCCCAATAGAGGTCAATGCCTATTTCACCAACCGCAACGTAATTTCCACTGCGCAATTCTTTTTCAATAGTATTTAATTGCACTTCAAAATCATCTTTTACATAGCAGGGATGCAGTCCCATCATTGGAATAAAAAGCAGAGGATCCTTTTGCACCAAAGCTTTCAAATCCGCAATTGACGGCACATCCACATTGGGCAAGTATATTTTAGAAACACCATTTTCCTTTGCTCGGGCAATGACAGCATCAATGTCGACTTGAAAATCTTCCTGATAAATATGTGCGTGCGTGTCGATCAAGTTCATAAATCAAATTTAGGTTTTATCTTTAAGTCGTGAAGAAATTCCTCATTATAAGATTCAGTTCCATTGGAGATATTGTTTTAACCTCGCCTGTGGTGCGTTGTTTGAAGAAAAAATTTCCGGATAGTGAGATTCATTTTCTCACTAAAACTGTCTTTAGTTCTATTGTAAAAGAAAATCCGCACATCAGTAAAGTATATGGAATTGAGCGTTCTCCGAAGGAAGTGATGGACGAGCTCAAAAAAGAAAATTACGATCACATCATTGATTTGCACAAAAATCTTCGATCGAAAAAAGTGATTTTTGCTTTGCATGCAAAATCTTCTTCTTTCCCGAAACTCAACGCCGAGAAGTTTTTGATGGTGAAATTCAAGATGGACGTGCTGCCTAAAATTCACATAGTTGATCGTTATTTCAAAGCAGTAGAAGAACTAGGCGTGTTAAACGACAAAGAAGGTTTGGATTATTTTATACCTGAAAAAGAAATTTTCCCTGAAAATTTACCCTCGGTATACAACGTATTAGTTGTTGGAGCTGCGCATGCCACCAAAACGATGACAGAAGAGCAACTCATTCAAATAGCTAGGAGCAGCAAGCTTCCACTAGTACTGCTTGGTGGCAAAAAAGAAGCAGAACTTGGAGCACGTATCACAAAACAATGTGGAAGCAATGTGCACAACCAATGCGATAAAGGAAGTCTTCACCACTCGGCTTTGATCATTAAAAACGCTGTGACTGTAATCACTCCCGACACAGGAATGATGCATATTGCTGCAGCTTTCAAAAAGAAAATCATTAGTGTTTGGGGGAATACCATTCCGGAATTCGGGATGTATCCTTACTTGCCAAAGAATCCTGAGTTGTACAAAATATTTGAAGTGAAGGAACTGAGCTGCAGGCCTTGTTCAAAAATTGGTTATAGAGAATGTCCGAAGGGACATTTTAAGTGTATAAAGGATATTGATTTGCAGGGAGTAATTGAGGAAATGAACAGAAAGAATTAAATCCCTCTTGCCATCGCACAGAATTCCATCGCACTCTCCCTTTTTTCAAAGGGAGAAGTGGCAGAACTCATGAATTTTCATTAGCCTACAGTAAGCTTAAACCCTCTTCCATGCACATTCACAATCTCAATTGTTGGATCGTCTTTTAAGTATTTTCTCAGTTTGGTAATGTACACATCCATGCTACGTGCGTTGAAATAGCTATCGTCTTTCCAGATGTGGTTTAAAGCAATTCCACGCTCCAACACCGCATTTACATTATCACTCAGCATTTTCAACAATTCCGATTCTTTGCTGGTTAACTTGCTATCACCAGCCGGACCTTTAAGCAGTTGGTGATCGTAATCAAAATGATATTTACCAATATCGAAATGTTTTTTCTCAGTGTTTTGAACTCCTCCTGTAGATCGGCGCAACACGGCCTGAATGCGTGCAGAAAGCTCTTCCATAGTGAAGGGCTTTGTGATATAATCATCGGCACCCGAGCGGAAACCTTCCAACTTATCTTCTTTCAGCGAACGCGCGGTTAAAAAGATGATAGGAATCTGTTTGTCGGTATTGCGAATTTCTTTGGCCAAAGTGAAGCCATCTTTAATTGGCATCATCACGTCGAGCACGCACATGTCGTACTTATTCTGCAAAAAGGCTTTTATTCCTTTATCGCCGTCTACTTCCAAAGTAGTGTCGTAGCCTTTGGCTATCAAATAATCTTTTAAAAGATTACCTAAGTTTTTATCGTCTTCAACCAATAAAATTTTAATTTTTTCAGTGCTCATAATTTTCTTTTTTTGGGATGAATATGCTAAATGTTGTTCCTTGATTCAATTGACTTTTAACCTGAATTTGACCGTTGTGCTGATCAATAATCGCTTTCACGTAACTTAAACCTAAGCCAAAACCTTTCACATCGTGAAGATTCCCGGTAGGTACTCGATACAATTTTTCAAATATTTTTTTCTGGTCTTCTTTACTGATACCAATCCCATTGTCGCTAACGTAAATCGCCATTCCGCCTTGCACGTTGCGGGTGCTAATTTGTATGCTTGGTTTTTCCTTACAATACTTGATTGCGTTATCAATTAAGTTATACAGCACATTGGTAAAATGAATTCTGTCGACTTCTAACATTGAATCAGTGGCTGTAAAATCAGTATGAATTTCACCTTCCTTGGCATCTAACTGTACATGACTTCTATCAACCACCTGCTGAATGATCTGGTGAACATCCAGTGCAATTTTATTGAGTTTAAAATCGGGCCTGTCCCAAACTGCCGATTGTAACACATTTTCCACTAAAACGCCCAAACGTTTATTTTCTTCATTGATCACTTCCACATAATGATCGAGTCGCTCCTGGTTTTTCGGAATGTCTTTGTCCTTTAAAACTTCACAGGCCAATGATATAGTAGAAATAGGAGTTTTCAACTCATGTGTCATATTATTGATGAAGTCATTTTTCACGATAGCCAATTTCTTTTGATTGAAAATGATATTCAAACTGTACCAGAAAACAAAAATGATGGCTGCTATAAATAAAGCAGAAACCACCATCACGCCACTCATCGATTTTAATAAAAACCCTTTTTCTCTTGGGAAGTAAACACTTAAATAACTTGGATACATGGAGAATTCACCGGGGAACATTTTAATTTTATATGGTGTGCTGAATAAATTATTGTCGATTGCCTTCTTTTCTTTTAGCAATACACCGTGGGCCTGAGAAACCACGCCATAATAAAAATCAGTGTTGATTCCTTCGTGCAAAAATTCTTCTTCTAATAAAAGTTTGATGATTTCGGGATCTATTCTCTCCTCTACTTTCAGTTTTTGCATGTTCATCAAATCGTTGATGATATCAGTCACCATGTTCGATTTTTTTGCAAACTGATCGATCACTGCCTCTACACTTCCGGCATTAAATGTTGCAGTACTTTTATCTTGCAAACATTTTTCCACCACTTGAGATCGACTTCTTTTTATGATCGTTCCGTCACTGGTAAGGTATTCGGAAATATCGCCCTTCTTATTAACAGTAGCCGGAACATCAAAACAACAAGTGTCATTGCTTCCGTTTGCTTCAATGATGAGTGCCGACATGTCGCCAACAGCCATTCCGCTTAAACGATGATTTTTTATGTAATTGGCTGCTTCAATTTTTTCAGTTTTGTAAACCACATTAGACAAAGCCCTACCCACGTTTTCCTGAAACTGTTGTTCTTTGATTCCCATGGCATTGTGCACTCAATAAATTTGGATAGCACTTAAACCAACCAGAGCGATTGCCATAATGAGAACCAATGTTTTGATGTACTGCTGTTTCACGAGTGTTGCGGTTGAGCGATAAATGTACGCTAAAAGAAACAGCCGTGAAAAAGGCTTAACAATAATTAGGAGTTGAATTTTTAATTCAGATATTCAACAGCAATAATGTCTTCTTTCTTGAAGACGTGCTTTAATCTTTTAATTGCTTCTAAAAGCACTGCAGGGTTCGACTGGTTGAGTTTTCTCATTTCGCTGGAGTCGGCAAAATAATAATCCATTTTACGCTGCTTATTATTATAGATGGCCCAGATAACACCAAACATTTTCATTCCGTTTTTGAATTCGATTCTCGGATATCTGTATTTGTAGTTTAAATTGAAATCTTCCATAAAAGTGCATTTAAGTTGAACTACTATTGTGACAACAATTACTATGCTATAATATACGAATGGAAGACGCGCACGTTGTGTAAAAACTACGTGTTTTTACGAACAAAAAAAGGAAGTCGGTTGATAACTCCGGGAGAAATTTCTCAGGAAATTAATTTCCCACAGATCCCACAGATTTTCAAAGAAGCTGCATCTGTGAACATCTGTGGAATCTGTGGGATCTGTGGGATCTGTGGGATCTGTGGGAAATTTTTATTTTTCTAAAATGCTTTTGATATCAGGGCGGAAATAATTGGGCCCTTTCAACACCTTTCCATCTTCACGATAAATAGGTTGGCCATTAGCATCCAGTTTCGACATGTTGCTATTTTGAATTTCGTTGAATACTTCTTCAATCTTGTATTGCAAGCCGTGTTTTAAAAGAGTTCCGAATAATATATAAAGCTGATCTCCCAATGCATCTGCAATTTCAACGATATCACCATTGTTGGCAGCTTCCAGATATTCTTCATTTTCTTCACGCAGCAAGTTGTAGCGCAGCAAAATTTCATCCTTGCTTAAATTCGTTGTAGGAGCTTCGTTGTTTTGAATTTTAAAAGCCTCATGAAAAGCTTTTACTTTATTGATATTGTCGAGTAAGGACATACTTCTATTTTAAGGTGATATCTTTTAGCACAGCAGGAACATCTTTTAAATCGAAGAAAAAACCCTGCGCAAAACCAGCATCCCAAATTTCAATTTCGGGCAAAAGTTCAACATGAACCGTTTCTTCATCACCTTCTGTTTCTCGCTCCAAACAATCAATGAGCGATTTTGAAATCACAATTTCTTCTTTGAATTTACTTCCCTCAACAGTAATTATAGTGCATTGCGGAATATCAAAAACCTCAGCGTTGCCTTCGGCATCAAACAAAGAAAGTTTAAAAATAGCTTCGTCTTTTGTTGTTATTGAATTGACCTCTTCAGATGGATCGGAAGAGAAAGAATGTTCACCAGAATTGATCAGAATTTTTGCCTTCATGCGTATATTTTTTCCAAAGATAAGCTAAAGAGCAAAAAAAACGGCAATAAGAATTTATTGCCGTTTTAAAATTGAGTTTAAAAAACCTATTGTGCGTTCAGCACTGTGATGTATCCTGTTTGTTCGTAGGATATTTTAGAAGAATCATTGTAGCGAACTATATAATAATAAGTTCCCGATGGCACCAAAGCGCCCTGGAAAGTGGCATCCCATTTTGGAATAACATCTTTCGATTGGAACAGTTTAATTCCCCATCTGTTGTAAACCACAAAATTCACCCAAACAATATTGTCGATCACGCCCTTGTAATTGCCGTTATCAATAGGAATGAAATCTTTCAAACAGGGTGTAAAAATATCGTTAGTACCATCGCTATTTGGTGTGATCACGTCGGGAAAACACAAAGGAGTTGGTTCACAAAATTCTCCAACAAATAAGGTGTCTGAATCAATACAATTAAATTGATTGCCCACTGTTACCGATACGTTGCCAATGGCATCAATGAATGTAGTGTCAACTGTTGAGCCTGTTGACCACAGCACTGATGAAAAGCCAGCAGGTACCGAGCCCGACCAAATTTCATGACCTGTAAAGCAAACCGTAGTATCATTCCCCAAATTCACCTGAGGAGCAGGATTAACATTCACTTGCACTGTA
>JAPLEZ010000104.1 GCA_026390935.1 Bacteroidota bacterium
CCGGAATTCACCTTTAAATTAATTTGATTGAGCACAGTTACGCTTTGTCGCGATTCATAATAAAATGACACGTTTTTCAATTCAATATCTCCTTTGATAGCAAAATCAGGTTTAACAGGAATGTTTGTCGAAACGGGCTCAACAGGCTCTTCCATCATTTTCATCAGACTTTCAGTTGCGCCAAGTGTTTTTTGAATTTTGGCATATAAATCAGGGAAAGAACCTATTGATGTGCCAAGCATCACAGTAAGGAAAATAAATTGAAAGAATTCAGCTTTGGTAATGTTGCCAGATTGAACCAGTTCAATTCCTTGCCATATAATGAATACAATTGCTCCCAGCATTATTGTAAGAATAAAAGCAATGAATATTCCGCGCCAAAGTGCTGATTTCATTGAAGTATCTCTGATGTTATTGATAGAGACCGTATAGTTTTTAATTTCAAAAAACTCGTTGGTATAGGCTTTTAAATTTTTTATTCCGGTTAGTGATTCTTCCAGCACAGAGTTGGATTGTGCGGCTTCATCTTGCGCTTTCCGAGATAGTTTTTTAATGAACTTACCGAAAATCATGGCGGACACAGCAACAACAGGAATAATCGCCAGCATGATAAGGGACAAGCGAGGAGAAAAATAAAAGATTAACCCCAAGCTCGCAGCAATGACAATGATTTGTCGGAAGAATTCAGCGAGAGTGGTAGCAAGAGTCTCTTCTATTTGTTGCGTGTCGCTTGCAATTCGTGAAGTTAGTTCACCTACTTTGTTTTTATCGAAGAAACTCATTGGCGAAGAAACCAAATGTTTGAAAGCTGCCAAACGGAGGTCGCGCAAAGTGTTTTGCGTTACATAACTAAAAGTATATACTCTGAAAAATGAAAATATGGCCTGGGCTGGAAGAACAATGGCCAGCATCATTAATATAGTATAGATGTTGTCGGTGCTACTAACGTTAATATCCACAGGAAGGGAGGAACTGTAATTGGTTCCAAGTAATTTCCCTAATAGAACAGGAAGTGCGATGGAAGTGATACTTGTGAGTACCAGAAAAATAAAACCAATAAAATACCAGGTAGAATAAGGTTTTAAGTAAACCAAAAAGTTTTTGGCTTTCTTTAAGTCGGGTTTGGGTTTTTTGTCTTTTGACATGGGTGCAAAATTATTCTAATCTCTTAGAAAACTGTCATGTTTATGTCGATACTTTTTGTCTTGAAACAAAAAGTATCCAAAAAATTCAAGAGCCAAGAGATGCTTCAGCCCGCAAAAAGGCCATCGCCGGCCCGCCTCTTGGCTCGGGCCAGCGCTCGTAGTTAGTGATCGACTCTGTGAAAAGTTGAATTAGAAAGTTTTTTTCTTGAATTATTTGCAGAACTATTTAAAATAGTTCTATATTTGCAACCCGATAAAGTTCGGTATTAAAAATTTATAGCAATGTTAAGAACATTTCAACCTTCGGTAAGAAAAAGAAAAAATAAGCACGGGTTCCGTTCAAGAATGGAAACTGCTAACGGTCGTAGAGTTTTAGCTAAAAGAAGAGCTAAAGGAAGAAAAAAATTAACTGTATCTGACGAAAGAAGACACAAGCGTTAAGATGCCGTTTCAAGTAATATATTTAAAAAAGGAAGTTTCAAAACTTCCTTTTTTTTTGTGTAAAACTCAGGAAAAGTTCAAGGTTCAAAGTTCATTGTTAAAAGTTAGCTTTGCGCCTTGTTTAGATCTGCTATCATTGAACTTTGAACATTAAACTTTGAACAAATTATAGTATGCCAAAAGATACATCAATCAAGTCGGTCCTCATTATAGGAAGTGGACCAATCGTTATCGGACAAGCTTGTGAATTCGACTATGCAGGATCTCAAGCCGCTCGTTCATTAAAAGAAGAAGGAATTACAGTTTCATTGATCAATTCGAATCCGGCTACCATCATGACGGATCCTGTTACGGCTGAGCATGTTTATTTGATGCCGCTAACTCCTGAATCCATTGAACATATATTAAAAGAAAGAAAGATTGATGCTGTTTTACCAACTATGGGTGGGCAAACGGCTTTGAACCTTTGCATAGAGTGTGATAAAATTGGGATTTGGCAAAAATACGGTGTTCGCTTGATCGGTGTAGATATTGAAGCTATTGAAATTACAGAGAACAGAGATAAGTTCCGACAATTGATGGATCAGATAGGTGTTGGTCAAGCGCCTTCCCGAATTGTTAAGTCATTCCTTCAAGGAAAGGAGTTTGCGCAGGAGATAGGCTTCCCCTTAGTAATCCGTCCTTCTTATACATTAGGAGGTACAGGTGCAGCTTTCGTTCATAAAAAAGAAGATTTTGATACTTTGCTAACTCGTGGTTTACACGCTTCTCCAATTCATGAAGTGTTGATTGACAAAGCGGTGTTGGGCTGGAAAGAATATGAGTTGGAGTTGCTTCGCGATAAAAACGACAACGTGGTGATCATTTGTTCAATTGAGAATTTTGATCCAATGGGAGTTCATACTGGAGACTCTATTACTGTGGCTCCTGCAATGACACTTTCCGACAGAACTTACCAACGCATGCGTGACCACGCAATTCACATGATGCGTTCAATCGGTAATTTCGCGGGAGGTTGCAACGTGCAGTTTGCAGTTAGTCCGGACGAAAGAGAGGATATCATCGCCATCGAAATCAATCCAAGAGTTTCCCGTTCATCGGCCCTGGCTTCAAAAGCTACTGGTTATCCAATTGCTAAAATCGCATCAAAACTGGCTATCGGTTATTCATTGGATGAATTAGAAAATCAAATTACTAAATCTACTTCGGCTTTGTTTGAGCCAACTTTGGATTATGTAATTGTAAAAATACCTCGTTGGAATTTTAATAAATTCCCTGGAGCAGATCGTCAACTGGGTTTACAAATGAAATCGGTGGGTGAGGTAATGGGTATTGGACGATCATTCCAAGAGGCATTGCAAAAAGCTTGTCAGTCGTTGGAAATCAATCGTAACGGTTTAGGTGCTGATGGTAAAGAAGAGCGCAATCAAGATACTATTCTTCATAGTTTAGAGCATCCTTCTTGGAACCGATTGTTTCATGTTTACGATGCATTCAAGTTGGGTATTCCAATGAAAACGATTTACGAAAAAACGAAGATCGATTTCTGGTTCCTCAATCAGATTGAAGAAATGATTGCTTTGGAAAAAGAAATTGAGAAGTTCACCATTGCCAATATCTCTAAAGACCTGCTATTTGAAGCAAAACAAAAGGGCTATGGTGACCGTCAGGTTGCACATTTGTTGAAATGTTTGGAAAGTGAAGTGTTTTCAAAAAGACAAGAAATGGGCATCCAGCGCGTGTACAAATTGGTTGATACCTGCGCAGCAGAGTTTGAAGCAAAAACACCTTATTACTATTCCACATTTGAATTAGAAAATGAGTCTATTGTTAGTGATAAGAAAAAAATAATTGTGCTAGGTTCGGGTCCAAACCGTATCGGACAAGGAATTGAATTCGATTATTCATGTGTACACGGTGTATTAGCAGCGAAAGAGGCTGGGTATGAAACCATCATGATCAATTGTAATCCTGAAACGGTTTCTACTGATTTTAGTACTGCCGATAAATTGTATTTTGAGCCTGTTTTCTGGGAACATATTTACGACATCATTTTGCATGAAAAACCAGAAGGAGTTATCGTTCAATTAGGTGGACAAACTGCATTGAAACTGGCGGAAAAACTGGATAAATACGGAATTAAAATCATTGGTACTTCATACAAAGCTTTGGATTTAGCCGAAGATCGTGGTTCGTTTTCTACTTTATTGGCCGAAAACAATGTGCCGTACCCTAAGTTTGGTGTAATTGAAACGGCTGAAGAGGCCAATGCACTGGCAAAAGAATTAGGTTTTCCTTTATTGGTTCGTCCATCTTATGTTTTAGGCGGACAAGGGATGAAAATCGTTATCAACGAAGAAGAACTAGAGCATCATGTGGTGAATTTGTTCAAAGATATTCCTGGAAATAAAATCTTATTAGATCATTATTTGGATGGAGCGATAGAGGCAGAGGCTGATGCGATTTGCGATGGTGAAGATGTTTACATCATCGGTATCATGCAGCACATTGAGCCTGCAGGAATCCACTCTGGAGACTCTTATGCTGTTTTGCCTCCATACAATCTGGGTGATTTGATCATCCACCAAATTGAAGACATCACTAAAAAAATTGCAGTTGCTTTGAGAACCGTTGGTTTGCTCAACATTCAATTCGCAATTAAAGACGATAAAGTATATGTGATTGAAGCCAATCCGCGTGCATCACGTACAGTTCCTTTTATTGCTAAAGCTTACAAAGAGCCTTATGTAAATTATGCTACCAAAGTAATGTTGGGTGATAAGAAGGTGAAAGACTTCAATTTCAATCCTCATAAAAAAGGATATGCGATTAAAGTTCCGGTTTTCTCTTTCGATAAATTCCCGAATGTGAACAAGGAACTCGGACCGGAAATGAAATCTACTGGTGAGGCCATTTACTTTATTGATGACCTTACTGATCCTTTCTTCCGCAAGGTGTACTCTGAAAGAAATCTTTATTTGAGCAGATAATGGTATTACTCAGTATCACCGGTTTAGTAAAAACAATAGTTTACATTCTGGTGATTTACTATGGCTTGAAGTTTCTGGTTCGCTATGTGTTTCCCATGTTGCTTAAGAATTATGTCGATAACAAAGTGGGCGAAATGAAGAAGCAACAAAATGCTGTTTATGAGCAGGAAGTGGAGCAACTCAAAAAGCAAAAAGGCAAAGTGACCATATCCAAAGATCCGTCGAAAGACGGGGAGTATGTGGATTATGAAGAGATTGTTTGAACCTTGATTGATTTTACTTTAATTTCTTTTAAAGGTTAAATCGAATGTTAGAAACATTTCACTTGATGAAAAGATTAACTTGATTTCAGCTCCTTAAATCCTTTAATCAAGTGAATCAAGGTTCCGACAAATTTTTGTCAATACCGGGTGAATCAAGTAAGTTTACACCATGGGCGTAGTTCAAAAGCAAGGCATACAATCATCAATAATTTTATACGCCGGATTTGCCATTGGGGCATTTAATATTCTTGTTTTATTCCCGCGTTTTTTTACTACTGAAGAATTCGGGTTAACGCGTCTTCTTTTCGCCGTTGCTAGCACTTTTTCGGGCTTGGCCTTGCTTGGAACTAATCAGATGATGATTAAGTTTTTCCCTTTTTATAAAGACAGATTACACAAAAAGGAAAATGATTTTTTGTTTTTGGCAACAATGCTTCCCATAATAGGCTTTGTTATTTTATGTATTGTTTCTTATTTGTTGAAAGATGTATTTCTGGAAAATTATTCCAAGCGGTCATCTCTCTTTGTACATTATTTTTATCTGATTTATCCGCTAGCATTTTCACTCACGCTCTTTACTGTTTTTGAAACCTATTCTCGTAGTCTATTAAAAACAGTAGTTCCGTCGGTTTTGCGTGATCTTGGGTATCGGGCATTTACCACCTTTTTTATCGCTTTGTTTGTGATGAAATTGGTGAGCTTCGATTCCTTTATTGTGATTTTTTGCAATTATTATTTTATTGCTGTTGCGATTATGTTGATTTACATCTATCGCATGGAGCACTTAAATTACGTGGTCTCAAGGAGTGTTGTAAGTAAGCGTTTGTACAAGCGAATTCTTACTTACGGCACCTTAATGTTTGGGGGGAGTTTGTTTGGCATTCTTGCAGAGAATGTTGATGCATTTATGATAGCAGGAATAGCGGGGTTGGAAAGTACAGCCATTTTTGTAGTGGCGAGTTATGTTGCAACTATAATTCAATTGCCAAAAAGAAGCATCACAAATATTTTAACTCCAATGGTAGCGCAGGCATGGAAGGATAAAAACATTTCTCTGATTGATCGCATGTACAAGAAGTCTTCTATCAATTTAATGGTAACAGGTGTTTTTCTTTTTTTGTTGGTATGGGTGAATATTGATGCTTTGTTTAGTTTTTTACCTCCGGTGTACATTGGCGGAAAATATGTTGTTTTAATCATGGGCATTTCAACCATTATTGATTTGTCGACGGGAATCAATGGAGAGATATTGGTGACTTCAAGCGTTTGGAGAGTGTCTTTTTATTCTCATGTTGTTTTAATAGCATTGTCGATACCCACCAATTATTTTTTAGTAAAGCAGTTTGGAATCATGGGATCTGCCTATTCAAATTTAATTGCGTACAGCGCATACAACACCTATCGTTTTGTGATTATTTACCACAAATATAAAATGCAACCCTTTACATGGAATAGTTTGAAATGCTTAATTATCGGAGGATTGAGTGTAATTGTGGTGGTGAGTATTCCTGATTTTTCCAATCCTTTTATTTCCATTGCAATTAAAGGTTTGTTGGTTTGTGTTTTGTTCGGCACAGCAACAATCTTTTTTAAGGTATCAGATGATATAAACGCTATTTATTATAAAACATGGAAGAGGTTTTATAATAAATAGCGTTAGTGAAATTCAAAGGGAAAATCTATTTATTCAACACAATTTTCCGAAGATCTATTGTGTTGTGATTCTCGTTAATGCCACTTTCTAATTGACTGATCCTTAGCAAATTTTAAATAAATTCATGTTGCATAGTTGAAGGGATGAGTGTTTGTTTTTGAGAGATGTTGCCTGTTTACTTTGTAAGTGAGAGAGACAAAAAAAAGTTATTCAAGAAAACTATTCGTTTCTCAGTTAAAATGTTTGCGAGATTTAGGGTTTATATTTACGTTTACACTATGTGTATTAATCATTAATTGAATGAAGAAAGTTAAAAAAACCATCTTAAGCGTTTATCAATTTTTTTGTAAAATTGTCCTCTCTCCAGTTTTACTTCTTGAACAGAAATTCCCAAGATTTCCCAATGTCAATGAAAGAACCGTTGAATATGCTTATGCTTTTAAGCAATTACAAAAGATATATCCTTCCAATATATTAGACGTGGGCACAGGAATTTCTTCCTGGCCGCACATCTTGTCGAATTGTGGCTATAAGGTAACAGCAATAGATTTGATTGACGGATATTGGAACGGCACGTTTTTCAATCGTCACTATAAAGTCATTAATGACGATGTTATTTCACCCACAAAAATCAAGGGGGATTTTGAATTCATATCTTGTATCAGTGTTTTGGAACATATTCCTAATCATGAAGGTGCTATGAAAAGCATGATGAATATGCTGAAAGTGGGAGGTTTTTTGTTGTTAACCTGTCCGTACAATGAAAACTTATATCATGAAAATATTTACAAACATCCTGATTTCAAATCGGATGTAAAGTCCACTTTTATCACTCAGATATATTCCCGCAAGCAAATAGAACAATGGTTGAAGGGAACAAACTGCGAAATAGTTGATCAGGAATATTATCAGATTTTTGAAGGTGAATTATGGAGTTTTGGAAAATTGATAAAACCATCGGTGAAAGTAGATAAAACAGCGTTGCATCACTTGACCTGTTTATTGATCAGAAAAAACAAATAGAGCTTAATTATTAAACAATTTATAGAATGAAAGAATTTATTCAGAAGAACTTGCTGATCCATTTAGGGATGATCGCTATTGGATTGATCTTTAGCTGGGTTTTGTTTTTCACTCCTGTTTTTAACGGAAAAACTTTGTCGCAATCCGATAACTCTAGTTCTATCGCTATGGCGAAGGAGGTAAGTGATTTTGAAGAACAAACGGGTGAAACTTCCATGTGGACCAATTCCATGTTTGGAGGGATGCCAACCTATATGATCAAAGGAAATCAGGACAATAATATCTTTCGTTATGTTTCAGCTGCTTTAAAATTCGGACTCCCGTATACCACAGTCAGTATTTTCTTTACTTATTTTCTCTTTTTGTATTTCTTTTTTGTGGCGGTCAAAATGAAACCACTCGAGGCTTTTTTGGGAGCCATCATGTTTGCCCTAAGTTCGTACAACGTCATCATCATTGAAGCCGGCCACATCACTAAAGCTTATGCCATTGGGTATACACCGATCATCTTAACAGGTGTTGTTCTTGCTCTTCGCAACAAATATTTGTTGGGCGGAATTATTACTTGTATTGGTTTAGGGGTGCAGCTATACAGCAATCACTTTCAAATTACCTACTACACTGGAATAATAGTGGGATTGCTCATCATCAGCTGGCTGGTGTACGCAATTCAAAAAAAGGAAATTGCACAATGGTTAAAAGGGACTAGTGTAATCGTGATCGCTTCTGCTTTTGCGGTATTGCCAAATACTTCCCATTTGTGGACAACCTACGAATACCAAAAGGAAACCATGAGAGGAGGATCGGATTTGGTGGCTGATTCAGTGAACGTGCAAACAGTGAAGCCAACGGCGGCTGACTCGGCGAAGGTGAAAACTGTGAAGCCAACAGGATTGGAGAAAAAATATGCTTTCGACTGGAGTCAGGGGAAATCAGAAACTTTCACTTTGCTCATTCCGCGATTCATGGGAGGTGGAAGCGGAGAGGAGTTGGATGAATCATCTAACGCCTATGAGGCGATGATTCAAAATAATGTGCCTACAGGCGAGGCAAAAAAAATAATTAAATCTGCGCCAACCTATCGTGGTGATCAGCCATTTACATCAGGCGCCATTTATTTCGGTTGTATCATTGTTTTTCTTGCAGTGCTTGGTTTTGTGCTAATAAAAGGTCCCATCCGCTGGTGGCTAATAGCGGGAACAGTGGTCAGTATTTGTTTGGCCTGGGGTAGAAATTTACCATCGGTCAATTACTTTTTATTCGACCATTTGCCTTTATACAATAAATTTCGTTCGGTATCCATGTGGTTGGCGCTAACCAGTTTGCTGGCTGTTGTTTCTGCCGTTTTGGGAGTGCATGAATATTTCAATAATCCCGACGAAAAAAATAAAAAACTCCTCATGATCACTTATGGAGTGGTAGGTGGTTTATGTTTGTTTTTCGGACTCTTCGGTTCGGAGTTCTTTGATTTTACTGCAGCGGTGGATGCCAAAATGGTGCAAGGCGGATATCCGCAATGGCTGGTGGATGCTTTTGTGGAAGATAGAGCCGATATGTTGCAGTCGGATGCGTTGAAATCATTTGCTTTGATTTCTCTGGCTTTTGGTGCATTGTTCTTATTCTACAAAAAAGTATTGAAAGCAGAAATCGCAATCGTTGCCATTTGCTTAATATCCTTATTGGATTTGTACAAATTCGATAAGTCTTTCATATCAGAAGATAAATTTTCACGAGTAAAAAAGAGTATTGATATTGTTGAGAGCAGTGCCGATAAGCAAATATTGGAAGATAAAGATCCGAATTTCCGTGTGCTAAATACTGCTACAGACACTTACAATGATGCCTACACTTCTTACTTCCACAAATCGGTAGGTGGTTATCATCCTGCGAAATTGAAAAGATATCAGGATATGATTGAGCGCCACATTTCACAGCAAAACTTGTCGGTGCTGAACATGCTCAATACTAAATATGTTATCCAAAATCAGCAGGGACAATTGGTGGTATTTAAAAACGACAGGGCTTTAGGCAATGCCTGGTTTATTGATACTTTAAAAGTGGTGAATACTCCCAATGAGGAAATTGCTGCGTTGAATGCTCCTTTTGAATCAAAAACTACTGCCGTCATCGATACTTCGTTTTACGCTGCATTGGCAAATAAAAAAGATGTGTTTGCTGATACAGGTGAAATCAAGCTGACTTCATACAAACCGAATGAATTAATTTATACCTCAAATAATCCTGAGCTTGGTTTTGCCGTGTTCTCTGAAATCTATTACAAAGATGGATGGCAGGCGTCCATTGACGGGAAAGAGGTAGATCACTTGCGTGTGAATTATATTTTACGCGCATTGGAAATTCCAGCCGGTAAGCATGAAATTAAATTTGTTTTTGCACCTGAGTCATTTGTAGTGGGAAGTAAAATCAGCGGCATTAGTTCTATTGTAGTTTTAGTAATACTGCTTTTGTCAGTAGGAGTGTTTGTATATAAAAGGAAAAAAGCATGAAAGCCATAAAAAACACATTTAGATGGCTGTTGAATTTAATTGGATTGGGCGGCATTGTTCAGTTAAGAGCGAACAGTATCCTTTCGCATTACGGTTGGTTTAAGAGTTTTCAAATCAAATCTTCTATAGATAAAAACGGAAATCCAATTCCATGGTGTACTTATCCTTTTATTGAATTTATTGAGCCAAGATTGTCAAAGGAATTTAATGTTTTAGAATTCGGAAGTGGGAATTCTACTTTATGGTATTCCAGGAAAGTAGCTAAAATAAAATGTGTGGAACACGATAAGTCCTGGTACGAAAAAGTAAAAAAGGAATTGTCGGGGAATATTGAAATAGTTTATCAAGAGTTACAATACAATGGCGCCTATTCCAGAGAAGCCAAAGATCAGAAATACGACATTATCATAGTGGATGGCAGGGATAGAATCAATTGTTTGTTCAATTCATTGCAGGCGCTCAAGGAAGGTGGAGTTTTTGTTTTTGATAACAGCGAATTAAAACAGTATTCAGGAAAGATAGAGGAGTTTTGTGTGCTTAACAACTTTAAAAAAATCGATTTTGTTGGGATGTCACCAATATCAGTTCACCGCACCGCTACTTCCGTTTTGTATAGAAGCAATAACTGTTTGAATATATAATTCAAATGAAAGTGCTTTTCATATTTGGAGGTTTGCCGCATTATTACAATGCTATTTTAAATAGGCTGAACAACGTGCCAAATTTGGAAATATCTGTAGTTGTTCCTTCCGAAAAAAGTGCAACAATTGGAGCTGGAGTGCATCAATCAGACAAAGGAATCAATTTTAAAATTCATCGTTTAGAAGAATATTCAACGCTTTTAAAGAAGCCATTTTTTAAGGGGATCAGCGCCAAAATAAAAGAAATTTCTCCCGATGCCATTGTAGTTGGCTGGCCATATATTATTTTTTTCTGGTGCAATCCTTTTTTAAGAAATCTGTTGAAGAGAAGCAATATAAAGCTGATTTGTAAAGAGATTCCTTTTAATATCCCTAAATACGACGATATTCTCGCAGGAAAAGAAATTTCTTATTTCGAAGAGAATTCTTCTTTCAAAGTGGTGAAAAATAAAACGCAGGTGAAGTTGTTGGGTTTTCTTTACAAAGGGTATTTCAATTTGGCCGATGCTCATGTGAATTACGTGGATTCGGCATTTGAAATTCTAGGAAGCTACGGTGTACCAAAAGAGAAAATATTCATTACTTACAATTCTATTGATACTGACGTTTTGCTCAAAGAAATTGGCAATGCAGAACCCAATCCAATAAAAAAAACGGTGCTGCATGTTGGTCGATTGGTGAAATGGAAAAAAGTGGATTTGCTTATTCGCGCTCATGCTGAACTGGTAAAAAAACATACGGATGCAGAATTGAGAATTATAGGCGATGGCCCTGAAATGTCTGCTTTAAAAGTACTAGCAGCAGAATTAAAAATTTCCGAAAATGTGAATTTTTTAGGTAAAATTTATGATGCTGAACTGGGTAAATATTTTTTAAGCTCGTCGGTGTACGTACTGGCTGGAATGGGCGGATTGTCGATTAATGAAGCAATGTGTTATTCTTTGCCTGTTGTTGTTTCGGAGTGCGACGGCACAGAAAAAAAACTGTTGCGCGACGGATTCAATGGAAAGTATTTCATTACAGATGATCAGAAAGATTTAGCCAATCAAATTGATTTCGTAATTTCCGATGATCAAAGAAATGTGGAGATGGGGAAAAACTCCTTGTCGATAGTGAAAAATGAAATCAATGTAAACACCGTTATTCAAGGCTATTTAGATGCTTTCAATTACGTGTCTCAAAATAAAAATAAACTTGAAGTTGAATGAAGAGCTTTTTGTACATACTTTTTAATGAAGTAAAACGATTTTTCAGCATAAGGGAATACCGCATTTTGTTAATGCTTGCATTGAAATATGGAACGAGTAAGCGTTACGAAAAAAAGGAAATCGCCTTCGACGGACACGTTTTTGTTGTTGCCGATTTCAAATCTTTTTTCTGGCAGTACAAACAAATTTATGTCGACAAATGCTATCAGTTTAAAACAGAAGAAAAAAATCCTGTTATTCTGGATTGTGGTGCCAACGTGGGATTGAGTGCTTTGTTTTTTTCTAGATCATATCCGTCGGCAAAAATTGTAGCTTACGAAGCCGATGCAAATATTTACAATTGTTTGCTCAATAACATTCAAAAAAACAAAGTAAGAAATGTAGAAGCTCTTCAAAAGGCCGTGTGGACGAGCAATGCGGGAATTACATTTTTGTCGGAAGGAGCAGATGGTGGTGCTGTTTGCGCCGAAGGAACAGCGGTGGAAAGTGTTGCTTTGAAAGACGAAATTGAAAATTATCAAAAAATTTCCTTGCTTAAAATGGACATTGAAGGTGCCGAAGTGGAAGTGATTCGTTCGGTAAAAGATGTGCTGCACAAATGTGAAAATGTATTTATTGAATACCATTCCTTTGCAGGTAAAGAACAGCATTTACATGAATTGCTTACCATTCTTTCCAGCAACGGTTTTCGTTATTATTTAAAAGAAGAAGTAGTGCTGAGTCAGCCTTTTGTTACGAAAGGAAATCCCGGACCAATGGACATGCAAATAAATATTTTCGCCTACAAATAATGAAAGTTGTTATTATAAGCAATACAGACAGTGGTGGTGGTGCAGCAATTGCTGCTCGCCGACTGAATGATGCATTGAATAAAAATGGAGTGCTTTCAAAAATGTTGGTGGTTAATAAAGTCACTGCTTCACAAGATGTGGTGCAGGTTGATAAAAGCATTTTTCACAAAGCCTTCACTTACATTGAATATCTCCTTCAAAGACGTGTTTTATTGAAAGATAAAAGCGTTGCCATGTTTTCTACGAATAAAGTGGGCGTTGATTTTTCTGACAATTTATTTTTGCAATCGGCTGATGTAATCAATATTCACTGGGTGAATTTTGGTTGTCTTTCTTTAAACGATATTCAAAAGTTGTATGCTTTGAAAAAGCCTATCGTTTGGACTTTACACGACATGTGGCTATTTACCGGAGGTTGCCATTATTCGGGCGATTGTTTGAAGTATGAAAAGGATTGCGATACTTGTCCGATGTTGAATTTCGGCAGCATTTCTCATTCTGTTTGGACAAAGAAAAAAGAAATTTTCAAGGGTCAACATCTTAATGTGATCACCCCCAGTGTATGGTTAGGGGAGCTTTGTAAAACAGCTTCGCTAACAAATGCGGCAAATGTGCAAGCCATTCCCAACACCTTAAATACCGAGCTATTCAAGCCTGTTTCAAAAGCGGAAGCGTGTAAAAAATTAAATCTCGATCCGTCGAAAAAATATTTGTTGTTCTCTGCCGCCAATCCAAATGACGTACGAAAAGGATTTTCTTATTTCGTGGAGGCCATTAAAATTGTAAAAGAACAATTTGAAAATGTGGAGTTGATAGTGATGGGCAAGGAACAAAAAGCATTTGAAAATCTTCCTTTGAAATTGAATTACGTAGGTTTCATTAAATCAGAGGAAGCAGCGGCAACAGTGTATAACGCAGCTTCTGTTTTTGTGATTCCTTCGCTGGAAGACAATTTGCCCAATACTATTTTGGAGGCTTTAGCTTGTGGAACTCCCTCTGTGGGATTTGCCATTGGAGGAATTAAGGAAATGATTGCAACAGGAGTGAATGGTTATTTGGCTCAACCTAAAAATGCAGAAGATCTCGCAAAAGGAATTGTAGAAGTGTTGAAAAATCCTAAGTCCGAAAGTGCGCGCAACAGTGCTTTACAGCGTTACAGCGCTAACGTGGTGGTGCAAAAACATGTGGAATTTTTTAAAAGTATTTCAAAATAAATGACACCTAAAATCAGCATAATCACTGTAGTTTACAACGGAGGAACTCTGTTGGAAAAAACTATTTTGAGTGTGCTGTCGCAAACTTATTCCAACATTGAATACATCATTGTAGATGGAAAATCTACCGATAATACTTTGGCGATTGTAGAGAAATACAAAAGCAAAATCGCAAAGGTGATCAGCGAAAAGGACAGTGGTTTGTATCACGCCATGGACAAAGGCTTGAAGCTGGCCACCGGAGATTACGTGTGGTTTATGAATTGTGGTGATCAGATCAACGACGAAAAAACAGTTGAGAAAATCTTTGCAGAAAAAATTGCAGCCGATATTTTTTACAGCGATACAGCTTTAATTGATGAAGAAGGATTATTTCTTTCCTTACTCAGTGAAGTGAGTCACAACAAGGCGCCCGATCCGCTCACGCCAAAATCTATGAGCAGGGGAATGGCCGTTTGTCATCAGTCTTTTATTGTGAAAAGAAGCATAGCGCCACCTTTTGAATTGCGATATAAAATTAGTGCCGATATCGACTGGGTAATAAAATGCTTGAAAAAAAGTACAGTCAATTATAAACTTCCATTTTGTTTGTCGAAATTTTTAGTGGGTGGCATTTCCAGTCAAAATAGATGGACAGCTGTGAAAGAAAGATTTGTGATGTACAATCATCACTTCGGATTAGTGAAAAATTTATACAACCATATTTTTGTTGTTGGTAGAGTGGTGAAGAAGATGTTTAAATAATGTTTGAACCTTGATTCACATGATTAAAAGATTTTCTTGATAGCACATCCTTTAATCCTTTCATCATGTGAATCAAGGTTCAGACTTTCCCTTCACCAATTCAATCACCGTTATTTCAGGTAAAATTCCAACTCTTCCCGGAAAACCTAAAAATCCGAAACCGCGATTCACATAAATGTATTTCCCTGCTTTCTCATAAGCACCGGCCCATTGACGGTAGATGTACTTAATCGGACTCCATTTAAATCCGAAAATTTCCAATCCGAATTGCATGCCGTGAGTATGACCTGCAAGCGTTAAATGAATAGGATTTGGATGATTTAAAGTCTCCGCTTCCCAATGCGATGGATCGTGTGACAATAATATTTTAAAATCATTGTCGGTAGTTCCTGCTAATGCTTTGTTTAAGTCGCCATATTTAGCAAAGCCTCTGTTACCCCAATTTTCAACACCAATTAAAGAAATGGATTGTCCGTTTTTTTCAATTTTCACATTTTCATTCAGCAATAAACGGAAGCCTATTTGTGGATGAACTTCTTTTAAATTTTGCAAGTTTTGAGCTTTGGCGTGAGCACTTTCCCAAGCAACATAATCGCCATAGTCGTGATTTCCCAAGATGGAGAATTTCCCAAATGGAGCGTTCAGTTTTGCGAACACGGAGATCCATGGATTCATTTCATCGGCGGTGTTATTTACTAAATCACCGGTAAATACAATCACGTCACTTTTTTGTTGGTTGGCCATTTCAACACCTCTTTCTACTGCAATAGAATTACTAAAACTTCCTGAGTGAATATCGGAGAGTTGTGTAATAGTAAAGCCTTCAAAAGCATCTGGTAAATCTTTAAATGCCAGTTTCACTTTGTGTACCCGATAGGCGTGTTTTCCTTTAATTAAGCCATAAACAATTCCTATGGCGGTAATTAAGGCAACTGTTACTGCCAGTTCACTTATGCCTTCAATTCGTGCAGGCATCAATCCTGTGAATGCAGATCGGATAACTCTTATCGTGTCTTCCAGAAATAAAAATGGCAGTACAATCAGTTTAGGGACCAGAGATAAAATACTAATTCCAGCAAGTTTATTAATGATCGCGGAAGAGTTTCTGTTTACTTTTCCTGATAGCAGTAGGTACAAAATTGTGCTAAGCAATAAACCGTCGAAAATCCAGTATGCAGCATGAATCCCTGCAGAGGAGGTGATGGTAGCAATTCCTTGAAAAGCGTAGAGATCAATAAGGAACCAAATAATCAAAATAGGAAGTAAACGCATAGTGAGCTTTTTTTCTTAAAGCTATGCCCTAATGCAAGTTGTTGCAACATAAAAAAGGTGAAAGGAATAGTGTGGGCGGAGAACAGAATTTATTCCACCACCACCTTCATTGTTTTTTCTCCCGAGAGACTTGTCACTTTTACCAAAAGCAGACCTTGAAACTCAGCGCAATAAAAATTTCCCCCAGATTACACAGATTTTCACAGATAACGATTTGTGCAAATCTGTGCAATCGGTGGGAGATAATAAATGTTATATATTGAGCAAAGGAACGCCATTGGTATCATGCGTAAGCGCGTAGCTCATCCAATCAAAGAAGGGACGCATCGCTTTAAAAGCTTCGTTTATTTTTTTAGGAAAATCTTTGCTCATCACTTCTTCATCAGAAAATTCACAACTGATTAGAAACTGTTTGAATTGCAGTAAATCCAAAGCAGTGTCTTCTTTATCAAAACCTTTAGGAACTGTTTTTAACTTGTCGCCATGCAACTCGCCAAAAAAGTCTTTAAAGTTTTTGCTGGAGATAATTTTTCTGAATCCCTTTTCATCAGCTGCAATGGCGTGACGAATGAGATTTAAATCGGCAGGTACCGGACCCCAAAATCCTCCTCCAACAAAGGAAGCTCCAGGCTGAATGTGAAAGTAATATCCACCTCTCAATTGTTTGGTAGCACGCTGAAATCCGCCACCCCAATGGTTTTTATAAGGGGATTTATCTTTTGAAAAACGAACGTCGCGGTAAATTCTCATTACTGATTTTTTACCCGATTCGTTTTCAATTTTATCGTGTTTGCTCATTAGCGACAATACTTCATCGGCCACTGCAACTACTTCTTGTAAATGCGCCTCGTATTCTTTTTTATGTTCAGTGAACCATTCTCTGTTGTTGTTTTTAGAAAGGTCTTTTAAAAATTTGAGGTTGGCTTTGGTGATCATAAAATGGATTTTTTTACAAGATAAAAATATTGCGTCGTATTTCAGTAACTTGCGGCCACAACAAATAGCCATGCATACACTTCAGCAAATACAGTCGGGAGAACTCAAAGGAATTCAGCGTTTACAGCTTTCTTGCGGATTATCAGATTTTCCTGTGGAGATATTTTCCTTGGCCGATTCTCTGGAGATTTTAGATTTATCGGGGAATAAACTATCGGAATTGCCCAACGATTTACATCGCTTAAAAAAACTCAAAATTTTGTTTCTGGCGAACAATGAGTTTACTGAATTCCCATCAACGTTGGCCAATATTCCATCATTGACGATGATAGGGTTCAAGTCGAATAAAATTACAAAGGTTCCCGAAAATGCATTTCCACCGCATTTGCGCTGGCTGATATTAACTGATAATAAAATAAAGCAATTACCTGTAAGTATTGGCAAATGCACTAAGCTTCAAAAGTGTGCTTTGGCGGGCAATGAGCTGGAAGGACTTCCTGAAGAAATGGCTGCATGCACCAATCTTGAATTGCTGCGCATCTCAGCCAATAAAATAAAAGTATTTCCTGAATGGCTGTTGTCGTTACCTCGTTTGTCGTGGATCGCTTATTCTGGAAATCCTTGCAGTCATCAAGTGTCATTGAAAGATGAGTTGAATGAAATGGACTGGCAGGAATTCGAAATTCAACATCAATTGGGTGAAGGAGCTTCGGGATTTATTTCCAAAGCCCATTGGTCGACACAGAATAAAGCCGTTGCAGTAAAAGTTTTTAAGGGCGCAGTGACCAGCGATGGTTTGCCCGAGGATGAAATGAATACTTGTCTGGCAGCAGGATCTCATGAAAATTTGGTGAAGGTGTTGGGTAGAATTTCCAATCATCCACAGCAAAAACAAGCTTTGGTGATGGAGTTGATTCCAGCGGATTACCGCAATTTGGGCGGACCACCGAGTTTGGAAACTTGCTCTCGCGATGTGTTTCCTTCTGGAACAATTTTTTCGTTAAACGATGTTCTTGAAATTGCCAATGGCGTTGCTTCACTTTGTGTGCACTTGCACCAAAGAGGAATAATGCACGGCGATTTATATGCGCACAACACTTTGGTGAATGACGCAGCGCACGCTTTGCTGGGCGATTTTGGTGCGGCAACTTTTTACGATTTACACCTTCAAACCGCTCCTTTTAATGAGCGCATTGAAGTTCGCGCTTTTGGCTGCTTGTTGGAAGATTTGTTGAATCATACTAAAGAAACCAACCTCGATTTGTTTCAATTGAAAGAAGATTGCATGCAGGAAAATGTAGTGAATCGACCGGATTTTGTCGAAATTTGCGAGCGGATTCGGATATTAAAAATTAAAGGCAATGCGTAAATTATTATTGATATCATTGATTGTTTTATTTCCTGTTTGTGCTTTAAAAGCGCAAACAACTGACATGAAACCATTATCATCGTTAATAAATACTGTTGAACCAGCATGGACGGATTTTTTGCAACAGTGGATCAAAGAAGCAAAAAATCATGTTGAAGTCTTGCCAAAAGATAAAGTGAAAGCTGATAGTGCTTTGTATAAAGCGCAGGTTACCACCCGATCCCCAATGGGAGCTGTAATTTATGAAACAGGTGGAATACTAGTGGATCACGGATGGATCAGGATTTTAGGATCAGGATCAAAAAAACTGGATAGAAATTTAATGGATTGGAATAAAGGAAAGACTTATTCAAAATTGGGAGAGCAACTTCCATACTTATTGATTGCTGATGACGTTTTAGGTGGTTTTTTTGCAATTAATGCAGGTGGTGTAGATAAAAATGAAATAGGGAAAGTATTTTATTTTGCGCCTGACAATCTCACATGGACTACCACAGGTTTGAATTATACCGATTTTTTAAATTTTTGTTTTTCAGGAAATATCAAACAGTTTTATGAAACGCTGTATTGGATAGGTTGGGAGAATGATATTAAATTAATTGATGGGAATATGGGTTACTCTTGCTTTCCATATTTATACACTGTTGAAGGAAGAGATATTAATAAAGTAAGTAGAAAGGCTGTTTCTATTCAGGAGTTGTGGGATTTGAATCGTAAATAAAATACAATGAAATTTATACTTCTCATTTTGGTTTTCACCTCAAGTTCTTTATCAGCTCAACAAGAATTAACTCCACAAATATTAGAGCGCATAAAAGTTGACGTTGAAAAAGAAGTTGTGCTTTATAAAAAGGCACTTGAAAAACAAGAATTAACCATTGATGAAATTGAATTTTCAGTGGATACTTTTAGAATTGCACACATCGTTTCAAATCGAATGGATATTGATTTTACTACTACGGGAATGAATATTACGATCAGTGAGATGACAAAAGAATATGATAAATTAATGAATAAGTACTACAACAAATTATTGAAGGGTTTAAACACTGAAGACAAAAAGACATTAATTGCTGCACAAAAAGCGTGGTTAGTATATCGCGATGCTGAAGAAAAATTAATTTGGACTATGAGAAATGAGGAGTATTCAGGTGGAGGAACGATGCAATCAAATATTGCAGCAGGAAGGTATTCAGATCTTATTGTACAAAGAACATTGGAGATCTTTAAATATTATAACTTTAGTATCATAAATAAATAACTAATATGCTAGGCCTCAAACTTCCAACCGATCCCCGCTGGGTAAATATTGTAGAAAGCAATATTGAAGAAATTTTAACGGATCATGCCTGGTGTGAGCAGAAGGCTGCAACAAACGCAATCACGCTAGTGACGTACAATCCGGAGCTTACTGATATGGTGACCGATTTGCTCGCTTTAGCAAAAGAAGAGCTCACACATTTTGAAATGGTGCATGAAATCATCAAAGCTCGAGGCTTAAAATTGGGCAGAGAACGTAAAGACGATTACGTCAACGAGTTGTATAAATTCATGAAAAAGGGTGGAAGCAGAAACGAGCAATTGGTGAATCGTTTGCTGTTTGCAGCAATGATAGAAGCCCGAAGCTGCGAGCGATTCAGAGTGTTGTCGGAAAATATTAAGGATCCCGAATTGGCGAAATTCTACCATGAATTAATGGTTAGTGAAGCCACGCATTATACTATGTTTTTAGGATACGCGAGAAAATACGCTACTGATGTGGACGTGAATCAACGCTGGAAAGAGTGGTTGGAAGCTGAAGCAGCCATCATATCCAGCTACGGAAAAGAAGAAAGAATACATGGATAAGAAACATGTTTTGTTCATTGGTTCAGTATGGCCCGAGCCCAATTCATCGGCTGGAGGCATTAGAATGATGCAACTCATTCGTTTGTTTTTGTCGCGAAATTTCAAAGTCATTTTTGCCAGCGTTGCTGCGGAAAACGAATTTTCTGCCGATTTAAAAGCACTGGGTGTTGAGAAAGCAATCATTGAATTGAATAAAGAAAGCTTTGATGTTTTTGTTAAAGATTTAAATCCTGCAATTGTCATTTTCGATCGATTTATGGTGGAAGAGCAATTTGGTTGGAGAGTGGCAGAGGCTTGTCCGAATGCGCTGCGAATCATTGAAACTATCGACTTGCATTGTGTACGTGTTTCTCGTCAGCAGGCCTTAAAAACAGGGGAGGAGCTGAATGCGGTTTTATTGATAAATGATATTTCGAAGCGCGAAATTGCCGCGATTTACCGATCTGATTTGTCGCTAATCATTTCTGAAGCTGAAGTTGAAATTTTGCAAAACGCATTCAAACTCAATAAGGAGCTCATTTTCTATTTGCCTTTTTTGTTGGAAGAAGCAATTGATAAAAACCTCCCAACTTTTGAAAATCGCAAAAACTTTGTCACCATCGGTAATTTCAAACATGAACCCAACTGGGATTCGGTGCGCTATTTAAAAGAAAATATATGGCCCTTGATTCGTGAAAAAATGCCAGATGCGCAATTGCATATTTATGGTTCTTATAGTAGCGAAAAAGTAACACAGCTGCACAATCCCAAAGAAGGGTTTCACATTATGGGCAGAGCTGAAAATGCAGAATTAGTGATGAAAGATGCTCGTGTGTGTTTGGCTCCATTGAGGTTTGGTGCAGGTATTAAAGGGAAATTGTCGCAGGCCATGTTGTGCGGAACGCCAAGCGTAACAACAAGTGTAGGGGCAGAGGGTATGCATGGTAATTTTGAATGGAATGGAATTATAGCGGATGAGCCTGAAGTTTTTGCTTCTGCCGCAGTGAAATTGTACAATGACAAAACGCTGTGGGAACAAGCTCAGAACAATGGTTTTACGTTAATCAATGAACGTTATACTGATAGAAAAGAGGAGTTGAGTTTGCTTCGTCGCATTGAAGTGATTCAACAAAATTTAGACTTGCATCGCGAAAAAAATTTTATTGGCTCAATGCTTACACACCATACAATGCAAAGCTCAAAGTTCCTGTCTAAATGGATACAGGAGAAGAATAAAGTTTCGTAAATTCACCCGAAAATACCCCCCTATGATTAAACTGATAATGGCCGATATGGACGGCACGCTATTGGACGATAGCAAGAGTTTGAGCCATAATTTCTGGGAAATTGAAGAAAAGCTTGCCGAAAAAGGAATTCTTTTTGCCGTGGCCAGCGGAAGACAGTTTTACAACCTCATTGAAAAATTTGATAAAATTAAGGACCGCATGCTTTTTTTAGCTGAAAACGGGACTTACGTATATTACAAGGGAAAGGAAATTCATGTTAATCCTTTAGATAGAGTATCGGCTCATAAATTTTTGAATATCGGCAGAGCGATCGAAGGCGTCAATCTTATTTTGTGCGGAAAAAATTCAGCTTATGTGGAATCCAGCGATTCGAAATTTTTAGCTGAAGCTCGACAGTTCTACAAAAGAATTAAAACCGTTAACGATTTAACTGAAGTGGATGACGATATTTTAAAAGTGACGATTTGCGATTTTAAAGGAGCAGAAAAAAATGCCTACCACCATTTTAAAGAATTTGAAAAGGACTACAAAGTTGCAGTGGCTGGTAAAATTTGGCTCGATATGACGCATGTCACTGCCAACAAAGGAACAGCCATTCGAAAAATTCAAAACGATTTTGGTATTTCTTTCGATGAAACCATGGTGTTTGGTGATTTTTTAAACGACATGGAAATGATGCAATCGGCAAAACACAGTTACGCCATGAAAAATGCACATCCCGAAATCATAAAAGCTTCTGCTTTCGTTACTCAATTTGACAACAATAACAATGGGGTAATGGAAACAATTAGCCGACTTTGCCTTTAAGTAACAATTGATTTTTTACTATTAATCCTTGTTTTTTTTAAGTAAATTTCTCTATTTACATTACTTTAGGCTTATTAAACACAACTATGAGAATAATTGCCATTTTGTTTCTTACCGTAACGCTGCAGTTGGGAGCGCAGGATTTTACCGTTAAACAGTATCTCGTAAAAGACGGATTGAGTGCCAACTTAATTGAATGTCTCGGTCAGGATTCCACCGGATTTATATGGGTGGGGGCTAAAAACGGACTCAATAAATTTGATGGAAAAAAGTTTCAGAAAGGAAGAATCGTTGCTCTGGATAAATCTTTCGTTTATAGCAAAGGGATTTTCGCATTTTGTTTGGATAAAAAGGGCAATTTTTGGGCAGGTACAGATGGCTTGGGATTAGTGAAGTACAATTACGAGAAAGATGTTTTTGAACAGTTGTCGGTTTTTACTGATCCCGATATCAATATTGAAAGAAAGGTCATCTTAAATGTCAATGAAGATAAAGCTGGAAATCTTTGGGTAACCACACCTCATGCTGTGGGAGTATTCAATCCGGTAGAAAATAAAATAATTTGGCATCATGATTTTACGAAAGCGGTTAATAAGGAAATAGCTTATTGCAGTACTTTGCATATCGACAAACAAGGCAATAAATGGCTGGGCTTGAAAAAGGGTGCAGGTTTGTTTAAGTACGATGATCAGGCACGAGCCTTTGCTCAATTTACTTTTACAATAGCGAATGCACCAGGTTTAAAATTAAACATCAAAGACATCGAGCAAATCAACGATAGTACGCTTGCCTTAGCCAATGAAGGTGAAGGATTGGTTTTGCTCAATATTAATACCAGTCAGGCATATCGCCTTAGTCATATTGCAGGTGATGTTTTTTCTTTGAGTGCTAATTTCGTTTTTAGCTTACATAGCAGAAACGACAGTACTTTACTGGTTGGAACGATCAATGGCGGATTGCAAGAGTTTAACACGACAACAAAACTTTTTCATTCGGTTTCTTTAGTGCCAAATGCCAATGAAAATGGTAAAATTTCTATTTCAGGATTCTGGAAAGATGATCAAGGAAATATTTGGTTGGGTACTCATAATGAAGGGATTTTTATCATTAAGAATTATCCTCCCGGAATTGTTTCAGTATCTCATAGCACGAGTTCCGGATTGGTTTTGTGTGATAAACCGGTGTCGGCTTTTTGCAGAGATAAGGCGAATAGAATTTGGGCAACTGTTGATGGCTGTGGTGTGAACTGTTATAACCCTGCTACCAAAACCTGGAAAAACTACAACATATCAAACGGTTTAAAAAGCAATGCTGTGGAAGCAATACAGGAACTTCCTGATGGAACTTTGTGGATGGCAACATGGGGTGGAGGTGTTGATGTGTTTGATCCTGCAACAGGAAAATTCACCAATTATTCTCCAGATGTTCCCGGAACGGTTTCTCATTACAATCTTAAATCTTTGTTTTTCGATGGTACTTATTTGTGGATCGGGACTTATGGTGATGGTGTAAATATTTATGATTTTAAGAATAAACAATTTATCACTTCCAACAGCAACGGGAAAGCGCCTTTCAACTTAAAAACTCCTTTATGGATCAACAATATATTTAAGGATTCAAAAGGCTTTCTCTGGATATCTACAAGTACAGGCTTATTCATGTACGACAAGAAAAAACTGTATTCGTTTTTTAATGATCCAACAAAAAAGAATTCAATCATTTCCAATTATTCGGCTTGTGTAAGTGAAGATTTGTACCATGGTTTGTGGGTAGGAACAATGGAAGGTTTGTGTTTGTATAATTACACCAGTCGATCTTTCATCGCCAACAATCAGCCCTTGTTAAAAGGGTCCATTAAAGGAATTACTTCTGATCGTAATGGCTTGCTGTGGATTTCTGTAAACAGCAATGTGGTGCAGTATGATTCTCAAAAAGATAGTGTAATGGCGTTGCTTCAAAGTGTAAATCTTGATATGCCGACTTACACTGAAAATGGAGTGTTTTTCGACAAAACAACTGGTGATTTGTATTTTGGAAATTCAAAAGGATACACTACTGTTAATCCTGATTTCATTAAGACGGATACCAGAGGTTTGAAAATTATTTTCACATCGTTGACCATCAATAACAGTGAGATTGATCCGTTTTTAGAGGATGAAAATGGTCTTGATAAACAACTGCATTTGGCGTCTTCTTTTGTTTTGGAACCTGATCAAAATAATTTCGCAATTGATTTTACAGTGCTCGATCCATCAAACAGAAACCAGTATTTATACTTGTATAAACTGGAGGGGTTTGATAATAATTGGCAGAATGCAGGAGATGAAAGCAAGGCCTTTTATACCAATCTTGCTCCGGGAACTTATACTTTTTCGGTAAAGGCAACGAATATGGCCGGACAGGAAATTCTGACTTCTAAAAAAATTGAGATCAAAATTTTACCTCATTGGTATCAGGCTTTATGGTTTAAAATCACAGGAATTGCACTATTAGTTATTCTGTTTTTCGGTATAATTGAATGGAGAACAAGAAAGCTGAAAAAACAATACAGCAAAATTCCCTAAAAGGGAGGAGGTGATTTTTACATTTTCTGAAAATTAAAACATAAAAAAGTCCAGCAGTTTTCTGCGGGACTTTTTATTGATGATTTATATGATTACCCCAAATAGGTTTTCAATAATTTGCTTCTTGTGTTATTTTTCAAGCGTTTAATCGCTTTTTCTTTGATCTGGCGAACACGCTCTCTGGTTAAGTCAAATTTAGCGCCGATCTCTTCAAGACTGATTTCTCTGTATCCATCAATGCCATAAAACATTTTAATCACTTCGCTTTCACGATCAGTTAATGTAGACAAGGATCTATTGATTTCAGCTCTCAAAGACTCAACGATCAGTTCTCTGTCGGCTTTTGGAGAATCTTCATTCACCATCACGTCCAGTAAGCCATGATCTTCCCCATCTTGAAAAGGAGCGTCTACAGAAATGTGACGCGTATTCATGTGCAACACGTTAGATACTTCTTGCTCAGGTAAATCCAAGTGCTCAGATAATTCCTGTGCATTGGGTTCTCTTTCCAATTGTTGTTCTAATTGAGAAGCACCCTTGTTGATTTTGCTGATGGCGCCAATTTTATTCAAAGGCAAACGCACCATTCTTGATTGTTCAGAGATAGCTTGAATGATAGATTGACGAATCCACCATACCGCGTAGGAGATAAATTTAAAACCTCTCGTTTCATCAAATCTTCTAGCCGCTTTAATCAAACCTAAGTTTCCTTCATTGATCAAATCGGGTAAGGTCATACCTTGACCTTGGTATTGTTTTGCAACGGATACAACGAATCTTAGGTTGGCCTTGGTTAATTTTTCAAGGGCCGCCTGGTCCCCGTCTCTTATTTTTTGAGCCAGGATTACTTCTTCGTCAGCAGTAATCAAAGATTCTTTTCCTATTTCTTGCAAATATTTATCGAGAGTTATGCTATCTCTTTTGGTAATGGACTGGGTGATTTTTAGTTGTCTCATGTTGTATATCAGTGTATTAATATAACTAGGTCTGCAAATATAACCTATAGAAGTTCAAAAGTCCAGTTTTTTAACACTAAACAACTAACGATTTTCTTCTTTTAAAATGTCGATGTCTTCTATCAGCTGATTGACGTCGTTTGTAGAGGTTCCGTCGTAAAAACCGCGTATCCTTTTTTTTGCATCGATGAGCATGAGGTTTTCGGTATGAATAAAGTCGTCTTTGTCGCCATTACCCTTTGTTTTTACCGCTAAGTAAGAGTTTCGCGCCAAATGATATATTTCCTTTTTATCGCCGGTCACAAATTGCCATTGGGGTAGTTCAGCTCCGAAGCGAAGTGAGTATTTTTTTAATATGGGAGGGGTATCACTTTCTGGCAAGGAAGTATGTGAAAGAAACATGACCGAAGAGTCTCCTTTGTATTCATCATACACTCGTTTGAGCTGACCGGTCATAATCGGACAAATATTGGTGCAGGTAGTAAAGAAGAAATCTGCAACATAAATTTTGCCTTCAAAAAGCTGGTCGCTAATGCTGTCGCCATTTTGATTGATCAGTTTGAAAGGTGCAATTGTATGTCCTCCCGAAATGCTTCTTAGGCTGTCGGTCACCAAAAGTGGATTGATATCAGAGGGATTGTATACAGGTAATTTTTTCTTGTTGAGAATAGGATATCCTATAGCCACAGCTATGAAGAAAAGCACTACTAGGATCAAAATTCTTTTGGTGATGGGCTTCATTTACAGCATATTAGTAGTCCATGCCTCAGGCTTTTCCTGAAACCATTCTTTGGCTTGCGGCCATACTTCGTTGAAAAGATCCGAGTTGCGGTACTTGTTTAACGATTCTTCACTGTCCCAATGGCTATAGGTAAAAAAGATGTTTGTTTTTGCAGTGCCTTGCAAGCCTTGTAAGTGAAGACAACCCGGAAAAGCAGCGATATCTTTTCTGTAGCGATCGAACAGTTGTTGAAAATCACCAATTTTATCTGGCAGAAGCGTCAGTTTTACAATTCGTGCTATCATGATTCAAATTCAACTCTAATGGTGTCGTAAAGTTTAAGTCCGAATAAATTGGAAGCATTTCCTTTATTAATTGAAATCTCCAGAAAGCCAGAGTTGCTAAATAGCGCCACTTTTTCACCTTCGGGAACAAGATTGTAATTGTCGCTGATTTCATCAATGGTATAATCGGCGCGGCGGAAGATAATTCCAAAGTTTCTGTTTTTGCCAAAATCGCTGAACAGTTGTTTGGAGATATTGGTGATAACGTTGCCGTAAGTATCAATATAAGTCACCATTCCTTTGATGATATTGCCTTCTGAAATGGCTCGGAAAATCATTCTTTCCTGGATATTATTTGTTTTTCGTCCAAGCTTATCCAGTCCGTCACCTCGGGCGATGATGGCCGCTGCTTTCACAAACACATCTTTGGTTGGGAAAGTTTGTGATGAATTGGCATCGGAAATCTGTATTTCGTAAATCGTTTCAATAGGAGAATCAAAAATCAGAGAGAACATCCCATTGTCGGCACCAATAAAAAAGTGACCATCTTTTTCAATGGCCAAATGACGCGTTTGCTCGTCGGCTCCAGGAGCAACTCCAATGATGTGAATGCTCCCTTTAGGGAAATCATTGTACACATTTTTTAAACAAAATGAAGCTACTGCAATGTCAAATGGCGGGATGTCGTGACTAATATCTACGATGTTGGCATTCGGAATCTCTTTTAGAATAGCACCTTTGAGAGATCCCACGTAATAATCCTTTAAGCCTAAATCCGTTGTTAATGTGATAACCGCCATTCTGTATCTGTTGGTCAAATATACAAGAGAATTCCTATTTTAGCGTCTTAAAATTTTAGTATTGGACAAGCTGCTCGTTATTGAAAATGTTGAACCCATCCAATTGTTGGGGGTTAACAACATAAAACTCAATCATATCAAAAAGGTTTTTCCCAAAGTGAAAATTGTTTCACGAGGGGATGAATTGATTGTAAGTGGTAGCAGAACGGAAATCATTGAATTTGAAAAATATCTGGCATTGTTCATTTCTCATATAGAAAAATATGGCAAACTCACCGAAACCAACATTGATAGTTTAATGGGGGTTCAAGGGGAGAATATAATTGCCAATGAAGAGGGGGAAGGCGTGATTGTTTATGGTAACGGCGGAATCATAGTTAAAGCCAAAACACCCAACCAAAGAAGAATGGTGGCGGCCGTAAATAAAAACGATATGGTATTTGCCATGGGACCGGCTGGAACAGGAAAAACCTATACAGCAGTAGCTTTGGCGGTAAGGGCATTGAAAAACAAAGAAGTTAAAAGAATTATATTGACGCGTCCTGCTGTGGAATCGGGTGAGAATTTAGGTTTTCTACCGGGCGATTTAAAAGAAAAGCTGGATCCTTACATGCAACCTTTGTATGATGCGCTGCGCGATATGATTCCGGTTGCAAAACTGTCGGAATACATTGAGAAGAAAGTGATTGAAATTGCGCCTCTGGCATTTATGCGCGGACGAACATTAAACAATGCTTTTGTTATTTTAGATGAAGCGCAAAATACCACTGAGGGACAAATCAAAATGTTTTTAACCCGAATGGGGGAAGCGGCCAAGTTTGTCATTACGGGTGATGTTACTCAAATAGATTTGCCTCACCGACAACCATCGGGATTGATTCACGCCAGTAAAATCCTAAAAGGAATTGATGGTATTGAATTCATCTACCTCGATGGAAAAGATGTATTACGTCACCCAATAGTTAAAGAAATATTAACTGCTTACGAGAAAGCAGGCAAACAATAAATTGTATAAAAAATTATGGAAGCATTAGTTAAAACCGATTTCAAATTCCCCAATCAAAGTGCTGTTTATAAAGGAAAAGTCAGAGATGTATATTCAATAGGAGATGTTTTGGTGATGGTGGCTTCCGATAGGATTTCGGCCTTTGACGTGGTGTTACCGAGAGGAATCCCTTATAAAGGACAAGTATTGAATCAAATTGCTCAGCATTTTTTAAATGGTACAAAAGACATCGTTCCCAACTGGCTGATGGCTTCTCCGGATCCTATGGTTTCTGTGGGGAAAAGATGCGAACCCTTTAAAGTTGAAATGGTGATTCGTGGCTATTTATCAGGACATGCAGCACGACAATACAAAGCAGGAATTCGCACTTTATGCGGCGTAACCATGCCAGAAGGTTTGAAAGAAAACGACAAATTTCCTCAGCCTATCATCACACCAACAACTAAAGCATCTGAAGGTCACGACGAAGATATTTCTCGTGAAGAAATTTTGAAACAGGGCATCGTTTCCGAAAAAGATTATGTTCAGTTGGAGGCATATACCAGGGCTCTATTTCAAAGAGGGTCTGAAATGGCGGCTGCGAAGAAATTAATTTTAGTGGATACCAAATACGAGTTTGGTAAAGACAAAGACGGCAACATTATTTTGATTGACGAGATCCATACACCTGATTCTTCTCGTTATTTCTATTCAGAAGGATATTCAGAGCGTCAGGCAAAGGGCGAAGAACAAAAACAATTATCAAAAGAGTTTGTTCGTCAGTGGTTAATCGGTAATGGCTTTCAAGGTAAGGACGGACAAAAGGTGCCAGAAATGCCTGATGATTTTGTTGAAATGACATCTGAACGATACATTGAGTTATTTGAAAATATTACCGGAAACCCATTCGTTAAGGCCGACATAAGGAACATTGAGGGAAGGATAGAAAGCAATATTATAAAATATCTGAAAGGTTAATCATTTTTTCTATCTTAGAATCCGAGGTATTATTCTAAAACTACATTTAATGAAAAAAATTACCATTCTAACGTTGGCAATTGTTGCCCTATTTAACATAAGTTCATTCGCTCAAAAGCAAAGTGCTGTTTTGCTTTTTGATTACAAAAAAAGTGATGCAACCTCTGAGCATAAAAAGCAATTGCAGGCTGTATTTGATTTTTTTAACAGTGATTCCATTTCAGTAAAAATTGATTCTTATTGCGATAGCATTGGGGGACCTGAGTATAATCTTGGTTTGGGCGAGGCAAGAGCAAAGTCGGTAAAGCAGTTTTTTAAAGGTAAAAAAGTGAAGTTGATCAATTTTAATGTCGTGAATCACGGTGTTGAAGGTGCTGTTGCTTCAAATGCCACTGAAGAAGGAAGAAAGATCAATAGAAGGGTAGTTGTGGAAGTGTGGTCGGTAAAGGCAGGAGCAATCAAGGATTTGCCAGTAGTCAATCAAGATTCTATAAAAGCCGCACTTATAAAGTTGTTTTGCAAAAGTGATACTACAGTTGAATTACCAAATGGCGTAATTATAAAAATGAATCGTTGTGAGTTTGAATTGGTAAAAAATTGTATTTCAATAGGTTCATACAACACTCCTGAAATGCTAAGGAAGTCGGGTTACACAACAATGGGTCCTGAGGCAACTGCATTAAAATCAGCTGGGGTTTTAGAAGTTAAGTTATGTTCTGATTCCTGTTTGGTGAGTCCTCTTAAAATATTTATTCCTATACTGGAATCTTGTCAGGATCCTCATGAGTACACAGTTTGGAAAGGATACAGTAACAAGTTCTGGCAGTTGAATGGAGAGGCTGTAAAAAAAGTGACGATGAATGGCAAAGAGTATTTTGCTTTGGAAACTATTTGTTCTGTTGCAATGAACATTGCAGTAGAAAGTGAAAACAGCGTGAAGTATAAGTTTAAAGCAAAAAAAGGATTGAAGTTTACGGAGATAAGAGTGTCGTATGAATGTGCGATGGGGATTTATCATTGGCAATCAACGGATAAGCCCGTGAAAAAGGCTGTAATTATGATGCCTTGTCCGAAGAAAGATATTTCGTTTGAAGTATACGGCGTAGCGAAAGACGGACAGTTAGTGCGTATGGATTATACTGCTTCTGAAAAGTTAAAGGCTAAAGGCAAACAAAAGTTGTGCACAGGTAAAGTTGTTGCTAAAAAGTTTTACTTTTTTCCAGTGAATTTTAAATAGGAGATGGCAAAAATAAAGGGCATTTTAAGCATCTGGCTATTAAAGTATTGGTACTTATTGCTTTTTTGCCTTGTGCTGGCTTATGGCCTATTTTACTTTTTTAAGCATAACAAACAAGAAGGTTTTTTCATTTGTAAGATGATGGGTTCTACCTACATGTTATCTGGTTCTTCTATCAGCGAATATATGGAGCCTTTTGACATGGCGATAAAGGAAAGAGATTATAAAAGCGTGGATCGACTGATAGGTGTGAAGGAAGATGTTTCAAAAAAAATAAAAACCATTGTTTATGCTGCTCAGTCGGTAATTGAAGAGCAAAACATTCGCTATGAATATAGGATAATCATAACAACAAATGATACTGTTGGTTTTTCTATCTTAGAAAATGCTTTAGTGAATTATCTTAGTAATCATGCTTTGGTGCAGGAGAATTTTAATAATAAAGTCAAAAAATTCAAAACTGATACCAGCTTAATTCAGGCAGATTTACGAAGAGTGGATTCCACGGCAGCAACATTGAAAAATAAGCAGATTGAATTTTATGAAACGCTTATGCAAAAAAAAGTAGATTTAAAATTACAATTGTCTAAAACCGAAGGTAAATTCAATGAAAATTACATTCATAAAAAGATTTATGGATTTAATACTTCTACCACAAAGGTTGATCCTAGTACTGATAGTCAGAAAGTTACCCTCTTGCAATGGTTGTTGATTTTTACCATTGTGGATTTTATTCTTGTTTTTGCAATTAATAAAAATTTCCGTCAGCTGATTTTGTCGTAACATGTTGAAGCATATTTCCATAAAGAATTTTGTTTTGATCAAAGAACTGAAGTTGGAGTTTACTTCTGGCTTGTCAGTGATCACTGGTGAAACAGGTGCTGGTAAATCAATTATGCTTGATGCTTTGCAATTGCTTTTGGGTGCTCGTGCCGACAGTTCAGTAATCCGAAAGGGTGAAAAAAAATGTGTAATTGAAGGAGTGTTTCATATTGATAAATCGCTCAAATCTTTATTTAAAGAATATGATGTTGATTTTGAAGAAGACACCATTCTCCGCAGGGAAATTTCTGACAATGGTAAAAGTCGATCATTTGCCAACGATACGCCTGTAACGCTTCCCTTTTTAAAAGCCATTGCGCAAAACGTGGTTGATATTCATTCGCAACATGCATTTTTGTCGCTGAAATCTTCTGGTTTTATTTTGGATATTTTAGATGGTTTGGCTGGCAGCGAAAAACAATTGGGTAGTTATAGCACTGCATTACATGAGTACAAAGAACTTTCTCGATTGCTAGAGAAAGAGGAAGCTGATGTGAAGCAAAGCAAAGAAAATTTAGATTACTGGAAATTCAAATTTACTGAAATTGAAGCTGCTAATTTGGAAGAGGGAGAAGAGGAAAGTGTGGAGAACGATTTAAAAATATTAGAGAATTCAGGTGAGGTGCGGGAACGTATGGAGCGCATTCTTCAATATTTAAATTCTGAAGATAGTGCTTTGGATAAACTAATTAGTGCTGAAACGGAATTTGAAAAACTGGAGCGACTTACGGGTGGGTTTTCGGTTTTTGTGGAACGTATTCGTGCGCTTCGACTGGAAGCAGAAGATGTTGCGGCTGAAGTGGAAAAGCAATCAAACACAATGTCTTTTGATAAAAGTAAACTTGTTGAATTACAGGATCGACAAAACCTGATTTACGGTTTGCTCAAAAAATACAATCTCGTATCAGCGAAAGATTTACTGAATGAAGCGGCTGATTTGAAAGGAAAAATTTCTGGTGCGGCATACTCTGAAGAGCGATTGGAAGAGTTCCGAAATAAGAAAAAAGTGTTGCATAAATCCTTGTTGGATTTGTCGGCGCAGCTGAGTAAGGCCCGCAAAAAAGCAGCGCCACAGCTTATAAAGCAAATAGTGGATTTGTTGGCTCAACTGAAAATGTCGAAAGCTAGAGTGGAAGTGGATTTATGTTTTTCGCCCAACAATAATTTTTCAGAATCAGGACAAGATAAACCGGTGTTGATGTTTTCTGCCAATCAGGGTGAGGATTTGAAAGCAATTGAAGACGCTGCTTCTGGTGGGGAATTGTCGAGAGTGATGCTGGCTGTGAAAAGCTGCATGGCCAAACATTTTACTTTGCCGGCCATTATTTTTGATGAAATTGATACTGGTGTTTCGGGAGAAGTAGCACATAAAATGGGATTGGTTTTGCAGGAGATGGGTAAGAACATGCAGGTGATCGCCATTTCACATTTACCACAAATAGCTTCTAAAGCGCAACAGCATTATCGCGTGGAGAAATCTATTGCCAACGGTATGACCGAATCCAAAGTTTATTTGCTCAATGAACAACAAAGAATAGAAGAAATTGCGCAAATGTTGAGTGGCGACAAGTTGACTAAAAAGTCGCTGGAGAACGCAAAGGAGTTGTTGGGGATTGTCTGAACCTTGATGCACTTGATTAAAGGATTAAAAGATTCTAGCGTAAAACCATCCTTCAATCCTTTAATCAAGTGCATCAAGGTTCAGATTTCAAAATTTCCCTCAACTCAAACAATATCATTGCCGTAGCGCCCCAAACCACTTCGTCTTTCATGTCGAAATAAGGAATAATAAAGCTGAATCCGGTCGATAGCTGCATTGGTTTTTAAAGGATTAAAAGATTCTAGCGTAAAACCATCCTTTAATCAAGTGCATCAAGGTTCAGATTTCAAAATTTCCCTCAATTCAAACAATATCATTGCCGTAGCGCCCCAAACCACTTCGTCTTTAATGTCGAAATAAGGAACAGTAAAGCTGAATCCGGCCGAGAGCTGCATTGGCTTTTCCTTGATAGAATCGTTGGAAAGAATATGCGGTAGGTCAATTTCAATGACTTCTTCTACTTCTTTTGGGTCTTTGATAAATACAGGGCGTTCTTTACAAACGCTAATGAAAGGAAGTACCTCAAAATTGCTGGGTGGTATAAATAAAGTAGTAAGTTGTCCGAGTATGTTCACTTTTTCAGGTGCAATTCTTAATTCTTCTTTTGCTTCGCGCAAGGCGGTTTCTTCATAGGTCTCCTCATTTTCATGCTTTCCTCCGGGGAAACTAATTTGTCCGCTGTGGTGTCCATCATAACTCGGGCGCTTCATCAAAACTAAGTGTGGGACTTCATTTACTGGATAAATTAAAATTAATACGCAGGCAGTTCTTGCTTTTTCTGTTCTGGTTTTAAATTTTTCATTTACTTTGTCGTGATAGGGGGCCATGCGGATTTGCACTTCTTTTCCGGGAAGTGGATTTTGCAAAGCATTTTTGAGTTTTATTATAAATTCAGAAAACATTTACTACTAACAACTAAAGTTAAAGGTATGCGGAAATTTGAAGCACTATTAATTTTATTTTTGCTTTCGGCATTATTTTCAAATGCTCAGGACAAACTGAATTTAAACGGTTTGTGGCAGGATTCCTGCGGAACATCATTCTCCAATTGCTATGCTATCATCTCTCAGCAAGGCAATTCAATTAGTTTTAGTCATTATTTAGAATTTGAAGGACAATCTTTTGTTGAAACGGGCAAAGGAAAACTCAAAGGCAGAACTATCGTGTATAGTGTGAAAGTTACCTTGGAAATTAATGGCTGGGCCACCGAAGGAGTACATGAATTAACATTGTCGGAAGACGGGAAAACGTTGCGCGGATCCTTTAAAGACAATAAAGGGAATAGCGGTCCAATAGTTTTGAAGAGAATTAGTTCGTGATTTTCCAGCCAATGATCTTCTTGTCGTCACTTCCTGAAATAAAGTAATTTTTGCCTTCAGGCCAGTAGATGCAGTTGACAGAGTGGGTGTGTCCTCGATGTAATTTGTAATCTATTCGCTCTAGTACATCCAGCGTTTTTGCATCCCATAGCTTTATTGTTTTATCTCTGCTGCAGGTCACGAAATGCAGATTGTCGCTGCTGAATTCAATGCCGTATATTGCCCAATTATGAGCTGGAATCGACAAAATGTTCTGATAGTCGTGTTCCATGTTCCAAAATTTCAAAAAGGCATCCTTGCCACCACTAATCAATACTTTTTTGTCGGGATGGAACTTAACCACATTCACTTTGTCGTGTGCAGGAAATTCATGCGTCAACTCAAAATCTGTGAGTTTCATTATTTTGATCAATCCATCTCCTGTTGCAAAAGCAGCGATATTCATTTCTTTGTGAATGCTCATTGAGCGAATTTTGTCGGAGCCGAGGGCAATGGCTTTAATTAATTTGAAATCACTGCTCCAAACTGATACAGTGCCATCGCCGCTCAATAAAAATATGCGATCGCCATTCTCGTCGTATTCAATGTGGAAAATTCCTTCTTTGTGGTAAGGAATGAACTTTACTTCTTTTTTGCTGCGGGTGTCAATTGCGTGCAAGTTGCCATTAAACAATCCAATGAGCAGTAGATTGTATTTTTCAATGTTTTTTAAAGCAATGGCAGGGGAGTTGGTTTGAATGGTAAAGCCGATGTTGCTTCGTTCTTCTGCATTCCATGCAGTAACAATTTTATCGCCACTGCCCGAAAAAAAATCATCTTTGCCTAATCCTTTTTCCAGAGCGTAAACAGAAGCGTTGTGACCAGTGAGTTCAAATATTTTTTCCAGCTTCATAACAGTGGACAATAATACTTATTTTTACTGCAAATGAAAGAGAAATTATCAAACAAACAATGGGCACTGCTTTTTACAGCGGGGTGGATTGTTTTTAATTTGGTGTTATCGGCTTTCACTGATTTGGCAGAGGATGAGGCTTATTACTGGTTGTTTGCTAAGTTTTTAGACTGGGGTTATTTCGATCATCCGCCAATGATTGCATTGATGATTAAGGCAGGAGGATGGTTGTTTGCAGATGAGTTGGGTGTTCGATTTTTTACTGTGTTATTTTCCGGACTCACACTCTACCTACTTTTTTACATTACTGAATTTAGGCGAGTGACGTTGATGTTTTTGTTGTTTTTAAGCAGTCCGGCCTTTCATGCTTTTGGCTTCATTTCTGCGCCCGATGTTCCTTTGATGTTTTTTGGTACTCTTTATATTTTGCTGTTTAAGCGCTTTACAGAAAATGATTCGCTAAAGAATTCTTTGTTGTTGGGAATAGTGGTGTCGTTAATGATGTACAGTAAATATCATGGAATTTTATTGGTGATGTTCACTTTGCTGCCCAACTTAAAATTACTTAGGCGCAAATCGTTTTGGATCACAACAGCAGTGGCGCTACTTCTGTTTGTTCCTCATATCTGGTGGCAAGTTGAAAACGATTACCCTTCGGTGCAGTACCATTTGGTGGATAGAGTGAACAGAAATTATGAGTTTAGTTTTACTGCAGAATATATCCTGGGACAAATTCTTTTTTGTGGTCCGATTCTATTTTTATTGTTTTTCAGGTTCATAAAAACAACTTCATCTCCATTTTATAAAACCATGAAATGGACAACGGTAGCGGTGTTTTTGTTTTTCTTGTTCTTTTCTTTTCGCACCTTTATTGAGGCCAATTGGGGTGCAGTGGCCTACGTTCCGTTGATACTTTTTGTGCATGGATCCATTCAATTGGACTTAGAAAAGCTTTGGAAAGTAATTGCTAGTGCTATAGTTGGAGTGCTGATTTTATTTAGAGTGGCTTTGATGTTTCCAAACGAGCTTTTAAACTTTAGCGTAACAAGGCAGTTTTACCACGACGATGAATTTTATCCCGCAGTACAGAAAATCGCAGGTGATTTGCCTGTAGTGTTTTTCAACACTTACCAGAAACCTTCCAAATATTACTTTTACTCTGGAGTGCCTTCTTTCTCGCTCAATTCCTTTTGGTACAGAAGAAATCAATTTGACAAATGGCCAATCCAGAGAGATCTTCAAGGTAAAAAAGTGCTTCTGGTCTCTACGGAAGCCTTTTTGGGAGCAAAGATTTTTAAAGCGAAGTACTCCGATATCTATTATCATGAACAATCCGATTTTGTATCCTATGGGTATATTGAGTTCTTGTTGGCGAATAAAAAGCTGGAGATTTCTTCCCAACAAAAGTTGCGTGATACATTAATCGTTAAAAATATCTGGGATAAAAGTCTGCACTACGATACCACTAAAGTAGAGATAGGAGTGGTTGTTAAAACCAAGCACACGGAACAGCGTTTTGTGGTGGCAAAAGCTTCTGAAAAAGACTTGATTTCTGGAGGTGAAATTCCTTTTGAAATCCCCGTTATACTTAAAAAAGGGGAGTATCAACTGATCTTCGGTATTAACAGCGAACTTAGCTTAACTCTCTGGAATAGTTCTGTTTACGAACTTATTGTGAAATAATCCTTCAATGGCTTGGTTGTTTAGAAATGTTTTTCTATCTTGTCGACCCTGATAAAAAAACCTACAGGAATTAATGCCATTTTATTTAAGAAACATATTATTCATACTGGGATTCTTTTTGTTTGCCTCAGCCTCCGACGGGAATGAAAAATCAGGTTCGGAAAAGGACGAAGAGGCCTTGGTGAATTTGATTCAGCAATCGCAATTAAGCAAAGAAAAATTGGTGTACTTGGTAGATTCACTTTTAAATGGTGATACCATTTCATATTGTGTGTTGGATGCCTTAAATAAAAAACTGGCGAGTGAAGCTTTTTATCATTTGCCCATTGATACAAATCCACCTTCACATGATTTGTATTGTTTATGGGATACTGAAAATCCGAATTCTCATGCCGAATTGCCTTTAAATGATACTGCGTACAACTTTGAGTTAGTGGATAAGCTAAATGATTGCGGATTTGCAATGCCTGTCAATGGCATCATTACTTCATTATACGGCTATCGCGATGGGAAAATGCACAACGGAATTGACATCGCTTTAAAAACAGGCGATCCTGTAGTTTCGGCTTTCCGCGGAATGGTTCGTGTTGCTAGGTATTACGGAAGCTTTGGAAATGTAGTTGTCATTCGCCATTACAATGGTTTTGAAACGGTATATGCACATTTGTCTAAAATATCTGTTAAGCCTGGTGACATGGTTGATCCTGGACAATTGATTGGGAAAGGTGGAAATACGGGAAGGTCAAGAGGTGCGCACCTTCATTTTGAATTAAGATTCAAAGGATATCCAGTTAATCCTAGATACGTGATTGATCTTGAAAAGAAAACGATACTGAGCGAAACGGTTGTGGTTAGAAAAACAAAAACAGGCTTTACAGCTTTTCCTGAAGGAACAATTTTCCACACCATAAAAAGAGGAGATTACCTTTATAAGGTAGCTACTCAATATGGCATTACTGTGAAACAACTCTGTGCTTGGAACGGTCTTCACAAGAAGAGCAGTTTAGTGGCAGGGATGAAGTTGAAGGTGAGTCAGTAATGTTTGAACCTTGATGCACTTGATTAAAAGTTGATCCCGATTGCACATCCTTGAATCCTTTCATCAAGTAAATCAAGGTTCAGATATTTTACTTTGTTGTTGCCCCAGGAATCACAATCTCCACTTCGCTTTCTGCTTTTTCTTCATAAACCACATTTACATTCGGCAATAAGTTTTTACCAGCTTCTTTAACCGCGGCGGTCCATTCTGGATGGTCTTTCACGTCTACTCGTTTTAATGAAGGAAGTTTGGCAAGTACGGGAGGCATTTTAGCTAAGTAACGTGTTCCATCCAAATTGATGTATTTTAATTTAGTAAGAGCAACAAAGGATTCAGGTAAATTGGGAATTTGGTTAAATGATAAATCCAAGCACTCCAAATTTACCAGCTTATCAATCCCAGCAGGAACAGCTTTTAAATGCTTCATTCCTAAATCCAAACATTTTACTGTTTCAGGAGCTTTTAATGCTTCTTCCATATTATTAATAGAGAAGGCGCAATCGCATTGATCCGTATTTCCAGCAGAAAATGAAATGGAGATAAATACCGGAATAGAGTAAAGGAGTAATTTTTTCATGAATAGTAATTTACTGTTTAAGATAATAGAAAGAGTTAAAAAAACAAAGTCCGGTATTTCTACCGGACTTCAGCAAGTGAAATTAATTGTGTTTCACTTCATCAACCAACTCATGAAGCTTCTCTATATCCTTGTTTCTGAAGACGAATTTATCATCAAAAATATCTAGCATGATATGAGAGTGAGGTTTGATATTGCCTTTCAAAATTTCTTTCGAAAGCTCATTCAACACATCTCTTTGTATCACTCGTTTTAGCGGACGAGCACCAAACTGAGGATCATAGCCTCTTTCCGATAGGGCGTCCAATGCAAATTCGCTGGCTTCCATCGTGATTCCTTGGTGCGCCAATCTTTCTTCGAGCTGACGCAATTGAATTTTTACGATGCCGTGAATGTTGCTTTTGCTTAAGGGAGCGAACAAAATAGTTTCGTCAATACGGTTCAAAAACTCTGGACGGATCGTTTGTCGCAGCATTTCAAAAACTTCTGTTTTGGTTTGTTCCATCACCTTATCCAGTTTTTTGTTTTTTAAATCGGCAAAATTGGCCTGAATAATATGTGCACCTAAGTTGGAAGTCATGATGATAATAGTGTTTTTAAAATTCACCACGCGACCTTTATTGTCGGTTAATCTACCATCATCCAACACTTGTAAGAGAATATTAAATACATCTGGATGAGCTTTTTCAATCTCGTCAAGAAGCACAACAGAATAAGGTTTTCTTCGCACCGCTTCTGTCAACTGACCACCTTCTTCATAGCCTACATATCCCGGAGGAGCACCAACAAGGCGCGATACAGCATGCTTTTCCTGATATTCACTCATATCGATACGCACCATAGCATTTCGATCGTTGAATAAATAATCCGATAAAGCTTTAGCCAATTCTGTTTTACCAACGCCTGTTGTTCCTAGGAAAATGAAGGACCCAATTGGACGGTTGACATCCTGCAGCCCAGCGCGATTTCTTCGCACGGCGTCAGCAATGGCCTGAATGGCTTCTTCCTGACCGATCACAGTTTTGTGCAATTCATCTTCCAGTTTGAGCAGTTTTTGAACTTCGCTTTCCACCATTTTTTGAATAGGAATACCTGTCCATTTGCTCACCACATCAGCAATTTCTTCACTGTCTACTTCCTCTTTTATCATTTTAGAAGACACTTGGAGTTCAATTAGTTTCTTCTTTCCGTTTTCCAATTCAGCTTCAGCTTCTTTAATTCGTCCATAGCGCAATTCAGCGACCAGTTCGTAGTTTCCTGAACGTTCAGCTTGTTCGGCTTCATGCTTTAAATTTTCTATATTTTCTTTTGCTTTCTGGATGGTATCCACCACACTTTTTTCTGATTCCCATTTAGCTTTCAGTCCATTTCTTTGTTCACTTAAATTGGCTAATTCTTCAGACAAGCGGGCTGATTTTGCTTCGTCGCCTTCGCGTTTGATGGCTTCGCGCTCAATTTCCAGTTGCATGATTTTTCTTTCCAGTTCATCGAGTTCTTCTGGTTTTGAGTTTATTTCCATGCGCAGTTTTGAAGCGGCTTCGTCAATTAAGTCGATGGCTTTGTCTGGTAAAAAACGATCGGTGATGTATCGTTGAGAAAGCTCAACTGCAGCAATGATGGCCTCGTCCTTAATTTGAACCTTATGGTGATTTTCGTAACGTTCTTTCAATCCGCGTAAAATAGAAATTGCATCTTCGGTTGATGGCTCATCAACATTTACCTTTTGGAATCGACGTTCCAAGGCTTTGTCTTTTTCAAAATACTTTTGGTATTCATTAAGAGTGGTGGCTCCAATAGCGCGCAATTCACCACGGGCCAAAGCTGGTTTTAAAATATTGGCCGCATCCATAGCGCCTTCGCCACCGCCCCCCGCACCAACAAGGGTGTGGATTTCATCGATAAATAAAATGATTTGACCATCGGCAGATGTCACTTCTTTAACAACGGATTTGAGTCTTTCCTCAAATTCACCTTTGTATTTTGCGCCGGCAATGAGTGAACCCATATCCAGAGAATACAATGTTTTGTCTTTCAGGTTTTCGGGTACATCACCATTAATGATACGGTGTGCAATACCTTCGGCGATAGCGGTTTTACCAACACCAGGCTCACCAATTAATATCGGATTGTTCTTTGTTCTTCGGGATAAAATTTGAAGGACACGGCGGATTTCATCATCTCGACCAATCACTGGATCCAGCTTTCCTTCTTTTGCTAAAGCGTTTAAGTTTTTAGCGTATTTATTTAATGCATTGTAGTTTTCTTCCTGACTTTGGGAAGTCACTCTTTCCCCTTTTCGCAATTCGAGAATGGCTTGTTTGAGATCGGTTTCCTTCACGCCCATATCTTTTAACAACTGAGCAGCGCTGTCTTTAGTGGAAATAATTCCCATCAAAAGATGTTCAATAGAAACATAGTCGTCTTTAAAATCTTTGATGAGACTTTGAGCTTTGCTTAAAGCTTCGTTTGCATAGCGACCGATTGTTTGCGTGCCACCTGAAACTTTGGGATAGGAGTCGATGATTTTGTCTAAAGCTTGCTTTATGATTGTATCGTTAATGCCTAATTTTTTTAATAGGAAGGGAGTAACGTTTTCATCCACTTCAAATATACCTTTGATGAGGTGTCCGTTTTCAATGGCTTGGTTTCCTTTTTCCATGGCCAATTGCTGTGCACGTTGAATTGCTTCTTGCGCTTTTATTGTAAAATTATTGAAATTCATATGATGTAATTTTAATTCGAATTTCAGGTTTCAATTTGTATTCCAAGATGATTTTTATGTCACTATGACCTGATCTTGATCACTTCATTGACATAAAGACTTATCGACAAAATAAAACAGGAGAAATTGTCATTGTGTGGATGAAAAAATAGTATTAATTTTCACATGTAACTTTTCAGCTATTAATTTGTTTTAGATTAACAATTGAGTACTTCGATTTTTGTTCCGGGGGGGACTAGCGTTAACTAAATGGCAATTAAATCTGTTAGTTAATTAAACATCAAGCCTCCGGAAATGCAAAGAAAATTTTATTTTTTTCATTTATCTGTTCGTTCTAAATGTGGGACGAAATCTGCTGTTTCCGAAGGTGGACATCCACTTTTTTTATACCCTAACCTAGCCAACCCAAACAACTTAAGATAAAACAGTTAGAATGTACTACTTTACTTTTACTATGAATTCACGATCAATTTTTAGCACTTTGTTTTTTGTGCTATTCTACTCTATAGCCTTTTCTCAGGTTACCGTTAATATCAATTCAGGCAATCCGAATCATCCTTTTCCTCAGTTTTATGATTATAAAGGAGGAACTTCTTTAGCGTCAGAAAACGGAGTGGGAATGCCACATGCCGAGATGGAGCAGAGAATAAGGGACGCTTATAAAATCATGACCAACAGCATGACTTACAATGTAAACAATGGCGGAGTTTACGGTCCGGTTACTGTTGCAGGAGTGAAATATATTATGCCGCATGATGTGGCTTCAGGGGCTGATGCCGGACATTGTACCTGCGTGGAAGGTGACGGATACAACTTGCTGGCAGCGGCTTACATGGCTGATAAAGCTACGTTTGATGGATATTATATGTGGGTGCACGACCGCCAGTTTCAAAAAACAAAACGCTTCATTGATTGCGTTACCAATTCACCTGGGTATTCGTATAGTCCGGGAATTTCAGGCGCAGGTAGTTTAGGTGCTCCAACTAATGTTAAGGGAGGTGGAAGAAGAAATCGAGAAGATGGTGTGGGCGATCCG
>JAPLEZ010000092.1:0-18111 GCA_026390935.1 Bacteroidota bacterium
GCTCCATCAAAGCAAGCTACAACAGAATGGCGCAATACATTCACCTTTTATCAAACACTGCCGCTTCTACTCCTTTAGATATGTGGACAATCAGCACCAACAATATCAAACCACAATTGGCCGATCAGGTAGCTATTGGCTATTTCCGAAACGTAGGAACAAAACAGGTTATTGAAACATCAGCTGAAGTATATTACAAATGGATGCAAAACCAACTGGACTACATTAAAAATGCATCCCTCCTTTTAAATGAGACTTATGAATCTTCTTTATTGGCTGGGAAAGGAAGATCATATGGATTAGAGCTTTATGCTAAAAAAAGCGAAGGCAGATTCACAGGCTGGGCGAGCTACACTTTCTCGCGTTCAGAAAGAAAAGTAGAAAGCATCAACCAAAACAACTGGTATCCTACACGCTTTGATAAAACACACAATTTGAGTTTAATTTTGTCGTACAGCATCAGCAAAAGAGTTGAAGTATCGGCTAACTTTGTTTACTCTACAGGTGTACCATCCACCTTCCCAAACAGCAGGTTTGTAGTGCAAAGCTACGTTATTCCTAATACTGAAAATGACGCAAGAAATAATTTCAGAATCACTCCTTACCACAGATTGGATCTATCGGCAACATTTAAACCGAAGGCAAAAGAAAATCGAAAATTTTATGGCGAATGGGTAGTATCGGTTTACAACGTTTACGCTCGTGAAAATGCTTTCACTATTTATTTCCAAAGCGATCCGAAAGACGCCACAAAAACGCAAGCCATCCGATATACTATTATAGGCACAGCAATTCCATCGATATCATATAACTTCAATTTTTAAAGCATGAGATTTATACTATCTATATCAGCCCTACTATTTTTCACCGCTTGTGAAAAAGTAATTTCTGTGGATTTGGACGAAGGGAAAAAGCAATTGATCGTTGATGGATTTATTACCAATGAAGCAACAACTCAAAAAATAAAGCTATCAATTACGCAACCTTATTTTGACAACGCCACTCCCCCAGCTGCCACCGGAGCAATAGTAAAAGTGATAAGCAGCGAAGGTGACACATTTAAATTTGCAGAGCAAAGCAACACTGGAGAGTATATCTGGACGCCAAGTGTGAACGACTCAATTTGCAAAGTCGGCATTAAGTACACCTTGCAAATCAATTATGAAGGCTCCCTATACGAGTCTTTCAATGCTACTCAACAGGTACCCAGCATCGACAGTCTGAAATTCAGCAAAAGTGAAGGATTTGGCCCTCCAGGAAATGGCTATACTGCAGAATTTTTCGCCAATGATTTTGGAGGTCAGAATGATTATTATTGGATCAAATACTACAAAAACGACAGCTTATTTTCAGACCCCGCTTCTATACTTGTCTCTATAAACGGAGCGATCTTTGCCCCGGGAGCTGATGGATTTTTGTTTATCGCCCCAGTTCGTTTTGGAATAAATGATGGAGCCAAACAATATCAACTTGGCGACTCAGTGAAGGTAGAAGTGTTGTCAATCACAGAAGATACATGGCAGTTTTTTGGCGAGGCTAAAACACAAATGAACAATGGCGGTTTGTTTGCAACCCCTCCATCCAACGTTCGCACAAACATCAGCAAAACCAGTGGTAACGGCATGTCAGCTATGGGTTGGTTCAGTACCTCAGCACTATCCCGTCGGGTTGAAGTAGTGAAATAGTTGATTTCATTCTGATTTTGAAAGGTTCAAGTATTTGAACCTTTCTTTTTTTTGCCTAATTTATCCGAACTTAGCAGGGAACACACATTAATTTCGGCATCTACTGTAACATTATAAACAAATGATTGTTTTAGCTACAAGCTGTAAAACTACGGGAATAAATAGGAAGCATTGACAACACAGGAATACAATAAGGCTGTGCTATCCTTAAGCCATCGGCTTTACGGGTACGTTTTCAAATCTCTTCGTGATGAAGATGATGCGAATGATATTGTACAAGACGCGTTCATGAAATTATGGCAACACAAGGAAAGTGTTGAAGTTGAAAAAGCAAAATCATGGCTGTTTACCACAGCCCACAATGCGCTAATCAACTTTGTTAAAAAGCACAACAGGATGCAATCCATAGAAGGGTCTACATATTTGGAACCTTCTGAAAACACCAGCAGTACAAATTTTGAATTGAAAGAGATCATTGACAAGTGCCTGAAAACATTGCCTGAAATACAGAAGTCGATTTTACTTCTGCGCGACATGGAAGGCTACAGTTACGAGGAAATTGGAGAAATGCTCAATCTCAATGAATCGCAGGTGAAAGTATATTTGTTCAGAGCACGTCAAAAAGTTAAAGACCAGATAAAAGACATAAGTAATATTATATAACGATGATGATAGATAAGAGCAACTTTGATCAGGTTTTCTTCGATTATTTCGAGGGCAACTTATCGGTGCAGGAGAAAAGCGCGGTGGATAAGTTTGTTAGTGAAAATCCGTCTTACCAAAAAGATTTTCAATCGTGGGGAAACAGTTATGTACAAGATGAAAATCTGCAATTCAAAAATGTTGACAGCTTGCTAGCCAAAGAAGAATCGGCTCCTAAATATTGGTTAAGATGGGGCTTAAGCTCAGTGGCACTGATTTTCCTATCAATTTTAAGTTATGCGGTGTACATGAAAATGGAGCCGATGAATGAAAAAGAAAACAACGAAGAAATAGCTAATAAAGGAAAAGGCGCTAATAACAAAGCGCCAATCGCCAATGAAATCAATCAAGAAGTAAGTACTCAAGCAAACAAGACCCAACAATTGAATTTCAGCGATATTAATGCTTCAACCAGTGTTGTTGCTAATGCTACAACTTCAAAAAACAAGACAACTAAAACCGCACAATCGTCGCAGTCTTCAAATGCTTCAAATATTGCTGCACAAGGCAACGTAAACTCAAACTCACCTTCTTTCAGCTATAGTAATTCAAATGCAGAAAGCATCGATGCATTAAGCACTACCAGCGCTAATATCGACGCTACCGAAGTGAACCAATATCAATTCAATCTCATTACATTAACCGATAAAAAAGTATCCAATGATGATGACCAATTGATTTCATTATCTCCTATAGAAGTGAAAAATGAAATGGAGCAAAAAGGCGGATTGGAGCTCATCAATTTGGGAGATCCATTTGTATTGTACGGCGGTGTTTCTCCAATTCAGGAAAACCCTTCCTTTGCTGGAAATACTGACGGCATCCGTTTGAAATATCTACTAAGAAGCGAGTGGCCTGAATTGCAAGGGACAAGTTTCCTTACCAATACCATTACTGTAGATGGTTATGTAAATAAATTGAAAGGTGGCGTAGCGGTATTGTACACTTCCGACGTGATGGACAACAACAAAATCAACACCAACTCTTTCTCTTTCGTTTACTCACCTAAGATTAAAGTTGGACAATGGTCTATCGAGCCTTCTGTGCGCTATACCTTGAGTCAGAGAGCAATCAATTGGAATCAATTAACTGCTGGCGATTCATTTGATCCGCGAACAGGGACACTATTTGCTTCCACTGCTTTCATCCCTGAAAACCCAGGAGTAAGCCATATCATGATGAATACTTTTGGTGCAGGTATTCTTTTCAACGGAAAAACAATTTATGGAGGATTTGCAATGGACAACCTTTTCAATCCTTCATATAACGATGCTTCGTTCGATCAAAAAGTGTACATCCCACTGAAATTTACAGCTCAATTAGGAACCGATATCAGAAAAAACTCCAAATCCGACTGGACCTATTCTCCTAGCATCAGCTACAGAAAACAGGGCTTGTACAACAAATTGTGGATGAGCAATATCGTGAGATATAAAAATGTAATTGCAGGCGCAAGCTTCTCAACTGCAGATGCCATGTTGTTCAGCTTAGGCTACAACAACAATAATTTACGTTTGACTTATAGCTATGGTTTATCGGGATTACCGTTCAACTATAGCACGTCGAACCAACTGTTTGCATCGCACCAGATCACAATGAGGTATGTAATTAAACAACAGTCGAAATAAAAACGACTGGCCGCCGGGATAAATTTTAAAATTACTGTTATGAAAAAAACGCTGTTAATATGGCTCGGGATAGCTATGCTTTGCTCCGACGTGGAGGCTCAAGACCCTCAATTCAGTCAGTTTTATGCCAACCCCTTGTATTTAAATCCTGCATTTTCCGGAACAAAAGGCTGTGGTAGATTGAACCTTAATTTCAGGGATCAATGGCCGCAGCTGAGCGGACAGTTTGTGACTTACAGCGCTTCCTATGATCAATATTCCTCTGCAGTGAATGGCGGACTTGGCTTGCTCATCACTTCCGACAATGCCGGTAGAGGTGTGCTAGTCACCAACAGAGTGGGCGCTATATATTCTTACATTAAGAATTTTCATAAAGACCTTACTTTTAGTTTTGCTTTGCAGGCCGATCTTGAACAGAAAAATCTCAATTCGCAAACGCTAATATTAGGCGATCGCTACAACCCTAACGACCCCAACAATTTACTTCCTCCCAATGAAATTATTCCTACCACTTCCTTGCTCTACCCCGATTTTTCAACTGGAGCAATGGTTTACGGAAAATACTTTCAGGCTGGTATGGCAGTGCATCACTTGCTGGAACCTCAGCAAAAATATATTGTCAGCTCCACTTCCTCATTTTTACCAAGAAAATATACCGCGCACATTGGTGTGAATATCCCATTAGACAAAGATGGGCCGAAAGCACGCCGCATGAATTCATACATTTCACCTCAAGTGATTTTCCAACAACAAAAAGACTTTCAAGAACTGAATTTGGGATTATTGGTGAAAAAAGGCCCCATTAGTGGCGGTGTTTGGTACCGAACCAGAGACGCGCTAATCGTAAGTATGGCAATACAAAACAATAATTTCAGAGTGGGTTATAGTTATGATGTTACGCTTTCCAATTTGAGCGCAGCATCAGTAGGTTCTCATGAAATTGCAATTGGATATGCCTTCTCATGTAAACCGAAAAAGAAAATTCCACGAGCAATGACCTGTCCGGAAGGATTTTAAACCATGCTCAAATTCACCTGACTATCAATAATTTGACATTGAAATATATGTAACATTTACTATCTTCAATGGTAAAAGAACTTAGGGCATACACCATTATCGTTTCATGTTTATAAGACTTAAACATATTTTTTTATCCACCATCGCAGTAGCTCTTTCTACTTTAATGCATGCGCATGTCACTCCTGCTCAGTCTGGTTCAGCTCGATTTATTCAAAACAAAGGTCAATGGCCAAAGCAAGTTCTTTTTGGAGCACGCATCAGCTCGGGAATGCTCTTTATTGAAAACAATGGCATTACTTTCAATATTTACGATCCTTCCCGACTGCATGAAATTTACGAGAACATTCACCATCACCAGCCCGACGATCAACAAATAAATGCACAATCCTTTAAAATTGAATTTAAAAATGCTGCACTTCCAAGTGCTGAAGGGAAAAATAAATATGCCGATTGCGTTAATTATTTTCTTGGCAATGATCCTTCTAAATGGGCAAGCAACGTTGCTGTTTTCAACGAAGTTTATCTGCACAATATTTACCCGGGCATTGACATTAAGTATTATGAAAAAAACGGACACTTAAAATACGATTTCATCATACAACCAGGATCAAAAGCTTCGCAAATACAATTTGAACATCATAGCATTTCAGCTGAATTAAAAAACAATGAAATTCATCTTCATAGCCGAATTGGAGAAATTGTCGAACAAGCCCCTTTTACTTATCAAAACAACACTGCCATTGCATCACAATATTTCAAAAACGAAAAAGGATTTTTCACTTTTAAAACAGCAAGCTACAATAACAAGCTGCCTCTCATTATTGATCCGGTGGTTTTGTTTGCTTCCTTTTCGGGCTCCACTTCCGATAATTGGGGCTATACCGCCACCTATGACGAAAGTGGGAAATTGTATGACGCCGGAATTGTTTTTGGTAACGGCTACCCAGCCAACGTGGGTGCATATAGCACCACATTTTCAGGTAATGTTGATTTGTCAATCACTAAATATTCCTCCACTGGAGGATCTCTCATCTACTCCACTTACATGGGAGGAAATGACATTGAATCACCACATAGCATTGTAGTGACTAAACAAAATGAATTGGTGATTTTCGGCAGCACAAGTTCCGTTAATTACCCAACAACACTCAATGCTTACGACAAAACCTTCAACGGCGGAATCAATGTCACTACTGATGTTGTCCTCACTTATTCTATTGGTTCCGATATTTTTGTTTCAAAATTAAATGCAACAGGAAGTGCTTTAGTAGGATCTACTTTAATCGGCGGTTCATCCAATGACGGTTTGAACGACGAATTCAATATTTCAAAATTATATTACAATTACGGCGATATTTTTAGAGGTGAAGTCATCGTTGATTCTTTAGGAAATCCATATATCGCTACAACTACCAGCTCCGCTAACTTCCCTATTGTTTCTGGTTATCAGAACGTTTTTGCAGGAGGAAGTCACGATGGAATTATCATGAAATTAAACAATGATTTGTCGTCTTTGTTGTGGAGTTCATACCTTGGCGGCAATGCTGACGATGCAATTTATTCGGTGCAATTCGACAGCAACAATGATCTTTATGTTACCGGCGGCACTGTGAGCCCAAATTTCCCAACCACTCCCGGCGTATTGCATTCTGGCGCATTGGGTGGCATTGATGGATTTATTGCTCATTTTTCAGCGAACGGACAAACCTTGAAAGCCGCCACTTACATTGGAACAAATGCTTACGATCAATCCTATTTTGTGCAGTTGGATAAAAGCAACAACGTTTTTGTTTTCGGACAAAGCGAAGGCGCTTATCCGGTTGCTCCGGCAGGAGTTTATTCCAATGCCGGCAGCCATCAATTCATTCACAAACTTAACAGTGCTCTATCATCTACTGTTTTTTCAAGTGTTATTGGATCAGGTTCCATGAATGTTGATTTGATACCTTCTGCATTTTTGGTAAACAATTGCGAAGACATATACATTTCGGCGTGGGGAGGTATAATCAATGGTTTTCAAAACAATGTAGTGGGCAGTACTGTCGGAATGCCACTGACCACAGATGCATACCAAAGCACTACCGACGGCAGCGATTTTTACCTTGCAGTATTTTCACAAAACATGGGAAGTTTAAAGTACGGAACCTATTTCGGAGGTCCAAATTCATTAGAACACGTAGATGGAGGAACAAGCCGTTTCGACAAAAAAGGAAATGTTTACCAGGCCGTCTGTGGCGGTTGTGGGGGAATGTCAGATTTCCCAACTACACCAGGAGCATGGTCGAACACAAATAAGTCCGACAATTGTAATTTAGCCGTTATCAAATTTGACATTTCTAAATTAACTGCCATTATCAGCGCCAACAGCGATTCGCTTGCTTGTAAAAACGAACCCATCACTTTTAGCAATCAAAGCAACGGCGGAAAATTTTACGAGTGGGATTTTGGCAATGGCGATAAAAGCACCGAATATTCGCCTACTTATACTTATCAAGACACAGGTTTATACAAAATTACTTTGCTTGCTCTAGATCCCGGTGGATGTCCGCCAGTAGATACCACCTACATGAGTTTGCGCGTAGTACCACAAGTTGATTTAAAAGTATCTCCCAACGACTCTGTTTGTCCGGGAAGCAGCGTCACGCTCACCGCCAGCGGCGCAACAATTTACCAGTGGAAACCAGGTGGAACGCTAAACCAAACTTCGGGCACTTCCGTAATTGCAACACCACTCGCCAATACCACTTATACCGTCAATGGAAATAGTTTTTGCAATAAAGATTCGGCTCAACTTACCATTTCATTGTTCTCTTTGAATCACACGATAAGTCCGATGGATTCTGTTTGTCCGGGCGTTGCGCACCCAGTTGCTGCGTCGACAGGAAATTCATTTCAATGGACACCTTCCCAATTTTTTTCCAATGCAAATACCAGTTCCACAGAGGTAGTACTGAACCAATCCACCACAATTCATGTTGCTTTCAAAACCATCGACGGTTGCGACATTAATGATTCTATTCAATTGAAAGTGATCCCTATTCCCAACTTCAATAGTCAACAGGATTCATTGATTTGCCTTGGTAAATCTTTGGTGTTGGATCCGGGAGCAAATGGAAATTACGATTACCAATGGACACCTGCTTCAACGTTAAACGATGCACAAATAAAAAATCCTTTGGCTACTCCCAAGTCCACTACGCTTTACCAATCAGTGATTAGCAACATGTGCGGAAAAGACAGCACTACATATTTAGTTACTGTTTCAAAAGCACAAGGAACTATTTCTTCCGACACCACTATTTGTAGAGATGATTCCATTCCGTTGTTGGCAAAAGGAGCACTAAAATATTTATGGACTCCGGCAGCGTCGATTACCAATGACACTATTGCTAATCCATCAGCTTTCCCTCAGCAAAACACAACATACAAAGTCATCATTAGTAACAATGATGGTTGCATTGATTCTTTGTTCACAACCGTTAGTTTGGCAGAAAAACCTTTCACTGGATTCAACGGAGAATATGTTTTAGAATATGGAGAAGATTTAAAAATAAGTTCAAATTTTGAAGACCGGGTGTCCTGGTCACCATCTACTTATCTTTCCTGCACCGATTGCGCCGATCCTGTGGTTTCATTGCCCGAGAGAGACATTACGTACCAATACACACTCTTCGATGACAAAGGTTGCTATTTCAAGGATTCATTACATGTTTATGTGATTAGAAAAGTTTATGTACCCAACGCCTTTACGCCCAATGGCGACAATACCAATGATGTGTTTTATTTCCGCAGCATCAGTGTTGATGAATTTCAAATGGATATTTTCAATCGCTGGGGCGAATTGCTTTTCACTTCTTACGACATCAATACCGGCTGGGACGGAACCTATAAAAACCGTCAGGTTCAAATTGATACTTACGTATGGAAAGTCCGATACCGCCGCTACCACAAAGAAACCTGGCATGAAGAAATCGGAAAAGTATCGGTGATCCGATAAGTATTTTAATTTTTCGTCTCCTTAACTCTTTCTATTATATTTACAGTTCATGCCTAGCGCAAACGAAATAAAAATTGCTGTTGTCATTCTTAATTGGAATGGGAAAAAATACCTGGAAAAATTTCTTCCGGTGTTGCAAAGCAACTTGCCATCGTACGCCAATATTGTAGTGGCCGACAATCAATCTTCCGATGATTCTGTAGCTTTCATGAAAGCCAATTATCCCAACATTGAAGTCATTATTAATCCCGGTAATGAAGGTTTTGCGAGAGGATACAACTTAGCGTTGCATCAAGTAAAAACGCCCTACTACATCTTGCTCAATTCCGATATTGAAGTTACTCCCAACTGGATTGAACCTTTGTACGAGCTGATGGAAAGCGACAAATCTTTTGCAGTTTGTCAGCCCAAAATTTTGTGGTACGATAAAAAAACGCAGTTTGAATATGCAGGAGCTGCCGGCGGATTTATTGATTACATGGGCTTCCCTTTTTGCAGAGGTCGCCTCTTTGCCGATGTAGAAGAAGACCACGGACAATACGATACTGTTGAAGAAATATTTTGGGCCACGGGAGCAGCGATGATGGTGCGATCGGAAATATACTGGGAAGCAGGAGGACTCGATGAAGATTTTTTCGCCCACCAGGAAGAAATTGATTTGTGCTGGAGAATAAAAAATCTGGGCTACAAAATTATGTACACGCCGCATTCCAAAATTTATCACATCGGCGGGGGCACGCTGCCAAAGCACAATCCGCTGAAACCATATTTGAATTTCAGGAACAACCTCATCATGTTGGTGAAGAATTTACCAACGAAAAATCTTTTTCCAAATCTCTTGTACAAAATGATTTTGGATGGTGTGGCTGCTTTTAAATTCCTAACGGAAAAAGATCCTACACAAGCCTGGGCCGTGTTTCGCGCGCACATGCGCTTTTATATCACGCTGCCAAAAACATTGAAAAAACGCCGACATATTCAGCGCACTATTAAAAACAAAGCTCTTCCGAGGATTTACAAACGCAGTATTGTGAAGCAATACTTTTTAAAAGGGAAGAAAAAGTTTAGTGAGTTGGATCCCGGGGAGTTTGCTTAGTACTCAACAATGAAAACTATTATTCGCTATACCACTTGGGTTGTAATCATTTTATCAATCTGCATGTTTTTTATTACCATCTTCGCCTTAGTATTAGTAGGCACTGCAGGCCATAATTCAGGAAGTTCAGCAGAATTAAGTTTACTGTATTTTATTCTCTTGGCTCTATGTTTAATTAAAGTTCGATCACAAAAAAAATCAAATAAAATATTTTCAATAAGTGCTGTAGTACTGTTAATTATTGGCATTACATTTTTGCTATACGGCATCTATGAAAATATAATTGAAAAATACGAAGCAGTAGAATACTTGATAATGGGATTTCCGATGGTATTACTTGCAATAGTTCTGATGGGAGCAATTCAAAAATTAAAGAATTAAGAAGAAATTTACTTGATCAACAGGGCGATAGATCCTTCCTTCGTCAGGAGGACATTACCGAATTATTCTCTGCATGAAATGCCTCGAGTATGTCCTCCTGACGAAGGAAGGATCTATCGCCCTGACATGAATTAACACTTCGAAAACCCACAACCCGGGCATTTCTCACAACCTTCCTCATACACCAAACCCTTGCTGTAACCACAGTTTTCACAAGGTTTAATGATGATCGTTCCATCCACCACAAATTGCTTCAAAGCACGCTTTACGCCATTTTTCCAGGTGTTTATGTTTTCGTCGTAGAGATTTAAATTCTCCACTAAGTGCAAAACATCTTCCAATGGCATTCCTTGTCGCAGAACACCGGAAATGAGTTTAGCATAGTTCCAGAATTCCTTATTGAACGATTGCGACAAAGCTTTTACATCTACTTTGACTTTGTACTTGTTGACGTACTGAAAATCATAAGATGCTTTTTGACCTTCCAATTTTTTCTTGATCACCAAACCTTCGTTGATGTATGCAGGAATTACAAAAGAATCCTGTTTGCCTGTGAAAATTTCATACGGTCGCTCACCCAATAAACTTTTAAATCGAAGCACTTTTGCTTTCAATGCGCTCGGGCGCTCGGGCGCTTTGTGCACAATGATTTCACTTTTATCGTCGAGTACTCTGTCATCCTTATCTACCAAAACTCCCGAGCGAGATCCTTCGCGGTAAACCGTAATTCCTTTCAATCCTTTTTTCCACGACTCAAAATAAATTTCACCTACTTTTTTTGCTGGCGAATCTTCTGATAAGTTGATGGTAGAACTAATAGAATGTGTAGTATATTTTTGAACGATGGATTGAATTTCAATTCGCTTTTTCCAGTCGATATCTTTTGCTGTAGATTTAAAATACGGACTCTCCTCAATTTTATTTTTGCCGGTAACGTCCATCCATTGCTGCAGTTTAGGATGAAAAACATCAAACTCTTCCCACTCATCACCTAGGGCATCTTTGAAATCTGTTTTGCCACTTTTCGCCGACTTTTTTCTTCGTCGCGTATACTGCAAAGAAAAAACAGGTTCAATTCCCGACGACGATTGCGCCATTAAACTCAATGTTCCAGTTGGTGCAACAGTGCTAATTGAAACGTTGCGTCTTCCGTATTTCATCATGCGTTTGTGCACATCAGGAAATTCTTTCTGCATCATTTTCACAAAAGTCGATGTGTTTTCTGTTGCGCGATTGAAACCATAAAACGCACCTCGATCAATGGCCATATCAATAGAAGAATCAAACTCAGCGCGGCATTTTACTTTCATCATTTCTTCAATAAAAGAAAGAGATTCAGCGCTGTCGAATTTCCATCCCAATGCAGCTACAGCATCAGCCAAAGCAGTAAATCCTAATCCAGTGCGTCTACCTTTAACGCCGTTATCGCGCAGTAATTTCCAGGTTTTCAGTTCAACTTCTTTAATGGAATCTGGCTCAGGATCGTTCTTCACTTTTTTGATAATGCGATCGATCGCTTCAATTTCCAAATCCACTAAATCATCCATCAAACGCTGACCTTCATATACCACTTCATAAAATTTCTCAAAGTCGAAAGATGCTTTTTCACTAAAAGGTTTTTTCACGAATGAATATAAATTCACTGCCATCAATCTGCAACTATCACCGCCTTGCATCGCAATTTCCGAGCAGGGATTGGTAGAAGTATTTTTATACATTTTGTACACCGATGAAGTGGAATAGTGATGCTGTTGATCCCAGAAAATAATTCCTGGTTCAGCGGTATTATGGGCGCAAGCAATAACTTGATCCCATAATTTTTTGGCTTTCACTTTGATTTTAACTTTTGGAATTTTCGCTTCAATTGGCCAACGCAAAACAAAGTCTTTATCTTTTTCTACAGCGCGCATGAACTCATCGGTGAGCATCACCGAAATATTGGCGCCAGTTACTTTTGTGAGATCTTGTTTCACGCTAATAAAATCAGCGATGTCAGGATGCGCAATATTCATGGTAATCATCAACGCACCTCTTCTGCCATTTTGCGCCACTTCTCGTGTTGTATTGGAAAAGCGATCCATAAAAGAAACCGCTCCACTGGTGGTTCGCGCAGCGTTAGAAACCGATACTTTTTTCGGTCGCAATGAGGAAATATCAATACCAACCCCGCAGCGTCTTTTGTACAACTGCGCCAATTGCTGATCGGTATAAAAAATGCCGCCGTAGGAATCAAAAATTTCAGGCAGCACTACACAATTCGACAAAGAAGCAATCACATAGGGATTGCCCAGCGAAGCCATTACACTTCCTTGAGGAATTAAATATTTAAAATCTTTGAAGTAATTGTAAATAGAAGCATTTGTGAGTGCTTTTCTTTTTTTGCCATAAGAAGACAAAACTTTGAATTTTGAACTTTGAACTTTGAACTTTTTTTCAATGCGAAAAAACTCCTTTGCCAATCGTTGGTGCATATCGTCGGGTGATGCCTCCATCCACCTTTCTTCTTTATCCATCATGGCATATTTATACATCCATGTGGTGGCGGCCAGTTCATCACCATTAAAATATTTTAAACTGGTGCTTTTTACTTTATTTACAGTGTAAATCTTCATAATTGTAGTTCCCGAGCATTAAATTAACCAGTAGTTTCTACAATACCAATGTATTTTATAAATTTGATACATGGCAAAAAATACGGAATACATCAATTCAATGAAGGAATGGGATCTGGAAGACATTGTCGACCATGTGAAAAGCACACACCACGCCTATCTTAAAGCAAACTACCCGATTATCATTCGTTTGCTTGAAAAAGTATTGGAGAAATATCCGAAGAAATATCCGGAGGTAAAAGAAATCCACGAAATTTTTGTGGAGTTTACCGACGACATGTCGCGACATTTGGTAAAAGAAGAAGAAATTCTTTTTCCCTATTTCAAAAAATTAGGAGCATATTTAAATGACCCTAAAAGCTATGAACCTGCTTTTTTTGGTTCTCTAAAAAAACCTGTCAAGGTAATGGAAGGTGAACACGACGACGAGCATGAAATCATTGAAAAGATAAAACAACTCAGCAACAATTACACCCCTCCAGCTGATGCTGATCCCACGCACAAAATGTTGTATTTTAAACTGAAGGAATTTCAGGAAGACATCGACTTGCACCACACCATTGAAAACGACATTCTTTTTGCGAAGGCAGAAGAAGCGGAGAAGAAGTTGAAGGTGTAATCTGAACCTTGATTCACTTGATGAAAGGATTAATGGAAGGTTACGCTAGAATCTTTTATTCCTTTCGTCAACTGAAATGCTTTTGGCATTCGATTTTTCCTATAAAATTAATTAGAGATTAATCAATCAAGGTTAATAAACAAACAAAAAAACCGCAGTCTTTCGACTGCGGTTTTTTAACCCAAAACCCAATTTACCTAAGCTTCTGGAGTCATGGACTCTCCGTGTTGAGAGATATCCAAACCAATTTGTTCTGACTCTTCCGTTACACGCAATGGAATAATCATGTTTGTTAATTTATATAAGATAAAAGATCCAAAGAATGCAAAAGCAGCAACTAGAATCAAAGCTATGATAGCTAAACCAAAATCTTCAGTTCCACCATAGATCAAACCTTTACCACCACCTGCGAAGATAGCAGTACAAATCATACCTACCATACCACCAACACCGTGACAAGCAAACACGTCTAAGGTATCGTCCACTTTTTTCAAAGCTTTCCAGTTCACCATCATGTTAGAAATGATAGCAGCTATGAAACCGATGAAGATAGCTTGAGGAATTGTAACGAAAGCACAAGCAGGAGTGATCGCAACCAAACCAACTACTGCACCGATACAAGCACCCAAAGCAGATACTTTTCTACCATTGATTCTATCAAAGAAAATCCAAGTCAACATCGCAATTGCAGAAGCAGTATTTGTAGTCGCGAAAGCCATTGCAGCAGTACCATTAGCAGCTGCAGCTGAACCAGCGTTAAAACCGAACCATCCGAACCACAACAAACCAGTTCCTAATAATACGAAAGGAATGTTTGCAGCAATATGTTCTTTCTTTTGTCTTTTTCCTAAAACAACAGCACCAGCTAAGGCAGCAAAACCAGCCGACATATGAACTACAGTTCCTCCAGCGAAGTCTAATACGTGGAATTTAACCAACAACAATCCTTCAGGATGCCATACCATGTGACACAATGGAGCGTAAATCAATAAGCTAAATAAGCAAACAAATAATAAGTAAGCGATAAATCTAACTCTTTCAGCGAAAGAACCAGTGATTAACGCAGGAGTGATAATCGCAAATTTCAATTGGAACATCGCAAACAAAATGAAAGGAATTGAAGTAGCCATCATAGAGTGAGGCATTGCTCCTACATTTTTGAACATGAAGAAAGTTCCTGGATCACCAATGATTCCCATTCCGCCAAGGTCATCACCAAAAGCCAAACTGAAACCAACCACTACCCAAAGAATACTGATTACACCTAAACAGATAACACTTTGAAGCATTGTAGAGATCACACTTTTTGAACCCACCATACCTCCGTAGAAGAAGGACAAACCAGGTGTCATCAACAACACTAAACAAGAAGCAGTCAACATCCAAGCAACGTCGGATCCAATAATGTTAGCAGAAGTATCAGCTACTGCCTCCGCAGCAGGTGCTACGAATTCCCAAGAAAGGGCGAATAAAGCCACCGCTACAATGAGGGTGAACGATATGATCCATCTTTTTTCAATCATAATTGTAAATTTTAGTTTTTAAGTATTTGGATTTATTGGTAATTGGTAATTAAAATTTGTAAATCGCTCCCGCACCTACCGTAATTTGAGATTTTTTGGTAAAGGCACCATCTTTATCTTCAAACTGGTTATTGCCATACATATCCATTCTAACTTCAGGTTTAAACATCAGATTTCCATCAGCAAGACTTATTTTTCCGGTCAAAGTATAAGATTGTACTTGAGTATTTCCGATGTACATAGCACCTTCAGTATTGTCGAAATAGTCAGCACGAGCACCTAAAGTAAACATATCGTTGACAACGTAGTTCATGTATACGGCAGCGCCACCCCAGTGCATAGAAACTAATGAATCATTTTTAGGCGTTGAGAACATACTTGCTCTACCTAAAACTCCATTTAAACCTACATAAAACTTATCGGTTACTTGGTAGTTCAATACATAGTCAATCAGTTGTTTGAAATTTTTCAAAGAATCTGTTGCACCGAAAGAAGCTTGAGGAGCTTCATTACCACCGATGTAGTTAAAATACATAGTCGCTTTATCAGAAGCAACAATTTTCACTTGAGCAATAGCTGATTTGTATTTGTTGTTATCATACAAGTTATCCCAGTTGTTAACGATACCAGCCATTAAGAATACCTTATCAGATACGGCATAATCCGCTTTTAAACCAATATGGTAGAAAGGACCGTTATTGAAAAGGTTAGATAAAGAGTAGTTGAAGTTCAACGGAGCATCAATTACTTCGTATCCAACGTGAGTTCCAAATTGTCCCGCAGTAACTGCGAATTTATCAGAAAAAGCATGAGTAATGTAAAGTTGTTTGATAGCCAATGAAGTAGAGCTTCCCGGAACCGAACCAACTACGTTACCATAGTTTCCTAAGTCACCAAAAGGACCAAAAGTCATATCAGCAACAACAGTACTTTTTTTGTAAACATAAGTCATTTTGCCTTGAACCATTCCTAATTGAAATTGATTTGATTTTTGGTCGAAAGCACGGGCAAAGCCTGATGCCCCTGTGTTAGATCCTGAAGCAGGAGCGTTAACATTATAGAAATAATTCACGTCAGCGAAACCATTGAAAGTGAAAGTTCCTTTGTCGGCTTCTTCCTGCGCATTTGCAACTTGCAATGAAAATCCTCCCACCAAGAGAAGAAGCATTTCTTTAAATTTAATTTTTGTCATCATATAAAAATAATTTAGGGTTTACTTATTTATTAAATCACCTTCCAGTGATTTTACAAATTTACAACTTTTAACAAATAAACAAAGCTTTTTTAAATTTATTTTTAGACGAGTCTAAATTATAAATTTCACACCTCGCAATTTCCTTGATAAACAACGTATTCGTATTTTTTCAACAGCGAAATATTTTTTAATTGATATGGTTATTTAGCTTTGGACAGATGTCACAAGCCATTGAAAAAACAAAAACTTGCTCACAGTGCAAGGCCAAATTCTCCTGCTATACGGTGAATTGCTGGTGCAGTGCACTGCCCAATTTAATGCCAATGGATGGCAAGGGTGATTGTTTGTGCCCCACATGTTTAAAAAAGAGCATTGATAAAATACGATGACCAACTCTCTATAATAATTACAGTCGGTTAACAATGCTGACATTGAATGATAATCATCAGCGATTGAATTAAAATCAAAACTTAAATACCCTACTAATCTGTACTTTAGAAAATGGTGTGCACTGTTTTTAAAGACGCAGATTTAATCTTACCTTTTTACTTATAATATATTAAGTATGAAAAGATTATTACTCGCCATTCTTTCGTTTTATGCAGCTAGCGCTGCACTTTCGCAAACCTCTTATCAAGGTCACGCAACGCATTTTGAAGCTTTGGGTGATCCATACGGTGGCTGCGGCGCTCCAACAAATATGGTAGGCAGTGATTATTTTGTAGCACTCAATGTTTTTAATAAGCCAAACACTGGTCCTGGTGATTTCACTCGTCCTTTAGCTGGCGCTGATACCGTTCATATGGGGGAATTTAAAAACGGAAAAAATTGCGGACGATGGATGAAAGTAACTATTATGGAAGATTGCGTGGGCGGATCAAATTCAGGAACACTAGGTACTGGCTTTTGCACTGGTTCATCCTTCTGGCAAAACGATATTTACAGCGGCGCAACAATGTACATGGTTGTTGCTGATGCTTGCGGAGATAACAATGGCTGGTGTAGAGAAAGTCCTTACCACCTCGATTTGCATACTTCATCCTTGAATTTTTTCTCCATCAACAACAATCCTGTTAACGACATGTATCCCACTCATTTCAACAACAGAAAAATTAATTGGGAATATGTAGAAAAACCAAATTACCAAGGCGACATTAAAATTCACTTTATGCAAAACGCCAGCAAGTGGTGGTCGTCTATTTTAATTACTAATTTAAAAAATGGCATTCACAGCGTTGAACAAAAAGTGAATGGCAATTGGGTCAAATTAAATATGAATAGCGATATGGGGCAAGCCTACTTGCTTGATCCTACAGCGCAACCCTTTATCATCCGAGTGTACGATGCCAATGACAAACTCATTAATAACGGACGAGAGTATACTTTTGATTTTCCAGTTTCTTGCGGTGGAACTTGCGCCAATCCGGCAACAGAAATAACTTTTCAAACCACCGATCCGGTAACCACCAATATTCAAGAAAACAACAGCACACAAAAAATAAACTTTAGTGTTTTTCCAAATCCGGCCAACGATTTCCTCTTTGTATCTTTTTCAGGTTCAGCTTTCGAAAACCCTATCACTATTAGCAATTCATTAGGAGAAATAGTATTGCAACAAAAATCAGAAAACCATCACAACACTGTAAATATTGA
>JAPLEZ010000092.1:18124-30429 GCA_026390935.1 Bacteroidota bacterium
CAACACTGTAAATATTGAAACACTGAGCGAAGGAATGTACTTTGTGAGTATGGGTACTTCAACAAAAAAAATCACAGTAATTAAATAAAAAAAATGAAATTAAAACTACACCTTTTACTATTTAACTTTTTAGTTTTCTGCGGTCTTTCCGGATTTTCGCAAGTAGTTCCCGGAGATGGATACATGAACAACGATGAACGAGAAATTGGTCATGCCATGTTGCGACAGTATAGAAAGTCGATGAAGTTAAATGCTCCCACCGACACTTTATTGCTTAAAAGAGCGCTGGATTCTTTGCAGCATAAACCAATAAATTATCCTCAACCATTAAGCTTTGTAAATCCTGCCGTTCCAATGGGTACAGCAGAAAATTATGCTGCGGGAAAAGTAAAAGGATTTTGGCGTTTTAATGAAACCACCGATTCCGAAGGGAAAACAGGATTGTATGGTCACCGCACTGATTTTGTGCAATACAATCCAACAAAAAACAGAGTATATGTGCTGAGCTCCGTTCGTAATCTTTTGGTAGGCGATTTAACCGACAATGGTAAATTATCTATGAGCAATCAAACGGTAAGAATTGAAGCGAATATTTTTTTATGCATGACACAAGCCAACGGAAACTCGCGCATCATAGGTGGTATAGGCGAACAATGGAATGATCAAGCTTTGTGCTATTCGGATGATGAAGGACAAACCTGGGAAAAATCTGTTGGTGGTGATTTTCAAAACGGACAAGCCATTTGGGGTGCTGTATTAAATAATAGTGAAAAAACAGTTTTAGCCATTACAGGAAAATACGTCAACAACAACGGATGGAAAAACACATTTATACTTTCAAAATCTACCGACAAAGGTGCTACCTACACACCAATTCAATCGTGGGATGAAACCAATACCGATAGGGTAACCGGCTGCAATCCTCACAATACCAACGATTGCTATATTGTCCGAAAAGTAAAAGGATCATCCACTGTTGAAACATACAAGTACACTGCCTCCAATGGCACTTTCGCATTAATCAACACTACTCAAATGGCAGATGCAGAAATGCGAACTCTGGTTGGTTCTCGCCAAAACAGCACTGACCATTTGTATTTAAACTTGGTGGACAGAGGTTATCATTTTAATGGATCAAACTGGCAATTTGTTAGTCAGCAAGCTGGATGGAACAATTTAATAAATGTTCATCCTACCGATTACAAGCACATTTATTTGCACGACTACGACTCTAAATTTTCTTTGGATGGCGGGGTAACCGTTCAAGCCACCGACTGGTGGGAACCTGCATTCGGCTGGGATCCGAAAGACACCAAGTGGTTTAAAAAATCCAATGGAACTTGGTTCATGGCCCATTGCAATGATTTTGGTGCTCACTTCGCCGAAAATCCCGATGATAAAACATCATGGAAACATCTTAATATTTCTGGAGTTCATCAAATTTTACATCACGGAGATTACAATGATAAAACAGGCTTCCTACTCACCGGAAATCAGGACAGGGGAAGTATGGGCTGGAGCGAAACCAGTCCGGGAGTGCTCTCTGGTTTTACAGCAGCAAAAGCCGACGGACTTCGTGAATGCATTGCCAATACAGGCAATTCGTATTGGTTCATCCACTATTGGGGCGTGTTGTACCATCGTTTGAGTCCGCACGCCAATGACGACAGAGGAGCTGAAATAAAAATCACCGATGTTGACTGGTACACACCTGCCATGGCGGCATCCACAAAACCGAATGAAGATGCTGTTTATGTTGGTGGATTCGACAACCTAAAAAAATACACTTATAATAAAAGCACCAATCAAATTACCGAAACTGTTTTTCCCTTTAATTTTGCACAAAATGCCGGAAAGCGTTTATATGGTGTTGCAACCTGCGAATCTGATCCCAACAGAATTTATGTTTGTACTGAAAATGGAGCCTTTTATTACTCAACCAATGGAGGAACTTCTTTTACCCGAACCACATACAATGGTGCCTTCCCTCCTGTTTCGGGTTGGCCTTATTGGGGGCCTTGCGGTTATGCCATCGCGGTTTCCGATCAAAATCCTGATATAGTGTATTTATCAGGGGATGGCAATGCTTCCAACGCATTTTTAATTTCAAAAGATGGCGGCAAAACTTTTACCGTTGCTACCAACGGAATGACAAAATTCAGAAATCAGGAATTGGTAGTTTCTGCCGACGGGAAATTTGTGTTTGGCACCAACCAAATGGTTTTTGATGTAGTGGGCAACACATGGTACGACCTGGCAACAGGAAGTTGTCCGAATGACGAAGGTTTATCGGGTGTTGACCTAGTGCCATCAAGAAATATGGTTCGTTATTATTCATGGGGAGTGGGTGTTTTGGATTTAGTGTTAAACGGAAAATATGCTGCTCCAGTAGTAAAAATACTTTCTCCTAAACACAATTCACTGGCGGGCAACGGAACGCTCACAGTGGCTGTTGATGCTGTGGATGGCAATGGCACCATAGCAAAAGTTGATTTGTATAAAAACGGAACCAAGGTAGCTACACTCACTGCTGCGCCTTATAATTTCGTGCTGACTAACGTTACTGTTGGAGATTATTGGTTTTATGCCATTGCCACAGATAACGATGGATTGGTAGGCAGAAGCGCCGAAAATTCAGTTCAAATAATGAACATTGCACCAGCGCGTGATCCCGATGTTGTCACTTGCACGAGTCCAGGTTTAGAATACAAATACTTTGAAGGCTCGTGGACCGCAATGCCAAATTACTCAGCAATGACGCCTTTAAGATCGGGCGTCATTAGCAATTTCGACATCAGTATTGCAGGTTCAGTTACCGATTATTATGGGATTCAGTACAGTGGTTATATCGAAATTAAAGAAGAAGGAATTTACACTTTCCGAACCAGCTCCGATGATGGAAGTATGTTATACATTGGAAATACTTTAGTGGTCAACAATGACGGTCCCCATGGCGACGGAACAACCGTAACAGGATCAATTAATTTAAAAAAAGGATTTCACTCCATTCGCGTAGATTATTTTGAATTGTATGGTGGCGAAGCATTAAATGTAAGTTGGTATGGCCCAAGCTTTAGTGCTCAACCAATTTCCAATAGTTTGTTGTATTATTCAAATTCTTCAGGCTGTGCCGATTGTAATGGAACTGCAGGAGGCAGCGCTTTTACAGATCGTTGCAACAAATGCGTTGGTGGAACAACAGGAAAAAGTCCGTGTCCTCTCACCTACTGGGAATTTACTTCTAGCACTGAAGATTGGTGGATGGCAAACAATATTTCTGGCGCAAGCACAAACGGAATTTTAAACGTGTCGGTTTTGGCAGGCGATCCATATATGTATTCTCCTGATAGTTTATTTGTACCAGCCTCTACTTCAAAATATGTTGTGGTGCGCATGCAAAATTTAAGCAGCGATAACAAAGCACAATTGTTTTGGGCCACTACAAAAAACAAAGCCTTCGATGGCACCAAGTCGATTACCTTCACTACCATTCCCAACGACACTATTCAACGCTACTACATTATTGATTTAAATGCCAAAGCATCGTGGACAGATACCATACATCAAATTCGTATCGACCCTGTGGCTGCCGTATCTACAGGAAATGTGAAAATTGATTTTATAAAAATTACTGGTGCTTATCCTTCAGTGATAAGTGCAATTCCTGGAACCATTGAAGTTGAAAATTTCAACGTTGGCGGACAAGGAAACGCCTACAACGATGTTGATGCTGTAAACAACGGAAATAAATATCGACTAGATGAAAGTGTTGATGTTGAAACCTGTGCAGAAGGTGGTTTTAATGTAGGTTGGACAGCACAAAGCGAATGGATGGATTATATAGTAGATGTTCAAAAAACTGCCAACTACGTTATTACTCTTCGCTTTGCAGCACCAGCCGCCGGAGCAAAACTTCATTTAGAAATTGACGGAAAAATAATTGACAAAGCAATTACGCTTTCCTCCACCACTGGATTTCAAACTTATGACGACGCTACAATTATTGCACCGCTCCAAATTGGAAAACATGTTTTGAAATTAGTTTCCGAATCCAATGGATACAACATCAACGCCATCACATTTACAGAAGATTTATCAACGTTGATTCCAACCATCGAGCAATTGAGCGACGTAAAGTTTAGTATTTATCCTAATCCAGCTGCTGCTCAATTTACAATTTACTATCCATCAAAATTAAAAAGCAAAGAAGCAAACATTACCAACACATTAGGACAAGTTGAAATGACTTTTACTTTGAATACTAATAATTACACTTCCGTTGACATTAGTACTTTAAGCGCAGGAATTTATTTTGTAAAAGTTGACAATCACACCGAACGCCTGGTTGTGGAGAAATAAGAAAAGAAAACACAGTGCATCATGCGAAATATTTATGTCATAATAATTTTTTCGCTGATGCACTTTTCATTTGCAAAAGCACAAAATGGAAACTGTTACATCGTAGCAAAAACAGGGAGCAACAGCAACGCAGGCAACATCGCTCATCCATGGTTAACCATCAATTTCGGAATTGGTAAATTAAAAGCTGGCGACACCTTATTGGTGCGTGAAGGAATTTATAAAGAAACAGTACTACTCTCTGTTTCGGGCAGCAGCGATAAAAATATTGTTTTAAAAAATTTCCCCGAAGAAGTTCCTGAAATCAATGGATGGATAAATAATGCATTGAGCAACTCTGGTGGAATTCAAAGTAAAAATTATTCGCCAGAAGCATACATCAGCAATTATGTAATTGAAGGGTTTTACATCACAGGATTCAGATACGGCGGAATAAATATTAATTGGTGCGGCACTTGCGATCCCGCGAAGGGCGACTTAAAAGGAATAAACATCATCGTAAAAAATTGCATTATTGACGATTGTGGTCAGAATGGAATTAGTGTTTTTTTTTCTGAAAATGTGGTCATTGAAAATAATATAGTTTCAAGAACAGGTTGGGATACTTTGTCAGGATCATGGTCGAGTGGAATTAATTTATACGCTGCACATGGCAATTGCACCATCAATGGAAATGTATCATTTCACAATGTTGATGTTTCAAAATACAACACCGATGGTAACGGTTTCATAGTTGATTTAAGTTATGATCATTGTACAGCTTCGTTCACCAACAACATTGCTTTTGCAAATGGAGGCGCAGGCATTGTAGTCACTAAAAGTAACAATGCAAAAATCATCAACAACACTTGTTATTTCAACGGACAAGGTAACGACGCCGGAGATTTTACTTTTGCTTATCCCGAAGCTTTTGTGAACACGCAACTCATCAATAATTTAGCAAGCGATGGAAAACATGGCGCATTAAAACAATACCAGGGAAATTTATTCACTAATTTATCAAGTACTGTTTTCAACAACAATCTTTATCCAGGGAATTACGGTGGAATTGCCCCACTATTTGAAGATGTTTCACCAGCCAATTTTAAATTACAAGCTTCTTGCTCCCTCATTGATGCTGGCCACTCCACCACTTTGCAAAATGATATTGGCTTTGATTACAAAAGCATAAAAGCAATTTCCAAAAGCAAACGTTTTAGTTGGTATACCCATGAACCCGACATAGCATACATCAAATCGAAAGGCGGATTAATTCATTGCTTCCAACCTGTATCACGAACAAACAACACAGTGGATATTGGCGCCTATGAATTCACCAATACACTTACTTCAAACGAAATGTTGCCAAGCAAAAATGAAATACAAATTTTCCCCAATCCCAGTTCTTCGCAATTTACAATTTACAGTACTTCCGAAATCAAAAACAAAGAAGTAGTAATTTACAATTCCGTTGGACAAGCAATGATGACCCTCACTCTAAACAGTGCAGAGAACAATACTTTTGAAGCAAGTTCATTGAGCGCAGGATTATACTTTGTGAAAATTGAAAATCAAATACTAAGCATAGTTATCCGCGAATAAAAATCGCGTCAACCTACTTTGATTAAAAAGCAAAAAATCATTTTGTTAGGATGAAAATTCATCTTGGTGGATTATCAAAATGATTTGAATGAAAATCAAAATTTTTTGAAATCTTTTAGTCTTAACTTCACCTGTCATCGATCCATAACTTCCTGTCTCGCTTAGAGTTGTTTTCACAAACATGAAAGATAGCTAAGCTAAGCTCTGATCGTAATCGAGGAGCTAAGCTATAAGTCATTTAACAAATTAGACAATAATAAAATGAAAAAAATTTACGCTCTCTTTCTAACGCTAATAACTGCGGTTAATTGCATTTATGCTGCAGCTATTTCTTCAAAAGCTTCAGGAAACTGGTCGAGTCCTTCCACCTGGAATGGCGGAGTGCTTCCCGGTGCAAATGATGAAGTAACCATCTCATCGGGTAATACGGTTCTGCTTGACATGAATGTGTCCGTTTCCAGTATTTCAGTTACTGGAACTTTAAATGCCGATTTAACAAAAAACTTATCTATTACTACCCGTTTCATCATGGTTCACGGTGCCTTTAATTGGGGTACAGAGCTTAATCCGTATACCAAAATTGGAATTATCACCTTAACAGGCAGTGATAAAACAGCTGATGTAATGGGCATGGGAACTAAACTGATTGGCGCTATGGGTGGTGGGATATTGAACATTCATGGAAAAATTAAAAAAGCATGGACTATGCTAAATGCTTCAGTAGTTGTTGGAGGAACTAGCATTACTTTACAAGATGCAGTAGATTGGGAAATAGGAGATGAGTTTATTGTTACCACAACTGGTCGTGAACATGATTTAGATAAAAAACTGTCCTATACACAAACTGAAAAAAGAACCATTACTGCTATTTCTGCAGATAAGAAGACCATCACCTTTAGTACTCCATTAAACTATGCACATTTTGGTCAACTTCAAACATTTACAAATGGAACAAAATCGTGGGTTTTAGACGAACGTGCGGAAGTAGGCGTATTGACACACAACATTAAAATACAAGGCGATGCTTCCTCTGAAGCCAATCAATTTGGTGGTCAAATCATGAGTATGCCTGGTTGCAAAGCATATGTCTCTGGTGTAGAATTATTCAGAATGGGACAAGCCGGATTAATGGGACGTTATCCTTTTCATTGGCACATGGCCGGTGACGTTTCAGGGCAATATATTAAAAACTCAGCGGTGCATCATTCGTATCAGAGAGCTGTTACAGTGCATGCATCACAAAACGCAACTGTAGAAAGCAATGTGTGCTATGACATCAAAGGACATGGGATCTTTTTAGAAGATGGAAATGAAACGAAAACTTTGATAAAAGATAATTTGATTTCGTACGTGCATAAACCCGATGCCAATAATGTAATCCGCCCGAGTGATGTATTCAATCTACCTACGCGCAATGACGGCCCAGCAGGGATTTGGGTGTCGCATCCTACCAATGACCTTGTAAACAATGCTGTTTCAAGTTGCGGATCGGGAATTTGGTATGCACTGTTGGAACATCCCGATGGACCATCCTACGACCCCACTGTTTGGGTGAACAATCAACCGCTAGGAAATGTTGACGGCAATAGGACGCATGGCTGTTACTCTGGTTTCATAGTTGACTTTGCAGATGTAGAAAATCGCACGAAAACAGGAGGAGGCCATTACAACGCTCCTCCCGGACAAGTAGTGAAAAATGCCACTTCCTTTCATTGTATGAGAACATTGTGGTGGAGAGGAAGCTCTGCTACATTTGAAAATGCCATGACGGCCAACCCATATAGCCACCAAGGCGGGAACGTATTTACTTTTTATGGCGTTTTCAAAAACTCATTAATGGTGGGGTATTCTGCTAATCAAACCAGCTCCCCGGATGTAATGATGCATGGCACGGGTATTTATGATGGAAGCCAGGAGCTTATAGATTGCCATTTTGAAAACTTTGATAAAGATAATCAGGCAGCCATTACTGGAATTGGTGGCGCGAGCAAAAATCTTCCTATGACCCTGGAAAGATGTACAAAAAACAAATCGCACATTATGCAATCGCCAGTAATACATTCGGCTGATGAGTTGCATGTATACTCTTCCTTACTACTGGATAAAACCGGTAGTTTTTTAGGAGCTCCAAATACCTGGGGAGTGTATGACCACCCCTATTTAATTGATGATGTTAACTTTACGAAAGTCGATAATCAGCCAAGTATCGGAACTTACACGACAAAAATTCCTTTCGCCCGCTTAAGATACACCATACCAGGTTTTAATGACAACACTCCTAACAAACCTTTATTGTATTCCGACTTTGGAGACGGCTCCCCAGCATATAACAGGCCTCTTGGTCCACATTGGGAAATGCCTTTGGCCGTGAATACCAATAGAATGTACCGCTTCAGATTTCCTGATGGAATTCCTGCTCGTTCTTTATTTAGTTATATGGAATCTCGAAAAGGCGATAAAATTAAATTCTTTATAGAGGGTGTTCCCTACGAGTTAATTGTAAAAAATTCAACCTTTAGCTTGTACAACAATAATACCCCCATTAGAAAAGTAAACAACATAAATGAATTGCATGCAGCAAGCGACAACGTTTACTTTTATAGCGCAGCAGAAAAAAGAATGTATTTTCAATTGGTAAATAGAGGGGAATATGCAGGGGAAAATATTGAAATGTTGGTGCCTTCCGGTGTTACTATTCCTACTGAATTCGTTCAATCAAGACCTTACAAAAGCACTAATAAAACTATTAACGAGCTAGTACAAGCTGAACACTTTGATCATGGCGGACAAAATGTGGCTTACTATGAAAAACTAGGTCCTGAATTTTTCGGCAAAGCTCACTTTAGCAGCACCGACTATCTTTTCTGCCGAAACGGAGAAGCCGTTGATGTAAAAAGAATTTCTGTTGGTTCAACAAATTTTGTCATTGACGACATTAAAACCAATGAATGGTGGAATTACACCTACACTATTCCAGCTGCCGGCCAGTACAAAATTAAAACAAGCTTCGCATCAACTCTGGGAACAAACACCTATAGAGTTTTAGTAGATGGTGTAGAAGTGGGACGCAAAACTTTTGCGGCCACTTCCGGCTACAATGTTCAGGAGATAACAGCTAACATTACAGCCGGAACGCATGTTGTTCGTATTGAAGCATTGACCGATGGATTTACTTTCGACTGGTTAAGTATCGAATCAACAACAGTGGTATCCGGAGCTCCGGTAATTACCATAACAAATCCGGCTGAAGGCGCATCCTCAAAAGGCAATGTGACTTTTACCGTTAATGCCTATGACCCAAGTTTTGGAACGAGCAATGGCAATGGTATTTCCAACATCAAGTTTGAGCTGAAAAACGGAAATACGGTTGTGGCGAGTTCCAATGACAACTCAGCTCCTTATGAATGGACCGTTAACTCCACCTTATACACAAACGGGGCTTATCAATTAGTTGTAACAGCAAGTTCTCAAGACGCTCAAACAACCATAAGTACCCGAACTATTAGTATTAACAATCCTTTTGATTGCGCAGGTGTTTTAAACGGAACTGCATTTACTGATGCTTGTGGCAAATGTACTGGCGGTAACACAGGAAAGTCTTTATGTTCGGATACCCTTTGGGACAAAGGTTTTGAGTTGCGAAATTGGCCAGTTCAAGTATGGGCAACTTCAACGTACACAGAAGAAACGAGAGAAGTAACTACTGCCGGACCGGTTCCATATATTTGGGGTCCCGATTATAAGTTTATCCCTACTACTGAGTTCAGGTATTTCCATGTACGCATGAAGAACATGGGGACTCAAAAAGAGAGCAAAATTCTCTGGAAAAGGGCAGATGAAACTCAGGGAGATCAAACTTTTTCCATAAGCGCCAATGATTTAGAGTACAAAGATTATGTAATTGACCTCAGTAAAAATCCGGAATGGTACGGCATAATCAAACGCAGTGTGTTTTTCATCACAACCAGCGGTGCTGTTGGGGAAAAAGTATCTATCGACCGTATTGAATTTTCAAGAATTGATCGTAGAGATTGCAATGGAGTTTGGAGAGGAAAAGCCTACAAAGACAAATGCACCACCTGCGTTGGCGGAAATACAGGCAAAACTTCTATTACAGGTTGCGATACGGTTAAGTATGTCCCACCAACTACCGCTTATATAAGTGTAAACTCAATGCCGTGGGATCCTTCAGGTTTAGGAACATTGTGCGCGGGCGGCACTGTTTGGATTCGCCCGCAACCAGCCGAAGTCCCAGGTTGGTCATGGACTGGCCCTAATGGATTTACCTCCTCAAAGTCGGATTTTGTTTTAAGTAATATACAAACAAATCAAGCGGGAACTTACATTGGAACCTATACCGATGCCAATGGTAATTCCAATACAGCAAAATATACTATTACAGTACATGCGTTACCGTCTGCAACAATTTCCACCACTACTCCAACTACTTTTTGTGAAGGTGGAAGTGTGGTACTTACCTCAAGTGCTGGGAGTTCATACAAATGGTACATTGGCACTACTCTATTGGCAAACACCACGGCAACACTTACAGCAAACGCAAGCGGTTCTTACACGGTAGAAGTTACCAACGCAAATGCTTGTAAAGCTACTTCGGCAGCAAAAGTTGTTACCGTAAATGCTTTACCAACAGCTACTATTTCAACTACAACCCCTACTACATTCTGCCAAGGCGGGAGCGTTGTACTCTCAGCAAATAGCGGAACATCTTACAAATGGTTTAACGGCGCCACACAAGTTGCTACTACTGCCACCTACACCGCTACTACCGCTGGTTCGTACACCATGGAAGTTACCAATGCAAGCGGATGCAAAGCAACTTCAACTGCAAAAGTTGTAACAGTAAATGCTTTGCCAACTGCTACTATTTCAACTACAACACCCACCACTTTTTTTGAAGGTGGAAGCGTAGTACTTACGGCAAGTGTGGGCAGTTCATACAAGTGGTATAATGGCGCAACACTATTGGCTACAACTACCGCAACCCATACAGCAACCGCAAGCGGTTCATACACAGTAGAAGTTACCAATGCAAATACTTGTAAAGCTACATCGACAGCAACTGTTGTTACCGTAAATGCCATTATTCCTTACATAAGTGTAAATGGTAAACCATGGGATCCAGCAAGTGCACAAACCTTATGTGCAGGAGGTAATGTTTGGATTCGCCCGCAACCAGCCGAAGTTCCAGGTTGGTCATGGACAGGACCAAACGGGTTTACCTCAAAAAATTCCGATTTTAAATTGCAGAACATGCAAGTTAATCAATCAGGTAATTATGTTGGAAACTATACAGATGGGAATGGCAAAATAGCATCCACAACTTATACTATTACCGTTATTGCTCTTAGTGATGCCGGTACCGCATCGGCTCCTGCCTCTGTTTGCGTTGGCAGCAATGTTGAATTTAAACAAACGGGAGGCGCTGGAACTTTCAACGGTTTTCAAGTGCAGTGGGATGTTACAAGTGGAGCATGGACCAACTGGGCTGGAGCGAACTGGACAGCCTCCAGTCCAGGCAAAACACTTTATGTAAGAGCTCAAAAAACCAATGGCACTTGCCCTAGTGCTTACTCAGCTCCGGTGTCAATTAAAGTAGATACTGCCAGTGATGCTGGTACTGCATCTGCTCCTGCCTCTGTTTGCGTAGGCTCTAATGTGGAATTTAAACAAGCCGGAGGCACAGGTACTTTTAACCGTTTTCAAGTACAATGGGATGTTACAAGTGGCGCATGGGCAAACTGGGATGGAGTGAATTGGACAGCCACCAATCCAGGACAGACACTTTACGTTCGAGCTCAAAAAACCAATAGCACTTGTCCTAGTGCTTACTCAGCTCCTGTGGCAATAAAGGTAAATTCGCTACCAAAATCTACTGCACTTGCTACTGACGAATTGAATGGTCAAAGCGATGGCAGCATCACCTTTACTTTTGCTGATGATCCTACTCGCACAAACATTTCTTTTAGCATAGATAATGGCACAACATATAGCACTGTTGCAGACAATACCGGCTCCTACTCCATCAATAATTTAGCAGAGGGCACTTACAAATTATGGACTCGTTGGGAAAATTCTGATTGCCCTGTATTCCTGGGTGCTTACACACTTAAAAATAATGCTGTAACATCTGTTGCAGTTTTGCAGGAATCGCCTGCATCCTTTAAGCTATATCCTAATCCGGTCAATGAATTATTGAACGTTCAGGTAAATAGTCTCGATTTAGGTAAGCAGGTAATTTTGCTGGATTCAAAAGGTGCAGAAGTGTTTAATATGACAATAAACAAAAACGATTTTTCTATTGATGTTTCAAACCTGAATGCAGGTGTGTATTTATTGAAGGTGGG
>JAPLEZ010000097.1 GCA_026390935.1 Bacteroidota bacterium
AATCAAAACCTTCGGCTTCCAAAGCTTTGTATTTCTTCTTGTCAAACTTAAACAGCGTAGCACCAACGTGGGCGCCGGGGCGGACTTCATCGAGTTCAACTAAGATATCCATGATCTTCAATCTTCTTCTGAAATTGCGACGATCCAAGGTTTTTCCTAAAATGATTTCAAATAAATTTTGCAATTCACGAAGGGTGAATTTTGTGGGAAGTAGCTCAAAAACTATCGGACTGATATTCAATTCCTTTTGCAGGGTTTTTAAAGCACTTTCAAAAATTTCCATGTGGTCGAAAGCCAGTTTCGGCATTTTTGAAATATTTACCCAAGCTGTTTCGCTGGCATGCCATGATGGTTTTAATTTTTGGTGATTGGCGTCTATGAGCGCATAGTATCCAACAGTAACAACACGAGCGAGTGGATGTCGGTTGGGTTTTCCAAACACGTGAAATTGTTGCATAAACACGTCTTTAACTCCGGTGAGCAATTCCAAAACCCTAGCAGCGGCTAAATCCACATCTTCATCCTTTTCCATAAATCCGCCAGGAAGCGCCCATTTACCAAGTTCAGGTTCCGATCCTCTTTTGATCAACAGCACATTGAGTTCTCCCTCAATAAAACCAAATAATACACAGTCAACAGTAATGGAAGCTAGAGGTGGATTGAATTGTATGATCATCGTTTACAGATTAAGGGTTCAGCCTGAAGAGGGAAAATTACAAAAAATAATACTTACGTGATTTTAAATATTCAAGCAAGGCAAGCAGAAGTTTTATATATTTAAATCAACAAGATGATACACGTTTTGTTAGCAGAGGGAGGTCCTTTAAAGTTTATTTATTGTTAATTATTTCGTTTATACAATGAGGAATCGTTCGCGTCTTTTGTTATTGATGATGATGCTTTGTGCTGCGGTTTTCGGACAAGCGAAGGCAGATGAAAAGGCTTATCAGCAATATTTTGATGAATACATGAACATCAGAGAAAGCAGTCCTGCATCGGCTTTGAACGATTTGTTTTTTGCTCAGGTTCTTGCCGAAAAAATGCAATCGGCGAACAAACTAGGGGAGGTTTTTTTTCACAAGGGGTATGTATATCGGCGTTTAGGAATATACCACCTGGCAATGAAAAATTACATAAACGCCTTGTCGGTTTTTGAAAAAAGCGCCAATAACGATCGGCACGCATGGGTGCTTTTGGAGATTGCCAATTTGTATCGCGATCAAAAAAACAATACCAAACTAGCTATCGACTATTACCATAAAGCGATTACAGCATTTGAGAAATTAAATAGTGATATTGGCGTGATAGTAGCCAGATATTGCTTGGGTGAGCTTTTTCAAAATGTTAGTCAGTACCAAAAAGCACTCACCGAATTTAATTTAGCCAAGGACCTATGTAAAAAGATAAAGAACACCCATCACGAAGCCATTTGTTTATGGTATTTGGGACATACCAATATTTTGAAAAATGATAGTGCATCGGCCCGTTTGTTTTTCGAAGAATTGTTAACGCTAAGTAAAAAAAACAATGATATTGACGCTAGCGCCAGAGCTTACAAAGGAATGGCCGAGTTGGCAGAATTGCGCCATCAACCCAATGATATTATTATATATTACCTCAAGGCATTGGAGCGTTACGGGGTTTTAAACGATCAGTTGAATTTAACGGAAACTCTTGATAAAATTGCTGCTTCGTACTTTCAGCAAGGGGCATCAACAAACGCCATTAAATATGAAGAAGAAGCGCTGGAAAAAGCAGAAAAAAACAAGTTGATTCAACTGCAAAAACAAATCTTATTGCAGCTGTCTGCTTATTATGAAGAGAAAGGTTTAATCGTAAAAGCCAATAAAGCTTTGCGGACATACATAGACATACAAAGCAAAGAAGAGAGTAAAAGTGCCGAGCTGATTCAAAAGGAATATGATGTAGACTTATTAAAAAAAGATCAGCAGTTTAAGGAAGAGAAAATTCAAAAACAAAATGTTGTGATAGTGATCACGGTGGTGGTGATTGTTCTTTTTGTGGTTTTATTGCTGGTGATACTATTTAAAAATCGCAGCTTGAATGATGCCTACCAACACTTGTTTAAAAGTGGAATTGAATTGAATAAAAAGAAACAGGAACTCATTGAAATTAAAAGCACCACAAAATATACTGGATCAACGCTGAACGATGAAAAGCAAATTGATCTTATGAATGCCTTTACTCAACTGATGAAGGATGAGAAATTATATCTTGAAAACGATCTCAATTTAGACAATGTCGCCAAGCGCATGAATACCAATAGAACTTACCTTTCACAGGTGATAAACGATCAGTTTGGTAGTAATTTCAGCAATCTTATTAATGAATATAGGGTGAGGGAGGCGCAAGTTATTTTAAGGGATCCGGCTAATAAAATATATACCATTGAAGCCATTGCTTTAAAAGTAGGTTTTAATTCAAAATCAACTTTTAATCAGGTATTCAAAAAAATCACTGGTTTAACTCCTTCTGTTTTTATGGACATGGAAGAAAGTAAAAATGAAGGTTCGGATTTGTCAATTTAAATTTACATGATTCATTATCAGGTTTTTGAGTTAGTGTACGAAATGATCAATCTGCACTCAAAGATCAACATTCGCCTGCCTTTTAAGGTTAATTTTGATTCAAACAAACCTAAAAACACGTTTATGAAAAATTACCTATTACTACTTGTTTTCATTTCATTCAGTCATTTTTCTTTTTCACAAGTTGGAGAAATTTGTAAATGGGATAGCGATAAAAGCGCTGCCGTAGTTTTAACTTTCGACGATTGGAGTCCCGGACAGCAACCCATCGTTCCCAAAGAATTAAAAAGCAGAGGAATCAACGCTACATTTTTCATTACTACTAACTTTGTGGCATCTTGGAACCACGATTGGCCAACTGTAGTTTCTACTCAGGCCGATGGTAATGAAATAGGCAATCATACCTATTCACATCCCCATTTATTAGCTCAAAGCACCATTCAGCTGGATACGCAAATCACCAAAGCTAAAACTATCATTGAAACACATGTTCCTTTGCAAAAAGTAATTTCCTTTGCTTATCCATTTGGTGAAGGAGTGGGCAGTACTTCAAAAGATTTGGAGGTGCGAGCCTTGATTAAATCTAGTGGTCATATAGGTGCCCGCTCGGTTTCTGCGTCTAACTATAAATACAATTTTGCTGCTACTGAAGATGATTATTATAAAATCATGACGTACACTATGAGCGGTAGTGTATCTATAGTCACTTTTGAAAATCAATTGAAGCAAATTGTTTCGGGAGGCGGATTGCTCACGTATTTATACCATAGTATTGACGATGCTAATAATAGTCATGGTGATACCTGGTATGCGCAGGTAAAACAAAGTGTATTACAACAACAGTTGGATACTTTGGTTTCGTATAGTGACAAGGTGTGGATCACTACTTTCGGTCAGGCGGTGAAGTACCACAAAGAAAGAAATTGCGCAACGCTTTCTCTCGTAGGTACAACTGGCACTACCATGACTTTAAGTTTAACAGATACGCTTTCCAACAATGCTTTGTACAATCAGCCATTGAGTTTGAAAATTTTCAGAAATGGTGTCAATTATAGCACAGTTACGCAAAACGGAGTGCCTCTGGAGATTGATGGAGTGGTGAACGATTCCATTGTATTTCATGCTATCCCTGATGGTGGTGAAATAATATTAACTGTTGGCAATTTGAGTACCGAAACGCTTCAATTAACATCTGAAGATTTTCGTATTTATCAATTGCCAGGCTCTAGTGTGGCTAATGTTCACGTGCTAAAACCTCAAGCTAATAGCTGCTTGAGCGTCATTGACTTGTCGGGCCGTGAAATATATTCTCTGGAAAATTTAGAGATGGCAAATGATTTTCAAATCGATTTGTCGGCAAATGGCAATGGTATCTATTTTTTACGATTCAATAACAACAATAATAGCTTTGTTAAGCGCTTTGCTATCGTTAATTAATCATTGATAAATAAAAATCCAAAGCATTAAAATTATAACAGGCATTACTAAAGCAGCGGTTAAAAGAAAAGATAATATAGAGAATGACCAGAATTCGAATTGATTTTTCTTGTGGAGCAAATAATTCTTTTTCATGCTTTTGATTTTAATGAAAGGTAGGATTTGTAGTGAAGATGATAGTGGAATTTTTATTCAAATATTGTTGATTTTTAATCATGTTGGTGGAATGGAGGGTAGTTGTCGACTTGTAATTTCATCATAAAATTACTTTGCGCACAATCCCCGTAAATTGTATCTTGGTTTTTAAGGGGGCATAATGCTTTAGAAATCTAATTAATTTGACATGAAAAATTTAATTTTCACTTTACTGGTTTTTGCATCATTTTCTTTAATAGCGCAAAGTGCAGCTACCATCACTGTTGATGCTACAAAAAATGTTTCGTCCATTTCTCCATGGATCTATGGTAGAAACAATAACACTTCCGACGATCCTTCTAAACCTACTTCTAATACAAATTGGCAATTGTACAACGATGCCGGATTAAGATTTTACCGCGAAAACGGTGGTAATAATTGTACCAAATACAATTGGCGATTGAAGTTGAGTAGTCATCCCGACTGGTACAACAACGTTTATGCGCACAACTGGGATTATAGCGCCAACACTATTTTAACCAAAACATCAGGAACGCAGGGTTTGTATGCTTTTCAATTACTGGGAAAGGTAGCTTCTAATAAAAAAAACAATTTTAGCGACTGGACTTACTCACAAGATGTAGGTTATAGTTCTCCAGCAAATAACTGGGCTGGTGGTGGTGGCGACGCTAAGTACGGAGGCAATGGTGGCGATGGAGATCCTTCGCTTTATTTAATGGATTGGCCGGCCGATTCCACGGTAGGTATTTTGGATCATTGGTTCAATACCCTGGGATACGACAGTACGCGTTTGCAATATTGGAACATGGACAATGAGCCCGAGATCTGGTCGGGAACCCACGATGATGAGCCTACGTCCTCAATGACTGCCGAAGCTTACATGCAAAAATATTTTGCCGTGGCTAAAGCAGTGCGAAAAAAACATCCTTATATAAAGATTGTCGGTCCGGCTTTTGCCAACGAATGGACTTGGTATAACTGGAACAACAGCTTGGTGAAGGGGATCGATAATAAGGACTATTCCTTAATTGAGTATTTCATCAAAAGAATAGGAGAAGAACAAAAAGCGAGCGGCTTGAAATTATTGGACGTGCTGGATGTACATTTCTATCCCGGAACATCTGGAAATCCTGATCTTACTTTGCAGCTTCATAAAATTTGGTACGACAGTACCTGGGTTTACAGCGGGGCAAATGGAGTGAAAAGGTTGGGGAAATGGGGATGGGACGGCTCCATTACCAAAGAATACTTTTTTGAACGATGCAATCAATGGCTTATTAAATATGTTGGAGCCAACCACAACGTTAAGTTTGGAATTGGTGAATACGGACAAATTGCGCCAAGCGACGGAACCGAAGATCCAAACCTCATTGCATGTTGGTACGCCTCTAACTTGGGAACTTTTGCCAACAAGGGCTTGGAGTTTTTTACGCCTTGGGACTGGTACAAAGGTCAGTGGGAAGTTTTGCATTTGTTTAGTAAATATTACGGGACTTTTGCCACCTCGGCAACTTCTTCATTAGATGATGTGGTTTCAGGATATTCCTCCTTGTCCAATCACGGCGATACTTTTATTGTGGTGTTGGTGAACAAAGACAGAACGAATTCAAGAACAGCAAATGTCAATATTCAGAATTTCACACCTTCGGGATCAAATGTGGAAGGATATCAGTTGGCAAGCTTGTCGGGGGAGACTTTCGTATCCAAATCCAGCAATGCTTTGCAAAGCAAGCAATACACTGTTGCTGGAAATCAAATGTCACTTTCATTGCCTAAATTATCGGTGACTTTACTTAGGATTCCTACTAATTCCGCAGTGCAAACTCCTTATGCTGTAGAAGAAAACGCTGCGTTAAAAGTGAACGTTTATCCCAATCCAGCGCAGGATATGTTGAATATTCAAATGGAGAAAGCGGGAGTTTATACCGTTTCTATACATAATATATTGGGTGAGAAAATGGGGGAGTGGAATTCAGCGAAACAAGTGGATATATCATCGTTTGCTGCAGGGAATTATATTGTGCAAATCAAGAGTGATGAAGGTGTGGTGGTGAAGAAGGTGGTGAAGAACTAGTTTTTGCACACCACGTCATTGCGAAAATTTTTGTACTCAAAAATTGAAGCAATCCCTTAATTGAATTAAACAGATCCTGAAACAAGTTCAGGATGACATTAGCGGGTATTACCTGAAAAGCATGGTTTACATTTGTCATCCTGAACTTGTTTCAGGATCTATCATTTGAAGGGATGCTTCGTTAAATTTTTCTATTTTAGTTTCATGACGATGTTAGAAATAATACAAAACTAATCAGTCCATGGGGAATTCTTACAAAACGAAATACGGAATTGAGTGTTCTCAAACTTGGGAAAGTCTGGAGAAAAAATCAACTTCTTGTTCTTATTGCAAAGGATGTAATAAAGACGTGATTGATTTTACTGGATGGGAACGCAAGGATATATTAAAGCATTATAAAGATCAGCCTCAAACCTGCGGTTATTTTAATTTGAATCAGGTGGATCCTTCCATGGTGGAATTTACTTTGCCTGAGGTAAAAAAGTATTTTAAAATAAGTATTGCCGCCAGTTTGCTCTTAAGTACATCTGTCGCTGCTCAGGATAGTTTGAAACAATCTGTTCAGCACGAGCAACTGGAAAACAAAAGTAATTCAGATAGCGCTAGTATTGTTAGGCAAACTTGTGTCAGCGCCATCATCAGAGATGCAGAGAATAAAAATAAGGAGGAAAAAGTGGCAGAGGATAAGAATAAGAGGACTAAATATTATTTATCACGTCGATTTCCTTTTATTCATAAGCGAAGATTGAGATATGTGATGGGTTGCCCTTCCTTTTAATTCTTCCTATACGCCACAAAAATATTCAGCCAAATACTTCTTGATAGGTAATACAATATCGGCATCAGAAGAATTATTTCAATCAGCACCAATCCAATTACTTGATACAATTTAAGATCAGGGAATAGCTGTGAAAATATAAAGCCACTTGGGAAAGCTACTGCAATACCCAATCCGTAGCTCACATACATAGCCCCAAGGAAAAAACCAGGTTCCATATCATATTTTAAATCGCAAACCGGACAGCGGTCGTGCATCTTTCCAAATTGTGAAAGCACGTAGGGATTGGCGTTAAAAAAAATATCCCCATCATGACAACGGGGACATTTCATTTTAAGAATACTGTATGCTTTGCTTCCTTTGGTGAGCATTATTGGTTGCTTGGATTGTTCATGAAATCGTCGATGTTTTGTGTTTTGTATGCGTTTTCATTGATGAATTTTAAGTACATCAAAAACTGATCGGCTGGATAGTAGCCCGGCGCTGCGGTGATCAATTTGCTTTGCTCGTCAATGTATGAAATGGTTGGATAACCAATTCTTCCGTCTTTTGAACCAATGGCCATTGCCAGCTGGTGTGTTGCTCTTGTTTTGCTTGCTGCTCCTGGGTTAACAAAAGTTTGGTTATTGAAATGTATAGTGTCATTTCCTTCAGCGTTGAACTTAACTGCGTAAAAGTTTTTGTTCACATACTCCACCACTTTTGCATCGGCGAAGGTAGTTCTGTCCATTTCTTTACACCAGCCGCACCAGGAAGTATACACATCTACAAATATTTTTTTAGGATGTTTTTTGCTGAGTTTTTCAGCTTCTTCAATGGTGTACCATTTAATAGAGGCGTTTTGTGGTTTCTTTAAGGTGAAGGCAAATAAAGAGAGGCAAGACAATGCGACAAGGATAAAAACCGATTTTTTCATAAAGAAGTATTATTAAGTGAAAATACGAATTATCTGTGTTGAAGAAAATAAATTATTCTTAAACACTTCAGCAATTATGCCAATATTTGAACATTGTGTTTTTTAAATTCCTCAGCATATTTTTCTGAATTGAAGTCGGCTTTGCTGAATTCTTGCGTTTTTGATTTCTTAGCTTCCAAGCGGTGAGCGCACTTAATAAATCTTCGTTTTTCATTTTCGGTAATCAATATCAATCCAGGGACAATTGCACTTTGACCTTTATCATCTTTAGCTACCATTGTAAAGTAGGAGGAGTTGCAATGTTTTTTTTCACCTGTTTGAATGTTTTCGCTTTCCACTCGGATGCCTACTACCATTGAACTTTTTCCAACATAATTGATAGAAGCCTTCATGGTGAGTAGTTCACCGATGCCAATAGGATTCAAAAAATCCACAGTATCCACCGATGCCGTTACACAATACTGTTTGGAGTGTTTGGAAGCACAGGCAAAAGCAATTTTATCCATCAAAGAAAGAACATAACCTCCGTGCACATTTCCCCTGAAATTGGAATTGGAAGGAAGCATAAGCTCCGAAAGCAATACTTCGGATTCCTGAATGGTTTTAAAAGTTTTTTCCATGATTAGTTGTTTCTGAATAGTTTGTAATCGGCTACAAATGTTCCAAATGGAATTAATGAAGCGAAGAGTGCCCATAAGGTTTTTGAAGCCTTCCATTTGTTTTGCATCGCAGCTAAAACAACCCAAATGCAATAGCCGATAAATAGCACTCCGTGAGCCATTCCAACAGGGCGCATGGTAGTGGTGTCATCAAAAATATATTTCATGGGCATACTAAATCCAAATAAAGCAATGGTGCTAAATCCTTCCATTATTGCGAAAACGCGGAGTGTTTTGAGGTGATCCATAGATGAGAAAAGTTATTCGTCGAAATTAGGGATTCTTTTTTTGAAAAGAAATTGAAGTTTGAAAGTTCATTGTACCTTAGTAAACTTAGTTAATGATATTATGGCAAAGGCCTATCAGATAAAAGATTTTTTAGTGCATGCCGAAACGCTGCCTGTTATTGATGTGCGGTCGGAAGGTGAGTTTTTGCAAGGTCATATTCCAGGAGCCATCAGCGTTCCCTTATTCACTAATGCTGAGCGTGCAGCGGTTGGTACCATTTACAAGCAGGAAAGCAAAGAATTGGCAGTGCAAAAAGGATTGGAAATTGTTGGTCCGAAACTCACTTCATTTGTTCAGCAAGTTAAAAGCCACATTAGCGGCAAAGAGGTTTTGGTGCACTGCTGGAGGGGTGGAATGCGTAGCGGTAGTTTTGCGTGGCTGCTTGAAACATCAGGATTAACGGCAGGCACGTTAATAAAGGGTTATAAAGCATATCGCAATTATGTATTATCGAGTTTTACCAATCCCTTAAAATTAATTTTATTGGGTGGAAAAACGGGCTCGGGCAAAACAAAAATTTTGCATTACTTAAAAGAACAAGGGGAGCAGGTGATAGATTTAGAAGAGTTGTGTTCTCATAAGGGATCGGCCTTTGGCGCCATCGGACAAAAACCGCAATGTTCCTCGGAACAATTTGAAAATAATTTGAGTGAAATTCTGCTGCGTCTCGATTCAAATAAAAGAATATGGATAGAAGATGAAAGCAGAAATTTAGGCAACATATATATTCCCGAAAGTTTTTGGTAGCAGATGAAACAGGCTCCTTTAATTTTTTTAGAATTCGACAAAAATTCACGCATTGAAAATTTAGTGGAAGATTATGCAGCTTATCCTAAAGAATTATTGCTGGAGGCCATTGAGCGCATTCAAAAGCGATTGGGTGGTTTGCATTTAAAAATTGCTTTGGAGGCATTGGAAAATAATGATTTTGCATTGGTGGCCGAAACCTGTTTGATGTATTACGACAAGTCGTATTTACATAATTTAAGCAAGCGCGAAAGTGCTACAATGCAGGTTATTCAAGTGGAGGAATTTGAATTGAAAAAGATTAGCGCAGCATTATTACAAAAAGCAAATGAGCACTATGGAAAATGAAATTAAATTAACGCAATACAGTCATGGCGCGGGATGTGGTTGTAAAATAGCGCCATCGGTTTTAGATAAAATTTTACATTCAAATGTAGCTTCTTCAGTGAATTTCCCTTCATTGTTGGTGGGCAACGATACCCGAGATGATGCAGCAGTTTTTGAAATTGGCAATGGAGAATGCATCATAAGTACCACCGATTTTTTTATGCCCATTGTTGATGATCCTTATGATTTCGGACGAATTGCTTCGGCCAACGCCATTAGTGATGTTTATGCCATGGGTGGAAAACCCTTAATGGCGATTGCTATTTTGGGCTGGCCCATCAATAAATTGGCGCCCGAAATTGCGGCTAAAGTCATTGAAGGAAGCAGAGCCATTTGCGCTGCTGCTGGTATTCCCTTGGCTGGCGGTCACAGCATCGATTGTCCGGAACCGGTTTTCGGATTGGCAGTCACTGGTATGGTGAAAGTTCAAAATCTTAAAAAAAATAGCACTGCCAAGGAAGGCAACGTTTTGTTTTTAACCAAACCTTTGGGTGTAGGTATTTTATCTACAGCGCAAAAAAAGAATATTCTTAAAAAAGAGCATTCGCATATTGCTAAAGATTGGATGGTAAAATTAAATGAAATTGGTGCGGTGCTTGGCGGACTCGATTACGTCACAGCCTTAACCGATGTAACGGGTTTTGGTTTGCTGGGGCATCTCACTGAGCTTTGCGAAGGAGCAAATGTTTCTGCTGAAATTGATTTTGATAAAATACCTGTTATTCCTGAAGCTTTAATTTACTTGAAAGAGAATTCGGTACCTGGAGGTACGAATAGAAACTGGGACAGTTACGGGCATAAAGTGGACGCGCTAAGTGAAGATCAAAAAAACATATTGGCCGATCCTCAAACCAGCGGAGGATTGCTCATTGCAGTGGCTAAGGAAAAGGAAGATGAGTTTAAAGTGCTAATGAATAATGCAGGATATAATCTCACATCTTTTGGGAAATTGGTAGCGAAAAAGGAGAAGCTGATAACAATTGTTTCTTGATAACCCTGTGAATAAAACCCTTCCTGAAATCCAAACTTTTACATCCTCTTTAACTAACTTTGCCCCTCTAGAATTTTGAGACTATTATGAAGAACCAAAAGTTGGAAAACTTAGCAAAAGAACTCGATGGAGCTCTTTATTTTGATGAAACCATGCGTACGCTTTATGCTACCGATGCATCGGCATACCGTGAAATGCCTTTGGGTGTAGCTATTCCTCAATCGTATTCGGATCTCAAAAAGATAGTGTCCTTCGCTAAAAAAGAAAAATTAGCGATTATTCCTCGTGCGGCTGGAACGTCTTTAGCCGGACAAGTGGTGGGCAGCGGATTAGTGGTGGATATTTCAGTTCACTTCACTAAAATTCTCGAAGTCAATAAGGAAGAAAGTTGGGTGCGTGTGGAAACAGGTGTGATTCGCGATGAATTGAATATGCATTTGGCCAACTTTGGTTTGTTTTATGGTCCCGAAACCTCTACCAGTAACCGTTGTATGATTGGTGGAATGGTGGGAAATAATTCTTGCGGTGCTCGTTCAGTGATATACGGTAGTGCTCGTGAGCATTTGCTGGAAGTTAAAGTGATTTTGAGTGATGGAAATGAAACAGTTTTCAAAGCCATCACCAAACAGGAGTTTGAAGATAAATGCAATGGAAAAGGTGTGGTGAGTAAACTGGAGCAAGGAATTTACCAGAACATTCACAAAATATTAAGCAATCCCGACAATCGTGCTGAAATAGAAAAGGAATTTCCTAAACCAAGTATTCCCCGTAGAAATACAGGTTATGCGATAGACATGCTGAAAGATACAGAGCCTTTTAAAGTCGAAGGTGAGAAATTCAATTTCTGTAAACTCATTGCCGGATCAGAAGGAACTTTGTGCTTCATCACCGAAATTAAATTGGGCTGTGTTCCTGTTTTGCCCAAGCATACCGCAATGATGTGCGGGCATTTTAATTCTATTGATGATTCATTGAAAGCAAATACCATTGCTTTAAAATACAAACCGTCACAATCGGAGCTAATCGACCATTACGTGGTGGATTGTGTTCGTGAAAATATTGAGCAGCGCAAAAACGGCGAGTGGGTACAAGGAAATCCTGAAGCCATTTTAATGGTGGAAATGCATGGCGAATCTATGGATGCCGTGAATGCTACTGTGAATGCCATGGTGGAAGAAATGAAAGCTGCCGGTTATGGATATTATTTCCCGGTGTTGTATGGTGACGATATTAAAAAAGTACTCACTTTAAGAAAGGCTGGATTAGGTTTGTTGTCAAACATTCCTGGCGATGCCAAAGCTGTTCCCGTAATTGAAGATACTGCAGTAGATACTGATGATTTGCCGGCATACATTTCCGAGTTCAATAAAACTTTGGCTGAACGCGGATTGTACTGTGTGCATTACGCTCACGCAGGCTCTGGTGAGTTGCACTTGCGTCCGATATTGAATTTAAAAACCAAAGAAGGCAATGAAATGTTTCGCACTGTGGCGCAAGATATTGCCACCTTGGTAAAAAAATACAAGGGTTCATTGAGCGGTGAGCATGGTGATGGCCGTTTGCGCGGTGAGTTCATCAAGTTCATGCTGGGAGAAAAAAATTACCAGTTATTGAAAGAGGTGAAAAATGCCTGGGATCCCGACAATATTTTCAATCCCGGAAAAATTGTGGATACTCCGCCAATGAATACTTTTTTGAGGTATTCACCCGGACAAAAAGATCCGAAACTCGACACGATGTTCTCCTACAGTGAAGGGTTGTTGAAAGCAGCCGAGGCTTGCAATGGTTCAGCCGATTGCAGAAAAACAGAATTGTCGGGAGGTACCATGTGTCCGAGTTACATGGCCACCCGCAATGAAAAAGATACTACACGTGCTAGAGCAAATATTTTGCGCGAAGCCATCACTTATTCTGATCCGGGAAAAATCAATAAGTTTGATTCCGAAGCAGTGAAAGAAGTAATGGATTTGTGCCTAAGCTGCAAAGGCTGCAAGTCGGAATGTCCTTCAAATGTTGACGTTGCCAAATTAAAAGCAGAGTTCACACATCAATATTATAAAGTACACGGAGTTCCTTTCCGTTCAAGAATGATAGGTGACAGCGTGAAAGTTAATGCGCTATTTTCTTCCGTTCCTTGGTTGTATAATTTTGGAAATAGAGCGCCTTTGATTTCAAATGCAGTGAAAGGTGTAATGGGCATGGCGCAAAAGCGTCCATTGCCTAAGTTGTACAAATACACTTTGGATAAATGGTGTGCTAAAAATAAGGCGAACAATTTCGGTGTAAAAACAAAAGCAACAAAAGGAAAAGTTTTGTTCTTCAACGATGAGTTTACCAATTACAACGACGTTCAAATTGGAGAAAAAACCATCTTGTTACTCGCTCATTTGGGTTACGAAGTTGTGCTTCCAAAACACCTTGCCAGCGGAAGAACTTACTTGTCTAAAGGGATGTTGACACAAGCCAAGGACATAGCTGTTAAAAACATTAATTTGCTAAAAGATGTAGTTGGCAAAGATGCGCCAATCATTGGTGTGGAGCCTTCTGCCATTCTTACTTTAAGAGATGAATACTTGACTTTGGCAGAACCTAGTCAGATAGAATCCGCAAAAAATATTGCTGCCAATACCTTCCTGATTGATGAATTCATTTCCAATGAAGTTCAGAAAGGAAATATCACTTCGGCACAATTTACCTCTGAGACAAAAGTTTTAAAGGTACACGGACATTGTCACCAAAAATCCTTATCTTCTTTGACTCATACTAAACGAATGTTGTCATTGCCGAAGAACTATAACGTGCAAATGATTCCTTCAGGATGTTGCGGAATGGCGGGGTCTTTTGGTTACGAAAAGGAACATTACGACATCTCTATGAAAATTGGAGAGTTGGTGTTGTTTCCAACCGTGCGCAAGCAACCTGAAGATGTTGCTATAGTTGCGCCTGGAACCAGTTGTCGTCACCAAATTCACGACGGAACATGAAGGAATGCTAAGCATACAGCAGAGATTTTGTATGAGGCTTTATTGAAATAAAATTTCCCGCAGATTTCACAGATTGACACAGAATTCAATCTGTGGTCATCTGTGAAATCTGTGGGAGAAATAAAAATTCCGGATGAAAAGCATATTTGTTGTTGGCTTATGTTTTTTTAGTTTTTCATTGATGTCTCAAGATCGATTGGGTCTGGCGAACAGCAATTACATGCCGGTCACTACGGCTTTAAATAATCCTTCGTCTATAGTCGATGCTTACACCTGGTTGGACATTAATCTCGTTGGTGCATCTGTCTTTTTTGAAAACAATTATTTGTACATACCGGGAGATAAACTCACCATCGCCGATCGTTTTAAATTTAATTTTTCATTTGATCAGGGTCCCAGACAAAATTTATCGCACTTCGATAAAAACTTTTTTGTGGATGCAACGGTGGCTCTTCCTTCGGCATCAGTGGTGATAGGCAGACAGAGTGGGGGATGGATCACCAATTTTCGCACGATGGTGGATTTAGAAGGTGTTCCTTACCAGGTTGCTCAAGGCTTGTACAGTGGCTTTGCCAATTTGCCGCAATTTTTCGGAGAAAAGATTGACGCTAAAAATTTACGGATTTCTCAAATGTCGTGGTTGGAAACTGGACCGGTTTTCGGGTCCTTTGTTTATTCATTTGATGAAGATGTAATTACCGTTGGAGCTTCAGTTAAAAAACTGTGGGGCATTACCGGAATAGCTGCTAAAATCGACAAGTGGAACTACACCACAGTAGATAAAAATGTTATGGCTATTGATGATTTTAAGGCTACTGTTGCCGGTGCTGTTGGATTTGGTAGTGGTAGCGGTTGGAGTGCTGATTTTGGAATTACTTACAAAAGATTTTACAAATGGTCGAATCACTATCGTCCCAACGACGTTCGTAAATCCTGCAACAGAATGCCTTATCGCTTTAAAATTACGGCAGCAATTCTCGATTTGGGAAGCATTAAATTTGATAAAGATGCTACGCTCACTACCTATGAAAACGGAAAAAACAATTGGCAAAATTATAGCAACTCCAGCGCCAATTCAGTGGATGCGGTGACTAGTTTTTTCTCGCAAATGTTTACTCCCAACACCGTAACTACCACCACCCAAAATTCATTCACTATGGGTTTGCCAACGTCTATCAGTGCTGGATTTGATTACAACTTGGGTTACGGATTTTATGCTGGAGCAAATACTATGATTGGTTTGCCAAACTTGTTTTTACTGGGTCCGCAACGTCAGTTTCAATTGGCATTGGTTCCTCGTTACGAAAGAAAATTCTTTGAAATGTCAATTCCAATTTCAACTCTTAATTTTCAGGATTTACGCATTGGCTTAATGATGCGCATGGGTTTCATTACCATTGGCACTGATCGACTCAATACTTTCCTTTTTGGAGATGTGTATGCTGCCGATTTTTTCCTGCTAATAAAAATGCCTTTCCACACTTCACCAAAATGTGAGGATCTTACACCTAAAAGAAAGCTGGCGCCATATTGTCCGCAATTCCGATGATGGAAAAACTAATCTCTTTAATCGATAGCAATTTCGGCAAAGGATATTCTTCTGCTTATTTTGAAAAAGAGGAATTGAAATCGGGATACATTATAATGAGCAACGATGATCAATCGGCTTTCGCTATTTTTTCTGAGGCAAAAAACAATCCTTATCCAAACATTGATACCACAAATTCCTATGTGCTCAATTTAGCAGTGGTAGATAAAACTATGCAGGGACAAGGTAAAGCGAGTGAATTATTGAAACTCTTTTTTGAACAATATTCAACTTACGACATTTATATTCCTTTGTGGATTTATGACGATAGCGATAAATTGATGAACTTTTTTATCCGACAAGGAGCCCAGCTGTTGCAGTCGTTTAATGAGTATTGGAAGGAAGATAGCTCGGCGAACGGTTATGAATGCTTGCAGTGTGGGGCGCCTCCATGCTTGTGTCGGATGGATTTGTATGTGATAAAGGCGCATTGATTTTATCCGAAAAGTACACTACAGAAATCAAGCATAAAGTATAAGCGAGAGATTTTAAATGCATTCTTTTTTTAGGTAATGCATGATAGTGGCTGTCCTCCTGACGAAGGAAGGATCTATCGCCCTGTACGTTAGCTCCTGAAAAGACCGAAACTTCGTTTCTCCTCTTAATATCAAATGTCAGGAGGACAGCCACACCCAGAAAAACCATTGCGCCACAACTATACATCAAGACATCTGTAGCATCAAAAGTGCCATCTGTCCAGTGAATCATTTGTAATATCTCTAAGGCAACCGCAAATACAAAAGGCGAAAAAATCCATAATACATTTTGTTTTTGAATATTGAATTTCCAAACTAGGAGCAGTAGGTTCATGCTGCTAAACATCCACAAACTACCTGGCAATGACAGCGCAAACCAATGATATGGGTGAATGTGACTTACAGCTTCACGCATACTAAAAACCACATCTCTCAAATTCAAGTGATTCAGTATTTGAAACACCACCAGTTCCTCGCTTCTAAACAAAAGATAAATAGCTGTTGCAAGGCACATCGGTAAAATCACCGCAATAAATAAAAACAGCTTTTTCGACATGCGACAAAAGTATTTCAAAAAAAGAAGATTCAGATAGAAATAAGATTTGAGGCAGGTTTTCCGGGGGTGGGTTTCCCTCTCGGAGGAGAGGGGTGCGTCGGGAAGTGCGAAGGCAGGGAGATGGATTATTTATTCTATTGATTCCATCTCCCTCCTTCCCGCGAAAAGGCTTTCACACCCCTCTCCTCCGAGAGGGAAACCCACATCCGGAAAACCATACTTAGGGTTACGCCCTGTAATTTCAAATTTTTAATTTGAAATGAAATTTAAAGCGATTTGTAATCGCATTTGTATATTTGGAAGAATGAAAAAATCATTATCCATAATTGTGTATTCCATAATAATTGTATTAGTAATCCTTAAACTATTCGTTGAAGATTTCCACACGGATGATTCTATATTACAATTGATAATATTTAATTTGATTGGTTTAGCCTTGTTTTATAGCTCAATTGGCGTATCCAAGCTTTTCTGTGGACGGTTTTTAAAATCAAAACAAGAAAGCAAACGTGTTTATGCTTATTATTTAATATTATTCTATTTTGTATTTTTTACTTTCCCTGCGGTTCTATTACTTTTAGGAGAAATACTTCAAGGCAAAACTCTTTTTTAGACCCACCTCAAAACTATTTCAAAAAAAACGCATTTCTAACTTTGACTTAGCGCATTAAGATTGTATTTTCGCGCTCGATTTAAAACCCTTAATACCCCTAAAGTCATGGTTGAAAAACGATGGATCATTTCCTTTTCTTTAATTGTATTTGTTGCGCTGCTCGCTGTTAGCTGGGAATTTATCGGCGGAAGTCCTGCTGTTTTATCTCAGGGCAGTGAAGCAATTGTTGGGTCGGATGTGGCCTGGATTTTAACTTCTTCTTGTTTGGTTTTGTTGATGACTCCCGGCTTGTCGTTTTTTTACGGAGGTATGGTTGGCACAAAAAACACCATTTCTACAATGTTGCAAAGTTTTGTTTGTTTGGGGGTGATTAGTGTTTTATGGATGACAGTTGGATTCAGTTTGGCCTTTGGGGAAGATGTAGGAGGGTTGGGTATTATTGGAAATCCTAGCACCTATTTTATGTTTGATAATATAAGTGGTGTGGAATCTACTTTAGCGCCAACAATTCCGTTGATGTTGTTTGCTATTTTTCAATTGAAGTTCGCCATCATTACTCCTGCTTTAATCACGGGGTCTTTCGCTGAAAGAGTTCGCTTTATATCGTACTTACTTTTCGTTTGCCTTTTTAGTTTACTGATTTACACTCCGCTTTGTCACATGATTTGGCATCCGAATGGTTTGTTGAAAAACACTTTTCATGTATTGGATTTCGCTGGTGGAACAGTAGTACACATGTCGGCAGGTTTTGCAGCATTGGCTGGAGCACTTGTTTTAGGAAAACGTCAGAAAAAAGAGCATACACCGACCAACATTCCTTTTGTGTTGTTGGGTACAGGGATGTTGTGGTTCGGATGGTTTGGTTTCAATGCTGGTTCGGCTTTGGCGGCAAATGAAAGTGCGGGATTGGCCTTTGCAACCACTAATTCTGCTTCTGCGATGGCGATGTTGACTTGGATATTCTTTGATAGAATTAATGGTAGAAAAGTGTCGGCAATGGGCGCTTGTATTGGTTGTGTAGTTGGAATGGTAGCCATTACGCCAGCAGCTGGTTATGTTACAATTCCACAGGCTTTGTTCTTCGGATTTATTACGGCCATTGTTTCCAATGTTTTGGTGAACTGGAAAAGAATGAAAAAAATGGATGATACTTTAGATGTATTTGCTTGTCACGGTGTAGGTGGAATCATGGGGATGATACTTACAGCTGTTTTTGCAGGCGTTACAAACGAACACGGAGAAAAGGTAGGATTGATTTACGGTGGTTACGAAGATTTTTCTTTATCAATGATGGCTTTGTTAATTGTTTCAGCTTTCACTTTCGGAGGTGCATTTATCCTCTATAAATTCACCAACATGATTATTCCTTTGAGGGTAACGGAAGAGTCGGAAAGAATTGGATTAGACTTGTCGCAACACGACGAATCGATAGATAACAGTAAAATGTAAAATGGTAAAACAACAGCAGAAAATTTATTTATTTAGTGCCTTTCTGTTTGTTGTTACAGCTTACTTCTCTCAAGGTTTTTATCATTGCGATGAACATGCACAGGTGATGGAATTCGCCGGGATGAAACTCGGCCTCACCGAAAAAGCCAATCTGGCTTGGGAATATGGTAGTGAGATGCGACCAGCCATTCAGCCTTTTATGGTTTATGTTGCGCATCGGTTTTTCGGATTATTCGGTATCGACAGTCCTTTTGCCATTGCATTTATTTTGCGTTTGTTTTCTGCCGCGCTTTCTTTCCTTAGTATTCATTTGTTGCTTAAAGCCTTCTTGGATAAAGTAGAAGGGGAGAAACTAAAACTGAGTTTTGTCTTATTGTCGTTTTTACTTTGGTTTTCTGTTTACAATAGTGTGCGCTTTTCTTCGGAAAACTTGGCCGGACGAGTGTTTATCATCGCCTTTGCCTTGTTTTTTATTTGGAAAGAAGGAAGTCGAAAACAATATTTTTTGGTGGGAGCATTGCTCGGCTTATCCTTTCTTTTTCGCTACCAAAACATGTTTTTAATTGCAGGATTTTTAGCGTGGATGCTCTTTATAAACAAAAGTAAATTCACTTCTCTTTTAATATTGGCGTTAGGAATAGTGGCGTTGTTTGGTGTTGGAGTATTGATTGATCGCTGGTTTTACGATGAATGGGTGTTGAGTATATGGAAGTATTTTGAAGAAAATATTTTGAATGACAAGGCTTCGGGTTTTGGTGTTGCTCCATGGTACTATTATTTTACAAAGCTCTTCAATCAAGGGATTCCGCCTTTTAGTTTGCTGTACATTGTTCCTTTTATTTTGCTGCTGATTTACCGTCCGAAAAATCCCGTGGTGTGGGTTGTGCTTCCTTTTCTATTGGTGCACATGTACATCGGACATAAAGAATTGCGCTTTCTTTTTCCGCTAGTGGGCTTGCTTCCATTGCTGGCTGTGCAAAGCGGAGAGCTCATTAATGAGAAGTGGAAGGGCTTGCTACAAATGAAATTTTTTAAGGTATTTACTGTTTTGTTTTGGATTCAAAACGGACTCTTTCTTTGCTACATTTCTTTCTCCGCCACCGAATCATACATTCCAATGTTTGAAAAAATATACACCACTTATGAGCAGCCAGCGGTGCTGTATTACATTGAGAAAAACCCGTACGATAGAGCCTTAGACATTCATTACTACCGAAGAACAAATTTGCGCTTGCAACAAATTGACAACATCACCGATATTCATGTATCACCCGATACCCTTGCTCTTTTTGCTACATTTAATGATACCGATGCAGTGGTGATGAGTGAAAAGAACAAGTTGATTTATTACAACTTATCTGATGATTTGAAGAAATACAATGTAAATAATTGGGTGAGTAGAACTTTGTTTTGGAAGGTATTTGAGGTGAAGGCGTTACCGGCAAAACCCTAAATAGCCTTTTTTATTTTTTCTAAAATATCTTCCACAGCCGGACAAATACTTACATTTTTAGCAGTTAAATTTAACAACTGTTGCTGGTTCACTCTATCGGTGTGGGGGTATTCTCTGCAGGCCTTCGGACGAACATCGTAAATGCCACAATAGTTTTGATCATCCAAAAAGGAGCAAGGCACTTTTTGCAAAACATAGTCTTTGTCTTCGTCGATGCGCAAATATTTTTCAATAAACTGTTGTTGCGACAAGCGGAGGTGTTTTGAAATTCTTTCAATGTCTTTGTCGGTAAAAAGCGGTCCGGTGGTTTTACAGCAATTGGCGCAAGCGAGGCAATCGGTGCAAGCAAAAACTTCTTCGTGTGCTTCATGAAAAAGATGATCCACTTCCCGGTGGTTTTTCTTTTTTAGTTGCTGAAATAGCTTTTGATAGGGACCTTTCACTTTTCGCCCATTTTGTTAAATAGGTCAATTGCTTCCTTAGCTTCCTTCACATCGTGCACTCTCAATATATTTCCGCCTTTCATCAACGCTATGGAGTGCACTACGGTAGTGCCGTTGAGGGCCTCGGCAGGGGTGGTGTTGAGTGTTTTGTAAATCATCGACTTTCGGGAAACACCAATGAGGATGGGCAAATTCTGATTGAGGAAAAAATCAACGTTCCTCAATAACTTAAAATTGTGCTCCTGCGTTTTTGCAAAGCCGAAACCAAGATCAAGCACCACATCAGTGATTTTGTATTTTTTAATGACCTCAATTTTCTTTTGAAAAAACTGATAAACCTGTGCGGTCACATTTCTATAATTGGCGTTTTCGCTGTTGTGCATTAACACATAAGGAATGCTTTTTCCGGCAATCACCTCGAGGATCTTTTCGTCGGCTAATCCACTGATATCATTTACCATATCTACTCCAAAAGGAAGTAGAGCTTCAACTACTTCATGTCTAAAAGTGTCGATGCTAAAAATAGCTTCCGGAAATTTTTCACGAAGGGCTTTAACTACCGGAACAATGCGATTCAATTCTTCTTCCAAAGAAATGTTTTCAGCACCGGGCCGAGAGGAGTAGGCACCAATATCCAAAATAGCCGCCCCGTCATTTAAGTGCTTCTGCGCCATTTGAATAGCAGCTTCAATAGTTTGCGCCCTGCTATCGCTATGAAAGGAATCGGGAGTGCAATTGATGATCCCCATCACCACAGGTGTTGATAAAGGGATAACTTTTCCCCTGCAATTGAGGGTGAATTTATGGTGAAAAATGGTATCTTGGACGGCGGAAAAATTCATTTAGCTAAATTAATCAATGAGCGCCAATACAGAGCAAGAGTTTAATAAAATCGTTAACGATTGTTGCAATCTTTTTGTAAAAAAGATGAAAGATTACGGTACAGCATGGAGAGTATTAAGAACAACTTCATTGACCGACCAGATATTTATTAAGGCACAACGCATCAGAACCATTGAAGAAAAAGGTGTTTCAAAAGTAGACGAAGGTGTAACGTCTGAATACATTGGTATTATCAACTATTGCGCGATGGCTTTGATTCAGCTGGAAAAAGGAGTGGAGATGAACGATAGTTTGAGTCACAACGAAATTGAAAACCTGCATCGTTCCAATTTGGAGAAGGCAAGAGATCTTATGCTCAATAAAAATCACGATTATGGTGAGGCTTGGAGAGACATGCGTGTGAGTTCATTGACCGATTTGATTTTGATGAAAATACTTCGCGTGAAACAAATTGAAGACAATAAAGGAAATACAATCGTGTCGGAAGGAATTGATGCCAATTACCTCGATATGATCAATTACAGTGTGTTTGCACTGATAAGATTAAACGAAAAATAAGTCACTGAAATGAAAATACTGATTTGGATTTCAAGAATATTCGTCGGCGGACTCTTCATCTTTTCCGGATTGATCAAGGCGAATGACAGTGTAGGGTTTTCATATAAACTGCAGGAATATTTTGAAGTATTTGCTAGCAAAGCACAGTTTAAATTAGATATGCACAGCTCTTGGTTGCCCGACTGGCTGCTGGAGTTGTTCGTTTGGAAATTTCATTTGTTGCATGATATCGCTCTTCCTTTAGCTATGTTCATTGTTGTTTTTGAAATAGTGCTGGGTGTTTGCACCATCACTGGTACTAAAATGAAATGGGTAGCCACTTCCATGTTAGTGATGATAGTGTTTTTCACCTTTCTCACCTTCGTTTCATGGCAGTTCAAAATTGTAACAGGTTGTGGGTGTTTTGGTGATGCTATTAAATTAACGCCTTTTGAATCTTTCATTAAAGACTTGATTTTACTGGTTTTCATTCTTGTTCTCTTCTTTTATAGAAAATCCATTTTCTCGCTTTTTGACATTGGTGGCGACAGAATGACTTTCGGGATTTCATTATTGTGTTCTACACTTTTTGTGATTTATACCTACAAACACCTACCATTCATTGATTTTCGCGCTTACGCAGTGGGCAACGATTTGAAGAAGGAAATGATTCGTGTTGATCCTATTTATGAAAACTGGTATGTCATGAAAAACGTGAAAACCGGGGAAGAGAAAAAATTCAAAGACTATCCAATGGATGCCGATACCTGGAAATATTCTTCCTTGGATCAAGTAGTGATTAAACCGGGAATTGAACCAAAAATCACCGATTTCGTCATTTACGATGAAGAGGGAACGGATGTTCTTCAAACTGTTTTAAACGACTCGGGCTATACTTTTTTTCTGGTGATGCATGATTTAAGTGAGTTGGGAGAATTTGAAAAAGAAGGTAAAGTAGCTATTGGTTTCACACCCGACAGCGATACTAAAGATGACTTTATACAAATCAACGAATTTGCTAAACTGGCTGAAAAAGAAGGAATGAAATTTTCGGGTTTAACAGCGTCAGGAGTAGATTTGATAGGTTCTTTCCGCCACCAGATGCAAGCAGCTTATCCGTTTTATGGAAGTGATGGAGTGGTTTTAAAAACCATCATTCGTTCCAATCCCGGACTGATACTATTGAAAAACGGAGTTGTGCTCGGACAATGGCATATCAACGATTTTCCCGATTTTGAAGATTTAATGGAAAAACTAAATATTAATTACGCTAAAGAGTTATGAGAAAAAAAATTGTTGCCGGAAACTGGAAAATGAATAAAAATCTTTCCGAAGGATTAAGTTTAATTGAAGGAATTAAAAGTGGATTGAACGCAGCGCACAAAGGAGTGGACGTGATTGTTTCACCTCCTTATGTATCGTTGACCGAAGCTGTTAAAGCTGCTGCTGGAAGCGCTGTTAAAGTGGCTGCACAAAATTGCCATCAGGAAGAAAATGGCGCCTACACTGGTGAAATTTCTATAGGAATGATCAAGGCTATTGGCGTTGAATATATCATTATTGGTCACTCTGAGCGTCGTCAGTATTTCAATGAAACGAGCGCAAGTATCGCTAAAAAAATCAACGCAACTTTAGCGAAAGGATTAACTCCTATTTATTGCAATGGTGAAGTGAAGGAAGAAAGAGAAAGCGGAAAACATTTGGAAGTTGTTAAAAGACAAATGAACGATGAGCTTTTTCACCTTTCTGCTGAAGAAGTTAAAAAAGTGGTAATTGCTTACGAACCGGTTTGGGCCATTGGAACAGGATTGACTGCTTCTCCCGATCAGGCTCAGGAAATTCATGCTTACCTACGTAAATTGTTAACAGATAAATACGGCGCTGATGTTGCCGAAAGCATTAGCATTTTATATGGAGGAAGCTGTAAACCCGACAATGCAAAAGAAATTTTCAGCAAAAAAGATGTTGATGGTGGATTGATTGGTGGTGCTGCTTTGAAAGCGGAAGACTTTTTGGCGATTATCGCTGCGTTTAATTAATATTTTCCCACAGATTTCACAGATTGACACAGAAGTTATCTGTGAAAATCCGTGAAATCTGTGGGACTCTTTTCAAAAAAAAGTATGGAATACGTTGAACTCATAGTTGAATTAAAACCTGTTTCCCCTTGGTGCAATATCCTTATGTCGGCAATGGTGGAAAATGATTACGACACCTTTGAGGAAAACGAAAAAGGATTTAAAGCTTACATCAAAAAAAAGGATTTTAACGAGGCTTACCTCAAGCAATTGTTTGCCGAATACAGCGATGTTTCTATCTCTTACACTTCATCCATCATTCCCGAAACCAACTGGAATGCCAACTGGGAAAGCTCTTTTCAACCCATTGAAATTGGCTCATGGTGTTTGGTGCGTGCGCCTTTTCACAACATAGAAAAAGCCTTTGAGGTGGAAATTGTCATTGAACCTAAAATGTCCTTCGGTACCGGTCACCATCAAACTACCATGTTAATGATGGAGGAAATGAAAAACATTGACTGGAAAGGAAAAAGGGTTTTAGACATGGGAAGTGGTACTGGAATTCTAGCTATTCTTGCTGAAAAGCTAGGGGCACGTGACCTAATTGCTATCGACAACGACGAATGGGCTTATGCCAATTGTATTGAAAATGTGGAGCGCAATGCTTGTGAAAAAATCACTACTATTTTAGGTACTGCTGCCAATATCGACGATAAAGGTTTTGATGTAATACTGGCCAACATCAACAGAAATATATTGATGGCCGATATGCCAGCTTACACCAAAGCTTTGGATTCAGGAGGTGTTATTCTGTTCAGCGGTTTTTTGGAGCAGGATGTGGAAGTGCTCAAAGAAAAAATTGCAGCTGTTGGCTTGCTCTTTGATAAAGTAATATCTAATGCTGCAGGCAATTTTGCGTTGATCAAATGTTTTAAATAATTCGGATTATGATTAAAAAGATATTTCTTTTTGTATTGCCGCTGCTCACTTCAGTACAACTAAGCGCTCAGGCTCCGCAATTAAAATCGTTCACTCACGAAAACGAAAAATTCTTTCAGGAATTAAACGATTTCATGATGGCCGCTAATCCTGATGAAGCCGAAGCTTTGATGGCTGAGTTTTCTGCCGTGTGGCCATTTCCGCCAATGGATCCGAAGAAGGAAATTAAAATGTATAAAGTCGCCAATGAAGCTTTTCAGCGACGAATAAAGGCGCTAGAGATTCAAAGTACTTTTCAGTATTCCAACATTTCCCGAAAATTTAGTGAATATCAGATATTAGAAATTTACGACATGTGTGATCTCATGCTCCTAAAGAGAATGAAGGCGATGCCGGATTTTAGAGATTACATAACTGCCTTACTTGGATTAATTATTAGTGACCAGGACGAAAATAGTTTTGAGGCATGGAACGGTACACTCAAAAAACTAATGGGTACCAATCGTAAAAGTTTTGGTTCGTTTTTAACTACTTCCAATAACTTGTTTTTGTACGGTTCCATTTATGTTTCTGCACCAACCAGATGGACTGGAACTTCAAAAAAATTCACCTTTGATTACGACAGTTTGCCAAAAGTTGTGTTTCCTGAAATTATGACTTTGTATTGCGTAGCTAAACGAGATACGGCATTTATTTACGAAACAAAAGGAGTGTTTTATCCTACCAGTAATAGGTTTTATGGAGTAGGTGGAAAAGTAAATTGGGTGCGTGCGGGAGTGGCCGAAAAATATTCATACGCCTTGCTCGATAAATATTCTATTCGATTACAATCCTCGCATTACGAGGCGGATTCCGTTACTTATTTCAATTCTAAATACTTCGACTATGCTTTAAAAGGAAAGTTAGAAGAAAAACTCCAAGCCGATGTGGATACGAGCAATGCTGGTTATCCTCGATTTAAATCGTACAGCAAAAGAGTGAAAATCGAAAACATTTTTCCAAGCATCGATTTTGATGGTGGATTCTTTATCAAGGGCGCCAAATTCATCGGTCAGGGTACCAGCGAAGAGCGAGCGAAACTCATTTTTAAATTCAACAATGTTCCTAAGATGGAAGTTAGCTCTGAGAACTTCGCCATCAATGACGATAGGATGGTTGCTGGGGATGCGGCGATTTACATTTTCTTAAAAGACGATACTATTTTCCATCCAACACTTCAGTTCAAATACTTGAAGGAAAACAATGAAATCACTCTTTATCGCGATAAAAAAGGATTGTCGCTATCACCATATTACGACTCCTACCATGATGTGGATATTGACGTGGAGTGGATGCGTTGGAAAATTACCGAGCCCGAAATTCAAATGAGTGCTATCATTGGTTCCAGTACGCATGAGATGCATTTAGAATCGTCGAATTATTACGATGAAGAAAAGTTTATGGCGCTGCAAGGCATGGGAGAGCAGCATCCATTATATACTGTAAAACGATATGTGGATACCCGCAACAACAAAAACAATGTGTTTTATTTTGATGGTTTTTCGGATTATGTGCACATGGAAAACAGTGATGTTCAAATCATGCTCATCAATTTAGCTACTTCGGGATTTGTGATTTACGATGTGGCCGCTGGAAAAATCACCGTGCAGCCGCGCTTGTACCATTACTTATATGCTAAATCGAAAAAAGCCGATTACGACAATATTTCTATTCATTCCGATATTGCTGAAAAACCAAATGCTACTTTGAATTTACTCGACAATGATATGCTGGTTCGTGGAGTTGGAAAAGTGGTGTTAAGTGCCAGTCGGAAAGTATTTATCTACCCATCCCATGGCGAGCTTGTGTTGCACGCCAACAGAGACATCACTTTTGGTGGCGCTGTAAAAGCGGGGATGATGGAATGTTTTGGGAAAAACTTCGATTTCAAATACGACGACTTTAAAATTGATATTGTGAATGCCGATTCCATTAGGATTTTCGCTCCGCATAAAACCTTGGATGAGGCCACCGGACAAGTCATTATGGAAAGAGTGAAAAGTACTATTGAGCACGTGAATGGTGACATCATCATTGATAAATCAAATAACAAATCGGGCGTGCGAGTTGATTCTTTTCCTCAATATCCTATCTTCAATAGTACCACTGATTCCTATGTTTACTTCGACAAAAGAAATGAATTGGGAAGTGTGTACGACAGGTCGAAGGTGTTTTTCCATTTGTTGCCTTTTACCCTTGACAGTATCAGCACACTTACCCGCGAAGGAATTGAGTTTAAAGGAACTTTTGCATCGGGTGGAATTTTTCCCGACTTTGAGGAGACCCTAAAAGTAATGGATGATCATTCATTAGGATTTACCCATCCTGCGCCAAAAGACGGTGTGCCCGTTTACGGTGGAAAAGCTACTTATTATATGGACATCAATGTTAGTAATAGAGGTATTAGAGGGGATGGTAAACTGGATTATTTAACATCAACTACCTTCTCAAAAGATTTCGTTTTCTATGTGGATTCAGTGAACGCTGTGGCTCAATCCTTCGAGATTCGTGAGCAAAAAGAAGGTGTTGAATATCCTTCGGCAAAAGGTGAAAACGACCGCTTCCATTTTGAACCTTATAAAGACAAATTGCTGGCAAGTAAAATTGATAAGCCGTTGGATATGTATGGCGGTCAGGCTAAATTAAATGGTACTTTGATTTATGGTCCTGAAAAATTAGGGGGATATGGATTGGTGGATTTTGAAAACGCAGAACTCAAATCGGGTGATTTTAATTTCAAGAATCGAATTTTTATGGCCGATACTTCCGACTTTAAATTGAAATCGGCAGAGTCCAACGATGGCGGAATTGCCTTCGCTACTAAAAATGTGAAGTCGAAAATTGATTTTGATAAAAGAGAAGGGGAGTTTGTTGCCAATGGTGGCGCGTCTTTCGTGGATTTTCCAGTGAACCAATATGTTTGTTACATGGACCAATTCAAATGGTTTATGGACAAGTTTGAATTGGAATTAAGTACAAGTAAGGGCGAAGCTAAATCTGCTGAAGGATCTGCCGGCGCTAACGATTTAGACCTCTCGGGATCGGAATTTATATCTACCCATCCGAAGCAGGATTCCCTAAAATTCATTTCTCCTAAAGCTAATTTCGATATCCGTAATTATGTGATTAAGGCCCACGATGTGAAATACATTAATGTTGCCGATGCTCGAATTTTCCCCATTGACGGAGAGGTGCTCGTTGAAAGAGCCGCTAAAATGCGCTCCTTGGATTCGGCGAAAATTGTTGCCAATAATTTAACGCAATACCATACTATTATCAATGCTCATGTTGATATTTCTGCCCGAAGGGATTATGCTGCATCGGGTGATTACGACTATGAAGATGCGGAAGGTGGAAAACAAAAAATACACTTCGCCAATATTCGAGTTGACACCACTTATCAAACTGTTGCCAGTGGTTTGATTGAAGAAACACAACTCTTTAAATTGAGTCCGCAATTTATGTATAAAGGTCGCGCTAGTATCGCCGCCAATAAAAAAGGGATTTTGTTTGAAGGAGGAACCAAACTTAAACACGATTGTAAAATTGATAAACCATGGATCGCCTTTAAAAGTGAAATTGATCCTGCCAACGTGATGATCCCTATTGATACTGTTGCCAATGTTTATGGCGACAATCGTACGCGCTTGCTCAACGGATTTAACATAACTACTGACTCCACCGGTGTGTATCCTACTTTCCTTTCTCTTAAAAAGGTGTACAGCGATGATGTGTTGATTACATCTTCTGGCTTCCTTAAATACGATAGTGAAACCAAGGAATATCAAATTTCAAATAAGGAAAAATTGCGTGAGCGTAACTTCTCTGGAAATTACATGAGCATGAATACCGAAACCTGTAAAGCTGAGGCTGAAGGTAAAATGCAATTGGCTTTTAAAAGCGGACAAGTGAATGTTGGTTTTGCTGGAAATATCCTTCAAAATTCTCCTGAAGATACCGCTCATATTGAGGGCATCATGACACTCGATTTTAAACTGGATGATGCCATGTGGAAACACATGATTGGCAATATTGAAGGAAATCCTTCTCTGTACGCCGTGAACAATAACCGTCAAGTTTATGAGCGTGCCTTGAGAGACCTCGTAGGTAAAGAAAAAGGTGATAAATTGATTTCAGACTTGTCCCTTTACAATGCTTTCAAACGCTTTCCCGACGAGTTGAAGCACAATTTGGTATTGAGCGATTTGGAGTTCGTGTGGAACAAAGAAAAAAGTAGTTTTGTATCGGAAGGTAGAATTGGAATTGGTTCCATGGACGACAAACAACTGAATAAATATGTGGAAGGTTATGTACAAATTTCCCGAAAACGAACGGGCGAGGAAATCAATATTTACTTAAAAATTGATGCCAACACCTGGTACTTCTTCACCTATTCAAAAGGAGTTATGGCTTGTCTTTCTTCAGCCGAACCTTTCAATGCTATTATCAATTCCCTTAAACCAGATAAAAAAGAATTCAAAGGAACAAAGGACCAGGATCCATACACTTTCATGCTCTCAACTGATAGAAAATTGAAGTTGTTTTTAATGAAGATGGAAGGGGAATAAAAAGTGAAATGTGATATTATGAAATATAACTTATTGATGGGGGCCATGTTTTTTGGTATGGTGCTTCCATTATGCATAAAAGCTCAAACAACCATCTATATCGGAGAAGGTGTGGGCTCCTATAAATATTATTCAGGCTCTCTAGCAACCAGGGCTTTTGAATTCAATAACAATACGGATGTGACCAAAGAAATGAATCCGGATAGAATTTTCAGTGGAGCAACATTTGGATTTAATGTGAATTTGGCCCTAGTTTCATTCGGTTTAGATTATGCATTCAAATACAATAATTTTTCTGGTAAAAGAGAATTGGGAGCCAATGTTACGACTGATGCAATAACACAAAGTTTAAATTCATTTTATGTCAATTTTGGGCTCGGAAACAATATTGATTACAGAGATCAGGCTGATGGAAATGATAAGAAAATAGTTTGGCGTATTCAAACAGGAGTGGGGATGTATTCTTTTAAATTGAAACAGAATTTGGTAAGTCCCACCGAAAATTTTAGTGGAATATTGGGATCACGTACTGGTATTTCTTGCAGAAGTGGTATTAATGTTTGGATTCCTATTTATAAGAAATTTGAATTAAGTATTATGCCATATTATGAGTTTGATACAGGAGGTGGATATGTAGAACTACTGGAAGACAAAATAAAAAATTCAGAATATTTCAACATCACTCATTTCGGTTTAAATCTAAATTTGAACTATGCTTTTTAACAAAACGATACTTGCCTTATTTTTCCTTGGGATGACTCATGTTGCTTACTCTCAGGAAGAAGATAATATAAAGCACAGCGCTTATTTTAGATACGCTGCAATTGACAATTTTCAATTTGCAGATTGGGATACTTACATTGAAAAATACAATACTGAAAATAATCCAGTTGAAAAATTAGGTGACTTTAAACAGACTTTTAATTTTGATATTGGCTACAGATTTGAATACAATAAAATATACAGTAGTTTATCTTATCAGCACTATCACGGAGTGGCAAGCGCCTCCTATTTGTACGGTGAAAAAAGACAGTTTGACGTTACGGCGAATTCCGTTTCCTGGGGCTTTGGATACAATTTAATAAACCCTGACAAGAAATTCTATTTAGCACCATTCATTAATATTAGATTTGGCGACAAAGTACGCGTTTTATCTAGCGCCATTTATCCTGATGGTTTTCACAGTGTGGGCAGTGATAAACCATTAAACGGAACTTTTCTAGGTTCAGGATTGTTGGGTGAAGAACTTGGAGTTTTATTGAAATACAAGGTGAATTCCAAGTTTGCAGTTGAAGTGGACGCCTCTAAAATGTGGGCCAACTTAGTAGCTCCAGCTTCATTGGATGATGGGAGTGTTTACAAAGCGTTTTCTGGCGGTGGCGGAATATCAAGTTTAGAAATTACTGAAACAATGTCGGCTGTAAGATTAATGGTAGGACTTTCATATACTTTTTCAGATATACAAAATTCAACATGGTGGCAATAAAATATAGTGTATTAGCAATGATGATACTTGTACTATCATCGTGCTCCAAAAAAGCAACTTTATATGAAAATTACTGGGAAACAATTGAGTCGGGTGCCTACGTTTTTATTGATGCTAAAGTTTTAACTTACAACAATGGTGTGCTGATTTCGGATTCAGCAATAGATGTAGGTGATTCTTATATTCTGCTATACACCGAACCTGTGCTGTCGGACGGATTTTTTAATCAATTGAAAAGATATGGCGATTGGGAATCTCCATTCTTTAATAATTTGGGGGGAATCAAAGCATGGAACATGGAAAACGATGATCAAAGACTTACCTTTTCTGTGGAAGATTTTTCAGGTACTTACATACCTCAATCAACCATTACGATAGAAGATGTTGGGGAGAAAAAACAAACCTGGCATTATGTTAAAAGCGCACCGGGAACTTATATTCATTATATCGTTACGATGGAAAGAACGAATGCGCCTAAATAATTAAGGACCATTCCTCACTCAAACAAACCTTCCTTCGTCTTTGGTTTTTCCTTTTCTCTCCATCTGAAATTTTCTAGTTTCAGTTTTGCAACATCCACTTTTTCTATAGGATGGAAAACGGCATTTGGTTTCACAAAGAATTTGATTTTCCCAACCTTTCCCTCTTTAAAGGTAATCATGAGATTACTGCAATCGGCTTGATTTGCGCCAACATAAGAGCCGTCGCTTTCTTTTACAAAATAAAGGGTTTGGCCGTTTCCGGTCACCTTCATTTTTTTCATTTTTCCATCACTGAAATAACCAATCATGTCGCGTCCTTTGATTTGGTCGTAGGTATCCGGACCGTTATTGGAAATGATAAAGCCGTTTTTGTGGATGCGCAGTTCTCGGATTTTATTTCCGTATATAAAGAGTTCAATGTATTCACCTGTGATTTGACTCTCTCCCGACCAGATCACCGGATCTCGGTAGAGGCGGATGAGAGAATCAGTTGGGAAAAAAGTCATGGAGTCACAACTTCCTTGTAAGTCCTTCTTTAAAAATCGAACATTGTAATAAGCGTAAATTTTTCGTTCTTTTTTAAGCGTATCGTTCACCGCTTTCAGCGTGTCGGCGTGCAGAAATAAAGTGTCATTATCGATCAACTGCTCCAACACCGCTCTTTCCGTCATTATGCTTTTATTCGATTTCTCATAAAAAATACCGTGGTTTCCTGTAATAGAAATGTGCTCTACTGTATCAACAGCGCGAACATTATTGTATGCATCAGTAATGGAAGTCTTGCTGTTTCGGTGGATGGAATCGGCATAAATGATTTGTGATTTCTCAGTAATCTTCGCATTCTTTTTGAAAACAGATTCCTTTTTCAATTCATCAAAATAACCTGCTTCACAATATATTTTTCCTGATTTGGAAATGATATTAGTTGGACCATTAAAAGTGGTTCGTTGAGTTGGCGTGTGATAGGTGAGAGTGTCGGAAACAATACTGAAATCAGCTGTTTTCACTACAACGTTTTTTTTGAAATTGATGACTTTGTTGGAAGTGTTGTAATAGCCTTTCTTGCTGTAAATTTTAGTGTTTTCGGTTTTTATGTTTGCTCCTTCTAAATAGTAGGCATTGTTTTTTTCATTTTCATAATAGAGCTGATCCGTTTCAATAACGGTTTTGTCGCTGATCATACGCACATTGCCCGTGAAGATGGTGAGTTTTTTTTCACCATAATATTTCATTACATCGCAATAGGTTTTTACGGAATCTTTTTTATTCATAAAAACCCTGCCGTAGCTAAAGAAATCGCCATTGTCATAAACGAAAGAGCTGTCGCAGGCCAGTAGAACATTTCCTTGTTTGAGTCGGACATGCCCCACTAATTTTTGTTCGCCAGGTCGCGTGGATTCCAGATAATCAGCGGACAGAATTTCAACGTATTCTTTTTTGTTGCTCAAAAACATGCCGCTTTGAGCCTTTAGAAAAGACGATGAAATCAAAAAGATAAAAAATGACGAAAGTGCTATTTTAAACTTCATTTTTTATCCTCATTTACCTCGCTTAAACGAGTGCTTTATCTCTGATGAGTGTTTGTGTTCTATCCGGACCAACCGATACTACAGTAATTGGAGTTTCCAGTTCTTTTTCTAAAAAGAGAACATAGTCCAGTAATTCTTTCGGCATGTCATCCGCAGAAGTTAAACCGGTTAAATCCTTGCTCCATCCTTTCAAATCCACATATACCGGTTGAACATTTTCAGGTTCAACGTTGTATGGAAAACGATCGGTTTTAACACCTTTATATAAATAGTGCGTACACACTTTAATGGTATCGAAAATACTCAATACATCAGCTTTCATCATGATGAGCTGAGTAACGCCGTTGAGGGTGATAGAGTATTTCAATGCTGGTAAATCAATCCATCCGCAACGTCGTGGTCGACCGGTGGTTGAACCAAATTCATTTCCTTCTTTACGCATTGCTTCACCAGTTGCATCTTCCAATTCGGTAGGGAAGGGGCCGCTACCAACGCGGGTGCAGTATGCTTTAAAAATTCCGAATACTTCACCAATTCTGTTTGGAGCAATTCCTAAACCGGTGCAAGCGCCAGCACAAATGGTGTTGGAAGAAGTAACGAAAGGATAAGAACCGAAATCGATATCTAATAAAGATCCTTGTGCGCCTTCGGCCAATATTGTTTTTCCTTCTTTGTAAGCATCAGCTAAATAGTGCTCGCTATCGATGAAGGTTAATTTTTTCAGACTTTCAATTCCGCCGAACCATTCTTTTTCAGTTTCAGCCAAACCTGAATAATCAAAGCCGTATTGATCCAACATTGCTTTGTGTTTGTCTACTAGCACCTTATATCTTTCTTGAAAATCGGCCAATTCAATATCACCAATGCGCAAACCATTTCTTCCGGTTTTGTCCATGTAAGTCGGACCGATACCTTTCAATGTAGATCCAATTTTCGCTTTTCCTTTTGCAGCTTCCGATGCAGCATCCAACAATTTGTGGGTTGGTAAAATCAAATGTGCTTTGCGGGAAACGTACATTCTTTTAGAAACGTCAACACCACGCTCAGTCAATTTTTCTATTTCTTTTTTGAGGATAACCGGGTCAATTACCACACCGTTACCAATGATATTCATCGTATCATCATGGAAAATTCCCGATGGAATGGTATGCAATACATGTTTGATACCGTCAAATTCCAGAGTGTGACCGGCATTTGGTCCGCCCTGAAAACGAGCTATAATATCATATTTAGGAGTGAAAACATCTACAATTTTTCCTTTTCCTTCATCTCCCCATTGGAGGCCTAATAATACATCAACTTTTGTCATTTCGATTTATTCAAAGATTTACATGATGAGCAAACGCCGTACAAGTTAAGAGAATGATGCATAACATCAAAGTCTAAAATTTCTCCTACGGTTGATTTAATATTTTGTAAGCGCGGATCGCAGAACTCCATTACCTTTCCACACTCAGTACAAATAAGGTGGTCGTGTTGTTTGAATTCGTGTGATTTTTCAAATTGCGCTAAGTTTTTTCCGAACTGGTGTTTTCTAACCAAATTACAAGCTAGGAGCAAATCCATAGTATTATATAATGTAGCTCGGCTTACGCGGTAATTTTTCTTTTTCATTTTTTCATAGAGCGACTCTATTTCAAAATGACCTTTTTGAGAGTAGATTTGATCAAGTATGGCAAAGCGTTCTGGAGTTTTTCTGTGACTGTGCTGCTCCAGGTAAGCGGAAAAAATTTGCTTGACTTTTACTCGAATTTCTGTGGACATTTTACTTCAAAAACAAATACCTGCAATTATAGGGCTTTTTGGGGAGATAAGAAGTAAAAAAAGAAAGAAAAATAAATGAAAATAAGAACCCACCCCTAGCCCCTCCAAGGAGGGGAATTAGTTAGTAAACCGTTTTCAAGTGTTTCATGAGGAATGCCAGCTAATTAATTCCCCTCCTTGGAGGGGCTAGGGGTGGGTTACTTTATTTTACTCCTACAGCTTTCACACAAATTCATCCCTACCTTATCAATCGTTTTAATTGTCTCAGCTGCACTTTGCATGAAGCATGTTTTATCCGGACAATGAGGTAGTCCGAGGTTATGCCCAATTTCATGCAAGCAAATTTTCTGCATTCTCTCTATTGTTTTTTGTTCGTAGATACTCTTTACTCTGTAGGTAGAAGCCACACAGCCTGGTTTTCCAACATATCCAAATCCAAAAATTCCCCAATCGGTGTATTTTGCCACTGGTTCAAGTGTATTGCCCAGCGCATCTTTTTTAGTGCAGCAAATGTCGGCAGAAGTCAGTCCGATAATATAATCCACCGAATCAGGTTTTTCCTTATTGAGCATTTCAATAATTTTTTCTGCCTTAAAACGAGGCGACTTATTGTTAGTGAAAAAGGCTTCGGGGATTTGGCGTTGATGTAGTTCAACCACTTCAAATCCATATAAATTACGAATAGCAGAGGCAATGGAGTCTTTGTATTTATTGGAGAAATGCCCTAGGTTTTGAATGGCAATTTTTTTGCCAACAGGGGAGTCGTAGCAGGAGGAAAGGCTAACGATAAAAAGGAAGAGAAATACTTTTTTCATCTTATAAATCATTCACCTTTTTCCAAACCGCAAAAGAGATAAATTTAAATATCCTTCTGTTTTCAGGGGATTGTTGCTGATCAAAGAAAGTATCGTAATTTTTATGGAGATAATCCAGGTCGATGAACTCACTTAAATCAGCGGAGAAATAATCCCGTACTTCATTTTTTATCTCACAAATCCACTGGTTGTTTGGAGTGGTGTAGCCCAGCTTATCTTTGCGCAAACGCACGTCTTCGGGGATGTGTCCTTTGATTGCTTCTTTTAAAAGAGACTTTAATGTATTGTTCTCAATTTTATAATTGCCCGGAATGGAAAAGAGCAATTCATTGAGCTCTTTATCATCGGCCAGAGGAACACGAGATTCCACAGAAAACCACATAGAGCAACGATCCTCACACTTTAAATACGATTTTAAACTGCTGTTGTAAAACTCATGCGCCAAGCGGTCATTCAATGTGAATTGCTGTTGGTTTTTAAAATCATCAAAAGTTAAAGTAGAGTAAGTATCATACAAATCCTCATCAATCATTTTAAAATCGGGAAACTTTGAGCGATATATTTTTTTGAGGATGGAAGCAGGAAAACGTTGTAATCCGTGGTATTTCATCCATTGCTTGCCCAAATAATTTTTGTTGTTTTCATAATTCAAAAAATAGCGGTGAGGTTCGTAACCTGCAAATAACTCATCGCCACCCTGACCGTCAAGCACCACTGTTATCCCTGCTTCTTTTACCTTTTGCATCACCCGCCATTGGGCGTATGTGCTGGTAGAAAAAAGCGGGATGTCCTGGCAAAGGGTTAATTCTTCAAGATCGCCAAGCAATTCTTTCGATGAAGGCTGAACGGTATGCCACTGACCTTTGGAATAGTCCACCATCATTTTCGCCCACTTGCTTTCATCAATTGTAGCATCAAGATTGGTAGATGTAAACAAATGGATTTTGTTTTCGGGCTGCAGATGATGCATCAATCCTACGATAGAAGAGCTGTCCATTCCGCCACTCAAGCAGGACCCCACTTCAACATCGGCCCGCAAACGCAATTGCACCGACTGCTTTAATTTCTCCAGAATCTCTTCTTGGTACTGAATTGTTTTTTTGGGATCTATCCTTTCCGGACTGTTGTTGACGGGAAGAGAGTAGTATTTAGTCAGTGATTTTATTCCCGATTTCAAATCAATGAAAAGATGGTGAGCCGGCTCCAATTCAATGATTCCTTGGAGCAAGCCTTGCGGTCGGTTTTCAATTTCATTGAAACTCAAGTAGTCGAAAGCCGCCTGATAATTGATCTTCTTTTCAATAAGTCCCGAATGCAAAATCGATTTCTGTTCAGAGGCAAAAAGGAAAAATTTCTCGTTTTGAAAATAATAAAACGGTTTAACGCCAACACGATCTCTGCTGCACCAAATAAGGGATTTGCGGCGATCATACACCACAAAAGCCCACATGCCATTAAAGCGCTCAACACAATCAACTCCCCATTCTTGGTAGGCTTTCAGAATAACTTCGGTGTCGGAATTGGAAAAAAATCGATGGCCTTTTTTTGTCAGCTCTTGTTTGATTTCAAGGTAATTGTATATCTCACCATTGTATGTAATCCAAAGATTGGAATCTTCTGAACTCATTGGCTGATGGCCAGAAGGAGAGAGGTCCAATATACTCAATCGGCGATGTGCCAAGCCTACAGTATAGTTTTTATCTGCTTCGGAAATGTGTTTTTTTGGGATGTAGTTCAAATCCGACTCGCGTACTTTTTCTGGAGTAGCATTTCCCGAATAGCTTTGCTTTTCCTGATCATTGAACAAAGCGAAACCTTCGTCGTCGGGACCGCGGTGGGCAATTAAATTGCTCATCTTTTCCAGCGCCCGGGGCGTGCTGAAATCAGGGTAGGAGAAGTTTATTATTCCGCAAATGCCGCACATATCAGAGCCAGTGGTTTAAATCGCGATGTATCAATTTCGCTGTTTTTTTAATGTCGTCGGAGAAAAACAAAGTCAGTTCTTTTTTTACTTCGTCACTCATTGCTTCTTTGCCTCCTTTTTGAATATTGGAAGTGTATATTTTATTCAATATTTTTTCTCTTATGTTTTTTGAAGGAAGTAAAATGCGAATCAAATTTTTCTCCCAATTTTTTGCTGTTTTAAATTTTTGATGAATAGATAATGACGCATACGACTTAGACGTATTTTGCATATCAGCAGCGAGCGAAGCAAGGGGAGAAGCTCCTAAAAATCGCAGCACTTTATTCGTCTCTTCCAAAGGCTGTTTTTTAAGATCATCAGCCAAAACGAAATGGATATTTTCTTCGCCGAAAGTGTTGATGTAATTATTTATTCTATCGCTGTATAATCCATTGTTTCTGTACATTAAGCATTGATTGAAACGTGCGGAAGTCGGAATTTTTTGTCCGACTTTACGATAAAATTCCAAAGCCAGCGCTTCTTCAAAATCAGTTTCAGTTTCGTCGGCATTGAATAGGTTTTCTTTGTGTAAAGAGTAAATCATTTCAGCCGGATTTCTGAGGCAGATGATGATTTTTACTTTGCCAATTTGATCCATTATTTCCTTTGGAGCCGATGTAGAATAGAGGTACCAAACGGAGGCGTCGCCTTTGATTTTATCATCGGCGTTCTTGAAAAAATTTAAGTAAGTCGAGAAATCACTCAACTGATTTTTAATCCTTAAATCTTTTCCAAAAAAATGAATTTCTTTGGGCGCAAAAAATATTCCCGGATGCTGCTGCAAATAATGGTACAGCGAAGTAGTGCCGCATTTGGGTGCGCCTGCAATAATGAAATTGGGATATGTTTTATTTTTTTCCATTCAATGCAAATGCAGTTGGATTCAAGCCGGTTTTTTTAACGAGGAAATACAGCATTATAAGGTTCCACAGCGCTAAAGATATGGCTGTAGCTATTGCAACACCTATAATTCCATAATCTTTAATCAATAATAAATTCAATAAAATATTTACAAGCACACTCACGGCCATTCCAATAATACTATATTTTTCATTTTTCGTCATAATGAGTAAATAACCCACAGAACCTGCTGCAACGTTAATGAATTGTCCGGCAATTAAAATAAGCATTGTTGGATAAGCACTTTGATAACCATCGCCAAACCAACCTAAAAACCAAAAACCACCAATGATCAGTATTAAAAACAAAGGCAAACTCACTAGCATAACCATGCGTGCTGTTTGGGTAACAATGTTTTGCAAACGATCTTTTTGTCCGGTGTGGTACAACTCCGATGCAGAAGGACCAAGCACATAGTTGGAAATAATGAGTCCGATTGATAGCGCCTGAGCTCCTTTATTGGCCACATTAAAAAGAGCAATATTGTTGAGAGCTTCCTGTTCGTTCATGAGCAAACCAATCATTTGAATATCAATATTTGAATTAATGACAGAAAGCGCACTCAGCGGAACAAACAGCAATCCTTGTTTGAGCCAAAAGCTTCTTTCATATTCTGCCTTATGATTTGGAATTTCCTGTCGCAAACCTCTCTGCATCAGGAAAAATGCAAGAATAAAAACCAAGAAACTCGCAACTAAAAAGATCTTTAATAAATCGAGTCCTGTAGGATTTGAAACAAATAAGTATAAACCAATTCCACCTCCAATGATGAGCAAGGGTCGCAAAATTTTCTCGCCCAGCAAGGATTTGCCAATGTGCTTCAATCCGTTCAGTACGCCCTGGAAGTAACAAAGCATGGATAAAAGAGGAACGCAGCTCAAACCAATAATGATGTAGGTATTGTCGTGAATGCCTTTAATAACATTGTAATGCGAGCATATCAAGATGGCGACAAGTGTGATAACAGCAGAAAAAACAAAGATGCTGATCATGCTAAATCGGTTGATTCCTTTTATCAATCCGAATTTTTGCTTCGTTTTGTATTCAGGTAACTGTCGCAAAATCAAAACATTCAAACCCAGCGGCGCGAAGATGGCCAGTATATTGGCCAGCGCATTCACTGCTACATAAGCGCCGTATTCGGCTTTGGTGGTAATGTTGGTAAGTAGGAGAGTGGTTAAGTAAGTAAGAACAATGGCCACTATGTTCAGTACAAAACTCGAGCTGAGATTTTTTAAATATTTTCCTTTGTAGGAATCTTCTTTAACACCCGACCGATAGTTATTTATGATTTTACTAATCGCCAATTTTGCAATGCTTTTTATAGAGGTCGTCGAATTTAGCGCCAATTTTCACAGAACTGAAATGATCGAGTGCATATTGTCTGATGCTATGAGAATTAAAGGGTTTTGTGCGTATTATTTTTTGCATTGCATTAAGCAAAGCTTCAGAATCGTTAGCCGGGATAAGGTAGCCCATCTCTGGCAATAAATGCTCTTTGATGCCGCCAACATCTGTAGCAATAACAGGAGTTCCGCAGGCAAATGACTCGGCGATAACACAAGGTTGATTTTCAAAATTACTAAACAAAACGGTAGCCATTGCTTCTTGCATATGGTTTCTAACAACCACCGGATCCTGCACTCCCATAAAATTCACATATTCAGTAAGATTAAGGTTGACCGTTAGTTCTAGCAAGTCATCTTTATCAATGCCATTGCCAATAATAATGAGTTTTGCGTTAGGATAACGTTCGTGCAAATGGCTGAGCGTTAAAATAATTCCGCTTATGTTTTTTTGTCTGTCCAAAAGATCAGCCACTACCAAAAAATAGTTTTTACGATTTTCAATGGGCGTATTGTAAAAGAAAAAATTGGTGTCGACCGTGTTTGGAATGATGGTGTAATTATTTTTCAAACCATGATTTTGCATGGCTACTTTCAATCCGCCCGAAACCGTAATCACTTCTTCTGCATTGCGAATCACCATTTTCGTTACAAATTTTCGGAACCAGGAATTATTGTACTGATTGTCTTCGGGTAAATAGCCAGTCCAATGCTCCGTCACAATATAAGGAAGTCGTTTCCAGTATTTCCAGCTTGTAGCAACTATGCCGGCAGGGAAAGCAACATTTAAATGGACTAGATCTGGTTGGAACGACATTATTTTTAAGGCTCTCCAACCCAATTGGTGGCCAATGTAAAACCTCGACCAATTAATGATTTTGGCCAATCCGAGTTTCTTTTTGCTTTTGCGAAAGGTGACAATTATTTCGGTAATCCCGTTGTCGGAATGGATGTTTGTTTCAAAATGTGATTGCTGACCTTCAACGCTGCGCACATATATAATGCACACGTTGTGCTTTTTGTGCACTGCCTCAGCATGGCGCTTCACAAAAATACCCAAAGTAGGATCTCCTTTATGAGGATACCAGCTGGTTAAAAACAATATGTTATGTCTTTCTGCCAATTCGGGATCAATTTAGTGTTTTTGCCTTTATGCGCAAAGAATTACCAATAACAATCACGTCGGAAAAAGCCATGGCCAGCGCTGCAAAAATGGGCATCAAAAATCCGAAGGCGGCAACTGGAATTGCTAACACATTGTAAAACAGCGCCCAAAACAAATTTTGTTTGATGGTTTTCAAAGTGATTTTGCAAAGGGCAACTACTTCTGTTATTTGGTGCAGACTAGTATTGTTTAATAAAATAACCTGCGCCGATTGTTTGGCTACATCTGTTGCGGCACCCAAAGAAATACCTACATAAGCCTTTGCCAAAGCAGGCGCATCGTTGATGCCATCACCTACCATGGCCACCTTTCCTTTAGCGCTCAACTCCTCAATCACTCTTAATTTATCATCGGGTTTTTGTTCGGCGTAAATGAGGGAAATGCCAATTTCTTTGGCCAGCATTTCGCATTTTTCTTTTTTGTCGCCCGATAGCAAAACAGGTTCAATGCCTTTGTTTTTGAGCCATGTCATGGTTTGTGCAACATCGCTTTTTAATTCATCTTCAATTTTTACAGAAGCAATGATGATGTCGTTTTCCAGCACATCAATTTCTCCCGCCTGACTTCCTGCAACAATTTCGTATTCTTTGTTATCAAAGGTCCCTGTGATACCAACACCTTTTATTTCAGTAATCTGCTGAAATGAAAGCAGGGTGGAAGTGAGCTTTAATTCTTTGCAAATGGATTTAGCTATTGGGTGCGCCGAATGGCTTTCAAGAGAAAACAATATGTTGTGAATCAAGTCTTGTGATGCACCGTTGAAAACACGAATGTTTTTGATTTTAAATTCGCCCGTAGTGAGGGTTCCGGTTTTATCAAATACCATGTATTTTACTTCCGATAGCATTTCAATGGTGTTTCCGCCTCTGATTAAAATTCCTTGCTTAGCAGCTTTTCCAACACCTACCATAACTGCGGTGGGAGTGGCCAATCCCATGGCACACGGACAAGAAATTACCAGCACGGCAATGCTGTTCATCACCGAAACCTCCATTCCATTATCGGTAAAGAAATAGGTAATTAAAAAAGTAAGTAGGGATATTCCTAAAACAACGGGCACAAAAATGGCGCTCACTCTATCGCCCAAGCGCTGAATTTCGGGCTGGTTTTCCTGAGCACTTTTCACCAATTGTATAATTTGCTGCAGTGTAGTGTCTTTACCAATTCTATTGACTTTAATTTTCACGTTGCCTTGCTGACACAAAGTTCCGCCAAGCACCTGGTCGCCCACTTTTTTTAAAACAGGAACACTTTCTCCTGAAATCATTGATTCATCAATCCAGCATTCTCCTACACTTATTAATGCATCTATTGGAATTTGTTCGCCTTCGCTTACCAAAACAATATCTCCAATTTTCAGTTCATCTGCATTTTTAAGAGTGAAAGGCTCTTTGCTAAGAAGTCCGTTAAAAACCTTGGCCTTCACTTTCTGCAACTTTGACAATTCCTCAATCGCTCCTGTGGTTCTCTTCACCGCCAAATGCTCTATCCAGTTGCCCAATAAAACCAATGTGATGATGGAAGCCGATGTTTCAAAAAACAAGTATTTGTGATGGTGTCCGCCACTTAAGATGAAAGTGCCGATCAAACTATAAAAGTAGGCAGATGAAGCGCCTATAAAAATAAGTACATCCATATTGGGTAGTAGCACTTTTACTGATCCCCAGGCACTTTTTCCAAAATGGATAAAGCCAATGATGAATACAGGAGTAGATAAAACCAGTTGAAAATAAGGATTGTTCAATATTGAATCCTCTGGAGCAAACATATGAAGTAGAAGAGGGGCGGTAAAAACAGAACAAATGATTAGTAAAGTTTTAAGATTAAAAAACTTCGCATTTTTCTCTTTGTTTCTTTCAAGCACATGGTAGCCTAATTTGTTGATAGATTCAATGACCGGCGATAAATCTTTTTTGTCCCAAACAAATGCTGCTTCGCCCGTTGTAAAACTTACGGAAACATCTTGTGCACCTTGCTTTTCCATGACTTTTTTAATGGTCATAGCGCAGTTAGTACAGTCCATACCTTCAATATTCAATCGTTGTTTTTCCATGTGGTTTAAAGGTAGTAAATAATCAAGAGCGGGGGAGGTGATTTAAGTCAATAAAAAAAGGGACTTTGCGATATTAACTGCAAAGTTCCTTAAAGCGGGAAAAGAGTTCCGTTTTTTTTCGAAGCAATTCATTAAGGATTTGAAGATTTTAATTGAGTTTTACTGAGATCGTCGATATCGTCTATTTAAAAATCGCAAACTGTTTCGGCTATTTCCTCTATGTCCTGATGATTATTATAAAAGGAACGGTGGTTGGGAAAATTGGCGAAGTTGCTTGGAATTAAACTACTTGCTGATAATGCTCTTTTACAGTTATTTAGAAACGTTTCTTTTCGATAGTGATAAAAATTATTTTTAAAAATTATTTACATCTTTTGAATAAGCGAAACGCATTGGTATTTGCGCATTTCCCATAAATAAGCATTTTTCTTTTCTAGGGTTATTAACGTAGAGGCTTTAATAATTAAAATGAATTTGTATATTTGCGGCCGATTCAAATACACTACGGTATTTAATGGGTCGAGAAGGATTTTGGAATAATCATAGTTATTTAAATTAAAATTTAAGTAATGCCTAAAAAGCATTACTCTGACATGACTTTATTGATTTTTAAAAAAAAGTGGATGATGAAAGCAAAATGTAACTTTTAGTTAAAGTTGAGTTAAGATGAGGGGGAAATAAGAAGATACATTTACTCGTTAAGCAAAATAGAAAAACAAAAAACGTACGAAAAATAAATAGACAAGAAGCATGAAAACAAAAATGATTTTAGCAGCAATAATTCTAACAGGATTCACTTCAATGGCGCAACAAGGTGTGACTTTTTTTAGAGTAATTACAACTCCACAAAGCGCGTTGAATT
>JAPLEZ010000102.1 GCA_026390935.1 Bacteroidota bacterium
ATATAGCTGTCTGTTTTTAATTGATTCGGTTCAACGTACATGAACTTTGTTTTAGCACTTGCATCAGATGCATCCTTGCTCCACTCAATATTTAAATAGGTTACTGGAGTCAAAACTTCTTTATTCAAGCTCCATGTTCCAGCTGTTCCATCTTTCCTTGATACTCCCGTATACCAAACGAAATTTGAAAAACCTCCTTGTTGTGACACCACCATTTTCCAATTTATTTCATCACCCGAAGCACTTGCTTGTAGTTTTGCAGTAAATGTTTTTCCAGCCACAACAATATTATATGACCATACCCACTCTTTAGTGTTAACATCATAAACAGCCTCGTGATTGAATGCTTCTTTAAATGAAGCAACTGGCACAGCTACATTAACAAAGATTGTTGCGTTCCACTGCAACATCGCTAGAGCGCATAAACCCGAAGCTAATCCTTCTGTTTTGTTTGTACCATTTTGAAAGGAATCATCCATGCTCATCGACGAAGCCGGAGGAAGCTCAGGCGCTGCTGGATTTTCTTTTTTACATGATGTTGCGAAAACTCCCAGAGCCATCGCTAGAACTAACAATTTCTTTGATTGGTTTTTGATTGTAGACTTCATAATTGCGTATTATTTGTTTAAGTTTTTTTTCAAAGACGAAGTTAAAATAAAATGGTTGCCTTCACAGTTTTTAATCGACCAAAGCACTTTTTGCTTCGCTGAACGATTCAATCAATCACACTCATTTATTGGGGTTTTTAACTTACCTTTGCATCCTTAAAATTTTTGAAGAATGATTGAGGCAATTAATATATCCTTGCAATTTGGGAAGAGAATCCTTTTTGACGAAGTAAACATTAAATTTTCCAACGGCAACTGCTACGGCGTGATTGGCGCAAATGGAACAGGAAAATCCACACTATTAAAAATATTGTCGGGAGAATTGGAATCAACCTCCGGACACATTCATATTGAAGCCGGCAAACGTATGGCGGTTTTAAATCAAAATCACTTTGCCTTTGATGAATTTCCGGTTTTGGATACAGTAATCATGGGACACAAAAGATTGTGGGACATCAGCAAAGAGAAAGATGCATTGTACGCCAAAGAAGATTTTAGCGAGGCAGACGGATTGAGAGCATCAGAGCTAGAATCGGAATTTGCTGAAATTGACGGATGGAATGCTGCTTCAGAAGCGGCAATTGTTCTGAACGGATTAAGCATTCCGGAAAGATTGCACTCAACCTTAATGAAAGATTTAAAAGGATCGGAAAAAGTAAGAGTATTGTTGGCTCAGGCTCTTTTTGGTAATCCCGACATTTTAATTCTCGATGAACCTACCAATGACCTTGACATGAACACTATTTCATGGTTAGAGGATTTTCTACTCGATTTCAACAATACAGTAATTGTGGTTTCTCACGACCGTCGTTTTTTAGATACCGTTTGTACACACATCGCCGACATTGATTTTGGTAAAATCACTCTTTTTCCTGGCAACTACTCTTTCTGGTATGAGTCCAGTCAGCTCGTATTAGCGCAAAGAGCCAATGCCAATAAAAAAGCAGAAGACAGAATTAAAGAGTTACAAGATTTCGTTGCTAGGTTTAGCGCCAATGCCTCTAAATCCAAGCAGGCTACAAGTAGAAAAAAAGCTTTGGAAAAAATAAATTTGGATGAAATAAAAGCTTCAAACAGAAGATATCCCGGTATTATTTTTCAGCAAAATCGCGAAGCTGGAAATCAAGTGCTGAACGTAGAAAACTTATCGAAAAGTGTGGATGGAAAAGTGTTGTTTCAAAACCTGAACTTCAATATTAACAAAGGCGACAAAGTTGCCTTTTTAGGTAAAGACAACATTGCATTAACGGCATTATTTAAAATATTTGCTGGCGAAATGCAGCCAGATTCTGGCACATATACATTCGGACAAACAATAACCACCTCTTACTTGCCCAACGAAAACAGCAAGTTTTTCACCGACAAAAAAAATCTGGTGGATTGGTTGCGTCAGTATTCACCCGATCAGGATGAAATTTACATTCGTGGTTTTTTAGGAAAAATGCTTTTCTCTGGCGACGATGTTCACAAAAAATCAAATGTACTTTCGGGAGGGGAAAAAGTGCGTTGTATGGTATCCAGAATGATGCTCACCACAGCCAATCTATTGATTTTGGATGAACCTACCAATCACCTCGACATGGAATCCATCACAGCTTTCAACAACTCATTGAAAAATTTCCCTGGTATTGTTTTGTTCACCTCTCACGATAGAGAATTCACGCAAACAGTAGCGAATAGGGTGATTGAGATTTCTCCGAAAGGACAGATCGACAAACAAATGTCGTATGATGATTATATAGCTGATGCGAAATCAGCTACATTAAGAGAAGCGCTGTACGCATAGAGATTAGTAAAAGGCAATATCAAACAACAACTGCAGATAAGGTTGTTTATAATCAAAGCCATTGGCTTCTGTAAATGATGCTCTTATACCTAAATCCACAGGATAGGCGTATCTGAAAAAATTCACATCTCCTCGCAATTCAGCACCAAAGGATTGTAGGCGTTTAGTAGTTGCGGATAAATCCTTGATTTCCGCATAATCGTAATGCAAGCCCATTTTAAGCCTTTGTATGTATGCAAACGGACCTATTTTCAAATCAGGATAAAACAACGGAAAATTATAATCAACTTTTCCAGAGATGATTGATGTGTACGAATATTGCTGATTGGTATTGATATATCCTCGGGGAAGAACTACGTTATTCGAAGGATAAAAGCCTACCGAGTGAGATTCCTGCCATTCGGTTTTTATTTGAATTCCATGGTGCTTTGCTATGCCAGGAACATAAAATGTTGCAAGGGCGTAGGTTGTTTTGCTGCTAAATGATTTTTCTACAACTGGCGTACGGTGCAATAGCGTTGAGTATATTCCCCACTTCGGATAAATATCTCTTTTTGATTTTCTTGCCATTGAAGAAAAATAGGGCACAAAATCCACTACATCCAATCTTCCTCCAAAACCATCAGTTCGTAAAAAATTAATGAAAGTATAACGAGCAGTTGCACCCAAGTACGTTTGAAAATAACCTCTCGTTAAATTTAAATCCACTGCAATTTCTCCATTGAGCCTGTCGGTTTGCAATCGTCCAACTGTAGTATCATCCGCAAGCAACATATCCCTATATTCCTTTACACCTTCAATAGCCAATTTTGGGAAAAAGCCCATGTATTCATATTTCAACGAATGTGATTGTTGATTTTGTTGCGGATTATAATTGAAGGCATAAGAAGTAAACGACGTACTTAATTTATTTTGCGATAACACCTTAATCCCCGCAGTCGCTTCATTGCTTTGCGCATCAACATTTACAGGACCCCAACTATGAATATTGAAAAGATGCAAAGCCTGGTAGTATTTTTTAGATTCAAAACTTTTAAACTCCTCTTTCTTGACCACAATTTTTTGCTCGTTTTGCAAAGCATTGCTATAAAGCATTAAACCCTGACTCACAAACATGGGGGTCAGGTCTTCCGACTCATCTCCCAACAAAGTCTCAGCGATATTCAAGCCTTTCGCGGTGTAGTCGTTGTACAATATACGGCCGTCCGGACTAACATAAGGATTAAAGGCACCGAACTTTGAAACAGTAATTTGAAATATTTTTTTAGACACTAAATCGATCTGAAAAATATTATCCACACCCATTTGCGACGAATGGAAATACAATTTTCGAGAACGGAAATTTAAGTGACTGACTACGTAAGGTAGATTTTCCAACAGCGGTTCCACCACATCAGTAGCAGTGTTCCACTTAATAATGTGTTGCATTCCGTCTTTCTTACCAACAAAGAAAATATAATTATTGGCCCCCCATACAGGGAAATACACCATGTCGTAAGCAGCAAACTCTCTGCTTTTGTATATTTTTCCGGTTTTAGTATCTATAAAAACAATGGAAGGCGTATTTTTTTTTGAAACACTGACAGCCACAATTTTATTATCCGAAGAAAGGTTTGGAGCAAACAAGCGCTGCTTCTTGGTCAATCGAATTCGTTTGTTTTCATCCATATCATACATCACAATATCTGAGTAACTTCTATACTCCCATCTTAAATCAGGGAATTCCTCTACCCAAACCGCATAGTTGCTATTGGCGTGTAAGGAAACACCATCATGAGACCCCAATCTGGTTAAAACCCTTTCCTTGGTATTTTGCAGCAAAATTAATTGAGCAACATCCCCCATCCCCTTTTTAATGGCTAAAATTCCTTTTTCATTGGCAATTGGAAAAGAGTAAGAAGTAAAAGCACTTTTATCAGTATCATTCTTGACAGTAAATTGAGTGTAATACGACTCATTGCTTTTCATCTGTGTACTCCATTTTTCCTTTTGATAGGCGGCCATTTCCTTATACATAGCAGAAGTTCCTTTACCTGTCACATAATGCAACGAAGAAGAAAACGGATACGGACGCAACGGAAACCGGGCCACTCTATTGAGTACAATATCCCAGGTCATTGTTCCGTATTTTTGTTTCACGTAAGAAGTCATGTGGTAACCAAAATGATAACGATCAGGAACATAATCCTTGAAAGAACCCAAAGAAACTTTTTCGTAATTGAATTTCCCCAATTGCAGCAACATGGCGCGTGATTCCATGTTAAACGATGGGAGTCGACCTCTTCCGTAACCAGTTGCGAAAGTCTCAAAGCCCACGGCATCACCTTCCATAAACCACAATGGCGTGGTAGCGCCAAACACTGCACCTATTCCCTGTTCGCCCAGCAACCAATAAAATACTTTGGACAATCCTTGATTGAATTTTGAAATTTGAACTACATGTCTGTATTCATGAACAGCCAATAAATTCAACCATTCCAAACCTTCATCATCTTGAGGAGGAGTAACAAAAAACTCCGATCTCCATGGCGCAAGTGTTACAAAACCATTGGCTTCTACAAGATCGTTTTGCAAAATAATTGAGATTTTTCGGGGTGCAACGATTAGCGTTTTATTTGCTTTTTCATAAACCAGAGTCAAAAGGTTAGCGGTTTGCTGTGCCTTCAATTCAAAATCATCAGGATAAATAAGCTGAAAGTGCTCCGTGTTAATTTGACGCCAATGAATACTGCTTGAGTTTTGTCCGCGCACATAGTACTGCGCAGAAGCAGTACAACAACAAAAAAACAATATTAGCGCAATAAAATTTTTCACTAGCTCGCTAAGGTAACAAAAAAGGCATCCCGCCTAACCGGGATGCCCTCAAAAAAACTTAACATTTAACCTATTAATATCGGATAGATATTAAATGTAAAACCAACTGCTCAAATAAAAGTTACTTCAAATGCTAATTATTTGTGGATTGGTATGTATTTTGGCTAAACCAATCAAAGTGGAAAAATGAATATCCGCCAACTGTTTTTTATCTTGCTCCTACTCCCTTTTGCCATAAAGGCTCAATCGCCGGAATTTAACCAGTGGCAATCGTCTTATAGCGATTTCAAGCAGAATTTTGAAAAAAACCTGAGTGACCCGCGTCATAGTGCACTGCAACCTATTCCCGACAAGTACTTCACAACGGATGTGATTCCGGAATGGCTTTTTGATGTGAACGACACAAAGGATGGTAATCTATACAGCATAGGTATTTCAGATCCCTTCATTGATAGTGAAACTGCCTATCAACAGGCATTAACAAGAGGTATTTTCACATTATCACTTGAAATGAAAACCATGGTCAATGGTATGAACGAGTTGTACAGCAAAATTGAAGAAAACGGAAAATCGAGTGGTAATGTTTTTACCGAATATTATCAGTTGTTATCCAAAGAATGGATCGACTTTAAGTATCTAACCATTATTGAAAAGCACTATTTAAAAACCGGCGAATGCATCGTAAAATTTAAGTACAAACCAAGTTCCGATGCCGAAAACACTTTTAACACCTATGTTAGTTTAGAATACTACCGACAAGAAAAAAGTTTGGATTTGGACTACGAAACAACAGAAAAAATAACCTACTCAGGAAACTCTATTACCGACAGCACTCTTTCGTCTTCCTGTTCTTTTTCTCTTAAGAAGCTCAACGACAAAGAAGAAGTATTATCGGAATGCCCGGCAAATATTCAATACACGATTCCTAAATTCACTTATCAAATAGGCAAAGCCAATATCACATCACAAAACGGATTATGGAGTTTGTTCATTTACAAATTCAGTCAGAAAATAATTTCAAGCAGTCAGGTAAGTTCAAGCATTATTAAAAACGTGCAGGACAATTTTCTGACACTTGATAATAAACTCACTCGAGAAATAGTGATCAATCAGGGTAATTTTTTCATCGCACACACCGACACCGCTTTAAACATCACTTTCACAAATGAAACCACTACCAATACGGTTCATGACGTTAAAGAAGGGTGCATCACCACATGGCATGCAAACGGAATTAAAAAATCGGAAGAATTTTACTCCAACGATTTGATGGATGGAACTCAGCGCGAATGGACCTCCAACGACAAACTGATCTCTGAAATAAATTACACACACGGAATATTAGATGGTACTTCCCAATTGTGGTATGACAACATGCAATTGAAAGAATTCAAGATGTACAAAAGCGGGGTACTGATTGAAAAACATAGCATTTGGAATGAAAATGGTCAATTATTACTGCAAGAAGAATTTGATGAACAAGGCAATCCTGTTGGCGACTATTTGGAATACTATCCAAACGGACAAATTAAAGTAAAAGGGAAATTCAAAAAAGGACTGAAAGTCGGAAGCTTTATGTTTTACTCAGAAAACGGAAAGAAATTTAAAAAGGAGACTTATAAAAAAGGGCAGTTGAGCAAGCTAAAAGAGTACGTTAACGGTAGGAAAGGTAGGTAGCCACTTCACCTCTTCAACGGATCCAGCAACTTCTCCAATCCATTTAATTTTATCTCATACATTGTTTGCAACAACATTCCGAGCTTGCCAGTTGGAAAGCCTTTGCGATTGAACCACTCCAAATACGACACTGGTAAATTACAAATTAATCTGCCTTTGTATTTCCCAAAAGGCATTTCAGTTTTTACCAGATCAATGAGTAAGCTTGGGTTAAAATCCATAGATATTATTAAACAGGGTCAACGTCGATGATGAGTCGACATTTTTTAAAAGGATCAGTGATATTAAACAATTCCGTTTTAAACAAAATCATATCCTTAGTTTTGTTGGTAGTGGCGTTGCGTGGAATTTTCACTAAAATATTTTTAATGTATTCACCGCGGATACGAGCAATGGCTGGAAACTCCGGTCCGAGCACCTCCCCTTCCTCTAAAGCATCTTTCAAAATACCAGCAAAATAAGCCGCTGCTGCATTGACCAAATCTAAGTTCTGATGTTTAATTGTTATTCCAACCAAACGATAAAACGGAGGATATTTAAAGTTTCTTCTCAATAGAACTTCAGAATGATACAGCGCTTCGTAATTGCTATCGATGACGTAACGAACGATGTTGTGTTCCGGACTGTAGGTTTGAATCACTACTTTCCCTCTTTTGTTTTTTCGCCCTGCACGTCCGCTCACTTGCGACATCATTTGGTAAGCACGTTCATGTGCGCGAAAATCGGGAAAATTCAGCATCTGATCGGCATTTAAAATACCTACCAATGCCACATTATCAAAATCTAAACCTTTGGAAACCATTTGAGTTCCAACGAGAATATCTATGCTTTTGTCTTCAAAATCGCTGATGATTTGCTGGTATGAATTTTTGGACCGCGTAGTATCCCAATCCATTCTTCCAACCTTTGCGTTGGGAAAAACCAGCATTATCTCTTCTTCAATTTTTTGCGTTCCAAATCCAACCAACTCCACTTCCACGCTTCCGCAAGCCACGCAGGAAGTGGTTTTTCTTTCTGCATATCCACAGTAATGACACTTGAGCAGATTGAGTGTTTTGTGAAAGGTTAAACTCACATCACACTTATTGCATTTTGGCGTATGTCCGCACAATTTACACTCCAGCATTGGCGCAAATCCTCGTCGGTTTTGAAATAAAATAATTTGTTCCCTGTTTTCTAAAGCTGCTTCCATATGCTCAATCAGCAGAGAAGAAAAAATAGATTTCATTTTTTTCTTTCGCCTTTCTTCCTGAACATCGGCACATAAAATCTCAGGCATCATTACACCACCGTGACGTTTTTCCAATTTTACCAATCCGTATTTTTCGTTGAGCGCATTGTGGTACGATTCAATAGAAGGAGTTGCCGAACCCAACAAAACTTTAGCCTTGTGCTTCCAACCCAAAATCACCGACATGTCGCGTGCATTGTAACGTGGAGCAGGCTCCTGTTGCTTAAAACTGCTTTCATGCTCTTCGTCGACAATGATTAATCCGAGATTGTCAAAAGGTAAAAACAATGAAGAACGTGCGCCTAACACCACCTTATATCCATCTTTCTTTTGCACTTTGTTCCAAACCTCCACGCGTTCATTCATGCTGTATCGAGAATGATAAATCCCCACTTTATCGCCCAGAACATTCTGCAAGCGACGAATGATTTGCGTAGTCAAAGCAATTTCTGGAAGCAGATACAAAACCTGTTTTCCCAGTTTAATTTGCTCTTCAATGAGGTGAATATAAATTTCTGTCTTACCCGAACCAGTCACCCCGTGTAGCAATATCACATCGTGTGAAGCAAACTTTTCGGAAATCTCGCCGAAAGCCCTACTTTGATCATCGTTCAAACCCTTCGCCTGATGAGTTATTTCTTCGTAGGCATGTAAGCGCCCTGTTTCCCTTTGTTCTTCTGTTAATATTCCTCGCTTAAGCAGCGATTGTAAAGCAGAGTTAGAAATACCGTCCAACTTCAAAAATTTCTTTTTTGAAATACTATAGCTCTCTTTATTTTGTCCGGCCAATGAAACAAATTGCATCAACACATCTTCCTGCTTTGCTGCTTTCGCCACGGAAGCAAAAGCCTCAGCTAATTTTTCAGCATTGCAATATGCAGCGGACAAAGAAATATAATTTTCGGTTTTAGGTTTGTAAGTTTCGCGCAGTTCTTCATAAAAAGTAATCACGCCTTTTTCAAACAACTCTTTTAATAAAGGATGAATGGTTTTGATGCCCAATATTTCAGCAACGTCTTTATAACTCAATACATGATTATTGGAGAGGGCTTCAAAAACCAGGTATTCTCTGTCGCTCAATTCAGAAGACTCAGTTTGTTTTTCAGCATTCAACACAATGCGGGTTTCACTGGAAATTAAAAACGCAGAAGGCAACGCAGCCTGCATCACTTCACCCGGTGAGCACATATAATATGAAGCCATCCATTCCCAAAATTCCATTTGAAAGGAATTCACTATAGGATGGTCATCCAGCGACAATAAGATTTCTTTTGCAGTGTATTTTTCAGGAGCATTATCGTGCACCGCACGGATGATACCCGTGTACAATCGAGATTTCCCGAAAGGCACCACTACTCTTTTTCCTAAAGAAACTTGATGTTGTAAGGCAGATGTAATGCTGTAAGTAAAACTTCCTTTAATGGGAAGCGGAAGAAGTACATCAGCAAATAAGTTCAAAGTTTAATGTTTAAAGTTCAATGTTAGCTTATCTCACAAAGTTCAATAATGTTTAAATTAACTAACATTGAACTTTAAACATTAAACTTTGAACTTATTTCTATATTGAAAGGATATCCACCAACTTTAACAAATCAGGATTTAATTTTCCTGTGTGCTTGATGGCATTTTCAAATTGAGTGTAGGCAATTTTTTTATCAACAATTCCTATCATCACGTTTTTCTTACCTTGCAGCAATGCTTCAACTGCAGCATTCCCCATTTGACTAGCTCTTACACGCTCCATACAAGATGGACTTCCACCTCGTTGAACGTGACCTAAAACTACCACACGGGTATCGTAATCAAATCTTTCGTTTACTTTTTTAGCCACTTCGGCAGCGCCACCTTCCTTACTTCCCTCAGCAACTATAATGATAGAGCTTTGTTTCTGACGTCTTTTACCATCTTCCAACTTCATCATCAAATGATCGATGAACACTTCCGATTCCGGATACAAAATTGCTTCTGCTCCCGCACCAATTCCTGATCGCAAAGCGATAAAGCCAGCATCCTTACCCATTACCTCTACAATAAATAAACGGTTATGAGAATCTGCAGTATCTCTAATTTTATCAACAGCCTCAACTACGGTATTTAACGCAGTATCATATCCTATAGTAAAATCGGTTCCTATTAAGTCATTATCAATGGTGCCAGGCAATCCAACAATAGAAAACTCATGTTCTTTGTTAAAAACAGCAGCACCGGTAAAAGTTCCGTCGCCTCCTATTACTACCAAAGCATCAATATCATTGGCAATTAAATTATCATACGCTTTTTGTCGACCTTCAACTGTCATAAAACGCTGACTACGCATGGTTTTCAAGATGGTACCGCCTCGTTGAAGGATATTGGAAACCGAAGAGCTTTGCATTGGTATGAAATCGGCATCAATAAGGCCGTCATATCCTCTTCTTACTCCTACAACTTCTAATTTATTAAATATTGCTGTTCTTACTACTGCCCTAATCGCGGCATTCATTCCAGGGGCATCTCCTCCCGACGTTAAAACTCCAATTTTTTTCATTACAAAATCATTATTTCATTCAATTAGCAAATATATACAAACATTCTTTTTTTCAACACAAAGAGAAACATTAATTAATTGTTGAATAAAAATAGGGGGATTTGAGAAGGTTTTTTTTATTATTGCATACTGAAAAGATCATTAGGTAGTCCCAAAGCGGGTTCAGACTTAAGATTTTTCAATATTAGCAAGGCATTCGCTATTTATATACTTTTTATGATAAAACTGATGTGTATGAACATTAGACAAATTTTACCGGTAATTGCAGCAAGCGCTATCGTATTATTTACCGGCTGCCCTGGGACAGGCGACGGAGATACTCCTCCTGGAAAAGGCGGTGACAGTATCAAAACACCACCAATTGGAGAATTCGGAGGAAAAATATTCAGCATCCCCTCTCCTATTGAACTTTCTTTGTTGATCAAAGAATCTGGATTAGCCTTCGATGCTGAAATACTCAACAAAGATTCAAAAGTTGACCAATACACTACAACAACACAAAGAGCGCTAAACCTTGGGATTTACGGAGCTGATTTAGGATACACCTCTATATATGAGCGTCCGGATGCTTCTTTAAAATACATGAGAAGTGTTCGTAAATTATCTGATCAATTAGGAATTACCGACGCTTTCGACAACTCTACAATTGAAAGAGTTGAAAAAAACATCGAAAACAAAGACTCTCTCCTATTATTGGTTTCTACTGCATATAGAGATTGTGATGATTATCTAAAAAGAAACGACATGCAAAATGTTGGTGCTTTAATTATCACTGGTGGATGGATTGAAAGCGTGTACTTCGCAGTTCAGGTTTCTAGCGCTAAACCAAACAAAAATGTAATGAAGCGTGTGGCTGAGCAAAAATTAGCTTTGAGCAACTTATTAGAAATGTTGGTTCCTCACTTAACTGAACCAGGAGTTGAAGATGTTCACACTAAACTATCAGAATTAGAAGAATTGTATCAAGGTGTTACCATCAACTACACTTTCGTTAAACCTGAAACTGATAAAGTAAATAAAATCACGACTATTAAGTCTAAATCGGAACCGGTAATTAGCGAAGAAACTTTCAAAGCGATTGCTGCAAAGATCACTGCATTAAGAAACCAAATAGTTGAATAAATTTATCTAGAATATAATATGAAAAAGTTTTTAATTATAGCTCTGATCACTGGATTTTCATCTATTTCGTGGAATGCCAATGCTCAAATGTGCGACACTATCGCAGACTTCTGTGGAAAAACATTTACCAACTCATACATCTCTGATGGACAATCTTACAGAGCCCTGTTGATTGATGATCAAACTGCTGAATTCCAAACCACATTTTATGGTGGAACTCAATACAGAGTTTCTGCTTGCAGTGGATTTGAGGAAGGCGCTTTGGTTTTTAAATTATTTGATTCTCAAGGAAACATGCTTTTTCAGAGTAATGACTTTGGAAACACTCCTTACTGGGATTTCAAAGTTGAATCAACAATAGAATGCAAAATTGAAGCTCAGTTAGATGGTACATATTCAGGATCTGGATGTGCTGTAATCTTGATAGGCTTCAAAGAATAATGTATTATTAAAATAAATCAAAGGGCACTGATGTTTTATCGGTGCCTTTTTTTATTTTTACGACCCTTACAACAACTATAGTCGATGAGCGAAAGAATACTTAGAGCCCTTATGCAATTGTTTGCCCTTATAGCAAAGGTAGACAGTGTAAATCATGATGGGCGATCAGTAGTAAAAGCCTTTCTTAAGCAGCAGCTTAGCATTGACCAGGTAGAAAATTATCTCGTCCTCTTTGAGGAATTTCTCAACACCCATCAAAAATTGTCAAAAGAAGGTGAGAGAAAAAAGAAAAGAACTTCGGTAAACTCAGTTAAAGTATTGGTGATCTGCACCGAAATCAATTCTGAATTAACCCAAAATCAAAAAATAGTAGTACTTCTTCGCTTGCTGGAGTTTGTTTATTCCGACAAAGAAATTGGTGAACAAGAAGTAGAGTTCGTTGAAACAGTTGCTTCAACATTTAACATTCCTGATCAGGAGTTCAAAGAATGTATGGAATTTGTTAAAGTAAGTGTAAACAACATTCCAGATTCTTCCAACTATCTATTGATAGATCAAAACGAAAACAATACAAAAGCACAAACCAAACATATTTATTCCGAATCACTGCCCGCTCCTATTCTCATTTTGCAAATTCAAAGCATGGGAATGTACGTATTGCGCTACTTTGGAAACATAGCCATGTACCTTAATGGCCAAGTGATTGAAGAGAATAGAGTGTACTTCCTTACTCATGGTTCGTCACTCAGAAATCAAAAAGTATTGCCAATTTACTACAGTGATATTACTAGTAAATTCCGCAGCGACGACAGTCAGCAATCCATCCATTTCACTGTCGACAATGTTATTTTCCAGTTCAATTCAAAACAATACGGTTTACACCACCTCAATCTTACTGAGGAAAGCGGCCATCTTATTGGTATTATGGGCGCCAGCGGTGCTGGTAAATCAACCTTATTGAATGTTTTGAACGGAACAACTGCTCCAACCAGTGGGAGTGTAAAAATCAACGGAGTTAACATATACACAGAAAAAGAAAAGCTGGAAGGCATTATCGGTTACATCTCTCAGGATGATTTATTGCTGGAGGATTTAACTGTTTTCCAGAACTTATATTATAACACTAAGCTTTGTTACGATAAACTTCCGGATGCTGAAGTGGTAGATAAGGTTTTCAATCTGTTGAAAACTATTGGCTTATTTGAAATTCGCGATTTAAAAGTAGGAAATCCTTTAAATAAAAAGATCAGCGGTGGACAGCGCAAGCGACTAAATATTGCTTTAGAGCTAATTCGTGAACCTCAGGTTTTGTTTGTTGATGAACCTACTTCCGGACTCTCTTCAAGAGACTCAGAAAACATCATGGACCTTTTGAAAGAGTTGGCCCTTAAAGGGAAACTCGTGTTTGTTGTAATTCACCAACCTTCGTCCGATATCTTTAAAATGTTTGACAACCTCTTCATTTTAGATACCGGTGGCTACCCAATTTATTACGGAAATCCAGTAGATGCAGTAATTTACTTTAAAACTGCCATCAATCACGTTAACTGCAACGAAAGCGAATGCCATGAGTGCGGTAACGTTAATCCTGAACAAATCTTCAACATCATTGAAACTAAGGTGGTGGATGAATATGGTAACATTACGCCAACGCGTAAAGTTTCGGCGAAACAATGGAATGAGTACTACAAAGAGCATCTGGCAGATATACAAGCTGAAAAGGTTGCAAAAGAAAGAGATCAGGTAAAAGAAGTTCCGGGTGGAGTTTACAAAATCCCTGGGAAAATCAGTCAGTTCAAAGTTTTCTTTGTACGCGATATCCTCTCTAAGTTAGCCAACACACAGTACATGCTGATTAACTTCTTGGAAGCACCTTTGCTAGCGATCATCCTGTCGTACATGGTGAAATTTTACAGTACTGAATCGGGACCCGATGCTGAATACGTTTTTCGCTACAATGAAAACTTAACCGCATATTTATTTATGAGCGTGGTGGTAGCCTTGTTTTTGGGCTTAACAGTGAGCGCCGAAGAAATTATCCGCGATCAGAAAATATTGAAAAGAGAACGCTTTTTGAATTTGAGCAAGTCAAGTTATCTGATTAGCAAAGTGAGCATCATGTTCATCATCTCTGCGATTCAAACCTTTACCTATGTGATCATAGGAAATACTATTTTAGACATTCAGGGCTTAACTACGGATTACTGGCTGGTGTTATTTGCCACAAGTTGTTTTGCCAATATGTTAGGACTTAATATTTCATCAGCTTTCGATTCGGTTGTGACCATTTATATCCTTATTCCAATCATCTTGATTCCTCAATTGTTGTTGAGTGGAGTGATTGTGAAATTCGACAAACTCAATCCTACTCTGGCGTCACAAACAATGGTGCCAATGAGCGGTGAACTAATGACGTCCCGATGGGCATTTGAAGCCTTGGCGGTAAATCAGTTCAAAGAGAATGAATACGAAAAAGAATATTACCAGATTGACAAAACAATGAGTCATGCGTCATACAAGAAAAACTACTGGATTCCTGCATTGCAAACAAAATTAAACGCTTGTTTGAAAAATATTGACAACGCCCAAAAAACATTAGAAGTAAACAGTAGCTGGGAACTCATTTGCAATGAAATTTCAAAAGAAGCCATTGAACTTAAAAAAGCAAAAAGCTACGACATGCAAACACCGTCGCTTCCGGCTAAAATCAATACTACTGCAATAGAGCAGGCAATTACTTATTTAAATGAATTGAACATCATTTATATCAAGATTTATAATGAAAAAGGCAAAATCAAAAACAACATTATTGATGCAAAGAATGAAAACAAAGTAGAAAAAGATGTCTACTTAGCCTTCCGTAATCAATACCAGAATGAAAATTTGTGCGACCTTTTGAAGAACAACACAGAAATGAATAAAATCATTGAACATGAAGGTCAGCTGATCCAAAAATCTGATCCGGTATACCGAGAGTCGGAAACCTTCAGAGCTCATTTCTTTGCGCCAGTAAAAAGAATTTTCGGATTTCCAGTGGATACTTTCTGGGCCAATATATTTACTATTGTTTCAATGGCAATGATATTGTAGATTACATTGTATTTTGATGTTTTCAGAAAACTAATTGAGGGAATTGGGAACCTGGCATCATTGGTTAATAAATCGAAATAGATTTTTTTTACTTGATTTTATAATATAATTTTTATGATCTTTGTCAGATAAATTAAAAATAAAGCCATTGTATTCAGCGTCATCGCGCTATATGCTTTAGTTTTATTTTCGTTTGTAACATCACCCACTACTTACTCAAAGGCAATCCCTACAATTCAAAACCACTTAAATTCAACAGAAACAGCAGGGAAACACGAAACCATTCAGCAACAATCTGATGTTCAGTATTTAAACAATGAGTTTGCTGAAATTGAGGAGAGTGAAGAAGACGATAAAGACGAAAAGGCCTTTGAATTTGATTTTGCACCAAACTCCACTTATTCGCTTTTTTCTTTAGTTCATCAGCGATTTAAAAACAAAACATCCTATTCCAAAGCAGATGAAATTTCTGCAGTTCCCACTTTTATTCTTCTCTGCACTTACAGGATTTAAAAAATTCTTTTTTTAAGGCTCAATGCCTGCTTCTTCTCCCTGAGGAAATTTAAATAAAAAAGAACTTTTTAATCAGTCTGTCTCATGAATACAAATAAAAAAACTATCCCTAAAACCGGTTGGTTGGGATTTAAAGAAAATTGGAAAGATGATCTTCTTTCCGGATTATTAGTATCACTAATAGCATTACCTCTCTCTCTCGGTATTGCTTCTGCCAGTGGGTTTCCTCCGATAATGGGAGTAATTACCGCAATTACTGGTGGCATCGTAGTTTCTTTTTTTGCAGGGTCAGAATTAACAATTAAAGGACCCGCTGCTGGACTCATTGTAATATGTTCAGGTGCAGTTGAAGCGTTGGGAAATGGGAATGCTGAACAAGGATGGCATCTCGCTGTAGCAGTAGTAGCCGCAGCCGGAATCATTCAAATTCTTTTCGGTTGGTTAAAAATCGCAAAGTTTGCCGATTTCTTCCCACTCTCTGCCGTTCACGGAATGTTAGCAGCCATTGGAATCATCATTATGGCTAAACAACTGCACTTTGCCTTAGGTGTTGATCCGAATCACATTAAAGGAAAAGATCCATTGGAATTAATCCTTATGCTTCCCGATAGTTTTCTGGAACTAAACACTTACATCACTACCATTGGCATCGTGAGTTTGGTAATTCTTTTTGGAATGCCTCTCATTAAACATCCTGTCGTAAAAAAAATACCGCCTGCACTCGTCGTTATTATTGTAGCCATTGCTCTTGAAAAATTATTTCATTTGGAAGGTGAAGAATTTAAAAATCTCCGCCCTTTGGTAAATCCCGGAGATTTTCAATTGAGTTTTAATGCCGACTTTTCCGCCATCACTGATCCCGAATTAATTTCTGTGTTTTTATATTACTTGATGATGTTTGCTCTTGTTGGAACTCTAGAATCTTTACTAACAGGAAAAGCCATCGATTTATTGGATCCTTATAAACGAAAAGCCAATTTAAGTAAAGATGTTACCTCTGTTGGAATTGGTAACGTGATTTCAGGATTATTAGGTGGTTTACCTATGATTTCTGAAGTAGCTCGAAGTTCTGCCAATATTCATAACGGTGGAAAAACAAGATGGGCCAACTTATTTCACGGTATATTTTTACTGATTTTCGTGGTACTTCTTGTACCAGTAATTAAACTAATTCCTGTCGTTGCGCTTTCGTCATTGCTTATTTTCGTTGGATTTCGTTTGGCTCATCCAAGTTCATTTTCACACACTTATCATCTGGGAAAAGAGCAGTTGGCTATTTTTATTGTCACCATTGTAACCACAGTTGCCACCGATTTATTAATTGGTATCGGCGCAGGTATTTTATTGAAATTCATCATTCATTTTTACAATGGCTTATCTCTAAAGAGCGTTTTCAAACCCCATTTTGAAGTAAGGGAAGAGAATAAGAATGAATTTACCATAGTGGTTGATCAATCTGCAGTATTCAGTAATTATTTAGCTTTCAAAAAAGCACTAAACAGTTTACCGAGAAAAAAAACCATCATTATTGATTTTTCAAGCACCAAATTAATTGATCACTCCGTGATGGATAATCTGCACAATTACATGAATGATTATGTTTTTGAGGGAGGTAAATTTGATATAATTGGCATCGAAAAACACAAAGCTTTGTCGGAACATAAACTGGCTGCACGTAAACTAAAAAGAAAACAAAAAGACTAAATCATGAAATCTAAATCAATCTTAAGTGTATTGGTTTTATCTGTTTTGTCTTTTAACGCTTTTGCTCAGCTTGTATTAAAAGATCAGATAAAATTCCATTTAAATGAAGATGGCTCTCACTATATCAAAACTACTTTTACAAATCAAACGTGGGTAAGATATACCGAAGCCAATCCGGGAACAACAGTTTTCGGCACAGCGCAAAATCAAATATTCGATATCGGCTTACGAAGAACAAGAATTCAATTCTTCGGACAAATTACCGATAAAGTATTTTTCTATACTCAGTTCGGACAAAATAATTTCAATTATTTATCAAAACTGCAGGTAGGTTCTTTCTTCCACGACGTTGTTGGAGAATATAAAGCGGGTGGCAAATATTTATCTTTAGGAGCTGGATTAACAGGCTGGAGCGGTTTATCCCGCTACGCTTCTCCTTCGATAGCTACAACACTTGGTGTTGATGCTCCCTTGTATCAGCAAGCCACGAATGGGGTGAATGATCAGTTTCTACGTAAACTCAGCATTTATGCAAAAGGTAAAGTAGGCAAAGTAGATTATCGTGTTGCGCTCTCAAAACCAATGTCGGTTCAAAATGCAATCAATGCACCGGGAGCACTCTCCAAATCATCAGATTTCTCTTCTCTCCCACCGCATTTGCAATCACAGGGATACTTCATGTTCCAATTCATGGATCAGGAAGAAAACACTATTGCCTACAATGCCGGAACTTACAAAGGCACTAAAAAAGTGTTCAACATCGGAGCCGGATTTATTTATCAGCCCAATGCCATGTGGCATACCGGAACTTTAGGTGATACCATGAGCACTCCGATGCAATTGTTTGCAGCAGATCTTTTTTATGATGCGCCCATCAATGCCGAAAGAGGTGATGCCATCACGGTTTATGCCTGTTACAGCTATAGCGGTTTCGGTCCGAATTACGTAAGAAACCTTGCCGTTATGAATCCCGCAAACGGAGTCAACACCAGCGGTACTTTCAACGGAGCGGGAAATGCAGTTCCATTAATAGGCACAGGAAATACTTACTTCGCGCAAGTAGGTTATTTGTTGCCTAAAAATTTATTGCCCGAAGGAAATAAACTTCAAGTGTATGCCTCTTCCCAATACTCCAAATTTGAAAAAATAAAAGATCCTATGTTGCTACTGGAAGGCGGATTCAATTGGTATTTGGGCGGGAACAATAAAATCAGTTTGGGTTACCAGAGCCGACCGGTTTTCACTACCCAAACAAACGGTGATATCACCAATACTTCAAGAAAAGGAATGTATGTTTTGCAATACCAAATTGCCTTATGAAAACCCCAAACTCCTCTTTCGATGAGCAACATGTACTTCATGAACTGAAGCATTATTTGCCTGCTCAGGCACCACTTAAAGATTTTATCCACCACAATACGCTGCATGCTTTTCAGAAAATGAAATTTCATGACGCACTGCGCACTGCTTCAAAAATGTTTGGTTATACGGTGAGTCTGACTTTAGATGAATTCCGCTATTTATACGCTACACATAAAATAAGGGAAGACATTTTAGACCAGGTTATTTCCAACAGAAAAGGTGCTAAAAATCTTAAGGAATGGAAACAGATTACACTCTCTAAACAACACGAAAACTCCTGTGATCCACGCATTGGAAAACTACGATCAGTGTGGAAAGAAGTGTACCACATTGATATGGATTCATTGGTACAACCACTTTTATTCCGCACCTTGTGCAGTTATCTCGATCAGGGAATTTCTATCTGGAACTTTCCAAGTAAGGGTGATCTCGGTTTTTTAAACTCACTGCGAGAAATGGAAAAAAACACTTTTTCCAGTTTTTTCAAAACATCTAGAGCACGCAAATTATTAAAAGAAGGAAGCTGTAAAATTGAAGATCTGCTCAAAATATTGGTGGGCGATGAAACGCTGTACGAGCAATACTTATACGATCAGCAATTTGCGCATCAGGGGTGGTCGGGAATGGTTTCGGCCATTGAAGACCAGCCGCAAACCCTGTCGGATCAAAGAAAAATCGCTTTACACGATTTAATTTTCTTTGAGCTTCTGTTAGAAATTGATGCCCTCGATGATAAATTCGGGAAAATATGGGCACCAATAAATACAAAGTTGGAAAAGAAACCCGCCGACTTATTTACAGAAGTTCCTTCAACTGAACTGAGTGAAGTTTTTGCTATTTTTCAGGAAGCTTTTGAATGGACCTACTACGACGAAGTTCTGGCGGGAATAAAAATGCAGCCGGTTCATAAAGAAGACAAATCTGCTAAAAGTTTTCAGGCGATGTTTTGTATTGACGACAGGGAATGTTCCCTCCGCCGATACATTGAAATAAATGATCCTGCAGCGGAAACCTTTGGTACTCCCGGATTTTTCAGCGTTGAGTTTTTTTACCAGCCTGTTGACGGTAAATTTTACACCAAAGTTTGTCCGGCTCCGCTCACGCCAAAATACCTTATCAAAGAAGTTGGAGCCCACGAAAAAAGACAAAAAGATGTGCACTTTCAACAGCACACCCATTCCCTTTTGCGTGGCTGGCTATACTCTCAAACGATAGGATTCTGGTCGGCTTTTAAACTCTTTACCAATATTTTCAAACCTACTATCGGTCCGGCAACAGCTTCTTCTTTCAAGCACATGCACAAGTTTTCACAACTGACAATTGAAAATAAAAATCCGGAAGACAAGGAAAACAATCTGCAAATTGGCTTCACCATTGAAGAAATGGCACAGCGTGTAGAAGGCCAATTGAGAAGTATCGGACTCATTAAAAATTATGCGCCGATCATTTACGTGATTGGTCACGGCTCCAGCAGCACCAACAATCCTTATTATGCTGCTTACGATTGCGGTGCCTGTTCTGGTAGACCAGGCTCGGTCAATGCAAGAGTACTTTCCTTCATGGCCAATCATCCCAAAGTGCGTGAAATTTTAAAAAGCAAAGGATTGATCATTCCTGAAGAAACTCAGTTTCTTGGCGGATTACATGATACTGCCTGCGACGAAATGGCTTTTTATGATGAGCATTTGCTTTCTCCTAAAAACATAGAATTACACATTCGCAACAAAGTGGTATTTGCAAAATCTCTCGATAGTGTTGCCAAAGAAAGGTCGCGAAGATTTGAATCTATCGACACACATCTGAGTGCCGAAAAAATTCATGATAAAGTCCGTGAAAGAATTGTTTCTCTTTTTGAACCGCGTCCGGAACTAAACCATGCCACCAATGCTTTGTGTATTGTTGGAGGACGAAACTTATCTAAAAATTTGTTTTTAGACCGGAGAGCTTTCATGAATTCTTACGATCACACCACCGATCCCGAAGGGAAATTGCTTTTAGGTATTCTACGTCCGGCTGCCCCAGTTTGCGGAGGAATCAATCTGGAATATTTTTTCTCCAGAGTGGACAACCAGAAATTAGGTGCAGGCACAAAATTACCACACAATGTAATGGGACTCTTTGGCGTAGCCAACGGAATTGACGGCGATTTGCGTCCGGGATTGCCTGTTCAAATGATTGAGATTCACGACCCGATTCGTTTGCTGGTGATCGTTGAACACTTTCCTGAGGTGGTTTTGGAGACCCTCAAAAAATCTCCTGAAACCTATGAATGGTTCATCAATGAATGGGTGAATTTAGTGGTGGTAAATCCTGAGAGTCATGAGCTTTTTGTTTTCAGAGAAGGGGGATTTCACAACTACCTTCCGCTTACAAAAAAGATTCCAGCCGCTCCGGATCTTTCCTCCCTTTTTGAAACACATCCCGAAAATTTACCGGTTTACTCCATTTAACATTATTCGTAATGAACATACAAACCTCATTTTTACACCTATTTATTTTACTACCCTTGTTGGGTTGTTTAATAACATTATTGGTTTCCGGTAAAAGGGAAAGGGCGGTTTCAAGAATAGCTTTTTTCACTACCGGACTGCAACTGCTCAGCGCCATTGCCTTTTTGGTGTATTGGCTGATCAACGGTCATGAAACACTAAACATCAAAGACATCGTGCTTTACAAAACCAATGATTATGAATTTTACATTGATTTGTGTTTTGATAAAATCACTGCTGTTTATTTGGTAGTGGGTGCTTTTCTGACTTTTTTAGTGACAGCTTATTGTCGCGATTACCTTCATAGGGAAAGTGGCTACAAGCGTTTTTTTCTTACCGTTCTTTTCTTCTTCATGGGATACAACATCACTATCCTGTCAGGGAATTTTGAAACGCTTTTCATCGGCTGGGAAATTTTAGGAATCTCATCCTTCCTGCTGATTGGATTTTACAGAGATCGTTATCTACCGGTAAAAAATGCCTTCAAAGTTTTTTCTATTTATAGAATTGCCGACGTCGGACTTTTACTCGCCATGTGGATGAGTCACCATTTATTCCATGAGAACATTACTTTTTTAAAATTAAGCAATGACGCCATGGTGAGTCAGCATCTGGAAACCCACAGTTTGATTGGAATTTTTATATCGCTGATGATTTTAGTTTCGGCGGCGGCTAAATCGGCACAGCTTCCTTTTTCGTCCTGGTTGCCTAGAGCGATGGAAGGCCCTACTCCATCCAGCGCTATTTTTTACGGATCGCTTTCTGTTCATATTGGTGTGTATATTTTACTGCGTACTTTTCCCTTCTGGGAACATCAGTTTTCGGTGCGGGTACTCATCGGAATTTTGGGATTATCTACTAGCATTATCGCTACTTTGATCGCCAGGGTTCAGTCTTCAGTAAAAAGTCAGATCGCTTATTCTTCAATTGCTCAAATTGGTTTGATTTTTATTGAAGTAGCCTGTGGTTTTGAAAATCTGGCTTTGATTCACTTTGCAGGAAATGCATTTTTAAGAACTTACCAATTACTGGTTTCCCCGTCGGTAGTGAGTTATCTGATTCGAGAACAGTTCTACAATTTCTCTCCTCGAGAAAACACAATTGAAGATTCTCTGCCTAAAAAACTGGAGAATTCAATTTATTTATTGTCGCTGAAAGAGTTCAATCTGGATTTCCTGATGTATAAATTCATTTGGAATCCAATGCACGCCGTTGGCAACAAGTTAAATTTCATCAACGTGAAACAATTGCTGTATTTCTTTATTCCCGCTTATCTCATTGGCATCTTTTTTCTGTACCACGAAAACTCTATTCCTCCACAAATACACGGCTACTTCCCTATCGTGTTTTCTTTAATGGGATTGATGCTGGTATTGAAATCGTTTACAGAAAGAAGCAATGTTCAAATGGCGTGGATACTGATTATCCTGAATCATTTCTGGATAGCACTGGCGGTTTCTTTCAACGAACATTTTTCTTACAATGAAACGTTATTTTATCTAAGCGGAATTGTTGCAGCAGGAGTATTGGGAATTTACTGTTTGCGTAAATTGATTTCAAGAGAAAGTAAAGTCGGATTAAACTACTATTACGGACATTCCTACGAACATCCAAAACTGGCATTTATTTTCCTGCTGGCTTGTTTGGGATTGACCGGATTTCCTATTACGCCAACCTTCATTGGTGAAGATTTAATTTTCAGTCACATTCATGAAGATCAGTTTTTACTGGCGCTGATTACTTGTTTGAGTTTTATTACTGATGGATTGGCTGTGATAAGGATTTACTCGAGAGTGTTTTTGGGTCCGCACGTGAAAACTTATCACGATACACCATATAAATCTTCATAGGAAATAAAAGACAAGCTGATTAGTTGATATTGATTTTCTTGTTGATATAAATGATTTAATTATTTACAAATGAAGGTTTGCGCTTCATGATCCAAGGCAAAAACAGGAGCAATGGCAATATTGAAAAAATCAAATAATCTGCTTGTCCAAATTCCAATAACTCCATAAATAGCGCGAAGGACATTAGTATTAACCTACAAACCTCAAGCACAAAAGACCACTTGTGCCTGTCTAAAACAAAACCTAAACTCAATGCAGAATAAATCACAAACGAAGCAACAATAAGCGTTGCCGAAAATGACAGCTCTTCATTGTAAAAATATGCACCAAAAAAAAGAGTTGTTATAATTGCATATTGAACCACCAGATAACTCCGTAACTTTTTATCTTCCTTGGGCATCACCTCGTAATCTTTTGCAAGAGAATCATAATAAGCACCCATAGTTTCCGGTCCTTCAAAAAAAACGCGCAATTTATTTCGCAATCCCTTCACTTGCTTTGCGGCTCCTATTAAATCGAGATAATAATGAAACCAGGCATGAACAGGATTTCTGCTTTTTAAAGGCTTAGTGATACCATAGGCCACTTCCTCCTTTTCTTCAGTAAAAGTTCCGAAAATTTTGTCCCATATTATAAAAATTCCGCCATAGTTTTTATCGATGTACTGCTCGTTCCTTCCATGGTGAACTCTATGATGAGAAGGTGTAACTAATACTTTCTCCAGCACTCCCAGCTTATCCACTAAACGCGTATGAATAAAGAACTGGTAAGCAGCATTAATACCTATTATTAAAGTAGTGAGTATCGGATCAAAGCCAATCAGAGGAAGCCATAACCAAAAAAACATTCGAATCACCAATTGAAAAGCCGACACTCTGAACGATAGGGAAAAATTGTATTCCTCACTTTGATGATGGGTAATGTGCGCCGCCCACAACACATTAATCTCATGTCCAGCGCGATGGTACCAATACCATAAAAAATCAACGGTAAAAAAAAGTATTACGATAGTCCACCAATTCTTAGGTATGGTAAACAATGCAAAATGATCGTAAATAAAATTGAAGGAAGTATAGTACAACACGGCAAAAAGCAAAAACAAGGTGCGCTCCATTATGCCGCAAGCAAGATTGGTAAGCGTATCAGAAAACTCGAACACCTTTTTCTTCATTAGTCGACTGAAAATATACTCCACCAAAAGGAAGAATATCATGACCGCTATACTGTATGCAAAAGGCTTGATCATTTTACTTGAAAATCATTTAATCATCAAATTTAATATTTGGATGAATTGAAAAAAAAATTGTTAGAAAATTTACAATTTTTTTCACGCCATGAAAGTAGGCAAAGTTCTCAAGTTGTTCAGATATTAAATCTGAAAATAGACTAAAGTGAATTTAAAACACCAGAATGAGAGACTATTTCATTAAAGATTACCTCTTCAACAATTTCACTTGTTGCATTTCCGAACCAAGGGAAGTCAAACGCACAATGTAATAACCACTGCTGTATTCACTTAGAGAGAAATCAAAGTTGTTATTGCCTTTATTCGCTGTAATCACCTTTGAATTCAATTCTTTTCCCAATTGATCGAACAATTGCACAGTATAACTTCCAGTACTTTCTGATGTAAATGAAAAATTAGCATTATCGTCTATTACATTAGTCAACGTTTTAAAGTTCAACATCGCCAAACCGTTGTTAAAATTCAAAGAAATGGTGTGAAACAATTCATCGGCGCCATCATAATCATATTGACGCAATCGATAGTAATTATTGCCCGAATGAGGGTTTTTATCGGTAAACTCATAATTCAGCACTGTTGCGCTGTTACCAGCACCAGCAAGTTCTCCAATTGCTTCAAATGAAATACCATCAAAAGATCGTTCAATTACAAAATGACTGGAGTTCAGTTCTGTTGCAGTTTGCCAGTATAAATTAATGGCATTACCTTCCTTTTCACCAGCAAAATACACCAATTCTACAGGCAAGGTTGAACCTCCACTCATTATAAAATATTCAAAAGTACTGGTATTGGTATTTACCTCTCCATTCACCCCGACAGTAAAACCTGTGGCTGTCAATTTTTTAACAGCGGAAACATCAGGACCTCCTGTAAACTTATAAGAAGTATCAGTTCCCATTGCCGAAGCCTTGAACCAAGTATTTTGTCCGCCATTAAAATCTTTAACCATTACGAAAGTAGGAGTGACAGAAGTGGTCACAGCTTTATTGTTCACACCTGTTCCAGTGTATGATCCCGTTTGAACAGTTGATCCCGGCTTAAAAGCAACGTAATTGTACTTAACACCATTGGCCGGACCATCATGTGTTCCCCTGTCGCTTACTGCTCTAGTTGTAAATCCGGTAGCACTAAGGTCACTAATAATTTTTTCAGAAGAAGCCAATACACTACCCTGTGTAAAATGCGACATCTTATTAGAGTTGGAATTATCTAAGGTAAACTGAGGTGGAGAAACTTCATCCCATTGATTGGTGATCCCTTCACCAAAAACCCACAACATTTCCGGTCGGTACCCAACACTTATATTCACATTAAAAGCACTGCACGCACCCAAATTAGTCCAAATGGTACTATTGATATCCGGACGGTTTGTTCCCGAGCTGGCAGTATGCCCTGACTTGTTGTGATATGTATTACCTCCATAAGTAACCATTGCACCCGGATTGTAATAAGTACCGTTTGACCAGGCAGAAGCGCCGCAATTTACCGGCGTAAAACTTCCAGCAGTTATACTAGCATCAGCATCATCCCATGCTACAAAATAATAAGTTGCACCGTTGGTGTTTGAAGTAGCAGAGCTGCCAACAGTAAATCCGTCAGTATCAAAAGAGTTGATATATCCTGTGGTTGGCGCATCAGTGGAAGTAAGAAGTTTTGCATAACCTGTGGTCATCGTTGACGTTGCGATCCAACCATCTTGTGTACTAGCTCCTTTTACTAAAACGACTTCAGGCTTAAAACCTAAACCGGTAACAGCTTTTGACGCAGCGCCATTACCAGTATATTTACCAGAAATATAAGAAGCACTTAAAGAAATTGTTGTGAAAAAAAATAAGAATAGAAAACTAACTTGTCTCATAAAAAGTTTTTAAACCTTTTACAAAAATTAGTTCCCCCTTACGAAACTATTATGGATGCAAGGTTAGGTATAATTATCGTTCATGTCAAGAAATACAACACACTGTTAATCAACAATTCGACGAATGGTCTGTTTTGATCTGTGAACGAAAATCTAAAGTATTTGCAAAAGCTTTTAAGAACATATTTTCATAGCGATAAAAGCCCTAACTTCGCTGCAGTACAAACTGCCTTATCGCCTTGTTGAAAGACACAGGGAGGAAAGTCCGGTCATCATAGAGCACCATGCCTTGTGAAAACGAGGGCGATGAATTTGCAAAAGTTCTTTGACGGAAAGTGTAACAGAAAATACCGCCACTTGTGGTAAGGGTGAAAAAGTGAGGTAAGAGCTCACTACTATCTGGAGTAATTCAGGTTTTGTAAAAACCCCGCGGGATGAAAGCTCAAATAGGTTGGGGAGCTGCTCGCTTTTAACCCAACGGGTGGAGCGTATAGATAAATGATAGGGATCGGGCAACCGAGACAGGATCCGGCTTATAGGTTTGTATGATGGAAAGCCTCTCGAAATTTCGAGAGGCTTTTTTTATTAACCCAACTCATCACACTCTGTGGTTTCAGATTTTCAATCTGAAACAAAAATTAAAGCGATTTTTAATCGCATTTGAATCGGCATTAAAAATGCCTTTAAAGATGATTTCAGATTGAAAATCTGAAATTACACTCCCTATTATTTGTAGATTTACAAAAAAATAAATATGAATCACGATTTAGTAGTAGCTCAATCCATTGAAGTACATGCCAATTTGGAAAAAGTGTGGAAAGCACTGACAACACCCGATATTATCAAAGAATACTTGTATGGTACCGAAACCGTTACCGATTGGAAAGTAGGTAGTGAAGTCGTGTTTCAAGGAGAATACAACGGACAAAAATACCGCGATCGTGGTTTTATTTTGGAAAATGAATTGCACAAAAAAATAAGCTACAGTTATTGGAGCGGATTTTCAGGTACTGAAGACCAACCAGAAAACTACTCTTCAGTGACTTATCTTCTAGAAAAAATCTCTGATCAAAAAACCAAATTCACATGGATTCAAAAGGGATTTGCTAATGAAAAAGGCTACGAGCACACCAAAGGGACCATGCCTGATTTTATAGCGAATATTAAAACCATCATGGAGCGATAATCCTCTCCTGAAAAATAAATAATAAATCAAATTTTACTTCTTTGTTTCAAAAGCGAATTGTACTTCGTACTTTTGAACATCTGTTAATAAATTAAACATATACAGCATTATGCAAAGCTTTAGATCAGAATTTGAAAATCCGGTAGTACAACAAGACATTATTGATCTTGAAAAGAAAATCGCCAAATTCCGTGCGGGTGAAATTGATGAAGAAAAATTCCGCAGCTTGCGTTTGGCAAGAGGCGTTTACGGTCAGCGCCAACAAGGTGTACAAATGATCCGTATTAAAATCCCTTATGGAAAAATGACTACTGAGCAATTGCTGAGAATTTGCGAAGTATCTGAAGAATATTCCATCGGAAGATTACATACAACGACAAGACAAGACATTCAAATTCACTATGTGAGTTTAGATAGAACCCCGCAATTGTGGGCGGATTTAGAGAAATCAAGTATTACTTTGCGTGAAGCTTGTGGTAACACAGTGCGTAATATCACTGCTGCTCCAGATGCTGGCATCAATCCGAATGAAGTTTTTGATGTTGCTCCTTACGCTCAGGAAATGTTTGAATATTTCTTGCGTTACCCTGTTTGCCAGGAAATGGGAAGAAAATTCAAAATTTCTTTCTCTGCTTCTGATAAAGATGAAGCTTTCTCTTACATCCACGATTTAGGTTTCTTGCCTAAAATTGAAAACGGAGTAGTTGGCTTTAAAGTAATGTTGGCTGGTGGTTTGGGAGCTCAGTCTTTCCATGCACACACTGCCTACGAGTTTTTATCTGCCGATAAAATCATTCCATATACTGAAGCTGTGTTGAGAGTTTTCGACCGTCACGGTGAGCGTTCAAAAAGACATAAAGCGAGAATAAAATATTTGTTGCACGACTTAGGTTTGGAAGCTTTCCAAAAATTAGTGGAAGAAGAATGGAAAGCCATCAAACACAAGACTTATCCTATCGATGCAGCTGCTTACGTTTCAACGGTTGCCCCTGCCGTTAAAGAGATTCCAGCTGTAACTATCAGCGATGAAAAAGAATACGACAGATGGTTTAAATCCAATGTTTTCGAACAAAAACAAAAAGGATTTTTTGGTATCTGGATCAAATTGACCAATGGTGATTTCTACTTAAAAGAAGCAAGAAACCTCGCTGCATTGGTGAAAGAATACGCTGCCGATGACATCAGAATCACAGCCAACCAAGGCTTGATGTTGAAATACGTTCGTCCGGAAGCATTGAAATTCTGGTACAACGAATTGAAAAAAATGGAGATGGCAAAACCGGGCTTCAACTCCCCTGCCGACGTTACTTCTTGTCCGGGAACCGACACTTGTAACCTCGGTATCTCTGATAGTGTGCACACTGCTCAAGTGATTGAAAAAATGATTGAAGATGAATATCCAGAGTTGGTGTTCAACCAAAACTTGTCAATTAAAATCAGCGGTTGCATGAACTCTTGTGGTCAGCATGCTTTAGCGGGAATTGGTTTCCACGGAAGCTCAATGAACGTGAAAGGAAAAGTAATGCCTGCATTGCAAGTTTTGTTAGGTGGTGGAACTAAAGGTAACGGACAAGGTGCTTTATCTGAAAAAATCATCAAAATCCCTTCCCGTCGTGCATTGGATGCTGTAAGAGTTATTTTGGATGACTATAGTGCCAACCAAACTGAAGGTGAATACTACTGGCAATATTTTGAGAGACAAGGAAAAAATTATTTCTATAATATATTGAAGCCTTTGGGTGACACTACAAATGTTACTGATGAAGATTTCACCGACTGGGGTCACAAAGAAGAATACGTAAAAGCGATTGGTGTTGGAGAATGTGCTGGTGTGGTAATCGACTTGATTTCTACTTTATTCCTCGATGTGGAGGAAAAATTAGAAAACGCTAAAATCAATTTTGAAGCAGGAAAATATGCCGATGCAATTTACCATGCTTATAGCTCAATGGTGAACGGTGCAAAAGCAATGCTGACTAGCGTTGGAAAACAAACTAACACGCAGCATGGTGTGATCAATGACTTTGAAAAAGAGTTTGTTGAAACAAAACAATACACTGTTTTCCCAAGCGCGAAGGAGCAGATTTTGAAAATCAATAAAAGCGAACCTACAAAAGAATTTGCAGCAGCTTACATCGCTGATGCCAACGCTTTCTACAAAGGTTTAATTGCATTGAGAGATTTGCAATTGGCGAAAGAAACTGAGAAAGCTTAATCACTTTTTATGATAGCGGCCAACGGCAATACACCTCATCTCACACTGATAGGGGCTGGTCCGGGAGATCCGCAACTGATCACGCTTAAAGCTGTAAATGCTTTGGCTGGTGCTGATGTTGTGTTGTATGATGCCCTTATCAATAAAGAATTATTGACTTATGCGCCGGTGAATGTTCCTAAAATTTATGTAGGAAAAAGAGCCGGACAGCCTTCTCTAAAACAAGATGAAATCAATGCGCTCATTGTTGAATACGCTTATGTGTACGGCAACGTGGTGCGATTGAAAGGCGGTGATCCATTTGTATTTGGTCGCGGACAAGAAGAAATTGCTTACGCCTATGCTTTTGGTATCGACAGCACGGTAATCCCAGGAATCTCCAGCTCCATCGCCGTTCCTGAATTGCAAAAAATTCCGGTTACTGCTCGTGGTTACTCCGAAAGTTTTTGGGTAGTGACTGGAACTACTAAAGAAGGCGAAGTGTCAAAGGATCTTCCTTTGGCAGCGCAATCTACTGCAACTTTGGTGATATTGATGGGCCTTGGAAAACTCAATCAAATCGTACAGGAATTAATTAAATACCGCTCTTCAAAAACACCAATCGCAGTTATTCAAAATGGAACTCTTCCTCAAGAAAAAAGTGTTCGCGGAACTTTAGAAAATATTGAAGTCCTTGTACTTTCCAATGAAATCAAAGCTCCAGCGATTATTGTGATTGGAGAAGTGGTGAATGTCCATCAGGATATGGTGGAGAAAATTATTGAAAGGGAGTTTAATAATTCATTGTAAAATGAAAACCATTGAAGAAATAATCAATATTCTTTATGCCAAGGACAAACAAAAAAATGCTCTTGGCAAAGCTCCCTATGAAAAGAAGATTCTTGATTTTGAAAAGAAGCTTAAAATTGAATTACCAAATGACTTTAAAATATTTTATTCTCACTTTGATGGATTCGATTTCAAGAATGATGACATGCTAAATATTGTTCCTATAATTGACTTATGCATAGTACGGAACGATGAAAGCATTGTAAAAATAGAATTTGCCGAATATTTAATCTTCTGTGATATATGGAGTATGACATATTCCAAAGAATCATATTCTATTAACAGGGACATTAAATTGACAAATAGTTTAGCTGAATTTATTGAGCGTTGTATAAATGGTGGAGTTTCCTATGAAAATGGCCTGTACGATTGGGAGGATGAGCTTAACAAAATTAATCCCCTGTAATTTCAGATTTTTAATCTGAAACAAACTTAAAGCGATTTCTAATCGCATTTGTATATTTAAGTATTGAATGAAAACGATTACGCCTCTTCAAATAAAAGCTTCACACGACAATTACTTTTTAAGTGTGATTTTCAGGGTGTGGCTTCCCTCTCGGAGGAGAGGGGTGCGATGGAAAGTGTGAAGGCAGGGAGATGGATTAATTATTCTTTTATTCCATCTCCCTCCTTCCCGCAAAAAGGCCTGCTCACCCCTCTCCTCCGAGAGGGAAGCCCACACCCTGAAAACCATACTGGAAGATATACAAACATTTTTTATGAGCGATAATTCAACACAAAACCCCC
>JAPLEZ010000081.1 GCA_026390935.1 Bacteroidota bacterium
ACGTTTGCAATACTGGGTGCTGAAGAAGGTTGCACTGGCGATCCTGCTCGCAGGGCTGGAAATGAATTTTATTTTCAAATGCAGGCTTTGATGAACATTGAAGTGATGAATGCTTATGAAATTAATAAGATAGTAACTGCTTGTCCGCATTGCTTCAATACTTTAAAAAACGAATACCCAGAGTTGGGCGGAAACTTTGATGTAATGCATCACACCGAGTTGTTGCAGGTTTTACTGAAAGAGGGGAAACTGAGTATAGAGGGTGGAAAATTTAAAGGCAAAAAAATCACTTACCATGATCCTTGTTACCTGGGAAGAGCGAATGATATTTACGAAGCACCGAGAGATTTAATTGCCAAACTTGATTCGGAATTTGTAGAGATGAAACGTTCACGCGCCAAAGGATTATGCTGTGGAGCAGGAGGGGCACAAATGTTTAAAGAACCTGAAAAAGGGAATAAAGACATTAATATAGAACGCACAGAGGATGCGTTGGAAACCAATCCTAACATCATTGCCACTGGTTGTCCTTTTTGCAATACTATGTTGACCGATGGAGTGAAAAACAAAAACAAAGAAGGGCAAATCAGAGTTTATGATTTGGCGGAATTAGTAGCTCAGGCTTCGGATTTATAAATTGACAATCATGACTTTAGATATTCAAAATAATCTTCCATTAAATTCTCGAGTTTGGATTTACCAATCCAACCGAATACTTACCAACGAAGAAACTGCAAAGGCACAAGAGATAATAAATGGTTTTTTGCCCAACTGGAAATCGCATGGAAAAGAGTTGGAGGCAGCTATTGAATTGTATCATAATTTATTCATAGTTGTATTCGCAAACGAGGCTGCAGAAGCGCCGTCGGGTTGTTCCATTGATTCATCGGTTGGAATGATCAAACAAATTCAAAGTGCGTTGAATATCGATTTGTTTGATCGATTGACCCTTGCTTACATCAAAGATGATCAAATAGCGCTTTGCAAATTATTTCACTTTGAAGAAAAGCTAAAATCGGGTGAACTCAACGCCGAGACTTTGGTTTTTAACAATCTTGTGAGTAGTAAAGAAATGCTGATTTCTTCGTGGCTAACTCCTGTGAAAAACAGCTGGCACAATCAGTTGTTGCCGAAAATCAAGGCTTAAAATAGTTGTGCATTTATTGCACCAAATGAAAGGAATTAAATACATCTCTCATTTCCTTTTTTATCGCTTTTGAAAGTTTGCTGTGAGAAGGTAATTTGGTTGTTGTAATGACATACGCAATTCCTTTGTGGATGATGTATTTTTGCACCAGAAATATTTCAGGGTTTTTGGTGTAGGTCAGAGTAGCTAAAGAGCTTTGCGCAACTGTATCAATGACCAAATCAGTATTCCTATTCACAAAAACAAAGCCTGAATCGTTAAGTGCTTTTTCACTAAAGACTAAATATTTTTTAATATCAATAGTGCTGTCAACTGATTCCGTTACGATATTGATGCTTGGCTTTATGCCATCGACAAAATTTTTGTAAGTCAGCATCAAGGGCATACTTGCGTTGGAGCTCAAATCTCCCAGAGTGTCATTTGAAATCCAGTTTTGATTGTCGGGCCAGCTAATTTGGAAATTGTAATCTTGACTGACATAAGTTTTATAAAATCCTTCTTCATTAAAGCCAGAAGAAAATCCATCAGATAAAGTTGTTTTCCCCAAAGGAGTGATCACTGATTTTAATTTTAATCCATCTTTTGAAACTTCTAATTCAGTAACCCGATCAATGAGTGTAGAGATTGAGGTGTGTAGAAAAAATATCCCTGTAAGGGAAATAATTACAATGGCGCTCCACTTGGCGATAGAGGAATAATTGCTTTCTTTTTTTTCTTCTGAATCCATGGAGGAAAGTTTGATTGGTTATCGGTTGGACCCAAGCTAAATTATTTTTTCTTTTTCCCTCCCAACTGCAAAAAGTTATAATACAAATTAGACTTTAGTCTGTCTGGACTATCTTTTCCGATGATTTTGTAAGAGTTATTGAAAATGATTTTTCCTTTTTCAATATCTGCCGCCAGCATTGTGTGATAAGTATAGTAATCGGGTGTCAAGGCATCAAACAAGAATATTGGAATGAGTGGAGGCATATAATAGCTGTACATGGTAAATAAATAGGGATCGGCCATGGCGTCGGCTTCTACGAGTGCAACGATGCTGTTCCATGCTAAGTATTTTGTATTGTGTTTTTGTAGCAGAAGCTGGGTGAGTTGGTAATCGGTGCTGAGCATACTGTCAAGACTCTTATGAATATAGAGTTCGTTAATGAAGGCATTGAGTCTGCTGATTTCATTGAAAACACTCACTTGTTTTGCGCTTAAGAATTTGGAATCAAGAAGTACCACATCGAGCTTTGCTTTTTTATCTACCTCTTTGATCATCGCACTATAGGCTTTCCTAGCTTTTTCAGAGTTGACAGGATCAAAACTATTGTTGCTGAATACATTGTTGATTTTGTAATACGCCGGATCAACCATCACTAATTTTTGAATGTGCAAATGTTTAAACTCTCGCGGATTGTACTGCACAAGCTCTTCTGAATAATATTTTTTTGATATGGTTACGTTTTGATCTTTGTGCACAAATGACTGGTAATACGCAAAATTGAATTCCGGATTTTTCAATAAATCCACAAAAGCGTAGCGCGTGTTAATGATTTCTTTTTGTGGAACAGTTTTCTTTTTCGCAAGCAATGTGTCGATGGTGTTCAATGTAGGTTGAGCATCCTCCACTTTGTCGCTAAAATCATTGCCATTTGGATAGTACAGTCGAATCAACTCATTCAGGATTTCATCGCCTTTCTTTTTCATATCCTGACGATAGGGATATTTAAAATATTGACGCCATAAAAATTCACAGGCAATTACATTTAAATCGGCCTTGGTTAATGATTGTATAAAGAAATGGATTTGTTGTGCTTCGCCCTGCACATTGATGTAGGAAGAGGTGACATCTGATACAATGCCCACGTTATCATACTTTGCTAAAAAATACAAAGCATTGCCAATTGCAGTATAGAGGAATTCGCTTTCAGGATATTTTTGTAGAAGAGCATAAGCATTGTAAATAGCGATTTCGTATTTCCGTTCGGCGATGTAAACCGAAATCAGTTCAAAACGCGCTATGTCGCGAATGAATTCAAATTGTGCGGGCGAGTGAATAAAATCATTTTTGTCGGCAGTATTAAAAAATCCTTTACTTAAAATGTTGTTTCGTCTTGTGCTCACATTAGGATGCGTGCCCGATGCATCGTCATGCCGTTGTATTTCATTTACTTTTTTAAGAAAGTAGGAAGAAGGTATTTGCAGATGTGTGGAATTGAAGAAAGAAGGATCAAAAGGAATCTGTTGGGTGGGTTGAAAAGAGTATTGAAGGATATCGAAAACGCCACTAACACTTTCTAAGCTATAAGATGATTCACGTAAAATTTCGTAACCAACTTCATCGGCTTCTATTTCAGCCTCCTTACTGTAATTTTCTCGTCGCAATATGTTTTCCTGCTCTTTTTTACTGCTGTAATTGCTTCTGCTAGGATTTCCTTCCAGTTCAATGTATGAATTTAGTACATGCTTTTTTTTGAAGTGGGCAATTTCATGAGCCAGCACAAAGGCTAGTTGGGCCTCTGTTTCAAGTTGTGAAAGCAATCCGATGTTGATTAAAATAATTCCTTCGTTGGTAGAAAAGGCATTGATGTATGCTGATTTTACAGCAAAAAAATGAAGTTTCGAAAAAGTCTCTGGATCGCTTTTTAAGAGCTCTTTCGCTACAGAGGTAATGTAAGTGCTCATGCTGTCATTGAACAGCACTGACCCGCTCAGCAATAACTCAGAGATGCCGTAACTGCTTTCAACAATAAATTTTTCTTTTGTTTTTTTCTCGCGCCAATTGTCTTTTTTGCTGATTTCTTTTTTCTCCTCCTCTAAAATTCTTTTTTCAATGGTTTTAATGATCACCTTCGGGATTTCTCCATTACATTCCACGTTTTGGTAATGGTTGAAATCAACCACTTGTGAGTACATTGAGGCCGAGATGCAAAGGAAGCAAAGAAGAATATATTTTTTTATGCTGAATTTTTCCATAACTTTTCTTTCAGTAATAAAGATAAAGAAAAACCTACCTTTGCTAGCATTATAACGAATGATCATGCGATTTTATATCCTTTGTATTTTTTCTTTTTTTAGCATAGCCTTACTGTCGCAGGTGCCAGGTTATGTAGGGAAGAAGAACATTGTGTTTCTTGGCGGACGGGCTTCTGTAATTCCGGCAAGTGCATACATGCTGGATACAGAGGATAATGTGCCCACTGTTAGCAAAACTTCTTTTTTCTGGAATGCAGGAGTAAAGAGAGCGATCGGTCGCTCTGGAACGATGGGGCTTAGTGGTACTTATTTTCAAAGTTCGGTTTTTGGTGCAAAGGCCAGTGATAGAGTGCCAACCCTATATTCGGGATTTGATGTTGCAGTGGATTTTCGTTCGTACTACTATTCAAAAAAAGGCAGCATAGCTCCCATTGGCAAGCACTTTCGCTACAATATTCTTTTCTCTAGGTATTTGTTGAATACTGTGGAAAATAAAATACCTGTGGGACAGGTAATGTTTCTTGGTTTAGGTTTGGGAGCAGGAAATTCCAGAGTTTTTTACGATAAAATTTGGGTGGATTATGGATGGGAATTCAATTTGCTCTTTAATGTGTATGATCAACAAGATATGGTGAGTGGTTGGGATTACACCAAACAAGTACAGCAGCATTTACAAAATTCTTACGCAGTATATTTCAAACTGAATGTAGGGTATGTGTATTAAAGCGCTTTTCTGATGCGCACTAGTTTTGTCAGCAAATCTTCCAGTAAATCCAATTGCAGCATATTTGCACCATCAGATTTTGCTTCGGAAGGTTTAGGATGAGTTTCAATGAATATACCGTCCACACCAACAGCGATTCCCGCTTTGGCAATGGTTTCAATGAGTTGAGGTTTTCCTCCGGTAACTCCTGAGCTTTGGTTGGGTTGTTGCAAGGAGTGAGTCACATCCAATACCACCGGATGTCCGAAACTTTTCATTTCAGGGATGTTGCGGTAATCTACAATCAAATCCTGGTAACCAAAGGTGTTTCCGCGCTCAGTGAACCAAACTTTGTTGTTTCCACTGTCGATTACTTTTTGTGCAGCAAATTTCATTGCACCGGAATTCACAAACTGACCTTTTTTGATATTGACTACTTTTCCGGTTTCGGCAGCAGCAATGAGTAAATCGGTTTGACGGCAAAGAAAGGCTGGGATTTGCAAAACATCAACATATTCTGCCGCAATTGCCGCATCAGAGGTTTCGTGAATATCGGTGATGGTTGGGACTTTAAATGTCTCCGAAATTTTTCTCAAAATTTTCAATGCTTTTTCGTCGCCAATACCTGTGAATGAATCGGCTTTGGAGCGATTGGCTTTTTTGAAGGAACCTTTAAAAATATATGGTATTTGTAGTTTGTCGGTGATGCCCACAATTCTTTCTGCTATTTGCATGGCTATTTCTTCGCCTTCTATGGCGCATGGTCCGGCTATTAAGAAAAAGTTATTGCTTTCTAAATTCTTGATGTTGGGCAAATAGGAAATGTTGATCATTGTGCTGAATTTTAGATAAAGGTAAAATTCTTTTCAATATTCTTTTGAGCGATGCAATAATGTGTGTCTCTTACTTTACTTGTTGCAGAAATGGGAGCAATCGATTAGAGAAGTGAAAACCTTTTATGTGCGTCGAAAAGTCTTACTCGGAAAACAAATGTTTATGGCGTACAATATTTGGAATTCTCTGATAAAATCTCTTTGATGGTAGCCGTTTAATGGCGCTTGTAGTGCGAAACGGTGAAATTTGATTCTCCCTTATTTTTTTATACTTTCGCAGCACTTTAATACTACATTCATGTTAGATCGTTTTTTTAATAAAATTTCCCCCCAAAGACGGCAATTATTGTCGGAGATTGATGCTTTGAAAAAAGAGATGGAGGAGACAAAATGTTTATTGGGTAGGATAGCTGCTGAAGTGTGCACTCAAAAAGGAATTTCGGAAAGTGAGTTTAAGGTCTATTCGCAGTTTGGCGAAGATGGAATCATTCAATATTTGCTCAAGCACGTGAAAATAAATAAAAAGATTTTCATCGAATTTGGTGTAGAGACCTATTCCGAAGCAAATACCCGTTTTCTCTTATTAAAGGACAATTGGAAGGGAATGGTAATTGACGGTTCAAAGGAACATATGGATTTTTTGAAATCTCAGGAAATGTATTGGCAGCATGAACTTACCGCAGTAGCGCAGTTCATAACAGCAGACAATATTAATGATATTTTCAAGCAAAATGGTTTTACAGGTGAAATTGGAATTTTGAGCATCGACATTGATGGCAATGATTATTGGGTGTGGGATAAAATTGACACTGTTGATCCTGCAATTGTAGTTGCTGAATACAACAGTACGTTTGGAAGTAAGCACGCTATTACAATTCCATGTATTCCCGATTTTTATAGAACCAACTATCACCATTCCAATCTATATTGGGGCTGTTCTCTAAAGGCATTAAATGTGCTTGCAGAAAAGAAAGGCTACGCATTAGTGGGTTGCAATGCTGCTGGAAATAATTGCTTTTTTGTGAAAAAGAACTTACTTCCTTCCAACATTCGCCAATTATCAGTGGAGGAAGCTTATGTAGAAAGTAAGTTTAGAGAATCAAGAGACATAAGTGGTAATTTGACTTATGTTACAGGGAAGGCCCGACTTGAGGCAATTGGCGAAATGCAAGTTATTGATGTGGAAAGAAATGAAAAAGTTAAAATTAAAGATTTGAAATAGAAATAGAGCTTTGCAGATTACTCCCAGAATAGGGGTTGAGCAAGGGAAAATGAAATAGAATTCCTCAAAATATATTTGATTACTTGATTCACTTTTCAAATAAAACTATTGAAAAAAACTCGTTTAATAAATAAAGTACTTTCGCTGTTTAGGAATAGAAATGTAATTATGGTTTACCATGATGTTTCTAGTGCAGATGAATTGTCGCATTCCAAACATTATTCTACTGAGATCACTTTGTTTCAAAAACACATTGAGTTTTTTCAGAAAAATTTTTCAATCGTTTCTTTGGATGAACTGGCAAAATCAAAAGGTTGGGGAAATCGTTTAGCTATTACTTTCGACGATGGATTCAAATCGATAAAAAAAAATGCAATCCCGTTGTTGAGGGAAAAGAATATTCCATTTACAATTTTTCTCAATAGCAGTGCGGTGGAAGGTGATTCATTATGGATCACGGAATTCATTTTACATAAAAACGAGCTGAATTATTTTCGTGAATTATATAAGGAAATAGGGATTAATGTTCCAGAGGAGCAGTTTTTACAAGATCCTGTTTATATGTGTGTCAATAATTTGCATGATAGGGATAAGCTGATTGCTTTTGTTAAGCGCCATAGTCGAGAGAATTGCTTCCTTGACCGTGAAGATGTGATCAAGTTGCGTGATAAAAAAGTTGATTTTGGCGCACACTCTATGCATCATTTTAATATTGCCTCCTTAACTAATCATGAATTAAAAATTCAAATTAAGGAAGACAAGCAAAAACTTGAAAAAATATTAGGTTTTGAGATTTCTAAGTTTGCTATTCCCTTCGGCAAAATGGAGCATTACAATAAAAATTCTATTCAATATTGCGCTGAAGTCGGGTACGAACAAATTTATCACACAAACCCCAACGATGTTCATAAGAAAGATTTTATTGATGGAATTGAATTAATTCCACGAATTGTGTTAACTAATGAAAGTTTGGATGAGATTTCATTTTATATCAATAGAACGCTTCTGAAAAAATACAAAATTTAAATGTTTCAAGTTTCATTAAATACAACGCTATACAGTAGAAAGCACATTTGGTTTTACAAAAGTGAAAAGATGGAGTTTGCAGAAAACAATATGTTTTTCCAGGCATACTCTGTCCCTGATCTTGATGTGATTAATGTTAAAGAGTTTTTGACTCAAACAATTGATTTAAATTTAAAAGAAGAAGCAATATTTGATGCATTTAAAGCCAATTATAAAAATGAAATTCGGCGTGCCGAAAAAGAAGGTATTTCTTTCGTAGTTGTAGATACACCTAGTGAAAAGGAATTTCTTCATTTTAATAGTGAGTACAATCGCTTCTGTGCACAGAAGAATTTGGTTCCATTGGGGGAAGATGTTGGTTTAGCATATATAAAATCCGGCAAATTTATCATCACTAGAGCAATGATAAACGATCAGGAAATTTTAACTCATACCTATGTTCATGATGCTGGAAGAATTCGTTTATATACCTCTTCTCACAATATTGATTTTGCTGACGAAAAATTAAGAGGATGGGCCAATAAATATTTGCATTGGAAAGATATCCAGTATTCGATTAATAGCGGTTATAAACTTTATGACTTAGGCGGATTAGACTTTGTGAATACCCCGGGGATTTCCAAATTTAAAATAGGCTTTGGGGGTTATGAAGAAAAATTTTATGAATTCTCTCTTCCTTCAGGAAAGTATAAATTGATCAAAAAACTCACTCGTTTATTGAAAGGAAAATGAACCCAGTCCTTCCTAAAATATCAATTATTACTCCTTCCTTCAATCAAGGTCACTTTATTGAGGAAACTATCCTGTCGGTGATCAATCAAAATTATCCTGAGCTGGAATACATAGTCATTGATGGTGGAAGCAAGGACAGCACAGTAGAAGTAATTAAAAAGTACGAAAAGCATATCAGTTACTGGGTAAGTGAGAAAGATAAGGGACAAAGCGAGGCCATTAACAAGGGTTTAAAAAGAGCAACGGGGGAAATTGTGGCTTGGCTGAACAGCGATGATATGTATACGGAGGGTACTTTGTGGGAAGTGGCTAATTTTTTTTCGAGTAATCCGGATGTTGATATTTTGTATGGAAATGTTTGGGAATGTTTTCCATCCAGCAGGGAGAGATATATCAATAAATCCTTCGATTATTTGAAATTTCTTACAGGAGTTAATTTGCATCAACCATCAATTTTTTGGAGGAGAAAGTTGCATGAAGACGTTGGGTATTTGAGTGAATCATTGTACTATACAATGGACTATGATTTGTGGCTTCGGCTTTTTTACAATTACAGATCGCAAAAAACCGGAAAAATTTTTAGTAAGTTTAGAATTCATGATGATGCAAAAACAAGTAATAATCCCCGTGGATTGTACTTGGAATACCGTAAGAGCATTTCTCGATTTTTTGCTTCTTCGGGTTTTGAAAGTTACATCCCAATTTTGATTAAATTAAACGTGTACTTTGATATAGCTCCAACATACAAGGTAAAGCACCAGTTTACTGAAGCAGAAAAGAATCAGATTATTGAAGATTACATATTCAATTGTGGAATGCAGGAGTATACTTTTGGAAATGTAAGGTCGGCCAATAAAATTTTTTATTATTGTCTGAAGGGGAAATACCGATATAAAGCAATATTATATAACATTAGAAACTTATTATTTGTTCGTAAAGCATTGAATTTATTCAAGGCTTGATTTTTTTTTTGCAACATTATGAATGCACCAGTTGCTCTATTTGTATATAATCGTCCAATACATGCGCAGCAAACTTTAACGAGTTTGATGGAAAATACTTTATCGAAAGACAGTGTGCTTTATATTTTTTCTGATGCTGCTCGTGCTGGAGATGAGCAAGCTGTGCAACAAGTTAGGTCTATCATTAGATCAACACAATGGTGCAAGGAAGTTAATATTGTTGAAAACACAGTGAACAAAGGAGTTGATCAAAATGTAGTGGAAAATGTCACAAAATTAATTGATGAATACGGTAAAATTATAGTGCTAGAGGATGATTGTTATTTGTCAAAATACTTTCTGCAATACATGAATGATGCTTTAACACTGTATGAAAATGAAAGCAGAGTTATGCATGTTTCAGGCTACTGTCCTCCAACAGAAATTGCTTTACCGCCTACTTTTTTTATTCAATCTGCAAACGGTTGGGGTTGGGCTACATGGAAACGGGCTTGGGATTATTTTGAACCTGATGCTAAAAAGCTTTATAATAAAATTTTTGAAAGCAACTTGTTTTATAAATTCAATTACGACGGTAAGTTGCAAGATTTGCAAAATCAACTTGAAGCCTGCTCAAAGGGAGAAATGAATAATTGGGATATCAAGTGGTATGCTGCACAATTTCTTAACGACGGACTTGCTTTAAGCTTTTACCCTTCACTAGTTAATAATGTGGGACATGATGGATCGGGTGAGCATTGTAATGATACAAGGATGTTTGAAGTAGGTATTGCGGATGCGTATGCGCCTCTAGGTAAAATTCCGGTTTTGGAAAATACGGAAATCAGACATGCAATTGCAGATTATCAAGAGTATCAATCAATGAGTTCTCTTGCGAAAATTAAACGAAATTGGTTGAAAAGGTTAAAGCCATAAGTTATTCGTTATGATAAAGAAGGTGATAAGGAAAATTTTTCTAGGATTTGTGAAATGGAGCGGCATTCATAGGGAGTTAGATCACTTGCTTAAAAGCTATACTCCTGACTTACACCACCTAGTTCTTTATGAAAACGCGTTCTTTTTTGCTGAGTCAAGGGTTTATAATTTTCAGGAAAACAGGAATAAAATAAAAATAGGGGATGGAACATGCGTGCGAGGGGAGATGTTAGTTTTTGCTGACGGCGGGGAAATTTCGATAGGTAATGATTGCTATGTTGGTCGAGATTCATATATCTGGTCAGCTTGTAAAGTACAAATCGGAAACAATGTTTTAATATCCCATAACGTTAATATTATGGATACAAATAGTCATGAGTTGAATTTTATTGAAAGAAGTGAGGGCTATAAAAGTTTGATCAAAAATGGGCATTTTAAAAGTAAGCGCAATGTTTTAAGTGCTGAGGTAATTATAGGGAATAATGTTTGGATAGGATTTAATGCCATCATATTAAAAGGGGTTCAAATAGGAGAAGGTGCAATAATTGGAGCAGGATCAGTAATAACCAAGGATGTTCCTCCTTTTTCTTTAGTAGTTGGAAATCCTGCTCAAGTGGTAAAACAACTGCAATAATTGGTCAAAATCGATCTTCAATGCGATTACTTATAAAAATTACATTAATTTTGGGTTCATAGCTAACTGTAATGATGCATATTCATTGCGATTTAACGCTGAGATATAGTGCATAAAGGTGTAATTTAATGAAGTATTTTATAATTGGTTCTTCTGGTTTTATAGGTTCTCATTTATGTGATTTTTTTCTATCAAAAGGTCAAGAGGTTTTCAAGTGCGATGTTGTTGAGTTGATTAACCAGGAAAAATACTTTTGCATCAAGTCACCCAAGCATGATTTTGATGAAATATTCAAACGCAATAAATTTGATGTTTGTATAAATGCTTCAGGTTCTGGTCAAGTTGCCAATTCCTTTGCTTTTCCCAAACTTGATTTTAGTTTAAACACAATCAACGTGTTTAGTGTGTTGGATGCTATTCGGCAACATAATCCAAAATGTAAGTTTCTGAATTTTTCAAGTGCTGCCGTGTACGGCAATCCTTTGCATTTTCCTATTAAAGAAAGTTCGCAGATTAGTCCACTTTCACCATACGGTGTACATAAACAGATTTCAGAGCTAGTATGTAAAGAGTTTTTTGATTTTTTCGGCATTGACACCTGCAATCTCCGTGTTTTTTCTGCCTATGGAATAGGACTAAAAAAACAAATATTTTGGGATTTACATCAAAAAGAACAAGCTGCTTCCAATTTGATTGAATTGTTTGGCACAGGTGATGAGACTCGAGATTTTATCTATATTGAAGACGTACTCAGAATTGTGCATTTAGTGGTAGAGAACAATTTTTTTGGTGGTAATTCAATAAATGTAGCGAATGGAGAAGAACAAATAGTACGCAGCGTCTGTGAAGAATTCTTGAAACAAAGCGGTTCAACCAAAGAATTAGTGTTTAATGGAGTCCAAAAAACTGGTGATCCCTTTCGGTGGAAAGCAGATATAAGTGCCGTAAAACGCTTGGGGTATATGCCATCAATTGCCATAGATGAAGGGATATCTCGCTATGTTAATTGGCTAAAAAAGATGAATTGATTTTGGGAAAATCGCGAATTGGGATATTGATGGTGGGTGATTCTGAATGGACAGGAGGATTGTACTATTCACTTAATATAGTGAAGTTACTAAGGTTAGATTTTAATAATTTAACTCCCGACATCGCTGTTTTTTGTAATTCGTCAACTCCAAATGAAATTATTGAAGCATTGAAATCGCTCAGTGTAGAAATAGTGAATGTTAATGATCACTCGCTTCCATATAAAGCCTATGGTTATATACATAGGAAAATTTCAGGGAAAAACATCAGGTTGATTAAAGAAATTAATAAGCGAAAAATAAAGGCACTTTTCCCACTAACATCTTATTCCATAGAGAATACTTATTACAAAACTAAGTGCATTCACTGGCTATATGATTTTCAGCATAAGTTTCTTCCTCAACTATTTACAAAAGAAGAAATTCTAAAGAGGGATTTAGAGTTTAGTGCTGTTGCTGAAAATGCTTTGGATTTAGTGTTTTCAAGTAATGATTCTCGTAGTCATTTTCTTCGATTTTACCCCAATAGTAAAGCGAGGTTGCATGTGTTCAAATTTGTTTCATTGATTAATAGGCAGGAAATTGAAAATTTTGAATTGAAAAAAAGCTACCATCATCCATTTTTTATTGTGTCAAATCAATTTTGGAAACACAAAAATCATATGGTTGTTTTGCAGGCATTAAGTGTTTTAAAGGAACGTAATATTGAATGCAAGGTGCTGTTCACTGGAAATATAAAAAGTTATTCTACAAATGAATTCTTTGTTGAACTTGAAAATTTTATCAAAGAAAACGATCTCAGTAAACAAGTTGTATTCACAGGGTTTCTTCCCCGAAACGAACAATTGTCTTTAATGAATAATGCTTTGGCTGTTATTCAGCCAAGTTTTTTTGAAGGCTGGAGCACTGTTGTTGAAGATGCAAAGGCATTGAATAAATATGTGTTGGCATCAAACATTGCAATAAACAACGAACAACTGACTACAAATGCCGCGTTTTTTGATCCCGAATCTCCCGTTGAGCTAGCAGATCAAATGGGATTAGTGTTGAATGGCAGTATGAATATTGAATCAGTTGATTATTCCCTTGATGTAAGAAATGCTTTCAATTCTATTGTTGATATCCTATATTCCAAGTAATGATGAGTAAGCCCGTGTTTTTTTCAATTGTTATTCCAACCTATAACCGAGGGGATTTGATTCTCGCAACATTGGAATCGGTTCTGGCGCAAAGCTATCGTGAGTTTGAAGTTATTATTGTGGATAATTGTTCCACTGATGACACTGATAGAGTATTGCAACCATATATTGATAAAGGACTAATCCGTTATATTAAGCATGACAAAAATTATGAACGAGCGAAGTCAAGGAATACCGGAATGCAAAATGCTAAAGGCGATTTTTTGACCTTGCTTGATTCTGATGATTTTATGTATCGCGATTGCTTGCAAGATGCTTCTCAATATATTTTAAGAAATCCAGAAATAATGGTATTTCAAAATATGTACGAACTAGTGAATGAGCAAAGAGAGCGGGTGTATTTATACAGTTTTCCGAGTTTAGAAAATCAATATAAAGCGCTTTGTGGTGGAAATTTTATGGCTTGTATAGGCGGGTTTTTACACAAAGAGGTCTATACTAAAATTCAGTTTGATGCAAATAGGGAGTTAACTGGATCGGAAGACTATGAGTTTTGGTTTCGTGTTTTCGCAAAATATAAAGTTGGTAGAATTAATAAAGTTAATTCAGGTGTTTTACAGCATGAAGGTCGATCTGTGAATTTTGATACTTTTGATTTGATGGTAAAGCATAAGGAATATATTGTTGCAATGATTCGGCGCCATTCTGCTGTTAAAGAAAAATTCGAAAAATATATCCCGCGTTTTGAGGCATCTTTTTTAATATACGCGGCTATAAAAGCCAATCAGGCAAGGTTGTTTTCAAAATCGATTCAACTGTTGCATAAGGCATTGAGAGCTGATTTTACTGTGCTTTTTAGCAAAAGATTTATTCGTGTTTATCAAATAGCTTTGTTTAAGCTCAAGAAATAAATAGAATTCGAATAATAAATTATCTTTGCCCAGCATCTATAAATAAGATAAACACTTTATTAATATAATATTGATATTCATGCAAACAGTACTAATCACAGGTGGTGCAGGGTATTTGGGAAAACAGCTCGGACTAAAGCTTAAAGACAGGTACAACGTTGTGCTTGGTTCTAGAAACAATGGTAACAATCAGTTGGCTCAAAGCTTAACCGGCTGCGAAACCATCCCTCTGGATATTGTGAATTACGATAGTCTTCTAGATGCATACAATCGTTATAAGCCCGAAATAATTATTCATGCCGCGGCTACAAAATTTGTAGATATATCGGAAAAAAATCCGATGGAATGCATTGATGTAAACGTAGTTGGCTCTCAAAACATAGCGCGTTTGGCGCTTGATAAGGGGGTGAAAATAGTTGTTGGCGTATCTACTGATAAGACTGCACCTCCCGTTGGAAATATTTACGGTCATTCCAAGGCCATGATGGAGCGTTTGTTTTGCACGTTGGATAATCCTAAGGGAACACGTTTTGTGTGCACCCGTTTCGGTAATATTGCCTGGTCAACAGGTTCTGTATTCCCGCTGTGGAAAAGAATGCTGGCATCAAAAGGCATTATTGAAACTACCGGTCCGCACATGAGAAGATTCATTTTTTCGGTTGGTGAAGCGGCTGATCTGGTGATTCGCGCTATGGAAAAAACAGATGATTTGGGTGGAAAAATTCTTTCTTTGAAAATGAAGTCGGCGCAGATGGAAGACATCTTGAAAGTATGGACAAAACATTTGGGCGGAGAATACAAAAAAATTGGGGAGCGTCCGGGTGATAAATTGGATGAGCATCTGATTGGAGAAATTGAATGTGTGCATACCATCGAAAAGGAAATTGATGGTATTCCTCATTACATCATTGATTTTAAACAGAAATTTGAAAATCATGTACCTGAGTATGTCTCAAGTGAAAATGCGCCACGCTTAAGTGAAAAGGAAATACTCGATATAATTTCTAATCCACCTTCTTTTGCAACAATTTGAGCGCTTTTTTAATGTTATTTATTCGCAATAGCCATTATATATTATGAAATCCAATCAACTTGAAAATTTAAACATCGAAGAAATTCAATTCAATAATATTCGTTATGCAGAAGTTATTTGGGCCGATACTGAAGTAAGTACGACAAAATTCTTTTCCCCTGCAGAGTCTTCTTTTCA
>JAPLEZ010000140.1 GCA_026390935.1 Bacteroidota bacterium
ATTTTTTGATTGATTCCATCTCCCCCCACCCCGCGAAAAGGCTTTCACACCCCTCTCCTCCGAGAGGGAAGCCCACACTCCAAACTCTCCCTCATTTTTAATTGTCCTTCTCCCAAAAAATCCTTAATTATGTTGTCCATCCTTTATGAAGACTAGGGTTACTGAAATATTTGGAATTGAACATCCTGTCATCCAGGCCGGAATGGTGTGGTGTAGCGGTTGGCGCTTGGCTTCGGCAGTGAGCTCTGCCGGCGGATTGGGCATTATTGGCGCTGGTTCCATGTATCCCGAAATTTTAAAAGAACATATTGAAAAATGTAAAGCTGCAACAGATAAACCGTTCGCGGTGAATGTGCCTTTGCTCTATCCCGATATTCAAAAACTGATGGATATTATTGTGGAGCAAAAAGTGCAAATTGTTTTTACTTCAGCAGGCAATCCTAAAATATGGACGCCCTTTTTAAAGCAACACGGCATTAAAGTGGTGCATGTGGTATCCAGTGCAAAATTTGCATTAAAAGCCGAAGAAGCCGGAGTGGATGCCATCGTTGCTGAAGGCTTTGAAGCCGGCGGCCACAACGGTCGTGAAGAAACAACTACTTTGTGTTTGATTCCTCAAGTAGTGTCAGCTGTAAAAATTCCGGTGATTGCAGCGGGTGGAATTTCCAGCGGGAAATCCATGTTAGCTGTTTTTGCTCTCGGTGCAGAAGGAGCGCAAATCGGAAGCAGATTCGTTGCTTCGGAAGAATCATCTGCACATCAAAATTTTAAAAACAAAATAATAGAATGCGGCGAAGGCGAAACTTTACTTACCTTAAAGGAACTCACTCCGGTGCGCTTGATAAAAAACAAGTTTTTCTCACAGGTAGATGCGGCACAAAAAAACTGCGCTTCTGCTGAAGAATTGAAATTGTTATTGGGAAAAGGACGTGCAAAAAAGGGAATGTTTGAAGGCGATTTGGAAGAAGGAGAATTGGAAATCGGACAAGTATCGGGATTGATAAAAGAAATAAAACCTGCCGCAGAAATTGTGCAGGAGCTAATGAATGAATTTGAAGAGGGGATAAAGAAACTAAAAGGACTATGATTAACTACAAAGATAAAACACTGGCCAACGGACTGAAAGTAATTGTGCATCGCGATACTTCAACACCCATGGCGGCTCTCAATATATTGTACAAGGTGGGGGCGAGGGATGAAGATCCTAAAATGACTGGCTTTGCACATCTTTTTGAGCATTTGATGTTTGGCGGTACACCTGCTGTTCCTGAGTTTGATGTGGTGGTGCAAAATATGGGTGGCGAAAGCAATGCCTTTACCACCAATGATTACACCAACTACTACATTACTTTTCCTAAAGACAATATGGAAGTGGCCTTTTGGCTGGAAGCCGATAGGATGAAGGGTTTGGCCTTCACGCAAAAGAGTTTGGATACGCAAAAAAGTGTGGTCATCGAAGAGTTCAAACAACGCTACTTAAATCAGCCTTACGGTGATGCGTGGTTGAAATTGCGACCGGTAGTATACAAGGTTCATCCTTACCGCTGGGCGACGATAGGTGAAAAAATTGAGCACATTGAAATGGCGCAGCTGCAAGATGTGAAAGATTTCTTTTATCGTTATTATTTGCCAAATAACGCTGTTTTAGTGTTTACAGGCGATGTAGAAGAAGAAGCGGTTTTTGCCATGGCCGATAAATATTTTGGAGGAATTCCTTCTGCTGAAATTAAACGCAGTAATTACGAGCAGGAGCCAGTGCAAAACGAATTCCGTGAAATTGATTCGGAGATAAAAGTTCCAGTGAAAAGTTTCTATCAAGTGTATCCGATGAAGGATAGAAAGCACGATGATTTTTATGCTACCGATTTGCTTTCTGATGTGTTGGCGAGAGGGATGTCGTCGCGCTTGTACATAAAGCTGGTAAAGGAAAATCCTTTGTTTAGTGAGTTGAGTGCTTATGTTACCGGAAGTTTTGATCCGGGCTTATTCATCATTCATGCAATGCTTTCCGATGACGTGGATATGGACCACGCCAAAGCTGAATTGCAAAAGGAAATGGATAAAATTTTGGAGTCGGGTATCACCGAAAATGAACTATTGAAAGTGGTACACAAATCGGAAACCTCTTTGGTTTATTCCGAAATGAACGTGCTCAACAAAGCCATGAGTTTGGCCTTTTTTGAAATGCTGGAAGATGCCTCGTTGGTGAATGAGCAGCAAAATAAATTTACGAAAGTCACGGCTGCCGACGTGTTGCGCGTAGCCAAAGAAATCATCAGAAAAGAAAATTGTACTTGTTTAAATTATAAGAATGTCTGAAATACTAACTATGCCTCAGCCAACAAATGATTTTAAAATCACTGTTCGCGAGCCACAAAAAATATTGCTGAGCAACAATATCCCTGTGTATTATATTGATGCCGGAACGCAAGACATTATTCGTTTGGAAATATTTTTTGATGCGGGTATCATCCGTCAGCAAAAACCTTTTCAGGCTTTGCTCACCAACATGATGTTGATGGAAGGAACTAAAAGTCGAAGCGGAGCGCAGATCTCCGAAGACGTTGATTTTTATGGCGGATATTTAAGTGTGGATTATGCCAAAGATTTTTCTACCATCACCTTGCACATTTTAAATAAGTATTTTGAGAAGGCATTGGTGGTGTTGCAGGACATATTGATGAATTCTAATTTCCCGGAAAACGAGTTGGATAAGCTGATCAAAAACGAAAGAAGTGCTTATGCTGTGGATTCGGAAAAGGTGAGTTATCTCGGACAAAAAAAGCTCAACGAGGTTTTGTACAATGGTCACCCTTACGGTGTTCATTCGGAAGTGAGCGACTTCAATAAAATTTCTCGCGCCGATGTGGTGGATTTTTACAAACAATACAATTTGTCGTCTTCAACAATTACACTCGCTGGAAATATCAAAGAAAGAGAATTGAAATTGGTAGATAAATTCCTGGGAAGTATTTCTTTTGATCAACAGAAAAAAAGCGATTTACCAAGAAATTTTAAAGCGTTGTATGGCGAACATTTTGTGGAGAAAAAAGATGCCATGCAAAGTGCAATTAAAATTGGCGGACATCTACCGATGAAGGGCAGCGACGACTTTTTTGGTTTGTTGATTCTAAATACCATTTTGGGTGGATATTTTGGTTCCCGACTGATGAGTAATCTTAGGGAAGACAAAGGTTGGACTTATGGAATCTCCTCTTATATTGAATCGGCAGCGGTTTCCTCCAGTTTTATAGTTTCTGCGGAAGTGAAAGGCGATGTTACGCAACAGGCGATTGGCGAGATTTTCAAGGAGATGGATAAACTAAAACAAGAAGCAGTTTCAACGTCGGAATTGGAAACCGTGCGCACCTACATGCTTGGAAAATTTCTGAAAAACCTCGATGGTCCTTTTGAATTGTCCGATCGTTTTTGGGCCATTCACCAGTTTGGATTGAGCTACGATTATTACCAAAAATATTTGTCGACTGTAAAAGGTATAACTGCCGAAGAATTGCAGAACTTAGCCCAAAAATATTTTGTGCGAGAAAAATTAGTGAGTCTTTCAGTAGGAGCAAAATAAATGGCAGCCAAACAAAACATTCGATTTCAAAAGTTGATCGCCATCACCGGCGTTGTGCTTTTTTGTATTAAAATAGTGGCCTGGTATTTAACCAATTCCTTGTCGGTACTCACCGATGCGTTAGAAAGCATTGTTAACGTAATTACAGGTTTTGTTGGATTGTACAGTTTGTATTTGGCGGCTTTACCGCGCGATAGAAACCATCCTTACGGTCACGGCAAGGTGGAGTTTGTATCGGCGGCTATTGAGGGAACGATGATTGGTATCACCGGACTAATCATCATTTACAAAGCAATCACTTCTTTTAATGAACCTAGTCAATTGAATGAAATTGATTTTGGGATTATCCTGGTGAGTATCACAGCTATTATTAATTCTCTGTTAGGATATTTTGCAGTGCAGCAAGGGAAATCAAATAACTCAGCAGTGCTCATTGCTACCGGAAAACACCTACAAACCGATACCTATACCACCCTTGGAATTGTGCTGGGTTTGACCCTCATTTATTTTACCGATTTGTTGTGGCTGGATAGTGTAATGGCTATTTTGTTTGCAGGCATCATTATTTTCACCGGCATTCGCATCGTTCGTACTTCTTTGGCCGGCATCATGGATGAATCGGATTTTGAGCAGTTGGAAAAAGTGGTGGAGCATCTTCAGGAAAAAAGAAAGGAAAACTGGATTGATTTACACAACCTCCGACTGATTAAATTTGGTAGTACTTTGCATCTCGATTGCCATTTGACGGTGCCTTGGTACCTCAATGTAAATGAGGCGCACCAGGAAGTGGACAGTCTGGAAAAACTCGTTCGCGATAAATTCGGCGAAAGCGTTGAGCTCTTTATCCATACCGATGGCTGCGTGGATTTTTCTTGTAAGGTGTGCTCCAAAACGGAGTGTCCGGTAAGGAAATTTGATTTTGTGAAAAGGATAGATTGGACTTTGGATAACGCTTATCAGAATAATAAGCATAGGTTGGAGTGATCCAGAGCATCGTCATTGCGAAAATTATCAGTTGACCAAATTAAAAAATTGTAGAATTATTAAGTTAAATCCTAATTCCACGGTTGTACACAAAAGACGCTTAAAACTGCCAACCAATTTTTTATAGAGCATCCAAAGGAATCCCAATAGTAGAAACCAATAATAACTGGATCTTATTTACAGGAAGGTAGAAATATGAAAAATAAAGGGAGAAATAATAGTTTTTTCAAATCAATTTTTGAATCCATTTGGGTGATAATGTTCTACGTTAAATAGATCTTTTTAATATTGCCATCCCAACTTAATCTGAAAATCTAAGGGCATTCCCGTGCTTGTATACCAATCG
>JAPLEZ010000004.1 GCA_026390935.1 Bacteroidota bacterium
ACAGTTTAATCCTCGCTCCGGGTGAAAGAGCAGATATTCTTGTTGACTTTTCTGCTCTGTCGGTTGGTTCAGAAGTTTTTCTACAAAGCAATACTTTTAATGGAGGTGAGTCGCAAGGATCACAATCGTTTAAGATTATGAAATTTAAAATTACTGCTCAAGAAACGGAAAATTTCATAGTCCCTTCTTCTCTTTCGGCAATAACTTTTATATCATCTTCATCAGCCATCCGAACACGATCCTTCGATATTGCAAATTCACATGGAGGAATGATTATGACGAATATGGAAAGTATGGCTATGACTCACAACATTGGAGGAAAATCTTTTGATATGAATCGTATAGATGAAACCGTGAAAGCAGGAGATACTGAAATTTGGGAATTTGACAACAGTATGGGAACGGATTTACACCCAATGCATTTTCATGGAGTACACTTTCAAATACTTTCGCGAATAGGAGGACGAAACGCTGTTCAACCGCACGAAACAGGTTGGAAAGACACCGTATTATTAATGCCGGGCGAAAAAGTAAAAACAATAATGACTTTTCCGAATAACCTTGGAAAATTTGTATTTCACTGTCACAACCTTGAACATGAAGACAGCGGAATGATGTTGAATTATAAAATCATATAAAATGAGATTTAACCTTTTATATACCCTTGTCATTTTAACCACTATATCTGCTGGGGCTCAATCAAAATTTAAAGTAGGGCTATTATATAATACGGCTGCATCTTCTTATTATGGCAGTAATAATATGGGGACGATGACAATGCCTCAATACTCTTTAAAGATAAGTTTAGGAGCCGGAATAAAAGCTGAGTACGCTATAAAGAACAATTGGGGTATAAATCTTTTTTCAGCATGGCAACAAAGAGGAGCTTATTTTGATGAAGGAGTTTATTCATTCGCTCCCCATTATAGTTTCGATTATATTGATGCGGGGTTGGGTGTTTATTATCAAACTAAAGAAATAATTGGCAAGAGTAAATTAAAATTCACTTTGGCAGGGACTTACCATACATTAATTTCTTCTGAGAGAATAAATAATTACGAATCCTCAAATATAATTTCTGATTCACAAATGAGTGACTATGGTATTTTGGCTTCGATTGGATTAAGCATACCAAGAGCCGATAGAGATGATATTCAAATTTCTTCTTTTGTGAATACCGGATTTAAAAATGTATTTGGTGGAGTACTTGAAATGAATGGACAGTCGGGAAAAAATATATTATTTGGGATTCAATTAGCGTACCTGTTTGGGTTTAATAAAAAAATTAATAATTAACTATATGAAAAAGACAACACTTGTATTCCTTATTGTTTTTAGTGCTTTTTTTGGAATTGAAACCTATGCTCACGGAGATGAGGTGAAAGAAACAAAGGATACTTCTATGGCTAAAATGGAAATGCCTACAACACATTTAATGTGTGAGGATAAAATGCAGATGCAAACAATGGATTCTTTTCCTAACTACCATCCACTGATTGCACATTTCCCAATAGTTCTTTTAATTGTGGCCGCCCTGCTTCAACTGATAGGATTGTTTGTTTTCAAAAAAGAAATGAGTTGGATAGTAATGGGGATTTTATTGGCAGGTGTCATTACTACATTTCTTGCAACTAATGTATTTCATGCTCATGCCAAAGACCTATCGGAAAAGGTGAATGAAATGTTTGAGCTACATGAAAAAATGGCTTATCTCACTTTGTGGACTTCGCTGCTTGCTTTAGTTGCAAAAATAGCATCACACTTTTTTCTTCTAGGAAAACGATGGGCGGAAATAGTAGTAACACTTTTGTTGTTTACATCGGCTATTACGGTATCTATCACAGGACATCACGGGGCGAAATTAGTGTATATTGAAGGAGTTGGCCCACAAGGAAAATGTGTTGAAATGCATGAAAATCATCATTAAAAAAAACGTAATTACTAACCCTTTAAAAATTAACATCATGAAAAAAACAATTTTATTATTGAGTATGGCTGTAGCCATTTTGTTTGTTACTTCTTGCGGAAATGAAGAAAGTACAGAAACAGAACAAGCGCCGACAAGCACAACTGAAAAAGTGGAGTACACTTGTCCGATGCACCCAGAGGTGATCACCAATGAACCGGGTGATTGCCCTAAATGCGGAATGACCCTTGAGAAAAAAGAGCCTGCAAAAAAAGAAGAAATGAAAATGGACGGTGCTGACAGCACAATGAAAATGTAATATGGTAAAGAAGTTAATTTCACTTGCGCTCCGCAATCGTTATGTGGTGCTACTTATTTCGGCGGTACTGTTTGGATGGGGTATCTACTCCATGAAACAAAACCCTATTGATGCTATTCCCGACTTGTCGGAAAACCAAGTCATTGTTTTTACTGAATGGATGGGACGCAGTCCGCAGGTGATGGAAGATCAAGTCACCTATCCTTTGGTGACCAATTTACAAGGCATTCCCAAAGTTAAAAACATAAGGGGAGCCTCCATGTTCGGAATGAGTTTCGTGTACATCATTTTTGAAGATGATGTTGACATTTACTGGGCGCGTACAAGAGTAACCGAACGTTTGAATTATGCACAGCGACTGTTGCCAAAAGAAGTAGTTCCTTCTATCGGTCCCGATGGAACCGGAGTGGGACACGTATTTTGGTACACGCTTGATGCAAAAAAAATGGACTTAGGTGAACAGCGAGCATTGCAAGATTGGTATGTGAAATTTGCACTGCAAAATGTACCGGGCGTAAGTGAAGTGGCTTCTTTTGGTGGCTTTGAAAAACAATATCAAATTACCATCGACCCCAACAAATTGAATTATTACAATGTTTCCTTGATGGATGTTCTTAAAGCTGTTCGAACCAACAATAACGATGTTGGCGGAAGAAAATTTGAGATGAGTCAGATGGGTTATATAGTAAGAGGTTTGGGGTATCTTAAAAGTATAGCTGACATTGAAAATATTTCAGTTAGGACAACCAATTCAATACCTGTAAAAATAAAGGATGTTGCGACGGTTCAAATGGGTGGCGATTTGCGAT
>JAPLEZ010000146.1 GCA_026390935.1 Bacteroidota bacterium
AATTTTGCAGGTTCTTCCAGCAAAGCCAAAGAAAGTAAATCAGTAGCAACTGCAACTGCAACTCCTTTTGAGTGCGCTGCGTCTACAAAGGGTTTGTAATTTTCAACTACTCCGTAAACGTTTGGATATTGCACCAAAGCACCGAAGAAAGTATCATCGATTTGGGTTGTTCTATAATCGCCTATAACCAGTTCAATGCCTAAAACTTTAGTTCTTGCCTTTACAACATCAATCGTTTGAGGAAAGCATTTCTCATCAATAAAAAAAGTATTGGCATTTTTTTTCACGGCATCTCTGCTACGTGAATTCAGCAACATGATCATTGCTTCCGCTGCAGCAGTAGCTTCATCCAGCAATGATGCGTTGGCAATGTCCATACCTGTTAAATCCAAAACCATGGTTTGGAAATTCAACAAAGCCTCCAGTCGGCCCTGTGCAATTTCAGCCTGATAAGGCGTGTAGGCAGTGTACCATCCCGGATTTTCAAAAACATTTCTCAAAATAACCGGCGGCGTAATGCAGCCATAGTAGCCCAATCCGATGTACGATTTGTACAATTTGTTTTTATTGGCAACAGCAGTGATGTGGTTGAGGTATTCAAACTCACTCATTGCTGCCGGCAAATTCAGTTTTTTTGGCAAACGAATGTGTTGCGGAACAATGTTGTTCACTAAATCTTCGGTAGAGCTTGCCCCTGTAAGTGCTAGCATTTCATTGATATCAGCGGATGCGGAACCAATGTGTCTTTGTTGGAAAGTTGTTGCCATAAAACGGATTGTTGAATAAGGCTACAAAATTAAGGCTTTTGTTTGTGAAAGGGCAGTAAATACCGAACTCTTTTACAAGTTTTTATTCACTGGCATTGTTTCTTATATTTGGCGTATAAACAAAGAGAATGAAAAAGATTGCCTTCCTTTTATTAACAATATTACTGACCACCGAATTTGTGGCTGCGCAAGACAAAGTTGAATTACTCAGTGGAAAGGTCAAAAAAGGTATTGTTGATCATGAAACCGCTGAATACATATATTTCAAAAAGAAGGAAGGTGGTCTTGTTACAAGAATCAGCAAGGAAAGAATTTTTAGAGTTTTAAAATCATCGGGCGACACGATGTATGTTTACCGACAAGATACTTTGTTGGAAGATGATTACAGCATTGCACAAATTGAAAAGCACATTCAAGGTCAAAACGAGGCGCGCAAATATTACAAACCTTGGAAAGCTGCCGTTGGCGGATTTTGTGTTGGTGGGGCAAGTGGTGTTTTGCCTTTGTTTTATGCCTTTATGCCGCCAGGTGTGTACATGGCGCTAATTGGCACTTGGACTATCAACGAAGATAACTTCATCGCATCTGATGAAACATTATTGTCAGATGAATATTTTGTGAATGGTTATGAGCTAGCTGCTAGAGGAAAAAAAATGAGATATGCTTTGGTGGGAAGTGTAACTGGTTTAGCTACGGGGATGATGATTATGTATATTGTTTATCCTTATAGAGGACCGAGTACTTGGTAGTATTCTTTACTTTTTTCTTGATAAAAAAGTAACAAAAAATCAAGAGCTAAGAGATGCTGCCACCTCACGAAAAGCCTTTCACACGCTCGCCTCTTAGCTCGGGCCTTCGCACGAAGTTAGCGCCCATTTCCGGTGTCCATTCCCTAGAGTCCGTTATTGCTTTAATTTTTGTACTCAAAAATTAAAGCAATCCCTTAAACAAAAATGAATCTTACTTCATCGCCTTTTTAATTCCTACTTTAAAAATCTCAATTGTCTTTTTAATGTCGGCCGTGCTGTGTGCTGCAGAAATGAATCCTACTTCGTAGCCTGATGGCCCGAGATAAATTCCTTTTTCCAATAAAAATTTGTGCAATATTCTAAAGTGCTTCATCGATTTAGGATCAATGTCGGCGGCAGATTTAATGTCCTTGTTTGAAAATCTCAACCAGAAAATAGATCCTACAGAAACCATTTTAAATGCCAGTTTTTCCTTAATAGCAAATTTGTTGATTTCATCGCACAACATTTTTGTTTTTGCTTCCAGTGCTTTGTAAAATCCTTTTTTCAAACATTCGCTCAATTGAGCTTTTCCGGCGCTCATCGCCACCGGATTTCCGGATAGTGTTCCGGCTTGGTAAACCGGACCGTCGGGAGCGATTTCTCTCATGATTTTTGCGTTCGATCCATAAGCACCCACCGGCATTCCGCCACCAATAATTTTTCCGTAAGTGATGATGTCGGGTTTGATGTTGTATAGTCCGGCAGCACCTTCAAACCCTACACGGAATCCACTTATTACTTCGTCGAAAATTAATAGTGCATGGTGTTTTTTTGTGATTTCACGTAAGCCTTGTAAATATTCTTTTCCTTGCAGTAAGAGTCCGTTATTGGCCGGAACAGGTTCAATGATGATACAAGCAATTTGGTTGTAATGTGTGGCAAAAGCTTTTTCAACAGCATTTAAATCGTTCAATGGAAGCACAATGGTTTCATTCGCGAAAGCTTCGGGAACACCTGCCGATGAAGAGGTTCCTAAGGTAGCCAATCCTGATCCTGCCTTTACCAAAAGATGATCGGCGTGACCGTGATAACAGCCTTCAAATTTTATGATTTTGTCTTTTCCGGTATACCCGCGAGCGAGGCGTATGGCCGACATTACCGCTTCGGTTCCTGAACTTACGAAACGCAATTTTTCAATGAAGCGATTGTTCTTGATGATCAATTCAGCCAATTCGTTTTCCTGCACTGTTGGCGCACCAAACGATAAACCGTTGGTCACCGATTTTTGCACTGCTTTCACCACTGAAGTTGGCGCATGACCTAAAATTAGCGGACCCCATGAGCAGCAATAATCAATGAATTTATTTCCATCGATGTCATAAATTTTGGATCCCTTTCCTTTCGCAATAAATAGCGGGTCGCCATCTACCGAACCGAAAGCCCGCACAGGGGAATTCACTCCACCAGGAAAAAATGTTTTTGCTTTTTTAAATGCTGCTGCTGATTTTTTTGTTTTCATGTGTAGCGTTATTTGACGAATGGATTGTTCTTTTTTTCGAAACCAATATTTGTTGAATCGCCGTGTCCAGGAAATACTTCGTAACCATCGGGCAAGGTGAATAATTTTTCTTTGATGCTTTTTACCAAAATGTTCATGTCGCCAAAGGGCAAATCGGTGCGACCAACACTCATTTGAAAAAGAACATCACCGCCAATGACAAAGCCATCTTCATGACTAACAAAAGCAAGATGTCCAGGCGCGTGTCCGGGAACAAATAGAATATCCAATTTTGATTTTCCAAAAGTAATCACGTCGCCTTCTTCCAGAAAAATTTCAATTTCGGGAGAAGGATTGCAATTGATGCCGTATTGTTTTCCCCATAGCGGAGAGCCTTGTAAAATGGGCTTTTCCAACTTGTTGGCTTCTAACTTTAATTTGAATTTATCGGCTATCATTCCATTGCCTAAAATGTGATCAATGTGGCAATGTGTGTTGAGTAAATGAACTGGTTTTAGGTTGTTGTCGCTGATAAATTTAAGCAGCATTTTTTCTTCGCTGCTGGTGTAGCAACCCGGATCAATGATGACACATTCTTTTGTTTCATCAAAAAGGATGTAGGTGTTTTCGTAAAAAGGATTGAAAGCGAAACCTTGAATTTGAATCATGATGCAAATAAATTTTCAAGAGGTAAAAATAAGTATTTCATTGGATGGAATGCTGTCTTTGCAAAACTAAAAACGTGTCTTTTTTCTCGTAGTATATTTTCCATTCTTTGCTCGATAATAATTTTTTTAATTTTTCATCGTAGGCTTTTTGATCCAATGGATATTTGTTGGTTTCGGCGGTAAAAAGAAATATGAATTTCGCATTTCCTATATGTGGGTATAAATACACAGTATCGTGGTTGCACAAATGCGGTACCAGCATGTTTTGTGCACTAATGCTGGAGTTTTCGGGAATAGAATCTAAAATAGGTTGCAGGTCTTTTAGTGTTTGTATGGTTACGTAATGTCGTTTTTCGTAAAATTTTACAAGAGTAGGCTGATACCATATTGATTTGCGCTTGTCGAGAGATTTGAAGTTGAAAGCATGTGTACTTATTGCAAGTACACTTACGAAAATAATTTGCTTTTTTATAGTATTGAAACGCAGCGCAGCATCTATAATAGCGAAACTTAAAATCGGTGCAAATTCAATGGAATACTGATAATTAATTCCGTGTAAAAAGGGGTCATTCGACAAAAGATTTTGCGCATAAATGGGCAGCAGCATTATGAGGTAGTATGGTCGGAAAAGAATAGCCAGTCCGCCCGACGCCAACACCATCATATGCAATTCTCCTTTAATTCCGAAAGTATCAGGGTTGTTTGAAAAGCTCTCAAATAACAGAGAAAAAACATAGGCTGGTCGGGTAAACAGGGTAGCTATAATTTCGCTTAAAGAATTTCCTAAATGGCTGTATCGGTCTAAATGATTGGCGACAGGACCATTGCTTAATGAAGGCATAACGACTTTGATGATCAGCACAAAGTAAATCAGCACGAATACAACTATTGGAATTTCAAATTGGAAATATTTTTTAAAGTTTTTATAGCCGCCTTTGAACATCAATCCAATGAAAATAAATGCCAGCCAAAGGGCCATGTTTTCTTTTGAAATCAAAATTATAAAGGTGAAAAGCAACACCATTTTTTTGTTGCATTTTTCGTAGTGGTACAAAAGCCAGGGCACAAACATGGCACCAACTACATTGTTGTGAAAATCATGGGCCAGTGCGGAATAGATCCCCCAGATTCCAAAAAATTGCACAAGCATAATAATGGGGAAATTTTTGTTTTCGCTTTTCAGTTGCGCATACTTATAAACGCCCCATCCCCCAAAAAGAACGGACGCAATTTGAAGGATCAAAAAAGTCCATGATCCAAAGAGATAATACAGCGGAGTATATAAAATGGTGATGGGTGAAAAATGATCGTTCAAAAAACTAAATTCTTTGCCTTCCAGCCATATGGTGCAATTCGGCATTTGGAATTTTGAGAGGTAATGAAGGATTTGATTGAAAACACCCAAATCTAAACCGAAGGTTCGCAGGTTATAGTGATTGGGCAAAGAAATGGCAGAGAAAATAAGTCCGAAAAAAAGGAAAATGTAAATGACTAAACGTGATTTTTTGTGATTTACTTTTTCCATGAGGGATTAAAAGTAAGGAAAATTACTTTTGATAAATTCTATTGCTTCGTCAATGAACATTTGCCAGTTGTGATCGGGCATCCAGATGTTGGTAATGAAATTTTCTATTTCACTTTCTTCTATTTTTTGGATAGAAAATAAGTAGAGTGCTGCAAAAACGGAAGCGCGATAATTGGCTGCACAGTGCACTAAAACTTTTTTATTTTCATTCTCTTTCATTTTTTCAAAGAAGAGGATGAAGTCGGGAATTGTAGGATTGTCAAATAATACAGGAATATGAAAATATTTGATATTGAGTTTTTCGACGAAAAATTTTTCGTTTGGAAGAGAATAATCTTGATCAGATAATCCAAGATTTATGATGATAGAAAAATTTTCGTTCGCAATATTTTGTAGTTGAGCTTCGCTGGGTTGACCAGAGCAGGAGAGGGATTCGGAGACTTGGTGAAAATTGATAATGTCGGACATGATGTAAATTTAGGTATTCTTCTTCACGCTCGCTCCGTGAAGTTTTCAACTTCGCGGAATCTTTTCTTCAAGAATTTTTCTTGGTGAATAGAAAAGAAGCTGAAAGCTTCAAGAAAAGATTCCGTTAAGTTCGCTTCGCTAAACTTAACGGAGGGGGGAGCATTTTTTCGGCATCGCTTCGTGAAGTTTAGCGAAGCTAACTTCGCGAAATAACGTATCTACTTGGAAGTTTTCAACTTCCTTTTTCTGAAAGAAAAAAAAATTAAGATTATTCGGGATGTTCCTCTTCGAGGAAAGAAGCTGAAAGCTTCTAAGTGCGTTTGTAAAATCACCAAGTTCGCTGCGCTAAACTTGGTGAGGCCGGGTTATTTTATTTTCAGGAAATATCCTCTATATGAATAATCAGGATCGCTTAATTTCCATTTTTGTTGACATGTATCACATTGATAAATATGTTCTTGGTTCTTAAATTCAATAAAATTCATTTTAGACCTTCCAAGTTTTTTAGTGAGAAGCGTGTCAAAAATTAACCAATCATTCTCACTTGAAAATGATTGGTATTCATCAGTAAAACAATCACTACACATTTTTAATCAAATAATTTTCACACCAACACTTCCCCCGTCATATCCTTCGGAATTTCCACCTCCATCATTTTCAAAATAGTTGGAGCGATATCTCCCAACTTTCCGTTTTTGATTTGTTTGTAATCCTTGTCGATTAAGAAACATGGAACAGGATTCGTTGTGTGAGCTGTATTCGGTGATCCATCAGCATTGATCACATAGTCAGCGTTACCGTGATCGGCGATGATGATGAATGAAAAACCTTGTTTTGATCCACATTCCACCACTTGTTTTACGCAAGAGTCAACAGTTTCAACTGCTTTAACTACCGCTTCGTAAACTCCGGTGTGGCCCACCATATCAGGGTTGGCGAAGTTTAAGCACATGAAGTCATCTACGCCTTTGTTCAGTTGTGCGCATACTTTATCTGTTAATTCTTGCGCACTCATTTCTGGTTGCAAATCATAGGTTGCAACTTTAGGTGAAGCAGCCATAATGCGGGTTTCTCCCTTGAAAGGTTCTTCTCTTCCGCCGGAGAAAAAGAAAGTAACGTGAGGATATTTTTCAGTTTCGGCAGCACGGATTTGATTTTTGCTGGCTTTCTCCAAAGCTTCTCCCATAGTCATGGTGAGATTGTCTTTTTCGTAAATTACATGTACCCCTTTGAAAGCCTCGTCGTAGCGAGCCATAGTAACATAATACAAATTCATTTTGTACATGTTTTGTTCGTGGAAATCTTGCTGACTCAAAGCCTGCGTGATTTCTCTGCAACGGTCGGTGCGGAAGTTAAAACAAATCACTACATCACCTTCTTTGATGGTGGCAGTTGCTTGTCCGGAAGCATTAGTAATTACAGTAGGTTTAACGAATTCATCGGTTTCATTTTTGGCATAAGAAGCTTTCATCGCTTCAACTGGATCAGCGAAATGTTCGCCTGTTCCATGCACCAATAAATCATAAGCCATTTTAACGCGTTCCCAACGTTTGTCGCGATCCATAGCGTAATATCTTCCGCACAAGGAAGCAATTTTCGCGTTTGTTTTTTTGATGTACTCTTGTAATTCTGTTACGTAACCCAATCCGCTTTTAGGATCCACATCACGTCCATCGGTAAAAGCATGAATAAATACGTCTTTTACACCTTCAGTGGTGGCCATGTCGCACAAAGCGTATAGGTGTTTTTGGGAAGAATGCACACCACCTTCGGAAATCAATCCTAATAAATGCACTGCTTTATTTTTGTCTTTGGCTTCTTTGAAAGCGGCTTTCAAAACAGGATTGGAGAAAAAAGATTTGTCACGCACTGCAACATTGATTCTTACTAAGTCCTGGTACACAATGCGTCCGGCGCCAATATTTAAGTGACCCACTTCCGAGTTACCCATTTGTCCTTCAGGCAATCCAACTTCTTCGCCACTAGTGATCAATTCAGAGTTTGGGTGATTGGTATACAATGAATCCACAAATGGAGTATTCGCATTGAAAATAGCATCAGACTTGGTGTGATCGCCTTTTCCCCAGCCATCCATGATAATAAGAGCAACTTTTTTAGACATATATTTTAGTTTTTATTGTATCGGAAATTGAATCGTAAATATAGCACCTTTAGGAGAATTATCATGCACATCAATGCTGCCATTGTGCAATTCCACCAGATTTTTCACAATGAATAATCCCAGTCCGGTGCCTTTATTTTTTCGAGTGTTTTCATTGCCTACGCGGTAAAACTTTCGAAAAATATTTTCTTTCTCTTCATTGGGAATCCCTTCTCCTTCGTCGGAAATAGTTAAAACAATACTACTGTTTTTGTTTTCAAGTGAGATGCAAATTTCACTTCCTTGGTCGGAATATTTAGCGGCGTTTTCCAGCAAATTGATGACAATTGAAGATAAACCCATTTCATCGCCTAGTAAGGTGAAATCATCAGAAGTGCTGTGTGAAAATGAAAATTTGTGATTTTTCAAAAATCCGTTTTGATTGCGTTGCAGCGTATCGGCGATGATTTTTTTAAAAGAAATCTTTTCTTTCTGAAGAATGAACAATTGCTCTTCAATTTTGGTGGCCAGCAAAATATTTTCCACCATTTGGTTGAGGCGGTCGGCGTTTTCCACACCTTTATTAGAAAGGTCTTTCACTTGCTCTGGTTCTAATTTTCGGGAGGCGATGGTTTGCCATAACAACTTAATGGAGGCAATGGGAGTTTTTAGTTCATGAGTAATAGCCATCAAGAAGTTGCGCTGCTGATTGCTCACTGCAATTTCTTTTTTGAAGGCGCGATAGGTGATGAAAAATCCGAACAGCAAAAGCACAATAAAAACAGATCCTTCACCAATCAGCATCCAAAATTTTCTTTCGAGTTCAGCGCCATGGTAAACCTCTTTATACAAGTTCCATGTGTTGTTGAGCCACCATATACTTTGTAATAAAATATAGCAAAGCAGCACTGAAAAAATAACTATCGGATGTTTGGATATTTTATTCATGAATTTTTGCTTGCGCCGTGAAATTAGAGAACAAGTTGGTGATCACAAAACTATTTGTTTTACATTTGTCCACACACCAAAGAGGACTGACATGAATTTCATAACGCAGCTTAGAAGATACCGATGGATAGTAACTGGAAGATGGAAAATCCGTCGTCAGATTCTTGCCGCTAAAAACAAAGGCTCTATTAAAATTGTTGTAGGCTCAGGTTATACAGATTTTGAAGGGTGGATTGGCACCGACTTACCTCATTTTAATATTTTGAAAAAAGAAGACTGGCAGTATTTTTTTGAAGGATGCACCATAGATAATTTATTGGCAGAGCATGTTTTTGAGCATTTAACCCAAGAACAAAGTAAGCTAGCTTTGGAATTAGCTGCTCCTTTTGTGAAAAAAGGTGGAGTTTTTCGCATTGCAGTTCCAGATGGATTTAATCCTGATCCAACTTATATTGAATACGTTAGACCGGGCGGTAATGGTGACGGAGCTGATGATCATAAAATTTTATGGACGTACAAAACCCTTTCTCAAACCGGAGAAGCTGCTGGATATAAAGCCGAGTTAAAGGAGCATTATACAGAAGAAGGGAAATTGATGGAAGGTGAGCTTTCTGACGACAGAGGAATTATTTTGCGATGCAGGGATAAAAGTGAGCATCAATTTTCTAAAAGATCTTTGATTGTTGATTTTGTGAAGGGATAATATTGATCTTTTAGAGAGAGAGGCTTTGTATTAGCAGAATGGCTACTTTTGTGTCAAATACGTCTAATTATGATACGGTTTCTTCTTTCTTTTTCGCTACTATTTCTATTTATCCAAAGCAAAGCGCAAGTTACAACAGTTAATATTGATATACCTGATTTATTGGTAGCAACTCAATATTTTTTTGATGAAAATAAAGGCTTTGTAATTGGGAAATCTGTTTATGATCCGCAAACAAGCACTTCTTTAAAAACCAGTATACGTCGAACTACGGATGGCGGAATCTCTTTTGTAGAAGGAGGAAATGGTGATCAGTTTTTTGATGGCAGCTCCTTCAACAACATTACGTTTATTGATAGTCAGAAAGGTTTTATGGTTGGTAGTTATTCTTTTGCCCTCTGGAAAGCCGGTGCTATGATTTATAGCACATCCAATGGTGGATTAACGTGGTCAATTACAGAATATATTGGAGAAGGTCATTCGTTTTTATCCATTGATTTTCCTACTTACAGCGTTGGTTATATTTGTGGTTATGAGGGAGATATATACAAATCAACTAATTCTGGTTCGAGCTGGAGCAAGATGCCTTCTCCAACAACATTGGCGCTGGTTGATGTTAAGTTCAAAGATGAACTACATGGAGTTGTTGTAGGTCTTGGTGGAACGCTATATAAAACAAGTGATGGTGGATCCAGTTGGCAGGATATCTCCTTTGGTAGTAGGGATAATTATTCAGTTGTATTAAAAAATGATTCAATAATTGTTGCATCTGAGGATGGGATTTTCATGTCTTTTGATGGAGGTAGTAACTGGCATGTTGCGGTAAAGTACAAATCATATCAGGTTGCAGATCTGGTAATAAATCAAAATACAGGAGAAATTTGGGCAGCCGGTGGATCTAAAGTTTATCGCAGTTCTACAGGGGAATTTTGGGAATATACCGATGTTCCAGGTATAGCGACTTCAATTTCATTAGTGCCTCAAAAGAACATCGCTTATGTTTCCGATTTTCATGGAAAATTATATAAAATCCAGGATTTGTCCATGAAGATGGTTCCAGTCACAAGATTTGAAATGACCAAGTCTAATTATTGTGCTTACGATAAAATTGAACTCTCGAATTTTAGTCCGAAAGGTGGTTCTTATAAATGGTATTACGATAATGTTTTGGTAGCTACTGATTATTCTCCGACTATTTATGCTGATACCATGGGAGGAGATAAAAGCCTTCGCCTCACGTGCAACAACGACACTTATGAAAGTAGTTATAACATGCCTTTTTACGTTATGCCTATTCCAAAAATAAAAGACATTACAGTAAATGTTGCCAATGATACTTTTTGTTTTGGCAATTCTTTAACGCTTGATTTAAGCGCTTTGGAAACAATTGTTACTTATCAAGTTTTAATTGATGGCAGCCCTTATCATAGTTCATTCACCAATGTCACTTCCAAAACATTTACCATTCCCAATTTGCAGGGAGAGCCTAAAGTTCAGGTCAAGGCGCTCAAATCCACTTCCTGTGACACGGTGATTAAAATTTTCAATACTTCTACACCTATTAAAGTTTATGCTTTGCCTGCATTGAATTACTCTTTTTCCTACGATAGTTTGGTGTGTTTGAAAGATACAGTTCATTTTTCTGGAAGTAATCTTAGTGCGGCATATGATTATCAGTTTAAAGCAATGGGCGGGGCTTATACTTTTTTCAGTGAGTTGAATGGTAAATCTTTTAATTACTTTTTCAAGGAAGGCCAACATAGTGATGCATTTTATATTGAGGTGAAGGATAAAACTTCGGGATGCCTCAGTAAATCTAAAACGTATGCGGTGAAAGTTGACAGTGCGGTATCAAGGTTTTCTTTTAAGCAATCGTTTTATTTAGTTGGAGATTCTGCGGAAGTGGTGAATACTTCGAATGCAGTAAATTTTGTTTGGACTACCAATGATGGTTTGTCTTCTCATGTGAAAAATCCAAAATTCAGTTTTTCATCTACAGGCATTAAATCTTTGAAACTGTTTTGTACTTCCGGCATAGGATGCAAAGATTCCATTACTAAAAATATTACGATTACTGACCCACAGGTTTTTGATCCATCCAAGCAGTGTGATTCAATGAGTATTGCTCCAAGTCCATATTACAAGCAGGTGGAAATGGATTATACTGTTGATCAGTTTGGAAATAGATATGTAGTTTATGATTTAATAGTAAGTGGTCCGAGTACCTATTGCAGTTTTTTTAAATATGATAAAACAGGAAAAATAGTAGCGCAAGGTCATCTTTCGCCAGAATACGGAACAGGAAAAGTAGCACATTATACGGGAATTGATGCCGATAACATGGGCAATATGTACGTTAGCGGAACATTCAATACAGATCAATATACTACGGGAGGGGTCTCCAAAACAGTTGCTACTGAAGAGAAACATGGCTTTTTAATTAAGTATGATGCGAATGGAAAATTTAAGTGGATCATATATTCACAAATTGAAAGAGGGTATTTGAACATGGTAGGAGCTACTGCTACAGACGTGAAAGTGTTGAATGACAATCGGATTTTTGTTGCCATGAAGGGAAGTTTCAATAGCATTGTCAGCGCAAATAAATATGTTACCCCTCATGGTAATGTGCTTCATGGTAATGCGGATTCTCATATTAATATTTTAGAAGTGGATTCTACAGGAAAAATTGTAATGAATCATAAAGCATTTGAAATTACACCAAGTGTGTTTTATCCAAATTTCGGAGGTTCGTATAATATTGATCCGCAGTCGATAACTACCAATCCCTTCGTTGTTCCTAAAATGAAATTAAATAAGAAAACCAATACTATTACCATAACAGGAAGCTTCATAAAAAGTGTACAGTTTGGGTCAACTGTTTTAACTGCTGCGACCAATACAGTGGGGCATTATATTGCAACATTAAATGTTGATTTGTCGTGGCAGAATGCCTTTGTTTTGTATTCTATGGTTGGGCCAGGGTACAATGGATATAGTGATACATATATTGATAGGCAGGACTTTCCAAGCTGGGATGTGGATGATGATGGAAATATTTATTACAATATCGATTGGAACAATATTTTCACCAGCGGTTCGGCAGGGGTAAGCACAAAACTTGTTTTTGATGGTAAAGAAATATCGGCAATCAGTAAAAACATATTGGTGAAATTCAGTCCTTCAGGAAAAATTATTTGGTATAACGAAAATGAATTTTACCATTCTGCTTTCATCGCTAATTATAAAAATAAATTGTTTGTGGGTGGAACTTTCAATACGATTTACAATTCCACCAATACACCTGTTGTAAAGACTTCGGATGGAAAATCTTTCGGTTTTCCTGCATCCGGTCGTGCTGATTGCTTTATCATGGAAGTAGATACTTCAGGAAAATATCAGTGGAGCAAAACGGTTTCTTCCAAAGATTATGACTGGATCTTTGATGCAGCGGCTTCACCTTGCGGACAATTGTCTTACCTCATTGAAAAAAATTCTGTGCATTCAATTTACGACTTGGACGATAATGGTAATTGTGGAAGTACCTGTGCATTTTTTAATAAAACCGCAAACGCAATTAATTCTTGTACCGGAAAGTCCCTTGACATGAAAATTTCTTCTTATGGATTGGATAGTGCATCAGTTTATTTGAGTTACTATGGCAGCACTAATTTTTATAAAAAAATAGCTTATCATGGTTCATGGAACGTAAAGCTTCCCGATACCATTTCAGCTCCTTTTATTAAAGTTATTTTTTCGGCTTTGAGTAAATCAGATACCATCAAAGTGAATTTATTTTCTTCACCTACATTGAATTTACCCGATACTGCCATAAGTTGCAGTCCTCTCTCGTATGCCTTTGTAAAAGGTCCAGTTGGTTACACTACCTATGATTGGAGCGGCACTAATTTTTCGTCTACTTCAGATAATCTTATCACTACTACTCCAGGCTTTTATTCTTTAACTGTTACTAAAGGAAATTCCTGTTCTGCTACCGATAAAATGTATTTGATTATGTCGGATTATTCTTCAAAAAACATGGAGGTAAGTACCAGCGATTCTATTCTTTATAATTTCAAATATCTCGACAGTTTAAAGGTGAAATTTGCAGAATGGGATTTTGGCGATGGGACTCCACACTTGAAAGGAAGTTATAAAACTGCACACACATATAAAGATTCCGGAGAGTATATTTTGAAATTAAAAGTTGGAAATTTATGTGATACCGTGGAAATCGTGAATACTCTAAAGGTAAAGGCAAAGAATAAAGTTGGACTGCGAGAGGATTTAACTACCTTGAATTCAATGCGTCTTTATCCAAATCCTTTTCAGGAAGAATTTGCTTTTATTATGAATGGCAATGAAAATATGACTTTAAAAATTACGAATGTAATCGGACAAGAGTTGCGGACATGTCAGACTACCGGAAATGTTAAAATCAATGTTGCGGATTTTGCAGATGGCATTTATTATCTGAGTGTATACTCAAATAATAGCTTGATTAAAACGGAAAAGATTTTGAAAAGAAATTAATTTATTTTTTCTCCACCCAATCCCCATTTTCCTTTATCAGCGCAATCAGCGCATCAACTGCCAATTCTGAAGAAATTGATTTTTTCACTACTTCTTTTCCTTTGTACAAGGTGATTTTTCCAACGCCTGAGCCAACATAGCCGTAATCGGCATCGGCCATTTCACCCGGACCATTTACGATACAACCCATGATCCCGATTTTCACACCTTTTAAATGATGTGTCACTGCGCGGATTTTCGCAGTGGTTTCTTGTAAATCAAAAAGTGTTCTTCCGCATGACGGACAGGAAATATATTCGGTTTTTGAAATGCGCGTACGCGTGGCTTGCAGTATTCCAAATGCTTGTGAATTGCTTTGTGCCAAACTTATTTTCTCAGCTTTTATCCAAATTCCATCTCCTAGTCCATCTAACAATAATCCTCCAAAATCTGTTGCGCTATGCAGCTGGAAATTCTCAGGAGATAAAGATGAATAAGATCTTTTCAGAATAACAGGGAGAGTAATTTTTTGTTCCAGCAATTCATTGACAAAGGCACGTTGCTCAGCCAATCCATGCAAATTGTCGGTTTCGAGAACCAAGGTTGTGTTTTTTAAATTTTTGAGTGCAGGAATTTGAGCCAGATCTTTTGCATTGATTTTTAGGAAATCAGGATTTCCCGCAGCAGCAATGGAATAATGTCGGTCTTTTTTCTGCAAACTTTTTTCATTTTGAATAATGCCTAAAGTTCCAGGAATTTCAAAATTCACTTCATTGGCGCCCACAAAAATATAGTCGCAGGCCATATCGCCAATCGTCCATTTGTCGGTAGGAACAGAGTAAGTATAGCCTGCAGCAAATAAATTGGCTGGCTTTATTTCCTTCAAATCTGATAAATCGGCAATCACTATAGGCACCGATTTTCCTCCAATGTTATTGATTTCGGAAGAACTTCTTCTGTTGTATTCAAAAGGATTGATGTGGTAGGATTTTATTGGAGCAAAGGCTTGATGTTTTTCTCTGCCACTGTATCTCTCAGCCAATGCTTTTGCAACAGGAGCTTCAAATTCAGGGTCTTCTGTCAATGACACACGAATGGTATCCCCCAGTCCGTCTTCCAGCAATGTGCCAATTCCCACCGCCGATTTTATTCTTCCATCTTCACCATCACCTGCTTCGGTAACGCCGAGATGCAAAGGGTAATTCATATTATTTTCTTTCATGGTAGCCACCAACAATCGATAAGCTTGCACCATGATTTGCGTGTTGCTGGCCTTCATGGAAAGCACTATGTTGTGGTAGTTCAAATCTTCGCAGATGCGGAGAAATTCCATGGCCGATTCCACCATGCCCAGCGGACTGTCGCCGTAGCGACTCATAATTCTATCTGATAAAGAACCGTGGTTCGTACCAATGCGCATGGCAGTTCCGTATTCCTTACATATTTTTACAAGAGGCGTAAATTTCTGACGGATACGCTCCAACTCTTTATTGTAGGCATCATCGGTGTACTCTATGTTTTCAAATTTCTTTTTGTCGGCATAATTCCCAGGATTCACGCGCACTTTCTCCACTATACGTGCTGCCAGCTCAGCCGCATTGGGTGTGTAATGAATGTCGGCAATCAATGGAACAGAATAACCTCTTACTTTTAATTCTTTTTTAATGTTGGCGAGGTTTTCGGCTTCTTTTATACTTGGGGCGGTAATGCGCACATATTCGCATCCTGCTTCTACCATGCGTATGGTTTGCTCAACGGTGGCAAGGGTATCCATGGTGTCGGTGGTGGTCATGGATTGTATTCTTATTGGATTTTTTCCACCTAAGGGAATGTCTCCTATTTTGACTTCACGCGTAAGCCAGCGTTCGTATTGTGTAAGATTATTGGTGTATAAAGCCATGGAGTAAAATTAGTTAAATTTGTCTGAACCTTGATTCACTTGATTAAAAGATTAAAGGATGTTGCACAAAGAAATAACACAAAAAATTATCGGATGTGCTATGAAAGTTCATAGTACTTTAGGAAATGGATTTCAAGAAGTGATTTATCAACGAGCGTTAGCAATAGAGATAGAAGAAGCGGGTCTTTCTTTTATAAGGGAAATGGAAATGCCGATTTTTTATAAAGAACAGAATATTGGTGCCAGAAGAGTTGATTTTTTTGTGGAAGATTTGGTAATGGTAGAATTGAAAGCAATTATCAAATTAGAAGACGTGCATTTAGCACAAGCAGCAAATTATTTGGAAGCATATAAGATCCAGATTGGATTATTGATTAATTTTGGTTCAAAGCATCTCGAATTCAAAAGAGTTCATAACAATAAGTTGATTCAGGATCATGCATCCTTTAATCCTTCAATCAAGTGAATCATGGTTCAGACAATCTATTTAGACTATAATTCCACCACACCCCTCGACTCCAAAGTACTGGAGGCCATGCTTCCATATTTCACCGAAGAGTTTGGCAATGCGGCAAGCAGCACGCACCGTTACGGCTGGGTGGCTAAAGATGCGGTGGAATGTGCCCGAAAACAAATTGCTGATTTGATTGGTGCTGAACCGGGCGAAATAATTTTTACATCAGGAGCCACTGAATCCATTAACCTTTCCATTCAAGGCATTTACAATCTTTTTAAAAGAGAGAAAAATCATTTAATCACAGTTAGGACCGAGCACAAGGCGGTTTTAGATGTGCATGCTTTTTTGCAGAAGGAAGGTGCTGAAGTAACTTATTTGGGTGTGGATGCTGCCGGACAAATTGATTTGCTTGAATTGGAAAATGCCATTACTGATAAAACCGCTTTGGTTTCGGTAATGCTTGCCAACAATGAAACCGGAGTGATTCAGGATATTCATAAAATTTCACAAATAGTTCATTCTAAAAGATCCATTTTATTTAGCGATGCTACTCAGGCAATAGGTAAAATGAAAGTGAACGTAAATGATTTGGGAATAGATGCAATGCCTTTGTCGGCTCATAAAATATATGGCCCCAAAGGCGTTGGAGCTCTTTATTTGAGAAGAAAAGCGCCGAGGGTTCGTTTGCAAAATCCTTTGCATACAGGAACAGCCAATGTGCCAGGAATAGTGGGATTGGGGAAAGCCTGTGAAATTTTAGAGATTGAAAAAGAAGGACAACGCTTGTCGACTTTAAAAACGGAATTGTTTCGGGGCTTGTCGGATTTGGGTTTCCTCAGCAATGTCCCTCTGGAAAATACTTTGAACAATACTTTGAATTTTCGTCATCCTGTTTTAAAAGCCAGTGATTTGCTGGTAAAAACACGGGATCTGGCGTATTCATTGGGTTCGGCATGCAATTCTGCTGACCCTTCTCCCTCATATGTTTTATTGGCGATGGGTATGCACGAAAAAGAAATCAAAAACAGTTTTAGGATCAGTTTGGGTCGACATACCGCAAAGCAAGATCTTGCTTCGGTTCTGAAGATTTTTCATACCACGATATAATTTCTATTTTTGGGGAAACTCAATAACTGGATGATCATGAGGATTTTTTTAAGTGCGTTATTTTTAGGTTCATTTCTACTTCCAACCTACGCGCAAAATAAGGTGTGGACAGATTCACGAGATCACTTGATTGAAGGCGTGTCATTGTTTACTGCTAACGAGTATGAGAAAGCCATAGCCGAATTCCAGGAGATTTCATCCAATGATACCAATTACATTTTGGCACAGTTGGAGCAAGCGCTTTGCTATACAGAGCTGAAGAACGATTCTATGGTGGTGAAAATATGCCGGTCAGCTCTTCCTGTGGATAACAAATGGGATCACTTATTTCGTCAGTATTTGATAGAAAGTTTGGTGCATCTTAAAAATGATGAGGCATACGAGCAAATTGCGATGGCCAAAAGGAAATACCCTTTCAACGAAGATTTTATTTTAGAAGAAGTGGTGGCCAATAATGCTTGGGAAAAATACGATCAAAGTATAGCTGTGCTTCAAAAGTTGATTCAACAAAATCCATTCAATAGAAATGCACATTATTATTTGGGCAAAATAAAAGCTGATCAAGGTGACTATGTAAGAGCAACGATTTCATTGGAGACTTTTTTAATGATGTCGTCTGTCAACAACGCGAAAACAGCAGCAGCGCTACAAATCCTGAGTAATATTTTTAGTAATAAGCAGGAGGTTACCATCAAAAACGCTAAAAAAGACAAGCTGTTTAAGGATGCAGAAGAATTGATGGAATCTAAGCTTGCATTGAAGGCCGCTTATAAAACAGATGCTCCTTTGGATGATCCTATTGTTCGTCAGACGGATGTATTGATAAAAAATCTGGAATTTAAAAAAGGCAGCAACGATTTCTGGATGGATTTTTATGTGCCTTTTTTAATTAAAGTAAAAGAAAAGGGGATGCTTCGCGGTTTCACCTATCAGTTTTTGTCTTTTCTGGATTACAAAGTAGTGCAGGATGGAGTGAAGAAATTCAAACCCGAAGTAGATAAATTCCTCACTTTTGCTTCTGAATATTTTGACGAAATACTTAATAAGGCACCCGTTACCGTGCAGGGAAAAACAGTTGTTTTGGATAAAGGCTATGAGGATGATTGTTTGGTTTCAATGGGCAAAAGGGATGGAGAAAAATATGTGGGCACTTGGTACTTCTTTTATCCTGAAGGTGCTTTGCAACAAATTCTTCATTATACCGACGCTGGTGTGAAGACCGATACCGTTTTTGATTATTATATTGATGGAAGGGTGAAGGACTGGTTCATTTATAAAAATGGAGTGGTAGAAGGAAGAAACATGGAATATTATCCCACTGGCGTATTGAAATCCGATTTGCTTTTTGTTGCCGATTCACTAGAAGGTCCACAAAAAATTTATTTTGCTAACGGTGCTCCAAAGGAAATCATGGATTTTAAAAAAGGACAGCGCCATGGACCAGCCACAGAGTATACAAATACCGGCGAAATTGACATGGAGCTGAATTACAAAGAAGGTAGTTATGATGGCTTGCAAAAAGTTTATTTTCCTGGAAAGATTTTAAAAACAGATGTGTATTACAAAGATGGTGAGCGCGACGGCTTATTTATCTCTTACCACAAAAACGGAAAATTATTTTCCAAAGGAAATTATAAAGCCGGAACTCCTGTTGGCAAATGGGAAGAGTTTTTTAGTAATGGTAAACCGCAAAGAGTTTACACGCTAAATGAAAAAGGGGACTACATTGATTCTTTAATGACTTACCATCACAATGGTCAGCTGGCAACGGTTACCCATTACAATGCAAAAGGACTAAAGGAGGGATTGGACATCAATTATTCTCCTTCAGGAAAATTAATGAGCATCTTCATTTACAAGAAAGATGCGATCAAATCTTGGAAATATTTTTCAGCCAATGGAAAGGAGCTCGCGGCAGGAACTAAAACTTTGACGAACTATAATGAATACGGTAACATAGATTCCAAAGGGCCAATTAAAAAGGGATTTCGTGTGGGGCGCTGGGAATTTTATTATCCTAACGGAGAAATTTCAGCAATCGGCATGTACAACGATTTAGGTGAGCTGGAAGGGACCTATGAAGAATACTATAAAGGAGGAGTGATAAAAAGCAAAACCACCTATCAAAAGGATCAATTCACTGGGCCTTACATTGCGTACTTCCCCAACGGAAAGGTGGAAACGGAGGGATGGTATGTTAACGGGCAGCATGTTGGAGAATGGACTTGGTACTACATCAACGGCAAACCGAAACAAAGAAATTATTATATAGATGACGAAGTGAACGGCATCATTGAAAATTGGAATCCGGATAGCACTTTGGATTATACCAGAAAATACGATGAGCATCTTTTTCAGTCTATTACCTATTATGATGCCAACAATAAAGAGAGGATAAAATTAGAAACCAAGCATGGCAACGGCACTTTCAACTACGAAAGTGAAAATGCATTGATGGATGTGCATCGTACTTACAAATATGGTGTAATTGACGGGAAGGTCACCACAACCACGAAGAAGGGAACAGTGATACACGATGAAAATTATGTTCATGGTAATTTGCACGGAAAACAAGTTTATCGCTATGCAAACGGACAAGTTTTACGCGAGGTTGAATACATCCACGACGACGAGCATGGTACATGGAAATATTATTTTGAAGATGGAACAATTTCACTGCTTCGTCATTATTCCTATGGTCAGCTTTCCGATTCTTCGGTTTGGTATTATCCTTCAGGAACTCCACGAGTAAAAGAGTATTACAATGATATGGGCCAGGTGACAGGTATTTTGACTTGGTATTTCGACAATGGGAAAGTGAAGAAAAAATCTAATTATGCTTTTGGAGAAAGAGACGGTTGGACCTATGATTACGATCCGGAAGGACGATTAATTTATTCACGTTGGTTTGAAAATGGAAATGTGGTTTTTGCAAAAGGTTTGGCTGCCAATGGAAAAGACACGCTGACTTTCAATACTTACGAAAGATCAATGGATGTAACCGTTTACTACGACAATGGTAAAGTAGCGCTTTCTGCTCATTATGAAAATGGCATGTTGCAAGGACCATGGCACAAATATTTTTACAATGGCAATGTGATGGAAGAAGATGTGATGTTTCAAGATGAGTCCAATGGAGAAAGTACTGATTACTATAGCAATGGTAAAATCATGGACAAGGAAAATTCTTACATGGGGCAATTACAAGGCTTGCAATTGTATTATTATGACAACGGACAATTGCGTGAAGAAGAAAGTGATTGTATAGGAATAAATGTTGGAGAGCATAAAGTGTACAATAAAATGGGAGTTTTAATTGTTCATGAAGAATTCCGACAAGGGATGGTGATTAAAAATTATATTAAATAATGAAATCAATACTTAGCGCAGCATTATTTTTGGTTTTATGTACTTCACTGTTTGCACAAAAAGTGAATTACGATTCTTTGCAGCTGAAATACCACGACGAATCTGCGGTGTACAGCGTTGATAAGGAAAACATGGTGGTGCAGCTCAATAAAGGAAAATTGAATATTTACTCGGATCACGTTTCTGAAATTTGGTTTTTGAAAGACAACGCGAAGTCGTATGCGGATAAGGCTATGTATTATTCATATTTCACGGCATTAAGAGGTATTAGTGCTTACTCACTTGTTCCAAAGGGCAAAGGAAAATTCTCTAAAGTAAAAGTAACTGAGTTTAGTACCAACAATGTGCTTTCTTCCAGTATTTTCTTTGATAGTAACAAGAAAAAATCATTCACTTTTCCTGCAGCTGAAAAGGGTGGTGCCGGTCACTTGGAATATCGTGAAGTATACAACGATCCAAAATTTATTGGTGTGTTTTATTTCAATAGCTACATACCTGTTATGCATTCCGAGTTTTCTATTTCCTTCCCATCCAGTGTTAAAGTGGAATACAATTTAAAAAATACAGAACGCTATAAAATCTCTTTTTCAAAAACAGAAAAAAAGGGAGTGATCACTTACAAATGGGTGGCTAATGATATTGAATCATATACTATTCCCGACAATGCTCCAGCATTCAGTTATTATGCGCCACACGTGATCGTTCGTATTTCTGAAGTGAAACATGAAAATGGTGAGGTGGAAAAAATTCTTCCGGACGTAGATGCACTTTACAACTGGTATTACAGTTTGGTGGAAAAGGTGAACACCGAAAGCAATCCCGAATTGGAGCAGTTGGTGGATTCTTTAACCAATGGTGTAAAAGGCAATGATGAAAAAGCTCGCGCAATTTTTAATTGGGTACAAAGCAATGTGAAGTACGTGGCTTTTGAAGACGGTATGGGTGGTTTTGTACCTCGTGAAGCGCACATGGTTTGTCAACGCCGTTACGGTGATTGTAAAGACATGGCAAGCATTATTACTACCATGCTGAAATCGGCTGGATTGGAAGGACATCTCACCTGGATTGGCAGTAGAGATATTCCTTATGTGTACCATGATGTGCCAATGCCAATAGTAGACAATCATATGATTTCTGCTTATAAAAAGGAAGATGGTACTTACATCTTTTTGGATGCTACCGGATCGTACACTCCTTTTGGGTATCCAACATCTTTCATTCAGGGAAAAGAGGCGCTTATTGAAAACGGAAAAGGAAAATACAACATAGTAAAGGTTCCTGAAATCCCGAAAGAAAAAAATCTTCGAAGAGACTCTGTGCATTTGCGCATTGAAGACAAAGTGCTTGTAGGAAATGGCATGATTGATTCACGTGGCTGCGATAAATTGAATTTCGTTTACCGCATGATCAATAAATCAAAAGATAAATATCCCGACATACTCAAAGAATATCTGAGCAAAGGAAACAACAAAATCGAGTTTCAAAAAGCAAATACAAAGGGCTTGGATAATCGTGATACAACTCTGGAAATAAAGTACGAATTTAAATTGCCCGACTATGCCAAATTTGTTGGTGACGAGGTTTACGTTAACATGCATTTGGAAAAGGAATTGAAGGGAAGAACCATTGATATCGCCAAGAGAAAGGGAATTCCAATGGAGTGCGATTACAAATATATCGACAAAGAAATTGTGCGATTAGAAATTCCAAAGGGAATGAAATTAGAATATGTTCCAGCCGCTGTGGAATATAAAAATTCTTTGTTTGGATTTTCTATTTCATACACGGTTTTGAAGGATGAAGTTGTGTTGAATAAAGAAGTGTACATCGATTATCTTTTACTTACTGAAGAAAATTTTGAAGCGTGGAATACCATGGTTAAAGAGCTTAACAAGGCTTACAACGAAGTAATCATTTTAAAAAAGAAATAATTATCTAATATGAAATACGCATTTTATTTTTTGTCGCTTTTATTTTTTCAGACTTTATCAGCACAGGAAGATCCTACAGAAATTGAATTAAAAAATTATGATTGGGAAATCAATCCTGTGCGCTCGGTGATCACAGCCGATGAAGCAAAATTTGAAGTGGTGTACACCAAGGATTTATTGGTGGTGGAATATATTTTATTGGGCGACACTCTTTTTGAATACAACACGTTGCATAAAAAAATTATGCTCAACACTGATGCTGGAGTGGACAATTTCAACAAAGTATATATTTCAACTTATCAGGGTCAGGAAGTGATGTTGTTGAAAGCGCGTTCAATTTCAAAAGATGGAAAAGTAACGGTGTTCGATAAAAGCAATATCAAGGAAGTAGAGAATTATGAAAATGCTGGGCCATACACGATCTTTGCGTTGGAAGGTGTTGAGGTAGGAAGTGAGGTGGAGTATGTTTACACCACAAGAGTAGTGCTTACCTCTTTGAATTATGATTCACGTGTTTTTCAAAATTCTTTCCCTGTAAAAAATTCGCATTTCGAATTGATTTATCCAAGTCATTTGCTCTTCACTTCAAAATCTTACAACGGTTTACCAGAGCCGGTTTTGGATACAACTAAAGACGGAAAAAACAAAATCACTATCGATGTTGCCTACATTCCGGCTGAGTCAAAAGACAAGTATTCACCTGGTAAAGCTGCTTTGCAGCGCTTGGAATACAAGTACAATAAAAACAAACTGAACAGCAAAGGAGAGGTGCACACTTGGGACGATGCAGCAAAAAACTATTACAAAAGTTTGTACGAAGGTCGAGATGAAAAAATTTATAAAAAGGAAGTGAAGGCAGCTAAAAAGCTTCTAAAATCATTGAAATTAAAGGATCTTCCTGAGGAGGAGCAGATCAGAAAAATTGAAGATTACATTAAAACGAATATCGGTATCACCGAAGAGGATGCTTCGCATTATGTGTTTGATATGATTAAAAAGAAGTCGGCCACTTATTTCGGTATGGCTCGACTTTTTGCTATTGTTTTGAATGAAAGTGGTATTGATCATCAGCTGGTGATGACTTGCAACAGAATGAATACACCTTTTGATGGTGAATTTCAAACATGGCATTATCTTCAAAAATTCTTGATGTATTTTCCAAAATACAACAAATATATTTCTCCGATTGATGTGCTTTATCGTTACGGTTTGGTGCCAAGTGATTATGCTTACACTGATGGTATGTTTGTCAAATTAATTCGATTGGGTGATATTAAAAGTCCGGTGGCAAGAGTCGGATTTATTGACGGTCCGGATGCAGAATTGAACTACGACAATCTCGACATGACTGCTAATTTTGGCGACGATTTTTCAACTTGTAAACTCGATATCAAGAGAGAAATTTTGGGCTATGAATCTGTGTCTTTTCAAGCTATAGTGAAATATCTGAAGTTTGATCAAAAGGAAGAATTGGCGGGTAATTTATTGAAATACGCTGGTGAGGATGCAGAGGTGTTGGAGCACTTTTTTGGTGCTGAAAAGGAAGGTGACATTTTTAAAAATCCTTTTATTCTTAACGGAAAAGTTCAAGTGAATTCTTTGTTGGAAAAAGCGGGAAGCAAATATATTTTTAATATCGGAAATACTATTGGTCGACAAGAAGAAATGTACCAAGAGAAGGCTCGCGAAACTGATATTGAGTTGGATTACCCACACTCTTATTTGCGAACAATTAAATTCACTGTTCCTGAAGGTTATGTTGTAAAAAACATTGATGATTTGAAGATGGATGTTTTTGCTGAAGAAGATGGCAAACGCATCATGACTTTTACCGTCACTTATGTGAAAGAAGGAAATACTTATACTGTAACAGTGGAGGAGTATTACAAAAGAATAAAATTGCCAAAAACGCAAATCGACATTTTCAGAAAGGTGATCAATGCCGCTGCCGATTTCAATAAAAAGCAATTGATCTTAGAGAAACAATGAGTTCTTTTTTAGAAAATGTATAGCAGGTAATGCCTTCCCTCTCGGAGGAGAGGGGTGCGTTGGAAAGTGCGCAGGCAGGGAGATGGATTAATTTAATTGGGTCCATCTCCCTCCTCCCCGCGAAAAGGCTTTCACACCCCTCTCCTCCGAGAGGGAAGCCCATGCCCGAAAAAAATCATATGATAAATTCATCAACTTACTGGATTCAAAAACTCCATCTTCAGGCACACCCTGAAGGCGGCCATTTCAACGAAAATTATCGATCTGCAAAAATGCATGGCGATAGAAATATTGCCACCAGTATTTATTTTTTGCTGAAGGGTGGTGAAGTATCGCACTTGCACCGACTCACTTCCGATGAGTTGTGGTATTATCATTTCGGACAAGCTTTAAAAGTAACAGTGATTGACTTGGAGGGAAAATTACACGAATATTTCGTGGGCCCTGATTTAGATGCCGGACAGCAACTGCAACTCATTATTCCCGCTGGAAGCATCTTTGGGTCGGAAGTTGTTGGCGATAAAAACAATTTTTCGCTAGTGGGCTGTATGGTAAGTCCGGGATTTGATTTCAGGGATTTCGAGCTATTTACCACGTCACAGCTTCTTAAAATGTACCCTCAGTATCCTCAACAAATTAATCGCTTAACAAAGGAAAAGTATTTATATTAGTCAGATGAAGATGCGTCTGCTTAGTTTACTACTATCTCTATATAGCTGTGTGGCTCTTGCGTTCACGCCAGCGATGTATACTTATACCACCAGCGAGTATGAAGTGCATCAGGAAAATTACAGTGCTGTTTTTGATGGCAATGGTCTTTTGTATGTGGCAAATGCCTATGCTGTATTGGAGTATGATGGTTACGAATGGAAAAAAATTCCTTTGCCCGATGGCAAGAGTCCGGTTTCCTTGTGTTATTTCGATAACAAAGTGTTTATAGGTGGGAATGATGAATTCGGCTATATATCGCGCAATGCCACGGGCATTTCTACTTACCATTCTTTAGTGCATTTAGTGCCCGATGGCGACAAGAAACAAATTGGTTGGCTGGACCACTGTGTGGAAGCCAACGGCAAAATTTATTTTGGAAACTCTACTTCGATTTTTATTTATGATGGCACAGCAGTTACCGTGATGAAGCCTAGCAAAAGCGGAAAGTTTTTGGACATAGAAAATCAGGGCGGACAAATTCATCTTTTTGAAAAAGGTAGAGGATTGGGTGTTTTTGACAACACCAATATCGAATGGATGGCCGGAAATATTGCTCATCTCGATATTATAGGAATTGAAAAAGTGTCTTCTAAATTGTACTACTTATATGCTTCCGATGGGGTGTATAAATTTGATGGCTTGCATGCTGAACGCATGGAAAAAACAGCTTTTTTAAGCAAACAAGTTTTAACGCATGTGATTGCCGACGGCAGTAAAAAAGTACTTTGTACTGAATTGGGTGGAGTATATATTTTAGATGATCAGTTTGATTTGAAATTTCATTTTGATCAAACAAACAGTCAGCTCACCACCAACTATGTTTATGCTGCTGCTGAAAATAAGCAAGGTGATTTGTGCTTTGCAACCGCCAACGGAATTACCTTATTGAATTTAAGTTCTTCAGTGACCAATGTTGATATAAGCTCGGCGTTGTACGGCGCGGGATATTCTTCTTTATTGGTTGGCGACACCATGTATTTGGGAACTTCACAAGGTTTGTTTTTTGCTCCGCATTGGAAGGCAAAGGGCGAGAAAAAGTTTGAAAAAATTCCTGAAGTGAAAGCCTATGTTTACGATATTCATTTGCAAAACGGAGCTTTGTTTTGCGGCAATCGCGCTGAGGTTTATCAAATTAAGGGAACGCAGGTGAAGGTGCTTTCACCAGAAAGCGGCAGAGGTGCTTGGGGCTTTCATTCAGTTCCAAATATGAAGGATGTTTTTTTAGTCGGTACATATACTGGAATCGACGTTTATAAATTTGAAAATGGGGCATGGAAATTTTCAAATAAATTGGAAGGATATAATTGTCCGGGAAGAAATTTTGAATTTGATAGCGAAGGCAATATTTGGGTGGCTAGTGGCTTGGCCGGACTTTTTAAAATATCTGTAGATAAAGGCTATTCCAAGGTTTTGAAAAGTGAAGAATTTTGCGAAAAATTTAAGCACAAAAAAGATTATTTTATTGAACTCATCAAAAGCGGAAATACCATTTTAATTTCTTCTTACGATGGAATTTATAAAGTGGAGAATGGCACCTTGAAAAAGGATGAACAGCTAAACGCTTTGGGTTTGCCCTTTGAACGCATTCGTAAAATCAATGACAATTTAATTTACACGGTTCAAAAGAGAATGCCTGTGGTATTGCAAAAAACCGACGAAGGTTTTGTGATCGACAGCGCTCATATTCTCAACAACATAAGAGTGGAATTGATTGGTAATTCCGAGTTAATTGATCAGTTTTCGCATCAAGAATATATTGTGGGAACGCCCGATGGATTTATCATTGCCAACAACGCCAGCTCAAAACAATACTACGGAAAAATCAGTTTCAGAAAAATTCAAAACATTTTTTCTGATAGTTTGATCAGCACTGAAAATCCATTGTCATTCGACAACAACAATATCCGATTTACTTTTTCTTATTCTCCGCTGGAAAGATTTTATTCTTTGGAATGGTACGCTATGCTTGAAGAAGATGGAAAGGGTGTTTGGCAAAAAATTGACAAAACACATTTCAAGGAATTTTCCAATTTAAAAGAAGGGGATTATACTTTCCGACTGAAAGTGGTTTGTCGATATACCACATTGGATGAAACAGCGGTCTCTTTTACCATTCTTCCGCCATGGTACAGAACTACATTGGCGAAAGTTATTTATTTTCTTCTGATAGTTGCTTTGGCCTATTTTATTTTCCGTTACAATCGTTTGCGCATGCAAAAACTGGAGATTAAAATGACCGAAGAAAAACAAAAAGAATTGATGGTTCAGGAAAAGGAATTTAAGGCTGAATTGCTCAAAAAAGAATTGCAAGAAAAGGAAACTGAAATGTCGTACATGGCACTCAACTACAGTCAGAAAAAAGATTTGTTGGAGCATGTAAGTGATAAGATGAACGATTTGCTCACCAAGCTGGATGATCCTCGCGCATTGCGTGCCGAGATCAAAGGACTGGAATATTCACTCAACACTTCCGAAGGCGACGAAGAGAAGAAGTGGAATGAATTCCAAATCCTTTTCAATAAAGAACACAACGATTATTTAGATAAAATTAAGGCCATGGATCCTAAGATTAAAGAATCTATGTTGCTCATGTGTGTATACATTCGCATGGGAAAAAGCAATAAGGACATTTGTAATCTCATCAACATTTCTATCACTGCTTTGGATAAGCGTAAATCCCGTTTGAGAGAGAAATTCAACGTGGCGGAAGATGTGACGTTGAATGAGTTTTTGAGGTTGTTATAGATTCCTTCATTTTCCTTTATATTTGCTTCACTGTTACAAACTAAGTATATTGCTTGTATCCTACACGGAATATACATTTTAGATAAGCCATGAAGTTAAAGTTATTAAGTTTAATTGCTTTATTAAATACCTGTTTAGCTTTTGCTTTCACGCCCGCTATTTATACCTATACCACTAAGGATTATGATGGTCGGCAAGACAATACCAGTGCTGTTTTTGATGGTGAGGGATTGTTGTATGTAGCCAATGCATACGGTGTGTTGGAGTACGATGGGTACAAATGGATTAAAATTCAGTTGCCGGCAGGGAAGAGTCCGGTTTCACTATGTGTTCATGATAAAAAAATATTTGTAGGCGGAAATGATGAAATAGGTTATGTGTCGCGCGATGCTGCCGGTGTTTCTTCCTATCATTCCTTATTGCCCTTGCTTGCCGATAGTTTGAAAAAACAAATTGGGTGGATGAACTACTGCGTAGAATCTGCAGGCAAAATTTATTTCGTTACCGATCAGCGTATTTTTATTTACGACGGTAAAGCGGTGACAATGATGAAGCCGCGTGCCGGCGGTAAGTTTTCTTATTTGGGAAAACACAACGGACAGCTTTTTCTGTTTGAAAAAGGAAGAGGTTTGGCTGTTTATGAAAATGAAAATTTTAATTGGTTCCAAAGCGACATAAAGAATTTGGAGATACGCGGTGTTGAAAAAATGACATCCAAATTGTATTATTTGTACGCCACAGATGGTATATACAAGTTTGATGGCGTACATGCCGAACGCATTGAAAAGACAGCGTTTTTGGCCAAGGAAGCTGTAAATAGAGTAGTTGCCGGAAAAGATCAAAAGGTGATTTGTACTGAGCTCGGCGGCGTGTATATTTTAGATGATCAGTTTGATGTTAAATTTCATTTTAACCAAAGTAACAGCCATCTCACCACTAACTATGTTTACGATGCCGCAGAGAATAAACAAGGCGATTTGTGTTTGGCTACCGACAATGGAATTTCTATTGTGAATTTGAGTTCGGCGGTTTCTAACATTGATATTTCTTCCAATTTGTACGGCGCAGGTTTGTCTTCTTTATTGCTTGGAGATACGATGTATTTAGGGACTTCACAGGGCTTGTTTTTTGCTCCGAACTGGAAGGCAAAGGGTGAGAAGAAGTTTGTGAAAATTCCGGGGGTGAAAGCCTTTGTGTACGATATTCACGTGCAAAATGGCGCCTTGTTTTGTGGCAATCGTTCTGATGTTTACAAAATTAATGGAGCTTCCGCCACCGTAATTTCTCCTGAGAGTTACAGAGGTGCCTGGGGAATACATTCGGTTCCCGGACGAAAGGATATGTTTTTGGTAGGAACTTATTCTGGAATTGATGTTTATCAGGTGATAGATTACGAGTGGGTTTTTTCACACAAGATGGAAGGCTATAATTCGCCGGCAATGAATTTGGAGTTGGATGCTGAAGGCAACATTTGGGTGGCCAGCGGCTTGTCGGGATTTTTTAAACTACATGTCGACGATGATTTTTCTAAAGTGCTAGCTACTGAAGAGTTTTGCGCAAAGTTGAAAGAAAACAAAGACTATTTCATAGAACTCATCAAAGTGGAAAACGCAATTTATGTTTCATCACATAAAGGATTGTACAAGGTAGAGAAGGGAGATCTGGTAAAAGATGAGTACATGAATTCTTTAGGTTTGCCCTTTGAGCGCATTAGAAAAATCAACGATCAGCTCATTTATACCCTGCAAAACAAAACACCTATTCTGTTAAAAAAGGGAAATAGTGGTTTTGTTATTGACACTGCTCACATTTTAAACAATATCAATGCTGAGCTGATTGGTAATTCGGAGTTGATAGATAAAATTTCGCAGAATGATTTTCTGGCTGGAACTTCAGAAGGGTTTATAATAGCAAACAATGCTTCTCCTAAAAAATATTATGGCAATATTGCGGTAAGAAGAATTGAAAATATCTTTTCTGGAAAAGCCATTGAAATGCTTGCCGACAAAGGCATTGTGATCCCTTTCAGTGAAAATAACCTTCGCTTCACTTTTGCATATTCGCCCTTAGAAAGATTTTATGATGTTGAGTGGTATGTGATGTTGGAAGAAGATGGAAAGGGCCAATGGACCAAAGTTGAAAATGCACACGTTAAGGAGTTTTCCAACTTGCTGGAAGGGGATTATATTTTTCGCTTAAAAGTGGTTTGTCGCTACACTGCCTTGGATGAAACATCAGTGGCTTTTACTGTTTTGCCTCCTTGGTATAGAACTACACTCGCTAAAATCATTTATTTCTTGTTGTTGCTCGGCGGTGCTTATCTTGCTTACCTGTATTCACAGCGTAAACTGGAGAAGGTAACCGATAAAATGACTGAAGAAAAAGAACGCGAATTGCAAGAGCAAGGAGATGAGTTCAAAGCCGAGTTACTGAAAAAAGAATTGCAGGAAAAGGAAAATGAAATTTCCTTTATGGCTCTCAACTACAGTCAGAAACGCGAGTTGATGGAAAGCGTGAGCGATAAGCTAAACGATTTGTTGGGCAAGCTGGATGATCCTAGAGCGCTGCGAGTGGAAATAAAAGGGGTGATCAACTCACTCAATAATTCAGAAGGCGACGAAGAACTGAAATGGCAGGAATTCCAAATTCATTTCAATAAGGAGCACAATCATTTTCTGGAAAAAATAAAGGAGATGGATCCTAAAATCAAGGAATCGGTTTTGCTCATGTGTACTTATATTCGAATGGGTAAAAGCAATAAAGACATTTGTAATTTGCTCAATATTTCTATCAATGCCTTGGATAAACGTAAATCGAGATTGAGGGAGAAGTTTAACATCCCCGAGGAGATTACCGTGAACGAATATTTGAGGCAATTGTAATTGCTCCCTTTTTCATGACCTTTTTTTAAAACCATTGGTAATCGGGCTTTATCCGACTGACAAAAACTTGACATGCGCTTCGGTGTATTGTTATCCTTTGTTATAGCTGGTATATTCATAATACCTACAATTGAGTAACTGCTATGAAAAAACTACTACTGATTATTTTTTTGGCTTCACTGTCTCTTCCTATTTCGGCCCAGTGGCCTGTTCATTTTGATTGTCCGCAATATCCATCTTATGCCTTTTTTGATAGAAGCTGTTTAATTAAAACCGCTGCGCCTTATGGCGAAATTCGTTTGCCTCAGGGTGGAGTAGATGGTTTGAATGAGGAGCGTCCCATGCATTTGAGCATTCCTACCAATAAACCAAGTTGGGCCTTAGGCATCGCTCTGGCTTGGAACTACAATAGAAATATCATACAAAGAGTGGATCATCCAAAGATTTCTTATTGGATGGCCATCACCGGTCACGAAACAGGAATGGCCTGTGATTGCAGTGCGCAATGGCCTGCCAATCGTACGCCGTGGAATTCATTGAGTCCGGCTTTTAATGCCAAATGTTCCGAAGGATTGACGCAGCACGACGGCTGTTTTCAAATGGAAGAAGCCAATGCCTGGTGTGGCGATTTGAATCAAACCTGGCCTTGGAGATTCAAGCAGAATGAGCATCAGCAATTTATTTCCAAAGAGCATTTTTCAACGGCTTGTTTGGGCTTGGCTTACAGAAATATCCTCAATCATTATTTAATTGATTATGCCTGGGGAGTTGATATCTGGCCGATTATTACGGCAACACAGGATCCTAATGCCTATGAGAAATTAATGGCATCGGGATGGAACAGTTGGGCTGCTGCGGTGCAGGATAATGTATCTGGAACGGCAGGTGGTGGACAAGGATTTAATATGTATACAGCAGGCGGACGTGCAGCGGCAATTGCCTCTTCCAACTGGGATTTAACAGCTACTTCCAGCAGGTATCCTGAAGTGATTGGCTGGACGATGAATGCATTAGAACAAAACACTACTTCTTCTTATTATCATTACAACAATCCGATAGTTACTTCCACTCCGGCCGGTAGCCAGAATCACGTGGATTATGGTTATTACAATGCCAATATCACCTGGGCCGATGTGAGTCAGTTTATAAGCGAGGTTTTACCATTTTACAGCGAACTCACTCCTGCGCAAAATGCAATAACTACGGCCAATGAAATGGGTTGTTCACCCCATATGCTAGCGAACGCTGTGCGGTTATTGGCGTCATGCCGCATGTCAGGTTGCATGCGCAGCGATGACCACTCAGTCTGCGTCGAGAACCCATGAATATCCATCTGCTCTCCATTGAAGACGCCCTGAAGCAGGTGAACTCGCGCCCGCTAATTTCAGCGATCACCGATCACGCTGAAATCGAGATCGCCTTTGCCGGCCTCAACTCCGGAACGCATGGCGG
>JAPLEZ010000105.1:0-8104 GCA_026390935.1 Bacteroidota bacterium
CGAATACTTAAACAATTAAGTAAAGAATAACTATTGCTGTTTTCAGCGTAAACTTTCTTAATTTTGTTTCGCCTGATTAAACTTACATTTGCTCTGTCATGAACGAAACAATCAATACCAACCCGGCTGCGCTGGCTTCAAAATTTATTAATCATACTCAAAAGAACATTTTCCTAACCGGAAAAGCGGGAACAGGAAAAACCACTTTTTTAAAACACATTATTGAATTCACTCACAAAAAAGCAGTGATTGTTGCGCCAACCGGTATTGCAGCCATTAACGCTGGAGGAGTTACAATTCACTCATTGTTTCAACTTCCCTTCGGAAGTTTTGTGCCAGTTAAACAAAATTTTTCTTCTGCTTCATCCAAAATTATTGATCCGCAATCGCTGTATAAAAACCTTCATATTGCAGGAATAAAAAGAAAATTACTGCAGGAACTTGAACTACTAATTATTGATGAGGTTAGTATGCTGCGCGCAGATTTACTGGATGCCATCGACTTGGTACTTCGATTTGTGCGCCGCAAACAAAACTTACCTTTTGGCGGCGTTCAGGTTTTATTCATTGGGGATTTGTTTCAATTGCCACCCGTAGTAAAAGATGAGGATTGGACTATCCTTAAAGCTTATTATAAGAGCGTATACTTTTTTGATGCCCGTGTTTTGCAGCAAGAAAAACCCTTGTACATAGAATTGGACAAAATATACCGTCAGGACGATACTGTATTTATCTCCTTGCTGAACAATTTGCGAAATAATTTAATTACTCCAGCTGATGTTGAATTGCTCAACAAATTCTATAAACCCGGATTTAAATCGCAAGCTCACGAAAACTACATCACGCTTTCTACACACAATTACAAAGCAGATAAACTAAACAAGGACTACTTATTAGAACTGAAAAGTAAGTCTTACTTTTTTCAAGCCTCTATCAATGGCGAATTCAATGAATACGCTTATCCAGTTGAAAAAACTTTGGAATTGAAGCTGGGTGCGCAAATCATGTTTGTGAAAAACGATCCGAGCGGTGCTCAACGTTTTTTCAATGGAAAAATTGGTGTAGTGTCTTCAATTTCTGAAAGAGAAATAAAAGTTCAATTTTCTGCTACAGAAAAGGAAATTACCATTGAACCCTACGTTTGGGAAAACATTAAGTATACGCTCAATACCAGCACCAATGAAATTGACGAAAAGGTAAGCGGTACTTTTACCCAGTACCCGATTAAACTGGCCTGGGCGATCACTGTGCATAAAAGTCAGGGTCTTACTTTCGACAAAGCCATTATTGATATTGGCGCTGCGTTTGCACCCGGACAAGCGTATGTAGCACTATCGCGTTTGCGAAGCTTGAATGGCCTCGTGCTCACTTCTCGCATCAATTACGATAACATTGCCCAGGATGAAAAAGTAACTGAATACTCTAAAACCAAGTCTAATCAAGAAGAATTAGGACCTCTCGTGGAAAAGGAAGAAATTCTCTTTTTCAAAAATTATTTATTGTCGTGTTATGACTTCTCATCTCTTTCACAAATATTGATGGAGCATGCGCAATCCTACGACAAAGCTGAAAACAAATCAATAAAACAACACCATAAAGACTGGGCCTTTGAACTAAAAATTTCTTTCGATAAGGAAAAACCTCATGCTGATAAATTTTTGAATTATGTAAATTCTGTTTTAGATAAAAAAGAAAAGGGACATCTCGAAGTGTTGAACGGACGGGTAAAAGCAGCATCCGAATACTTCAGTCCTGTCCTAAAAAACTTATCTAAAAAAGTAATTCAGCAAATTGAAAAGGTAAAAGCCGACAAGAAAATAAAAACCTACGTAGGTGAACTATTGGACCTGGAAGCATCCATTTACGAGCAAATGAAGCGCATTCAAAAAGCACAGGCTCTAACTGAAGCTATTCTTAGTAACAAAGAATTTTCAAAACAATCTATTCAGCACATCATCAACGATAAAGCGCGATTGGAAACCATGAACACTTTATACAATCAAAGCAGCAGCGCAGGCGTTAAGCGAATAGGACAAGTAAAAGGTCCTAAAAAAGACAAGGTAGATACCAAAGCCCTATCATTTAAATTATATAAAGAGGGAAAGTCGGTAGACGAAATTGCGAAAGAACGAGAGTTAAGTCCGACAACCATTGAAAATCATTTAGCCCACTATGTCGCTTTAGGGAAATTGGATGCAAGTGTTTTCATTAATGAAGAAAAAATGAATCAAATCATAGTTGCCGCAAAGGCAGTAAACTCTTTCCAATTGGCTCCTATAAAGCAAGTGCTGGGAGATGAATTCACATATAGTGACATTCGCTTTGCAGTGGCGAAATATTTAGGTGGAGATATAAAAAAAGAGGATTAACGACGATTGCCTTCTAAAAAGGCAGCAATAGTTTTAGAAATCAAAACACAGGTTTTAATTGTGCGCACTCCTGCTCTAAAAAAAATATCACCTAAAAATCCATTGCTGTACATAATGTAAATTTATCTAAATATTATAGTTTAGCAAATAATCCTGAAACAAGTTGTTTTCAATTTTTATTTTTTACGCGTTTGAATGCAGCGCAAATGCAGTTTAATTTCAATACACAAGAGAATGAACGTTCTTAATTGTTCGACAAAAAGGGCACAAACAAAAACTACCTGTATTTACTAATCAGCTTGGCCACAATTCCTGTCCAACCGGTTTGATGACTTGCTCCTACTCCTCTTGAATTATCTCCATGAAAATACTCATAAAACAATATGAGATCTTTAAAATGCTCATCCAAATAAATACGGTGAACATCATTCACAGGACGATCGCCATCTTCATCTTTGGTGAAAATAGAAACGATACGTTTAGTAAGTTCTGTAGCAATTTCTCCCAAATTCAACTTAACTCCCGATCCTTTGGGATATTCCAGCTTCAATGAATCACCATAATGCAAATGGTATTCTCTCAGTGAGTCGATTAGTAAATAATTCACTGGAATCCACACTGGTCCGCGCCAGTTGGAATTACCTCCAAACATCGCTGTTGTTGATTCTCCTGGTTGATAATTAATGGAATATTTCCCTCCTTCAATATCAATAGAATATTCAGTAGTATGACGTTTTGAAAGAGAACGGATTCCGCCTGGAGCTAAAAATTCATCTTCATCAATCATCGCCTCAATCAACTTAATCATCCTGTTTTTAGGGATCAACGAAAACAAAATATCTTCTCCTTCTTTATAATCCTGAATGGCTAAAAATTTCATTTTACTTGTGCGATTATTAATGAAATATTTCAATCGCTTCGTAAAACCCGGAATTGCTTTTAAAGTCTCTTTAGGGATCAAAGAAACAGCGTACATAGGCGATAATCCAACCAGCGAGTGAATTTTAAGCTTCACAAATTTTTTGGCTGGCAAACGAAGAACATCGTAATAAAATCCACCTTCTTCATCCCACGCGCCAATCCAATCGTCCGACTTATTCAAAGATTCTGAAATGTATACGAAATGCTCAAAAAACTTGGTAGCCACATCTTCAAATGAAGAATCGTACTCACAAATTTTAATTGCAATCTTCATCATATTTAATGAATACATCGCCATCCAACTCGTACCATCAGCCTGCTCCAAAGTTCCACCTCCGGGTAACTCACTGCTTCTGTCAAATACTCCAATGTTATCTAATCCAAGGAAGCCCCCTTCAAAAACATTTTTCCCTTTAGCATCCTTTCTGTTGACCCACCAGGTAAAATTGATCATCAGTTTTTGAAAAATTCTTTTGAGGAATTTTATATCACCACGACCATACAATTTCTTTTCAGATTCATAAATAATGATGGCAGCCCAAGCCTGAACCGGCGGATTAACATCCCCAAACGCCCACTCATAGGCAGGTATTTGTCCGTTTGGCGCCATGTACCATTCCCTAGTGATAATAATGAGTTGCTTTTTAGCAAACTCAGGATCAATCATAGCCAAAGGAACACAATGGAAAGCCAAATCCCATGCGGCATACCAAGGGTACTCCCATTTATCGGGCATGGAAATAATATCTTCGTTTCGAAGTGTTCGCCAGTTTTTATTGCGCCCTTTTTTTCGTGATTCAGGAGGCGTTGGTTGCAATGGATCTCCATCCAACCATCTTTCTACATCATAATTGTAATATTGCTTGCTCCAAAGCATTCCTGCGAAAGCTTGTCGCTTAATATTTTTCAAATCGTCATCAATGACTTTTGGAATAAATTTTTCGTAAAAAAGATCCGCTTCTTGCAATCGCTTTTCAAAAGTTCCCTCAAATGCAGCACCGAAAGGATTAGATTCCGCAACCGTTTGAGTAAGCTTTAATTTTATTTGTACCCATTCACCTGCTTTAATTTTGCGCTGATAAAGTGGTGATAATTTCGTTCCCGATTTTTTATTTTCAAAGATATCGAAGTCGTTTTCGGTAACAGCTTTATGAAACGCATCTTTGACAAATGGACTAGAATTGGGCGTATTAAAAATACGCTCCATGTTCGTTTCGTTTTCTGTAAAAAGTTCTCGCTCCGGTGTTTGGAAATACAAATAATAATCTCCAATTCTGTGGTGCGATGCTTTCACACCGCTGTACCCCACTAATCCTTCTATTTTTTCAATAGATGGTTTATTTAAATCAATACCAAAGCTCCATAAATTACGAAACCACAAAGTTGGTAAAATCGTCAAATCAGCAGCTTCAGGACCTCGATTATGTGCAGTGATTTTTATTAAATAATCAAAAGGACCTTCTTTCGCGTACTCAACAAATACATCAAAATATTTTTTATCATCAAATACACCTGTATCCAAAAGTTCATATTCCCGCTCGTCTTTACCACGGGTTTGATTGATGTGCTTCAGGTCACTGTAAGGAAATTTTGCTTGCGGATATTTGTACAAATATTTCATGTACGAATGGGTAGGCGTATTGTCCAAATAATAATACAACTCTTTGCAATCTTCCCCATGATTTCCGGTAGGACCACTTAATCCATATAATCTTTCTTTTAATATAGAGTCGTTGCCATTCCATAGCGACAAGCAAAAACAAAGGTTTTGGTAATGATCGGAAATACCAGCAATACCATCTTCTCCCCATCTGTAAGTTCGGGAGCGTGAATGATCATGAGTAAAATAATCCCATGCAGCACCATCCGGACTGTAATCTTCCCGCACGGTTCCCCACTGGCGTTCGCTCAAGTAAGGACCCCATCTTTTCCAAAATTTTACTTTCGATTTAGCTTCTTCTAATCGTATTTCTTCAGCAGTTTTCATTTTTCATCAAGTTGTAAGTGATACGAAAAAACAGTTCGTGTTCACTGAATTCCATTTCCTAAAAGCCCCACTTTTAGGATTTTTAGTTTATTGAAACTATTTCCCTAATTTATTATTGAACTTGTATTTCGACTTCGCCACTAATTTCCCGTCTTTGTTCCATACTTTAAAAGCCCCGTGCTTCATATCATTTTTGTAATTAGCTTCACTTTGCTTTTGTCCGTTTTCAAAATATGAAATTGACTTCCCTTCTAACTTCCCTTTTTTGAAATTCATTTCTTGAAATTTTCCACCTAAAGGATAATACACTATCCATTTTCCATCTTTAACACTCATTGTGTTTTTTGTAGTAACAGGCACTTTTTTGCCATCCTTCATCATAGGCACAGTTTCTTCTATCACGGCAATCACATAATCACCTTCATCAATCACACTTCCTTTGTCATTGGTATTTCTCCAATGCCCATTTAAAGTATCATTTTTATATCCACCTTCTATTTCAACGATTCCCGATTCATACCATTTTTGATATGAACCATTCTTTTTGCCATTGGCATAAGTAGTAAGGTAATCCTGCTTTCCGTTTTCATGCCATCCCTCCCATTTTCCATCCATGATTCCATCTTTGAAACTTCCTTGCTCCTTCATCTTTCCGTTAGCATACCACGATGTCCAAACTCCATTTTCTTTATCATTTTTAAATTCACCTTCGTGTTCTTTAGATCCATCTTCATAAAAAACTTGCCACAAGCCTTCTCTTTTGTCATTGGCAAACTTTCCTTTTTTCAGCACTTTTCCATCCTGATAGAAGTAGGTCCACTCTCCATCTTTCAAATCGTTTTTGAAGAAAGCAAAATGATCCACCTGCACTCCACCTGGGAAATAATAAATCCATTTTCCATTTCGTTTTCCTTCATTAAAAAACCCTTCCATTCTTTTTTTGCCATTGGCATACCATATCCACAAGCTATCCTCAACACCATATTTATAAAAACCCTCTCCTTCTTTTTGTCCGCCATATAAGAAGTTCTCCCATTTGCCATGTTCCTTATCGAAAGAATAATGTGTAAAAGATTTCAGCTGACCATTGGTGTAGTATGTTTTATAGCTACCGTTCAGCTTTGCTACTCTGAATTCTCGTTCACTCCAAATAGTTCCGTCCTCATACCACGATTTCACAATTCCATCTGCAAATCCACCTGCCAAAGGTGTTTCTGTTTTTTTTGCACCACCATCGTAAAAATCCAGTAGAATTCCTTCCCCTTCTTTCACCATCTGTTTGCCCTTGGGATCAAAGTAATAGTCTACTTGTTCTTTGCCTCGAAAGAAACGAGATTCCTTCATTTTTTTTCCATCGCGGTACCAAAAGGTGAACGCACCATCTTTTTCCGCTTCAGTATAAAAACCTTCCCATTCTTTTTGTCCGTTCTCATAATAGGAAATCCACTTCCCTGTTCTTAAATCATCTTTGTAAGCCCCTTGTGAACGGATATTTCCATTGTTGTACCAACCAACATATTCACCTTCCCTTTTTCCGGCACGAAAAACACCTTCGTCTTCCTTTTTTCCGTTTTCATAAAAGAGCACCACTTTACCGTAATATCTACCGTAGTTGAAATCCGCCTCCTGTTTAATTTGTCCGTTAGGATACCAATAAGTCCATTTACCATGCTCCAAACCATCAAAATAATCTCCTTCGCTTTCTTTTTGCGTAGGATTATTTTTATAATAATTCACGAAATGTTCCAATTGTTGTTGAGGGGTAATATTGACTGATGTATTTTGAGCGAAAGCCGCAGAAAACAATAGATTCAGGGAGAGAAAAAACAATACTTTCTTCATTCAGATTAATTTGGAATCTAAGAAAGCGATTATATCCTAAAAATCTCTAGGAAAGACGGCTATTTTTTGAACATTGTTATAAACAAGAAAGAGAATTACTTCGTAGCGACATAAAACAAATCGAAGCAAGCATCTTTAGCTTCAGCGATGAAATAGTCTTCCATTTTAATGTCTGAAACCAAACCTGTATTTTGTTGCAAGAGTTTTTTACGGTTTCTACGATTCATGTAATCGTAAGGAATTTGCAACATCCAACGAGGCAATCGATATTGCAATTTAAAAATATCGAAACGGGTTATTTTTTCTACCGAAGCTTTATTTTTATTGTAATAATCCATGATTTTCTGATTGCCAAATACGCCCTTTGCGTCCACAGACGAAAAATGTTTGCCAAGCAATGTTTTCAATTGCTCAATAGTGTACTCACGAACATGCCATGGATTGCGGGTAATCGACATTTTAATGTTGGGCGTAGTCACAATATATTTCCCACCAGGTTTTAGTACTCGAGCAATTTCTTTAACATACAAGTTGTCGTCTTCAATGTGCTCTATCACTTGGAAGGATACAACAAAATCCAGACTATTATCAGCAATGCCTTCCAACGGCGGGACATTCATCAACCTAACTTTCACGTTAGCAGGAAATTCTTTTTCATGTGCAGGAGAAGGATATTTATCAACACCTAAATAACTATCGGCTTTGCCAGCAAGATATTTCACACCATAACCTTCACCATACCCTACTTCTAAAACTGCACCTTTCACTTGTTTTGCGGCTTCAACATAAGCCAAAACACTTCGTTGAAAAACATAATTATCTGATAAATCCTGTGCCGATACTCTCTCTGCTGTTTGCATATTTTGGGTTTGTTCGACTAAAATACATAGCAAGCACGTCATTGCGAAATTTTTAAACTCGAAATATGACAAAGCCCAAATCTATGTAAGGAAAGATCACTACAAAAAAAAAAAAAAAAAGACGC
>JAPLEZ010000105.1:8140-24947 GCA_026390935.1 Bacteroidota bacterium
AAAAAAAAAAGACGCGCCCTAAGACGCGTCCCTCTCTAATCAACCATTAAAATTTTAAGTTCATTTAAATTTAAGAAGCTATGGCGTAACTTCCAATCAAAAGTTTTGAACCAAAATTTTAATTTCTTCTATGCTTTCGGCTTTAATGCCTCTACCACTTTTGCTTCAATTTCCTCTGCCAACTCATGGTTATCATCCAATAACTGCTTTACTCCATCGCGACCTTGACCGAGTTTGGTTTCGCCGTAAGCAAACCATGATCCTGATTTTTTAATCACATTCAACTCAACACCTAAATCAATGATTTCTCCAGTTTTTGAAACTCCTTTACCGTAAATTATGTCGAATTCTGCTTTTTTAAACGGAGGCGCTACTTTGTTTTTCACAATTTTTACTCTGGTTCTGTTTCCATAAACCTCTTCACCCTCTTTTAATTGTCCGATTTTACGAATATCTATACGGATAGATGCGTAGAATTTCAAAGCATTACCACCAGTTGTAGTTTCAGGATTACCGAACATTACACCAATTTTATCACGAAGCTGATTGATGAAAATCACGCAACATCCGCTTTTACTAATGGTAGCAGTTAACTTTCTTAAGGCCTGAGACATCAAACGAGCATGTAAGCCCATTTTTGAATCACCCATCTCACCTTCAATTTCCGCTTTTGGCGTTAATGCAGCTACGGAGTCAACAATCAACAAATCCACAGCACCAGAACTGATCAAATTATCAGCAATTTCCAAAGCCTGCTCACCATTGTCGGGCTGAGAAATCAATAAGTTATTGGTATCAACACCCAATGCCTCAGCGTATGAACGATCAAAAGCATGCTCAGCATCAATGATAGCTGCAATTCCGCCCTTCTTTTGAACTTGCGCAATAGCATGAATAGCTAAGGTCGTTTTACCAGATGATTCTGGACCATAAATTTCAATTACTCTTCCTTTAGGATAACCACCTACTCCCAATGCAATATCAACAGATACTGAACCCGAAGAGATAACTTCCATTTTTTCTACAGCAGTGTCGCCCATGCGCATTACTGATCCTTTTCCAAAAGACTTATCCAGTCTTTCTATCGCCATTTGCAAAGCTTTAAGCTTTTCTGCATTAACTGAGTTTACCTCTTCTTTTTTTTCTTTTGCTGCCATAATTAATAAGTTGATAAGATTTGTTGTGTGTGATTTTTAGTTTCTACTTTATCGAATATTCTATCTATAATTCCATTTTCATTGATGATAAAAGTTGTTCTTTTAATTCCCTCGTATTCCAGCCCCATAAATTTTTTAGGTCCCCAAACGCCGTAAGCATTTATCACTTTTTTGTCTTCATCGGCTACCAGGCGGTATGGCAAGTCATACTTTTCTATGAAATTGCGATGTCTTTTTTGTGAATCAGCACTAACCCCAATTACCTCAAAACCCTTCTTTCTTAACAACTCGTAGTTCTCTCCTAAATTACATGACTCAGCTGTGCATCCAGGAGTATTGTCTTTTGGATAAAAAAACAAGACTACTTTTTTACCCACAAAGTCTGACAATGAAATATCCTTTCCATTTTCATCCTTCGCTGTGAAGTCAGGGGCTTTATTTCCTATTGTTATTTTTGACATTTTTTTTAACAATCAACTGATTGATTTCTTAACAAAGATGTAAACTAAAATTATACAAAGCAAATTTTTTTAAAGAAATAATTGATTTTAAGTTTTACAGACTTATAAACAAAAAACTATTTTTTCCCTGTAAACAATGAAATCCAGGCCATTCATTTTTTTATTACTCCTTCGAAACAGTTTATCTGCATTGCCGTATGATGTCATATTAATACTTTCTAAAAGATGAAAAAACTCGACGCCCGCATAAAATATCGTGATGCAAGAAACCTGTTAACATCTGACAAAGTTGACATAATGAGTCAGCAAATCTTCAATAATTTTTTTAAAGAATTCGACGCCAGTGAATATTCTTGCATCCATTATTTTAAAAGCATCTCTAAATTGAAGGAAGTCAACACAGCTTTTTTTGAAAAGGTGATGTACGAGAAATTTCCTCAAGTAAAATTAGCTACAAGCGTGACCGATATAAACTCAACACTTCTCACTCATTATACAATAGATCAAAACACAACATTCAAAGAAAACCTACTGCGCATTCCTGAACCAGTAAATGGTAAAAAAATTAGCGAAAAAGAAATCAACTTAGTTTTTGTACCAATGTTTGTGTTTGATGAAGTTGGTCACCGCGTGGGTTACGGCAAAGGATATTATGATCGATTTTTACGTGAATTAACTAGCGAGTGCATTACCGTAGGATTGAATTTTTTCCCACCAGTAGATTTAATTGAAGACGCCAGTGAATTTGACATTTCATTAAACTATTGCATCACACCAGAGAAGGTTTACAAATTCAAAAAATAACTAACCACCCTTTCGAATAACTTGATATCCTTCTGCTTTCAGAAGAACTGTGATTTTATCTCTGAAGTCCCCCTGAATCATTATTTCATTGTCTTTCACTGTGCCTCCCACTCCACATTTCGATTTCAGCATTTTGCCTAAAGCTTCTAAATCCTCTTCCTTTCCAACAAAACCTTCCACTAAAGAGACAGCTTTCCCTTTTCGGTTTCTTTTATCCAAGCTAACATATAACTTTTGCTGTCGAGGAGGAAGTGTTTCACCTTCCTCATTTTCATTGGTTTCAAACTTAAAATCGGGATTGGTGGAATACACCGTGCCTAATCTTTCTTTCCAGTCTTTTGCCATTAGTTCCAGTTTTTTCGTTTTTTCAATTCAGTGATATGCGCCAAATGATGAGTGCAATGCCATGAATACAAAGCGAGATTCACATACAACTGAAGTTCTCTCCCGTGTTCAGGGTGAATAAAGCTTTTATTAAAATCATTTTCATTCATTGAATTCAACAACACTGTCCACCTGGCATGCAATCCATCAATTAATTGCAGCGATGAAGCAATTGCCATTGCGCTATCAGGAAGCATAGCCCATTGGTCTTCCATATATGGTTTAATGATTGGCTTTTCTTCTGTGAGTGCCAGCTTAAAGCGAATTAAACTATTCATGTGACTATCGGCACAATGGTGAATTACCTGTCGAATGGTCCAGCCGTCAGGACGGTATTGCGTGTTCAATTGCTCGTCGGTTAAATGAGCACTTTCTTTTTTCAATCGTTCAGGAAAAGATTGAATATCTCCGATCCACACTTTTATTAATGCATTTGAAAAACCATCTGGTCTTTTAAATTTCCCTATCGGAAAGCGCAATATTTCCAATTCCTGTTCTGTCATTTTTCAAATATATATTTCTCCTGTTAAATATAATACAGCTTGTCCGCTCATTTCCACTCGATCACCCAACATTTTACATTTTAAAACTCCTCCACGAGAAGAAACCTGTTTAGCCAGCATTTCTGTTTTATGCAGACGCTCGCTCCAAAAAGGAATCAATCGAGTGTGTGAAGAACCCGTCACAGGATCTTCATTAATTCCAATAGCAGGACCAAATGTTCTCGATACAAAATCAAATTCTTTTCCTTTCGCAGTTACTACCACTGCTTTGGCATCCCACGCTGCTATTTCAGGAAAATTTGGCTGCATGTTTTTTACCTCTTCATCAGAAGCAAAAACCAGTAATATATAAGTTGCACCAAAATAAGTTTCCGTTGGATTTACACCCAAAGCCTTTTTAAAATCATAAGTCAGAATAGCTGCTTCAACCTTATTCACAGGAAAATTCAAAGTCAGCCAATCTTCATTTTTAGTCACTTCCAAAATTCCGCTTTTGCATTCGAACACTATTTTTTCCTCTTTGTAATTTAACAAATCAAACAACACATAAGCAGAAGCCAGCGTAGCGTGTCCACACAAAGGCACCTCATCTGTTGGCGTAAACCAACGGATGTAAAATCCTTTTTCGTTTTTCACGAAGAAGGCTGTTTCCGCTAAATTATTTTCGGCGGCAATTTTTTGCATTTGTTCTTCCGGAAGCCATTGTTCCAATGGAACTATGGCAGCTGGATTTCCGGTGAAGACTTTGTCGGCAAATGCATCGACTTGGTAGATTTTTAGTTTCATTTTTTCCAGTTCTCTTTTAAAACTGCATAATAATTTACATCTTCAAAACCTCTTTCATGCAATTCATATTGTTTAAAAAGTCCTTCCTTCTGAAAATTTAATTTTTGAGCAATCCGATTGCTTCGAAGATTTTCTGTAGCACAGACTATTTCAACTCTATTCAACTTTAATTCATCAAAACAAAAGTCAAGCAATGCTTTTACACACTCAGTCATAACACCTTTTCCTTCAACATCAATACTCAACCAATAGCCTATCGTTGTTCTTTTATTTGCATAATCGATGCTGTGAGTACCTACTAACCCTACGGCTTTTCCCAAATACAAGATGGTAAAACCAAAAGATTTCTTCTCTATAAAGTTTCTTATCGTAAGCTCAGTATAAAAAACTGCTTTTTCTACCGAACCATAATTATATGCCCAAGGCAACCATTCGCGCAATCGTTCATTTTCATTTGTGATAATTTCATGCAATTCTTCAGCATACTTTATATCAGGAAAAACCAACTGTAAAGTATCAGAAACATATATATTCATATTTCCTATTTATTTAAAAACTTGAGTGTTAAGTATTCGCATGAAATCATTTTACTTTTTATTCGCAATATAAACTCCAGCAATTACCAGCACCACTCCAACAATTTTTTGCCAAGTGATATTTTGTTGCACGGCACCCATCGCGCCGAAGTGATCATATGCCAATGATGTAATTAATTGTCCAGCAATGATCAATACAAACATATTGGCACTACCAATTTGCGGAAGCGTATATATGATTGCAGAAACAAAAAATGCCCCTAATACCCCACCCATATATTGGTGCCAAGGCAAAGTTTTTAGTTCGGAAACATTAGGAAAACCTTGTCGCACAATGAGCAATGCGAAAAACAAAACGATGGTTCCTACCGCAAATGAAATAAATGCCGCCGCAAAAGGATTTTGAATACTTGCCCTTAACTGGCTATTGACACTTGCCTGAGTAGTGATGGTGAATCCGCACAAAATAGGCAGGATGTAAAACAAATACTTCATTAAATTCTCGACTGATAAGTATACAAATCGTAATATCTTCCTTGTTTAGCAATCAAATCATCATGAGTACCGCGCTCTTGAATTTGCCCTTTTTCAATCACCAAAATTTGCGTCGCCTGACGAATGGTACTCAATCTATGTGCAATTACAAAAGTGGTTCTTCCCTTCATCAACTCCGCCAAACTTTTTTGAATTAAGGATTCGCTTTCGGTATCCAAATTAGACGTTGCTTCATCCAAAATGATAATCTTAGGATCAGCCAAAACAGCACGCGCAATAGCGATGCGCTGACGCTGACCACCTGATAATTTCACGCCTCTTTCTCCGATCACGGTGTCCAATCCATTTTCAAATCGATCACTGAATTCATTCACATATGCTGCTTTCACAGCTTTATCTAATTCTGCTGCGGAAGCATCAGGACGAGGAAATAAAATGTTTTCACGAATAGTTCCTTCAAACAAAAAGTCATCTTGTAATACTACTCCAAGGTATTGTCGGTAGCTGCTTAAATTTACTTTAGACAAATCTTGTCCGTCGATGGTTACAGTGCCCGAATCAGGAGTTAAAAAAGTAGCAGCTAAGCCCGCAATGGTTGATTTTCCTGAGCCTGAGGTTCCAACCAATGCTGTAACCGAACCCAACGGAGCATCAAAAGTTATATTATGCACAACTTCTTTTCCTTCTTCGTAAGCAAATGAAACATTATTGAATTTGATATCCCCCTTAATGTCTTTGATATGAATTGTTCTGGTTTGCTCATCGTTTTCTGGCTCCATGTTCATGATTTCCTCAGTTCTATCGAGACCAGCAAAAGATTCTGTTAACTGACTACCGATATTCCCCATTTGAACTATTGGTGCAATCATAAAACCGAGATACAAAGTGAATGCGATAAAATCACCTGGAGACAAAGTGTTGTCCATCATCATATATCCGCCAACACCCATTATTGCAGTACTTGCGAGCCCCAATAAAAAAGCAGAAGAGCTGGTCATTATAGCTGTTGAAGTCAAACTTTTTTTCACATTTTCAAACAACAAACTCACTCCTTTTTCAAAAGATTTAGTTTCTTGTTCTTCCGCATTAAAGCCTTTAATAACGCGGATACCATTCAACGTCTCTGTTAAACGACCAGTAACGTCGGCGTTGATTTTTCCACGCAATTTGAAGATTGGTCGGATTTTCCCAAAAGCCTTTAACGCGATGAAAGCAAAAATCGCTACTGGAACTAGAACAAACAGAGTCATCATTGGACTGATTTTTATCAGCAAAATCAAACAAACTATAGAAGTCAATGTTCCGCCCACCAATTGCACCAAACCTGTACCTATTATATTCCTTACGCCTTCCACATCTGTCATAATTCGGGAAACCAGAGCTCCCGATTTATTATTATCGAAGTAGCGGATTGGTAGCGATAAAATTTTCTTTTGCACCTGAACACGCAAAACAGAAATAAAATGCTGAGCCTCTACGCTTAATAATTTAGTGAGAATAAATGATGTGAAAGCCTGCACTCCAATTGCCAATGCCACTATAAACAACAACAATTTCAGATATTCAAAGTCCTTGTGAGGAATAATGTCATCCATCAATATTTTAGTAGCCCAAGGCAAAATCAAGCCTACTAGTCTGCTTATAAAAATAAGCACCAAGCCTATTAAAAGTAATTTCCGGCGCGGCCAGATAATAGTTTTAAAAACCTGCGCTAAACTAACCTTCTCCTTCGTCTTTTTATTCTCCATCTAACTTTTGTTTTTTAGGGTCCATTGGCCCCCGCATTTTAATGACCAATCCATTTAAAAAATTACGCAGTAGCTGATCTCCGCAAACTACGTAATTAGGATGGTCGTCCTTACGAAAAATAGCACTCAACTCACTTTTTGAAATATTGAAATTCACTAGTTTCAAAATATCAATTATCTCGTCATCTCTTAATTTCAAAGCCACACGGAGCTTTTTCATGATATCATTATTGTCCATACAATTAATTTATATAACAAGTCTAAAGTTATTTATTTGAAAGCACAAGCAGAATAAAAAGCATTTGTTACATTTATTCAATGAAGATAGCAGTAATAGGTGGCGGCGCGGCCGGATTTTTCGCAGCAATTTCCTGCAAAAATCACTTTCCAGAAGCAGAGGTTTCACTGTTAGAAAAATCACAAAAAACCCTTGCTAAAGTTAAAGTCTCGGGCGGCGGACGATGCAATGTGACCCATGCTTGTTTTAACATTTCGGAACTATCAGGATTTTACCCTAGAGGTGGTAAACATCTTAAAAAATCATTTGGAATTTTTAACACCAATCATACGGTAGAGTGGTTCAGCAAAAGAGGCGTTACTTTAAAAACAGAAGCCGACAACAGGATGTTCCCCACCACCGATGATTCGCAAACCATTATAGATTGCCTCATTCGTGAAACCCAGAAATTAAACATTGAAGTGAAAATTGGTTTCGGAGTGAGCGAATTGAAGAAAGAGGACAATGGATTTACTGTTTTGAGCAACGATGAAAAATTAAATTTCGATTACGTGATCGTAGCCACAGGTGGTAGTCCGAAAGCTTCTGGCTTAGATTGGCTTGCATCATTGAACCATGAAATTATTGAGCCGATTCCCTCCCTTTTCACTTTCAACATGCCTACAGAAAATACAGCTGAATTGATGGGAGTGGTTGCGCCAAACGCAATAGTGCGCGTGCAAGGCACCAACCTGCAAACACAAGGCGCTTTGATGATCACGCATTGGGGCATGAGCGGACCGGCAGTTTTAAAATGTTCAGCCTGGGGTGCAAGAATTTTGCATGATTTAAATTACAAATTCACCGCAACAGTAAACTGGACAGGCTTAGCCAACGAAGAAATCATTCGTGAAAAATTTGCAGAGACGAAAAGCAAACATGGCAAGAAAAAAATAGTGAACGAAAATCCCTTCGATATCACAGCTAGGATGTGGGAAAGTTTGCTCTCAAAAGTAGAAATCAAACCCGATTTAATCTGGAGCGAATTACCAAAAAAAGAACAAAACAAGCTCATTAACACCTTGTACAACGACGCTTATAAAGTAGAAGGCAAAACCACTTTTAAAGAAGAATTTGTGACTTGCGGCGGTATTTCCCTGAGTGATGTAAACATGAGTACAATGGAAAGCAGGAAGTGCCCCGGACTCTTTTTTGCAGGTGAAGTGTTGGACATTGATGGCGTTACAGGAGGATTTAATTTCCAGGCCGCTTGGACTACAGGATTCATTGCCGGTAAGCTTGGAAGAGGCTAACAATAGATCAATTAATTTCTACTTTGTCCGAACCTTGATTCACTTGATTAAAAGATGACCTTGACCACACATCCATAAATCCTTTCACCAAGTAAATCAAGGTGCAGACAATTTCTTACTAATAGCCTCAGCGCATTTCTGTCCGTCAATCGCTGCCGACATGATGCCTCCTGCATAACCAGCGCCTTCTGCACAAGGATACAAGCCCTTTACCTGAATATGCTCAAAGCTGTCTTTATCACGAGGAATTCGCACTGGTGATGATGTTCGAGATTCCACAGCATGCAAAACCGCTTGATTCGTGAGATATCCTCGCATTTTTTTTCCAAATTCTTTCAATCCCTCTTGTAAGGATTTTGCTATCATTGGTGGCAAAACTTCTCGTAAATCTACTGATGTGATCCCCGGTTGGTAAGAAGTATCAGGCAAAGTAGAAGACACCTTATTGTAGATAAAATCACTCATTCTTTGCGCTGGCGCAGCCTGAGTGCCACCTCCCAACAAATGCGCTTTCTCCTCTATCGCCTGCTGGTAGTACATTCCCGACAGGGGTCCGTATTTCTTGTTGTCAAAATCAGCTACTTCCAAAGCCACCACTATGCCCGAATTGGCATAGGGATTATTCCTTTTAGAAGGCGACCAACCATTGGTCACCACCTGATTTTGCTCAGTGGCGCAAGGAGCAATAATTCCTCCCGGACACATACAAAAAGAATACACCGGTTTGATACTGGTTTGATGCACCAAACTATACGAAGCTGGCGGTAAAAATGCATTGCGTTCCTCACAATGGTACTGCACCTGGTCAATCAGTATTTGTGGATGCTCAATCCTCACACCCAATGCAAAAGGTTTGGCTTCCACTGCAATGCTTCTTTTGTGCAGTAACTTAAAAATATCGCGGGCCGAATGTCCAGTAGCCAAAATCACATTACTGGTTGCAATAAATTTTTCATTGTTGACCTGAATTGCTTTAACAGCATTGTTTTCAACAACAATATCTGTGAGTTTGGTGTCAAACAAAACTTCACCCCCACAAGCAATAATATGTTCCCGCATAGCCTGAATGATCACCGGCAATTTATTGGTTCCGATATGTGGATGCGCATCGAGCAAAATATCTTCAGACGCACCAAATTGAACCAGAGTTTCCAGTACCTGATTGACATCGCCACGCTTGTTGGATCGGGTATACAATTTCCCGTCGGAAAAAGTACCTGCCCCTCCTTCTCCAAAACAATAATTGGATTCGGGATTGACGACATGTTCCTTATTGATAGCAGCAAGATCGCGTCGTCTGTCGCGAACATTTTTACCGCGCTCTATAACTATCGGCTTGATGTTTAGTTTTAGTAATTCCAAAGCGGCAAACAATCCTGCCGGACCAGCGCCTACAACAACCGCGTGCTGACTGGCTGATACTTTTTGAACAGCTGGCAATCCTTTTTTTTCTTCAGGCGGAACTTCATTGATGTACACGTTGACCCGAAGCTGATAAACAACATTACGGTTTCGCGCATCAATTGATCGTTTCAGCACTTTTACCACTACGGGCACATCATCGGCGATGAACAATTGTTCTTTCGCCAACTCAACATGAAAATCTGAATTATTCATATTTTCAGGCGATACACGTATGTCGATGGTTTTTATCACAACAAAAAATTATCCTTCAAAACAAAGAGAAAGCACGAAGCACTTGGAGGTAATATTATCAATTAAGCTAGTATACACAGTTCCGTCAGAAATCAACAAATTATTGATGCCGTAATTCAAAGTGATTTGAGGAGTAAACTTAAAATACTCGAAGTACAAATCGAGTCCGAAACCAACGTGGTAAGAAAAGTCCCAAGGATTCAATCGAATGATTTTTGTATTGCTTTTATTCACGTCTTTTAAGGACGCCATGTCGAAAGCTACCTTTCCGCCAGCCATAACAAAGGCTCTACCATTATTTACTCTTTCCGACTTGTACTTAAAAGAAATTGGAAAATCGAGGAAGGTAGATTCCACCATTCTTTTCTGACTTTCAATAGTATTATTGCCCAGCTTTACATTGTATTCAAAATCACGCTGACCAAAAACCAATGCCGGCACAAAACGCAAATCAAAAGCATCGCCCAAATGTAAGTCGGTAATAATCCCAAGATTAAACCCATACTGACCTTGAACCATTGCGGTATATAGCGTATCGTTACCTAAAAATGCCGATTTGTATTTCATGGTCACATCCAAGTTATTCACCCCGAAGTAAAATCCGAAATGGAATTTCCTGGTGTTTTCAAAACCCGGTAAATTTTTGGGACGTTGCTTCTGCGCAGAAAGCGCAAATGGTGAAATAAGAATGAGAAAAACAAAAACAACAATATGTGAACGTAGCTTAGTCAACTTATTTTTGAGCAATGTAAATGGTTGCTATACCAAAGGTTAACGAATGAATGCTTGCGTTTTGAAAACCCACTTCTTTCAATATCGCTGTAAAATCTTCACCATCTGGAAAAGCTTGCACCGACTCAGGTAAATAAGTATAAGCAGAGGCATCTTTCGATACTAGTTTTCCAATCATTGGAGTTATTCTCTTGAAATAAAAATTATACAATTGTTTCACTGGAAAGCCTATTGGTTTTGAAAATTCCAATACGGCTACCTTTCCTCCTGGCTTTAACACACGGTTCATTTCGGAAAGACCTTTTTTCAAATTTTCAAAATTACGCACACCAAATCCAACGGTAATGGCATCAAAAGTATTGTCTGCAAAGGGTAAATTCTCAGAATCTCCCGACAATAGCTCAATTTTATGATCCAGTTTTTTCTTTTTGATTTTTACCTTACCTACTTCCACCATGCCTTCTGAAATGTCAACCCCAGTAATTTTATCAGGATTCAAACTCAAGGCCTCTAATGCAAAATCACCAGTTCCTGTGGCGATATCCAAAATAATTTTTGGTTGGCCATCTTTCAGCAAACGAATCGCTTTCTTTCTCCAAAGAACATCAATCCCTAGCGACAGGAAATGATTTAAAAAATCATATCTCCCCGCAATGTTGTTGAACATCGTTGCTACTTGTTCCTTCTTTGAACCGTTTTCGTTGCTGTAAGGTTTTACTACTGTTTCGCCCATGAGGTAAAAATAGAGAATTTTATGTTCTTAACGTCATCTGGGAATATTTCACAATCTGTAGTTTCAGATTTTTAATCTGAAACAAAACTTAAAGCGATTTTTAATCGCAATTGACTGGGCATTAAAAATGCCTTTAAAATGATTTCAGATTGAAAATCTGAAATTACACTCCCTGAGAACCAATCATGTATCCGCAAAAAGATAAACCCCACAATTTCTTGTGGGGTTTATCTTTTTATAAAGAAGATTTTTTTAGTGCCCTCCTCCTATTTTTTTATCGAAGTTGATACCTTGTTTTGTAAGTATTTTCGCTACTTTCCACGCATAAAACGCCAAGTAAGCAAAACATATTACTCCAACAAAATAACTGATTTTAATATCAATTTTATCAGCTATAAGACCTTGAAGCGGTGGAATTAACGCACCTCCTAATATCATCATAATTAAAAGATTACTTCCCTGAGCTGTTTTATCCCCCAACCCACTTACGGCCACTGTGAAAATACAAGGCCATAATGTGCTACAGAATAAACCAACACTAATAAATGCAAAGCTACTTACCAAACCTTCAGTAAATATCCCTACAAGAAGAGCTGTAATGCCTAACAAAGAAAAGATCAATAGCATTCTAGCCGGATTACCCTTACTAGCAATATCTGCAGCAATCAACACTAGAATCACAATTGCATACACATAAAAATCAGCTAATTCATAACCAAATAATTTACTTGCAAAAAGAAAAACTCCAAAAGCCAAATACGGAGCAATCAATTTCACGATTTTTTGAGTACTTTCCTTCAAACCGAAAGCCTCCACAGCACCAGTCCAGCGACCAATCATCAAACTCGCCCAATACAATGAAACGAAAGGTGTAACAGCCTGAGTTGAAAACCCTATAGTTTCCATATATGACGGTAAATTACTTGCGGTAGCGACTTCAACACCTACATATACAAATATCGCAATCATACCCAACGCAAGCTGAGGATAATATATCGCATGTTTTTTTGAAATCGCTCCTTCAACTTTAACCTCTTCCTCCTCTGATGCAGGTTTATCAGGTAGAGATGAAAACTTCAACAAAACAGCAACAAGCAAAAATGCTGCTCCTAAGACCAAATAAGGAATTTTTACACTTTCAATACTCGCTTCATTCTTTCCACCTAATCCTCCGAAAATTGCAAAAGTTACTATAAGCGGCCCAATTGTAGTTCCCAAATTGTTAATACCACCCGCAAGAGTTAATCGTTGTGACGCAGTGCTTCTTGTTCCCAAAGCGATTGCCAATGGATTGGCAACGGTTTGCTGCAAAGAAAATCCCAAAGCCACAATAAACAGACCCGACAACATTAACGTAAATGAGCCCGTATTTGCAGCAGGATAAAATAACAATGTCCCTAAAGCCGAAATAGTTAAACCCAAAGCCAAACCGTTCTTATACCCTATTTTATTAATTGGATCTCCTTTCATTATAAGAGAAACTAAGATATATAGTAAAGCTCCAACAAAATAAGCAACATAGAAAGCAAAGGCAACCAACTGACCTTGAAAATGACTTAAATTAAATGCTTTAATAAAAACTGGAATTAAGATGTCATTACTTGCAGCAACAAATCCCCAGAAGAAGAATACGGATACTAAGGGTAGAAATTGACCCCACTTGGTACTTGATGTTTCAGAACTCATGTTTGTTTGGTTAAATGATTAAAATCACACTAATTTTTGCGTGAATATACATTTAAATTAAAAATTACAAAAAAAGGAATTTAAGGAGTTATCAACGAAAAACGTTTTCATCGATATTTTGAGTTCATGAGTTACGAGGACATACCACGATTGTTGTAGCTGCTAAATTACTTAATCTATAGAGGACATTATTTCAAACAACTAGTTAGTGTTTAAAATACATTAACGCTAATTTTGTTTCTATGACAAAACCTGTTTTGCAAAAATCGCAACTCAGCTTTTACGTTTACAAAAAATCAATTGTTTTAGACTTAACATTAGCGATAGTATTGCAACGATAATAAGTCACTAAATAAATGTTTTATATTTTAAATTCACACAACATGAAAAAAAGCTTGCTTTTTCTATTCCTTTTAGTCATATTTTCTTCTTGCTCCAAAGAACAAAATAAAAGATGGATTGAGGGACGGTTGATCTTTGTAGAAACTAATCAACCGATAAAAAATCACACGATTTACTTTAATGTATTTCAAAAAGCAACAGGACCAGCAACTTGTTTTGGGGGATTGGGGTGCAGTGATGGTAGTGGATGGGTTTCAGGGAAATATTTTGCAACTTCAGACGACAATGGATACTTTTCGTTTAAAATTGAAAGTAGTGATGTTGGTCAGCCTCTTTCCGTCGGTAGAACTTCATTACTCTGCGATAGTATTAATTATTCTTTTGAATTACAAGATGAAAATAATAGAGCAATATCAAAACACGAAAACACAACTTTATATCTTACAAGAAAAAAAAATGTTGAATTTGTAGTTCCAAGTAGTATTTGGGAAGAGTTCAAAACAGATACCATTATCGTGAGATCTGGAAATAACAATGACAGTATTATTCATGCAGGCCCACTTTATGGACAATGTAAATTTTATTTGGTACCGAATCAAGTTCATACATTCAACTTTATTGTTATTAAAAACAATGCGATCTTTAAACAGGTTTCTAAAGAAATATTCATTACGCAACCTTGTCCCGATTACTCGAAGGATTATCTTGTGAATTTTGAATAATAGTTGAAAAAAATCCTCTATGCTAGAGTGTAATTATTTACCAGCTTGCAATCAATTTGTTAAATGCTATCACTCTGTAATACACTTTTGAATTGAAATGAGCATGAAAACAAAAAGCCCCCTTCTTTTCAGAAGAGGGCTTTGCTTTATTTCAGAGTGAATTATTTCACCATCAATTTTTCTGTATGTGATCCAGAAGCACCAGCAATGTTTACAAAGTACATACCTTCAGAGAAAGTAGACACATTGAATTTCAACGCTTGAGTTCCCGCATTAACATTTTGAGTCAACATAACTCTTCCAGTAATATCAGTGATAGAAACTGTTACATTTTCTTTCGCTTCGAAGTTAACGTTAACAACGTCGTTCGCTGGAGATGGGAAAATGTTTAGGTTGGATGTAGAAGTAACGTCAGAAATACCTACTGCAGTTGCACCACCTCTTATGTAATAAACAGCAACTGGTAGATTCGTGATGGCAGGTTGTTGCCAAACATTGTTAATTGAAGCACCAGCACCATTTATTGAGAACTCAACACCACTTAAAGCAGATGTAGAGAAACCGGCGTCAGTAACACAGTTGTCACCAACCATTGTACCTGTACAGTTTGCAGAATTTACAGCACCAAGCCAAACTACTCTTTTAGCAGCAGAAAGATCATAAGATGTAGTGTAAGTTGCACCAGCAGCTACAACACCACCAAATTTAGTTGCGTCTGCTAAACCTGAAGCGATTTTTGCTTTGTCATTGTTACTTGTAAATGTAAAGTATACTTCAATGTCAGAAGCTCCTTCGTTTTTCAAAGACACTTCAACTTTACCTGCAGCTTGTCCACTAGATATATTAATGAATTGTGAATTATCTCCATTTCCTAAAGAAAAGCCAATTGGAGACCATCCATCTACACCTTGCGTAACAGACAATTGTAAAGTTCCATTACCTGATCTTGTTCGCGTAGTACCAAAAGCCTCGCATTTAGTTTTTTCAGCACCTGCCATAAGATCGCAATCAGCACTTTGACCTACTGCTTCTTTACCCCACCAGTAAATGGAATAAGTTCCGTCTGTAGTTGGGCCTGTTGTTGTAAAATCTTCATTGAAACCAGTTGCTTTGATCATGTCTTGAGCACTTGCTCCAATAGATGCAATAGCAAAAATTGAAAGTAAAATTCTTTTCATTTTTAGTAGTTTTAAAATTAGTAATAGTAGTTGCGCGATGTAAATTAAGGTATAATCTTTTTAAAAGTCAAAAAAATATATCAACTTTCTTACTAATCACCACAACCATCAACCATTTTAACTAATCTTACTACTAATAGCAGACCTTGCATTTTATCAAATGCAAGGTCTGCCTCAACTAAAAATTACTGGGTTTTAACAATCTTGAATGTTTTTGTACCATCACTATCAGTGATTTTAAACAAATAAATCCCACTGCTGTATCCATTAAGATCAACACTTGTTTTTTCCTGCGTAATTTCCTTATACATAATTACATTTCCGGTTACGTCGGAAACCGTAATTTGAGCATTTTTAATTTTGGCAGGATTAACATTGATAGTCACTAAATCCTGAGTAGGATTGGGAAAAAGATAGGTGTTGTAACTTAAGCCTCCTTCAACAGAAGTAATCATTTCACTACTTTGTTGATGAGTTTCATAACCTGTTGCATTGTTAATAGTTGAATGAGAACTTACATTAAAATTTTGTGAATCGGAAACAATAGGTCCGTACAATGCTGCATTTGGATCAGGAATGACATAGCATGATGATTGTACCGCGGAAATATAAGCATGATGTTCCGCTCCTGCTTTCACTTCATATCCGGGAAGCATTCTAATAAAATCAGCAGCATTAGCTGTATAGATTTGTGCTGAGTTCACAACAACACTTACTTCCCTATTAGGATCTTGTGAACCCAAAGAAATACGATAACCAACAGTAGTTTCTTCATTAGCAAAATCATATTCGTTATGTTGAATTTGAGGCAAAAGTATTTCTTGAGATTTGTCAAGAGAATCGAGATATTTTAAAACAAATTCTTTAATATCTAAACTAATATTTACATGCTCCTGATTAGAACGCTGAACCATACAAACATCAAAGGGAGTGCTTAATCCCTGAGCTGCCATTTCGGCTTTGGTAATCTCTCCATTCGTATAATTAGCAACCCAGACTCTATGAGTATTAGCTGCTGTCATTTTTATACCAAAGGCAGAAGGAATTGTTATAAAACAACTTCCATCCTGAGTGCCTTCCATAATTTTAGAATTTTCATTATCAGGATCTTCATTGAACATTTTTTGCAAATTAATTATACCTCCCGGCGCATTATTTAAACTCAACCCGTCCCAACCTGATGAACTACAATAGATAGAAGTGAATGGACTACCTTCAATTTCAAATATATCTACCAATAACTTTCCTGGCCGAGGAGACCAACTCTTAAAATTAATTACTCCCTTATATGTAAACGTAGAAAAATCAACCTCCTTCATATTAATGTCGTACAAATCATTATTTGGAGTGCCTT
>JAPLEZ010000020.1 GCA_026390935.1 Bacteroidota bacterium
CCCCGAAGGTTCAACAGCATGTAGATTCCATTTTAAGACGGCGCTGCGCACCAGCATCATTTTTCCGGCAATGTAGGTTGGGGACAAACAAAGCAGGGCAGTTGTGCTTTCTCGCAAATTGAAAAAACTTCCAGTCATCAATGCACTGTTGCTCAGACGTATTTTTTGAACTTCTATTTCTTTTGGATCGCCTGTTGTTCCTGATGTTTTTAAGGATACACTTTCACTGTCGTTAAACCACTCCAGCATAAATGATGCGATGTCTCTGATCCATTTTTGAGGATCATTGATCCATTCTTGGCAGCGATTGATGATCTCTTGCTTTGAACTGGTGGCGAAGTTAATGTTAATGGTATTGGAACTCACTGTGCAAAAATAGGGAATATGATTTTCTAATTCTCTGCTATTTGAAATCTATTTCAAAATAATAGCTGCTCGAGTTTCAAAGCGAAGGATTCTTTTTGCGTTTTTGAAGAAGGGTTTTATGCTTGCCGGTACTTTCGTGCTATCTTCCATTTGCGCCCTACCTTGTAAAATGCAGTGACGGTGGAGGAGGGAATCATTAAAAGTTAAAGGTTCTTCAAGCACTGCATAAAAGAAATTAAGGGAGTCGCCTTTCAATAGGATGGTGTTTCCTTCAATTTTTTCAATACTGCCAAGGATTTTGGCCTTTGCTTTGGTGTCGTCCACCAGTTCGTGTTCGATATACCGAAGTTCCATCGCATTGAAATGATCCATTTCTTCTAATCCTATAAAATATCCCTCAATTTGCAGGTTTTTTTTTGTGCTTTTACAGGAGTAAGCGCGTTGAATAACGGGGCTTTCAGTGCATGAGGCGAGTGCTAAAGTAAAGAGTATTAATAATTTAGTATATGAAATCATTCTGCAATATTAGCAGAAATATTTGCTTCGTAACATAATTTCCTTGTACCTTTGAAACCAGTAAAGTGAGGGCTTTACTTTAACCTACAAAAAACATGAACCAAACAGAAGCAAACAAAATCATTAAGGAGACCGAGTACCTTAACAATAGGATTCTGGCCTTTAAAAATGCTGAAAGTACTACAGGGATGAAGTACTGTCGAGTAATTGACAAAAAGTATCTTTTTTCAAGTACTGATGAAAACAAGAAGCAAGGTGCGGTAAAAATCAGATTCAAAGATTTAATGACTGGAAAGGAATTCATGGAACAATTGACTGTTGTTGCTCGTGAATACAGCAAAAAGGTGGTTAAAGAAACTGATGATGTTAAAGCTGCGTTGCTTACCATTCTTTCCGACGAAACAGAACCTGTTAAATCTTTGGAATGGGTATTAAGTAACTTAAAAGCGCAAGCTCCTAAGTTGTTTACTCAAAACAAGGACAAGGTGGAAGGGCATTTATTTGAACTTTGGTTGGAAAGTAAAGTGACACGCTCTACATTTAAATCAAAAAACCTAACGGTTTATTCTTTGAAAAAATAATCAAGAATTTATTATAGCTGAAGCGGCACCTGAGAAGGTGCCGTTTTTGTTTTAAAACCTTCCCAAGATCCTAAAATTTATCAAACGACTCGTTAAATGATTCGGTACTGCATATTGAGTGTTGGATACATCCTTCACCCAGAAATAGCTCACTGTGTTTTCAATGTCGAGTAAATTGAAAACCTCTGCACGGAACATCAGTCCTTCAAAGAAACGCAGGAAGCTGGTTGGTTGTATGGGCACTAAAGATTTTCCTTTTCGCAGCTGATTGTCTTTCACAAGTTCATAAGAGAAACCGATGTCAACTCTGCGGTAGTCAGGAATACGAAGCACATTGCGGAATTGCACCGATCCCGGAACGCCAAATGGGTAGCCGGTTCCGTAACTTAAAGTCAAGTGCAGTTTCAAAGCTGGTACACGCGGCATCTCATCTTGAAAGAAAAGATTGGCCGCAAAACGCTGGTCGGTTGGTCGGGCAATCAGTCCCGGATCCACTCGCAAACTATCTGTTGCTATATTATTGGAAGTGTAGCCCGTGTGAATTTCTTCTCCTTGTGAGTTGAAGTAGCGGTAATAGTAATTGGTAGTGATGTCTTCTTTTGTGCTCATGTATGTGAGACTGAGCCATGATTCCAAACCTTTCACAAACTCGCCATTTAAACGGCCTTCAATTCCTCTGGCATATCCATGTGAATTGTTTGCTCCATAATAGTTGATTTGTACCTGATCAACATCGTAAGGAATTAAATTATACAGGTCTTTGTAGTACGCTTCGGTAGTTAGTTTGAACGGTCGTTTCCACATAAAGAAACTACTGGTCATTGCGAGTCCGTATTGAATTGATGTTTGTGCCACAACACCTGTTTGCAGCTGAAATTCAAGATTTCGGAGTTCTTTGTAAAATGGAGGTTGCTGATAAACACCAACATAAGCACGGTAGGAAAACTTTACACTATCACTGGCTTTATGGGATGGAAAATAGTTGAGTAATACTCTTGGACTCACTACAACTTGCTGGTTGTAATCCCAGTAGTTGGCGCGCACGCCTGTGGATAAAGTAAGTTCTCGTCCTGATTTGTTGGTGAGTAAGGCCCAGTTTCGCTGCAGAAAGGCCATGTATCTGTTCGTTTGTAATTGGTTTTTTGCTTGAATGAGAACAGGGAAAGTTAAAGATTCACCATTATTGGGTAAGGAATATCCTGCGGAATCCAAATTTTGCCATTCTTTGTAAGAAGCATCAATCAGCTCTATCTGATATTTTAATCCCCATAGCCAACCGCCCTTTTCGTATTTGTATTCTCCGTTCCATTCTACATTGTAGATGGTGGCGTTGAGTTGACTTCTAGTATGATTGAGGAAGGAGCCAGCGCCGAGATTAAAAGCTACTTTCCCGAAATCGGTGCTGCCTAAATCATTTTCCAGTGAGTTTAGCGCGTAGGCGCCTAAAATATCAAATCCTACTTTTTCATTGGTGTTGAATGCCGAAGTGTTGAACTTCATTTTCAAACGGTAGCTGGGTTTGTATTCTGCGGAGAAGGCACCAAAATAACTTTCAAAAATATCGTCTTCTTTTCCTTCAAAAAAGACTTTCAGTTGAAAGGCATCGTTGATCCCGCCAAAACGTGTTTCCCTGTTGGCAGGAATAGATAAAAACTCATTTCGGGCAATGTTTCCCATAAAAGAGATTTCCCATTTTTTGTTGATGGGGTAGGTCACGTAAGTCTGAAAATCAAGAAAATTTGGTTTATAGGTTCCCTGTGTTTCTGTAGAGTTGAGTAGGTATGCGTTGGATTTCTGACGAAAGCCCATGAGGTACGTTCCTTTTTTATTGGCGAATTTCCCTTCTGTGTGCGCCCTTACGCCAAGTAAACTTAGGTTGAATGAGCTGGCTGCTGAATCGGGTTTTTTATAGGTGATGTCGAGGACAGATGACATTTTATCTCCAAAGCGGGCCTCAAAACCACCTGCGTAAAAGTTGAGATTATCAACCATGTCGGAATTGACAAAGCTCAGCCCTTCTTGCTCTCCAGCGCGCACCAACAAAGGTCGGAAGATTTCAATTCCATTGACGTAAATTAAATTTTCGTCAAAATTCCCTCCTCGTACTGAGTATTGGCTGCTCAGTTCATTGTTGTTGCTTACTCCAGGCAAAGATTTAATAATATCGGTAGCATCACCTCCAGCAGAAACAAAGTTGTTGAGGTGTTTCGCGTTAATTTTGATTTCTCCTTTGCTTGCTTTTTCTTTTTCAATTTTAATGACATCAACTGTTAATATGTGAGGTACCATCATCAAGTTAAGTTTCAATTTTTCACCTTCCGAAACTTTCACTTTTTTAATAACAGGAAGAAAATTGGGGTGCGTGAGCTCTATTGTGTAGGTGCTGTTGGCAGGAAGGTTAACACGAAAAGTGCCGCTGTCACCAGTGGTGTAGGCTTCGCGAAGCTCGCTCACGTATATGGTAACGTTTTGAATAAGATTTCCGCTGGTGTCTTTCACAGAGGCACTCACCTCTCCTTTTTCTTGTGCGAAAGCGGATGAGCAGCATAGAAGCAGAAGAATGATATGTACGAAAC
>JAPLEZ010000120.1 GCA_026390935.1 Bacteroidota bacterium
ACCACTGCGCTACAATGCCAACACTGCTTTCATAGTTGCATTATGGCAAAAATTAAAAGGAACTTCCGCTACTCCAAACAAATATATTTATGACAACATCGATTATATTTAAAAAAAAAACACAGCCAACCAATCCTTCATCGTTGGATTTGGCTCCAAATACCCAAGTCATCCACACCACAGAAACTATTATCTGAGAGACGACAACCCTAATGATGCAGCAAAAGCCTTGATGACTGTCCCTGCCAAAAACACTCAATTCGGAGGAATGGTGGGTGGAACAAGAACTCCTGGTTCTTTCTCTGATAATGTAGTGAATTACCAGCACACCGAAGGTGGTATTGATTATAACGCTTGTTTGGTGGGAACTTTAGCTTATATCAATTCAGTCTTGGCACCTGTCGACACCAATAAATTTTCTGCGCATAAATCGCCAACATTAGGCTCTACCCAATCTATATGCGGAGTAGCTAATATTGTATTGAACTCTAACATCGCTACCGACGGTAAAAAAACATTCACGTGGTATAAAGATAACGTAGTGGTTGTAAATGCTTCAACATCGGCTAACACCTACACAGTAACTAGTGCAGGAACTTACAAATGCGTGCTGGATTCTGCAGGGAAATGGAATACTCAAGGTAGTGTTATCATCACCGGAACACTTGCCGCTGTAGCGATGGGAAATGATGTTAATTTGTGCAATCCAGCTTCTACAACTCTTGATATTGGCGTTACTGGAGGTGGTGTTACTTATCAATGGAAAAAAGATGGAGCGATAATTAATGGAGCTGTTGCGCAAACTTACACCGTTTACACAGCAGGAACTTACCGTGGTATTGCAAGTGCATCGGGTTGTACATCAGTGTATGATGATGTAGTGATCACATCTTCTTTGCCAACAGCAATAAACGATACCGCTTGTAGCAGTGGCAGTCAGGTCAACCTTGGAATTACAGGATCTGGCGGACCTTACGAATGGTACACTGTAGCTACAAACGGTACAAAATTAGCAACGGGAACATCTTATTCTCCAACAATTTCTACCAACACTACCTATTATGTGCAGGATGCAGGATCGGTATCGGCTACTGCTGGTCCGTCTTCTTCCAGCAACCCCCTCACAAATCCAGTAAATGCAGGAATTGTTGGCATCCGATTTACCGCTGCAAAAGCATTTACCATTACGCAAATGAAAGTATTGCCTTTTGTATACAGCTGCAGTGGAAGTAATGTATCGGTTACGTTTACTTTGAAACAAAGTGGCAGCACCATTGGAACCTACTCTTCCACGCCGGTTGCTTGCACAGGTGTGCAAAGCGCAGCACCGTTCAATACTTACTACACGCTTAATTTCGCTACTCCAATTGCTATCCCTGCTGCTGGAAGCTATGAATTAACGCCAAGTGCAGGAGATCCTTTGGTTTGGTTTGATAGTGGTGCCAACTTTAGCACAATGGATGCTTCGGGCGTGATGGACATTACTGATGACACTCGCGATGATAAAGCCGCTTCCTTTCCAGCAATGTTTGATATTAAAGTGCAAGGAGGTTCAACTTGCGCGCGCACTCCAGTGCAGGCCATTGTAGATGCCAACAGCTATAAATGTATCACTACAGGAGTTGAAACGATTGCAAAAAATCAAATCGCTCTTTATCCAAATCCGTCCAACTCTACTTTCAATATTCAATCTGCTTTGAATGCTAAAGTTAAAGTGATTGATAACCTAGGCAGAGTAATGACGGAGTTCAATCTCAATGGAAACAGCAATTTCGGAGATGAATTTGCAGCTGGGATTTATCATGTAATAGTGTACAATGATAATGGAGTTGTGCAAACGTTGAATGTGGTGAAGGAGTAAATTCTCACCCCTTCGCTTCACCAAGTTTAGCGCAGCGAACTTGGTGATTTCACGAATGGACTTAGAAGCTTTCAGCTTCTTTCCTCGAAGAGGAACATATTGAAGACAGAAGCTGCGCTTCTCCTCTTAATATCAAATTTTCGGAAGAAGGAAGTTGAAAACTTCCAAGTAGGCTCGTTATTTCGCAAAGTTACGCTGCGCTAAACTTTGCGAAGCAGTGTCATCTGTAAGAGGAGTTTCAATATTTAATGAATCCTCAAGTTCTTGTTGTATTTGTAATTTTGTTTTCAAAACAACACACCCTGTATCACTTCCTCCGCAAACTTTTCATCCAGCACTTCAAACGAAATCATATATCCAGTATGTTTACGAAGATTGATCACGTTGCCATTGGTAAACATGAGGTATTGTCCACGAATACCAACGAGTTTCCCTTCTACCATTGTTTCTTTATCAAAACCAACACTCTTTACTTTGTCGGGATAATTTTCAACAGGATAAACAATTTCAGTGATGGTGTTATCCTTATCGGCGTAAGCCTTTAAGTTGTCGGGTAATTTATCAATCAAACTTTTTTTCAATTCAACTAAATCCACTTCTTCTCCCCTTTCATCCTTCAACATTCGGGTCCAATTGGTTTTATCGGAAATGTATTGTTTGAGTTCAATCTCTATAAGTCCCGCCAATTGGCGATAAGGAACAACAGCCAATTTTATTGTTTTGCGTGCTCCTTGATCAATCCAGCGACTATGAGTGTTAGATGAACGGGTTACTCCTACTTTAACATCGTTGGTTTGCGCTAAATAAACACAATGCGAAACATTGTGATTTTCTTCCTCCCATTGTGGATCTCTGCCTTGATGCTCGTGAGCCATGCATAATTCCGGACGAACGATGCACTCCGAATTTCGTGGAGAATTCAAAAAACAAGGATAACAAAATCCTTGTCCGAAACTCTTATTCGTCTTTTTATCACAGGCGATACAACGAATTTCATTGGAAAAAGTGAGTCGGATATTTTTCCCTATAAAATTATTGATACAGATTTTCGATTCACCGTAATCCAAAAAATATTTCACCGGAGACTGAAGCTCAACGGGCATTTTCTCTAATTTACCTTGCCAAACGATCATAACGCAACAATACCTTCTATGTGAGCAACCGATTTATATTTATCAATGACATCGTCCGGAGATAAAACGATCATGGTGATGGTAATGCTTTTGTACTTCCCAGTACTGGAAAGCCTTTCCTGCATTACTCCCGACTCAAACAGAGGCTTTACTTCCTCCACTTTTTCATGGGGAACAATGAACTTAAACATATATTTCAGAGGAAAAGAAAATTCGGTTTCCAGCTGTTTTCGGAGATATGCAAATTTATCGTCGGACATCCTTCAAATATAAGAATTAGATGGGTCGTTCAACTCGCCGGTATAACCAACGCTGTCGCATACGCCATGCCATGGTTCCAAACAAACAAAGGGTGCTCCAACAGGTGCCCAAATGCCCAAATGTGGAAATCCGCGATGAGAAAATTTCAACGATTTTTTATTGCTTTTCGATTTAATTGCCAGTTCTTGAGATTTCACGTTTAGGAAAATCAGGGCATCGTCTTTAAAAATATCGTTTGTCAACTGAATCGTTTTGCCATTTAAGTAGTCCTTCACCACTTTTCCGTTTCTAAAACCATCAGAATTGATCAATACTTTATCATCTCTTTCTTCGGAAGCGAATTCTATAAAGCAGTTTTCCAAAACATCGCCCTTTTCAATCGGACAATTGAATGCCGGATGACCACCAATAGAGAAAAACATTGTCGACTTGTTTTTGTTTTTCACGATGAAGTTTGTACTTAAAACCGCACCGTTCAACTCATATTTCACCAATAATTCAAACTCAAATGGAAAAGACAATTTTGTTTGCGCACTAGAAACTAAAGCGAATTCAAGTGAATCGGCGCTTTGATTGCGGAATTCAAATTCCATGTCGCGGGCAAAACCATGCTTTACCATCGGATACTTCTTGCCTTCCACAGTAATGGTATTGTTGAAAACCATACCAATCACCGGAAAAAGCATAGGCGTATGTTTGCCCCAGAATTTAGGATCGGCCTGCCATATATATTCTGTTTGATTTTGTTTGTTGAAATAGGATGAAAGCTCCGCTCCTTTAGACTTTACCGAGACTTTAACCCAATTGTTTTCTATTGAATAATTCATGAAGAATAAGTTTGAAATCGGAAAAATAACAAATCATTAAGAATTTCTTTCTCTTTTCCAGGCAACGAAACGCTTTTTTGTTGGTCTTGTATATAGAAACACATTGGATACCCGGCCACAAAAAAACGCTGTTTACAGTTAAGCACTGGAGGCTTGGTCCAAAAAATTAAAAACATCCGCTTAACCCACGGATGTTTTTTTGTTTAATTCCCTTTCAATAACAGATCGCAAAACCAGAATCCCTTTGTTTTAGAGGCTGGAACAGCACAAACGTCGTCAGTTGTGATCACCAATGGTCGGTATACTTTTTCACCTATTTCAAAGGAAATATCATTTTTAAAAATCGGTCCTGCATAACAAAAGGTATGAAACTCGCCATTTTCGCCGCAAGCGTCAACTGCAGCGGGCAAATCCCTTACAAACGCAGCATCAATATTTTTCCCCACCCATGTTTCATCCAAATGTTCATCGTTAATGCAGCAGGTGATGGTTTTAAATCCTTTATTAATAAAATCATCAACAAGCTTTTTGGTGTCCATTTTCCACAAGGGAAATACGCCCGTCATTCCAACCTTTGCAAGATTATCCTCGCGGTAAACTCGCAAATCTTCCAGGAAAATATCACCGAATATTACATGCTCAATGCCTTCTGATTTAGCTTGAAGTAAAACAGCTTCCATTTGCTTTTCATAGTCATCGTTGGTGCCTTGCGACACTGTTACTTTCAGCAATGGAATACCAATTTCAGCTACTTGTTTTTGCAATAATTCTTCACGAACACCATGCATTGAAATACGATTAAACTGTCCGGAAATAGTAGTAAGTAAATAACACACTTCATATTCACCTTCCTCTAAAACTTTATGCAAGCAGTAGGAAGAATCCTTGCCTCCACTCCAACAAAAAACAGCTTTCTTTTTCATGGTTTAAAATAAAAATCGCCGGAAGTTATTCCCGATTTGAACGAAGAGATTAATGTGCCATCAGATTTATATCTGTAAACAGTAGATTTTTGAACGTAATCCATTGCATCGGCCACATAAATAACTCCCGATACTGGATCAACTCCCAATCCGTAAAAACTTTTATTTCCAGCAGGAATAAAGCTCTGAGAAGGTAAAGCACCAGTTATCGGCATCATAAAAACACCATTGTTTAAGAAATACAAAGTGTCTTTACTTCCATTCGTTTTTAAGCGCCAGGGACTTCCTGAAATGATAGAAAATGATTGTTCAACCTGCAAATTCAAAGGGTTCAGGCAGTGCAGACTTGCTGCAATTTTTAAATTATCATCTCCTCCACAAAGCACCCATAATTTGCCATTTTTATCTTCCTTGATAGAATTGGAACCATACCCCACAACAATACTATCAGTAATTGCATCAGCACTAGTATTGATCACATATAACTTATTTCTTCTTTGATTGGTGACAAATACTTTTCCGCTAGAGAAAATCATTTCCTCCGTCCAGCCGGTACAAGAAATATTTCCTGAAACAGTATTGTTGGATAAATTAATGATGGAAATTTTGTCGGATTTGAAATCGCTCACATAAGCCTTGCTATCACTTACAGGCACAAAATAACGAGGTGAAGTGAGTCCGGTGATGGTTCCTTGCGACAAAAATGTTTTTGAATCTACTACTTCTATCTTTCCGGAATTATTAACGACGATATAAATTTTGTTGTTGTAAATACACATCGACTGTGCAACATCCCCCAAATCCCTGTTATTGGCTGGTTTGAACAAATCTTCCTGAACGGCATTGTCGGCAACATTGTAATAACTCACTGATGCATTTCCAAATTGAAAAGTTCCTTCGTTGGTGATGTAAACGCCGGAAGAAGAAGTATCTACTTTACTGTTGTCAACAGGAGGTTTGTCTTTGATACATGAAGTACAAAATATTACCGAAGTGATGATGCTTAAAAAATGAAAAGACTTCATTTTTTAAAGGTAGATAAAAAACGAATTTTATCTATTGGAAAGTCGCACAATCCGTGATCACTCTTCTGGCTTTTTTAGAAGTATCCGATTCTCTGGAGGCACTGCAAGCGGAAGCAAAAACCAACATAAACGTTACTACAATCAACAATAAACTTTTCATACTTTGCATAATTAAATAAACATTACTTACTAAACACCATGCCTTTTTAGTTTTAATAAAACTCACAAGGCAATCCCAAAAAAACACTGAGCTTAGCAAGTAGACTTTATTGAAAACTACAGTGAAACACTTAGTTCCGTTCAAAGTTACACAAGATTATATAATCTTTCCGATGGAAACAATGAGAAAACGCAATTCAAAAGCTGCTTAATGATTATTTAATCTAGAAATACAGCCAATGAAAATAGGTGCCCTTACCTGGTGTGAACTCCACTGTTGGTGCAGGAATTTTCAAAAATCCGAATGTATTGAAAACTGTTTTAAGGAACCTGTGCTTTGTTTTGATTTTAGTTAAATCAAAATCCAATGATAGATAATACTGACTGCGTCTTTCAAAAGTGGGAATAGTTTTTCCATTAACAATTGTCGGATTGCTGGATCCACCTGTCATACCGTCTGCCCCATAACCTATCGCCAAATTCAGCCATTGGGGGAATTTTTTGGTTTCAGGTAAAAATGAAGCGATGTTAACGGAGAACCAATACGTTTGACCGTTGTAATCTTTCAACCATTGTTGCGATAAATCTTTACCCAATAAATTCGGACGGTATTGCGCATAAGGCGAAGGCATGAACGACCATTTATAAGCGATGCGCTGTTCTTTCCACAACAATTGTTCTCCAATAAAAAGTGCGGCACCACCAGCATCGGCCACAAAGTCGCCAGGTGAAAAACCCCATTGCGCTGATAATCCATCCATCACTTCAATCACTGTGAGGTACATAAATCCGAGAGTTCCACCCCACAATAATGATTTTTTTTCATTTACTCCCGCCCATCGCAAAGCCTTGTAACCACTTTGTCCTACGCTGTATCCCGTTTGAGAATGACCAAATTTATCCATCCCTAGCCATTCATCATTATCATTAAATAAATGAAATGCTGAATGCGGATAATTGGCGTACCACAACTGATCCAAAATTACCAGAGAGCCGATAGCACCTACTGCTTCAGTGCCAACAACAATAGCTAGCCGTTGTTTATTGAAGTCAGGAGAAGGTTGAAAAAAATTAAGGGCTTGTCTTTTTCGAAAAGAGGAATCGTTTTGCGCAGCAGCTGATAATTGTATGATGCTAGTAAATATCAGCAGCCACGCCAAGCGCATATTAATTCAATAAAAGTTTATGTGATTTCTCCAACAATGAAAATGCTTCTTTACTAGAAGATGATTCACAATAAGTTCTTAAAACAGGCTCCGTTCCAGAAGGACGAATCATCAACCATTCATCATCACCAAAGAAAAACTTATAGCCGTCGATAGATTCCAAACGAGTAATTTTTCTACCCGCAAATTCAGTGTAAGAACCATTTTTGCAGTTTTCCATCACCTTTTGTTTCAAAGCCTCTGTAAGATGTAAATCAATTCTTTCGAAGGCAAAGGCACCAACAATTTCGTATACTTCTTGAACAAGGCTATCCAAAGATTTTCCAGTTTTCGCCATGTATTCCCAAATGGTTAAGCCCATCCAAACACCATCTCTTTCAGGGATGTGACCTTTGATGGCCACTCCACCCGACTCTTCACCGCCCAACAAAACATCTTCGTTGATCAAATGATCGCAAACATATTTGAAGCCGATTTTAGTAGTCACCACCTCCAGTCCGAGGTGTTTACATAATTTTTTAATTCTATCAGAAACAGAAAAAGCGATCACCACTTTTCCGTCCATTTTTTTGTATTTTTTGAGATAGGTAATGAGCAACAAAATGATGTGGTGCGAATCCACAAACTCTCCTTTGCTGTTGTAAAAACCTAATCTGTCGGCATCGCCGTCAGTAGCTAATCCACAATCAATGTCACCCGACAATTTTATCATTTCGGAAAACTCCAATAAGTTTCTGTGGATGGGCTCAGGAGCAGTTCCATCAAAACCCGGATTGTAATCGCAGTGCAGCAAAGTAATATCGGGCAATAATCTGCGCATTACAAATTGTCCCGCGCCATACATCGCATCATAAGCGAAATTGAGTCCGCATTTTTTAATCAAATCCAAATCAAAGTTTGCTTCTACCTTTTTGATGTACATTTCTTCCAGATCCACCTCTTTCAGCAAACCTTGTTTTTTAAGATCATCGAGAGAAATAGCTTCCAAGTCGTATCCGTGAGCATCAGGAATCAAGGCTTCAACTTCATCAACATTGTGAGAAAGTAATGGTCCGCCAAATTCACCTTTCAATTTATAACCGTTATAATCGGGAGGATTGTGACTAGCTGTAATCACCACGCCCAATGCAGCTCCTAACTCTAAAGTACCTAACGACACCATTGGTGTGGTTACAATTCTATCGCTCAAATAAACTTTGATTCCTTCTTTCCCTAGCACTTTAGCAACTGTTTCAGCAAACAATTTCCCGCCGAAGCGACAATCGTAGCCAATCACCACACCCTTCTGCTCTTTTTTCACTTGTTTCAACCACAGCTCAACTGCCTTTGTAACACGAGCAACATTGTCAACTGTAAATTCCTTTGCTATTATGGCTCTCCAGCCGTCGGTACCGAATTTTATCTTAGTCATTGATTAATTTTTTTCGAGGCCAAATTTATGTAAAAAATAGTTTATAGTTTCTTATTTTTGAAAAACCTTGAACTCTCAACTTTCAAATACTCCATTGGCCGAAAGAATGCGCCCGAGAAGGCTGGCCGATTATTTCGGACAAGAGCATTTGGTGGGACCTAATGGTGCGTTGACAGCCGCTATCCGATCGGGATTTATTCCTTCCATAATTTTATGGGGACCACCCGGAGTTGGCAAAACAACATTGGCTCAAATCATCGCCGAAGAAACAAAGCGACCGATTTTCACACTCAGCGCTATCAATTCAGGTGTAAAAGACATCCGTGAAGTCATTGACAAAGCGAAGGAGCAAAACCTTTTCAGCAAAGGACGCAATCCGATAATGTTCATTGATGAGATTCATCGTTTCAGCAAATCTCAGCAAGATTCATTGTTAGGAGCAGTTGAAAAAGGAACCATTACCTTGATTGGCGCCACCACTGAAAACCCATCATTCGAGGTCATTTCAGCACTTTTGTCGAGATCACAAGTATATGTTTTAAAACCACATTCCGATGAGGAATTGCTTTCTTTACTGAACAAAGCTTTAAAAGACGATGAAATTTTAAAACAAAAAGACATTGAATTGGCCGAAACCGAATCATTGCTGCAAATGAGCGGTGGTGATGCAAGGCGCTTGCTCAATAATTTTGAACTGTTAGTGAATTCCAATCCGAACGAAAAAATCATCATTAACAACGCCTTGGTGAAAGAGCAAATTAAGCTCAATCCAACAATGTATGATAAAAGCGGAGAGCAACACTACGACATAATTTCGGCCTTTATTAAATCCATTCGCGGCAGTGATCCCAATGCGGCGGTTTACTATCTCGCCAGAATGATTGAGGGCGGAGAAAATCCCGAATTCATTGCCCGAAGATTATTGATTTTAGCATCGGAAGACATTGGCAATGCCAATCCGAATGCCTTGATGCTGGCTCAAAGTTGCTTTCAGTCGGTGAGCGTAATTGGTCATCCCGAATGCAGAATCATTTTATCGCAATGCACCATTTATTTAGCTTCATCGCCAAAAAGTAACTCAGCTTACCAGGCCATCAATACCGCTCAACAATTGGTAAGAGACACTGGGAATTTGCCTGTGCCTCTTGATTTGCGTAGCGCGCAAACTAAATTAATGAAGGAGATGGGCTACGGTAAAAACTACCAATACAGCCATTCGTTCGAAAACAACTTCTCATTTCAGGAGTTTTTACCCGAAGAAATCAAAGGAACTAACTTGGTTCAAATGGGGAATAACAAGAGAGAATTGGAGTTGAAGGCGATGTTAGAGAAGTTGTGGAATAATAAGTATAGGTTTTAAAATCCCTCTGCCTGCGCACAGAATTCCTTCGCACCTCCCTTTTTTCAAAGGGAGATGAGCACACTCATCCATACTTAAATAATGGTTTTCCCGGTATGTACTTCTCCCTTTGAAAAAAGGGAGGCGCGAAGGAATTCTGTGCGCAGGCAGAGGGATTTACTGCACCACCATAAACTCCGTCCTCCTATTATTCGCTCTTCCGCTTTCAGTACCATTACTATCCACCGGCACTTCATCAGCATATCCTTTTGCAGTCAACCTATCCGCAGCAATGCCATGTTTTATTAAGTAATCTTTCACTGCATTGGCTCTGTTTTGCGACAAAGTTTTGTTGTGCGCTTTGGCGCCTTGGTTATCAGTATGTCCGCCCAATTCAATTTTCATTGTAGCGTTTTTGTTCAAGAAAGTAACGAGATTGTCCAGCTCAGTTTTGGACTCTGGTTTCAATTCATATGAATCGGTGGCGAAGAAAACGTTCTTTAAAATAACTTTTTCTCCCGGACCGATTTTCTTCATTGGTACGTCCTTGCGGAAAGCATCTTCCCCTTTTTTAGGATTGGTCAGCTCAAAATTTTCTGAATAAAATAAATAGCCTCCTTCACAGGAAACCTTGAGTGCATAATTTTTTCCAACAGGCAAGCAAACGAGGAAACTTCCATCTTTTGCATCGGAAAACGACTCCACCACTTGTTTTCCTGTTTCTAAGTCGATGAGTTCAAAAGCCGCACCCAAAGGCTTTTTAGTTTTCTCGTCGTATACAATTCCTTTCATGTAAGTGACAGGAGTAGGTTTTGCCGATTCAGGCAATTTGAAACAGTAGATATCTAAATCTCCCACTCCACCTTCTCTGTCGGAAGCAAAATAGGCCAAATCACCTTTTGCATCGATGAATAAAGTTCTTTCATCGTCGCTCGTATTTAGGGGATAACCAAGGTTAACAGGATCTCCCCATGTTCCATCGGCTTTTCGTTTACACATGAATAAATCGCGACCGCCCATGCCGGTAAGTCCATTGGATGCAAAATATAAAGTTTGATTATCAGGATGAATGAAAACACCATCTTCTTGACCAGAAGAATTTATCTTCGGCCCTAAATTTTCTGGGTTTGTAAATCCCTGATCAGTAATATGAATCACCCACAAATCCGATTCACCTTGTCCGCCCGCTCGGGTACTTGCAAAATAAATGGACTTGCCGTCAGAGGAAAGAGAAGGTTGAGTATCGTATGTTCTGCTATTTATCTTCGGACCAAGATTACGCGGTTTCGACCAACGGTTCACTCCTATTTTTTGACTAACGAATAAATCACAGCTACCCATCCCTTGCCTTCCTTCACCATAATCATCAAATACCTCACAAATAGTAAAAACCATGGTCCTCCCATCAGAAGAAAGTGTCATTGCTCCTTCATTTACAATCGAATTAATTGGTTGTCCCATGTTTATTGAGGGTGTCCAGTTTTTTCCATCCTTATAAGAAATAAAAAAATCTTCTTGCATTTTTGTTGGGGATAAGGATCGACCATCAGGAATGGTTCGCGTAACAACAAAAGTTTCTCCATCAACTGAAACGAAAGGGTTGTAATCCTTATGAATCGAATTTACATTTGGCCCCATATTCACCGGATTAAAAGGAACAGGATGTTTCACTGCTTCCTTAGCGAAATCGCAACTTTTGATGATTTTTTCGGCCTGATTTTTATTTTTATCAGGTGGAGAAAAAGTGCCGATGTATTTTTGTAAAATCACTTTTGCTTTGTCGTAATCCTGAGTCTTAAAATAAAGTCGGCCTAAATTCAAATAATCGGGAGGAAAGATTTCAGGATTGATTTTAAGTGCCGTTTCAAAATCGGCAATAGCCAATTTAAACAATCCGGAATCCGCATAAATATTAGCTCTTAACGAGTAAGCCTCGTAAAACGCAGGATCTTTTTCAATCGATTTATTGGCAGCGGCGAGCGCCTCTTTTTTATTCTCCGATTGTAAAAACTGCACAGCACTTTCCAGCTCCTTAATCGCTTTATTTGATTTGGAAGTGTACTTCTGCTGCGCCAACAATACGGTTGAAAAACACAGAAAAAACAAGGTAACAATAATTCTCATAGTTTTTATGATTTATGGTATCCCCATGTATTTATGGGTTTGCAGCGATATGTTCCATTTTGGATTTTGCTGCACATAATCAATAATTTTCGGCAACATTTCTTTGATCTTGCTCCACTCTGGCTGCAGGTATAATTTACAATCAGCGTTGGCTTTTGCCGCGTGTTCTTCTGCCCAAAGGAAATCGTTCTGATTGAAAACAATCACTTTTATCTCATGGGCTTTGCTGTAAATTTCGGGCATCGGTGGAGCTGTTTTCTTTGGAGAGAGGCAAATCCAATGCCATTTACCGCTCAATGGATAAGCGCCTGAGGTTTCAACGAAAACCCTTTTTCCTTTTTCGGTAAGCAATGCACACAGATAATCCAGATTGTACAGCGATGGCTCCCCACCAGTGATCACCACATCTTTAGCTGGAAAATGCAAAGCGGCTTCCACTACTTCATCCACACTTTTCAATGGATGCAACGATGGATCCCAAGATTCCTTTACATCACACCAGTGACAACCGACATCACAACCTCCTACTCTAATGAAGTAGGCAGGTTTTCCTGAATTATAACCTTCTCCCTGAATGGTATAAAATTCTTCCATAACAGGAAGTTTTTTTCCCTGATCAAGTAAAAGTTTATCGCTATCGGAAAGGTGGTTTTGCTGCATCAATCAAAAGTAATAAATAAGTTGGGGCTTTTAATTTACTAAAGCAATTCTTTGCTTTTGTTACACCTGCAACACATTAATCAAAGCATAATCCACCAAAAGGAAATCTCCTTTCACTTTTTTGTGTCTCTTCAAATCATTCAAATCACCTACCATCCTCAATTGTATGACCTGATTGTCTTTTGAGAGAAGAACCTCTGAGTTTGTTTTTGTCTTTACCAATACATGATCGTATTCTTTCCAGGCAATTTTCACAGGTTTATCCAAGTGAACCAAATACCAATCTTTTTCCCATGAAATCAATTCTCTGGAAATGATTTTTCCTTTCATAGGCATTTGCTCTTTCAAAACACTATCACCTCTGAAAATATTGATTTCAATGGTCTTGTCGAGAATTTCACGAACATTAAAATAGTAAGGCGTTAACCGATGCGTATTTCTAAAAGTTTCCCAATCCCAAAATCTTAATGGCGCCCAATAATTACGAACTATGTCGAACTTACTCAAACTAAAAGTCAAGAAAATAAGCAGGAATGCACCAGTTAGCACATCATCCAACAGCGTTTTGTTGGCGTAATGAGCGCCATGTTCAAAAGCAATGACCATGTATTCAAACAAAAAGATAAAGGATAAGGAATACAGCAAATAATCATTGATGACAGAAGGTTCATAGTGAACCGTCGACTCAAACTTCGATGAATTATTGATACAGTTGTTGATCATCGACGTCCACACGAACATACTGATGAGCAATTGGAAAAAGGTTAAAAAGCTGAAGGAATGCACCGATTGGTTGATGAGCCAAAAATCATACAAGCCATGAAAAACAGCGGCGAGCACGAAGCCCACCACAAAATTTACCACTACATTGTATTTCCTGATGCTTTTCCCCAGCACAATAAAATAAGCAATCAATGAAGTGTTAAACATATGAGAAACAGTGGCCGAAAGAGCTCGACCTTGAATCCGATTGAGACCACTGTGATCAAAATAGAAGATGTTTTCAATGAAGGAAAATCCTAAAGCCGAAATAGCGGCATAAATAATATAATCAATAGGTTCCTTAATCACTTTAAAAAACGAGAGCACGATCAAAAAAGGAATGATTTTCACCATTTCTTCAATGCAACCTATACCAACAATGCAGTATAACAAATCATTGAGAAGACCACCGTTTAAATAAAAACTCTTTTCATACTTCAGGTAATCGGTAAAGTACGAAGTCATAAACGCAAAAAGCATCCCCAGCAAAAGTGTTAGCGCGATGGCAATTATATTTTTATTCTGATAAAAATCAATTTTGAGCAAATACACCAACCAAACTACCAGCACTAGCACTGCCCCTGCAAAGCCAAAAACATTAAAGCCCAAGAAAAATCTACTCACTACACTGGTAGAATAACTACTCCAATCGTGTTTTAAAAAGTAGGCTTTGCGTTTCAATGAAATACTTAAGTGATCGGCTCCCACGTTAGATTTAGCAAGGGCGTATAAAGCCTCTATGTTATCAGAATACAACTCACCTAAGTTTTGATAAGCCCCTTCTACATAACCATTGTTTTTCAACTCACTTAGATATGCACGCTTGGCGCGCACTGTATCCACATAGGAAAATAAATTGCCGTACAAATAATTGAGATATGGCAAATCTCTGTTTTTAACGGCACCATAATGTGTTACAGCTTCATCATACAAAGCAATTTTATTGTAACTCAATCCTAGTCCGAAATGACCAATATCCAAACTCTTAATAGAATCGCTTTTCAAATATTGATTGTAAAAAATGAACATACTGTCATCATTCCTGATGTCAGGAGCTCCAATCAAATGAGAGATTTCCTTATCCTGATTAAAATGCGCTTGAATAAACTGATAGTGATAATAGATATTGAAACTGTCGGTAGCAATTAGTTCTCGATAGGCCCTTTCCATTTCTGAATAATCTTCAACCAATTCATGCTGATCAGCTTCTTCCTGGAGAGACGCGAACTTTGGTTCGCCAACAAAAAAGTTGACTGCCAGAAACAAAACTCCAGCTACTGGAAGGATATAGAAGAGAAAACCTTTCAAAGTAATTTATTCTTTGTCGACTTACGTAAAATAAGTCCAATAGGTTTGAAAAAGCTTAGCGAATTGCGCCAACGAAAGACTTTACACCTGCCGCAATGTCTTTGTTGTTGTTAATCGCTTTCACAAAAGCACTACCAATAATTGCTCCATTGGCATACTGCGTAGCTTTTTGAAAACTTTCTTTGCTGGAAATATTAAATCCAACTACAGTCGGCGTTTTTAAATTCATTTTTTGAATACGCGACAAATATTCCTCTGCCCCGTCAATCCCTGTTTTTTTTCCTGTGGTGCTTGATGAGGAAACCAAATAGATAAAACCATTAGAATGCTCGTCAATAAAGCGAATCCTTTCATCGGATGTTTGTGGAGTTACCAAAAATATGTTTTTCAGATTGTACTGATCGAACACTTTTTTGTAATCTTCCAGATATTCCTGCATTGGTAAATCGGGAATGATAATTCCATCCACCCCTACTTCACTGCATTTTTTAGCGAAATTCTCAATGCCGTATTGCAACACCGGATTGATATAACCCATCAGCAAAATTGGTAGCGTCAATTCCTTGCGGATGTCTTCCATTTGCGACAACAATAATTTCAAGGTCATTCCATTTTCAATGGCAACCGTGCTACTGTCTTGAATCACCGGTCCGTCTGCCAATGGATCAGAAAAAGGAATTCCTATTTCAATAAAGTCTACTCCTGCCTCTTGCAAAGCTTTAACAACAGGCAAAGTATCGTTCAACTTCGGGTAGCCCGCAGTAGTAAAAATGGAAAGTATGTTGTTCTTCTTCTTTTGAAAAAGACTATCTAAGCGATTCATTATTGTCGAAGTATTTAATATAAGTAGCCAGATCTTTATCGCCTCTTCCCGATAAATTGATCACCACTACCTGATCTTTTTTAAATGTTCTTTTCTTTAAATATGCTATTGCGTGAGCTGATTCGAGCGCAGGAATAATTCCTTCCAATCTCGTCAATTCAAAACCTGCTGCAACAGCTTCATCATCAGTCACCGATGCAAAAGTTCCTCTACCCGATTCAAACAAATGGGCATGAATCGGTCCGATGCCAGGATAATCCAATCCCGCTGAAATGGAATAAGGTTCTACAATCTGACCATCTTCGGTTTGCATCAATATGGTTTTGCTGGCGTGAATAATACCAGGCGTTCCTACTGTTGTTGTTGCAGCTGTTTCGCCAGTATTTACTCCTTTTCCAGCAGCTTCAACGGCGATTAATTCTACTTTTAAATTATCCAGATAATGGTAAAATGCACCAGCGGCATTACTTCCTCCTCCTACGCATGCGATGATGGCATCAGGATAGTTTCTTCCTTCTTTCTCTTGCATTTGCTCCATCATTTCTTCACTGATGATAGACTGTAAGCGCGCCACCAAATCAGGGTAAGGATGAGGCCCCACTACCGACCCAATAATATAATGTGTATCCACCGGATTGTTGATCCAATCACGGATGGCTTCATTGGTTGCATCTTTTAAGGTTTTGCTTCCGCTTTCGGCAGCTACTACTTTGGCACCCAGCATGAGCATTCGTTTAACATTTGGCTCTTGACGTAAAATATCAATTGCCCCCATGTAAACAACGCATTCTAAGTTCATTAAAGCACAAACAGTTGCTGTGGCAACTCCATGTTGACCAGCACCAGTTTCGGCAATAATTCTTTTTTTACCGAGTTCTTTGGCCAGTAAAATCTGACCGATAGTATTGTTGATTTTGTGTGCACCAGTATGATTTAAATCTTCTCTTTTAAGATAGATTTTCGTGCCATATTTTTCCGATAATCTTTTGGCGTGATACAATGGAGAAGGTCTCCCCACGTAGTTTTTTAGCAGATCCTTGTATTCCTTCTGAAAAGATTCAGAATAAATGATTCGAAGATAATTGTCTTCTAATTCCTTAACATTAGGATACAGCATTTCAGGGATATAAGCCCCTCCAAAATTGCCATAAAAACCACGCTTGCTTACACTGTATTTTGATTGTTCTCCCGACTGGCTCATAACTTTAACATTTCCAGAAAAGCCTCAATCAACCACACATCTTTCAATCCCGGCTTCTCTTCAAACTTACTGTTGATGTCAACAGCTTTAATGAATTTATAAGGTAAATTTTTAATTGCTTTTCCATCGTGAGGAGTGATACCACCACTCAACATCACAGGAACTTTCAACTTATATTTCTTCAATAATTTCCAATCGAATTTTTCTCCTGAACCACCTTTGTCTTTTGATTTAGTATCAAACAAAAAGAAGTCAACGTCTTTTTCGTATTTCTTTAATTTCTCAAAATCGAATTTAGCATCTATCCCAAAAGCCTTGATAACCTTAGCTTTCTTTCTCACTGATTTACAAAAAGCAGGAGTTTCATCTCCATGCAATTGAATATAACCCAGTTCCAAATCTTCAGCATCTTCTAAAATAGTCTCCAGATCTTCATCGACATATACTCCTACTTTATTCACTCTGCCTGTTAGCGACTTGATGAAATTGGCATCCAACTCATCACCGATGTAACGCTTGGATTCTTCATAAAAGATGAAGCCAACGAAATCGACTCCCAATGCGATCACATCATTGATGTTTTTGGAATCTGTTAATCCACAAACTTTTACGTAAAATCTATCTTCCATTTGTTCTAATTGCTTCTATAAAATTTTTACACGCCTTACCGGGATCTTCTTCTTTCATGAAATTCTCACCTATCAAAAACCCCTGATATCCCACTTCTTTCAAGAGTTTAATTGTTTCAACCTTGTCAATTCCGCTCTCACTAATCTTTAAAAATTCGTTTGGAATTTCATTAACCAGATCGATAGAAGTTTGAATATCGACCCTGAATGTATTTAAATTTCTGTTATTTACACCAACTGCGTCCACAAATTCATTAATAAATTTCAACTCGGCTTTGTCGTGAACCTCTAAAAGAACATTCAAACCCAATGCCTTCGCGGCTTTCGCCAATCTTTTACACTGAGCTACTTCCAAATTGGAAGCAATCAATAAAATAATATCGGCTCCTATCGACTTTGCTTCCAGCAATTGAAACTCATCAATGATAAAATCTTTCCTTAAAATGGGAATTTCATTCACTCTCCGTGCAGCCAGTAAATTTTCGTTGGAGCCACCGAAAAACTGCTCATCGGTCAATACTGATAACGCCGATGCTCCTGCTTCATTGTACGCTTTGGTAACTTGCGCCGGATTGGCTGTAGCATTGATAATTCCTTTTGAAGGCGATTTGGTTTTAAACTCAGCAATAACTCCTGAGCGATCTTTGGCCAACAGAAAATCTTTGAACGACAAAACCTTTCGTCCGAAAAACTCCCTTTCCTCCAAATCGAGAATGGAGAATTTCTCTTTTAACAGAGCAACTTCTTTCTTTTTGTTAGCTATTATTTCGTCGAGAATGGTCATTTTAAAATAAGTTCAATGTTTAAAGTTTCGAGTTCAATGTTAGCAGTTTCTTCAATACTTCTGCTGCTTTGCCGGATTGGATGATTTCTTTGGCTTCGGCGATGCCGTTTTCATAACTGATGTTCTTTGCTATACTTATTGCCAATCCTGCATTAGCAGCAATCACTTCATTTTGTGCTTTGGTGCCTTTGCCTGAGATAATGGAATGTAAAATAGAAGTAGCTTGCTCTAACGTGTCACCTCCATGAATTTCACTTTGCAAAGTTGTGCTTAACCCCAAGTCTTTAGGAGCGTATTTTTTCTCGCCTTTTTTTGTTTGAACAATAAATTTACCGGTTAAAGAAATTTCATCATAACCATCTATTGAATGCACAACCGCATATTCGTCAATAAATTTATCAAGTACAGCTGCATATAAAGGAACGTGCTTTTCGGAATAAACTCCAACCACCTGTTTTTGCGGTCGAGATGGATTTACCATTGGACCCAGAAGATTGAAAAATGTTTTCATTCCCAATTCCTTTCTTACTGGCGCAACATGTTTCATTGCAGGATGAAAAAGAGGTGCATGCAAAAAAGTGATTCCAGCCTGATCCAATTCTTTCTTCAACTGATCCTGATTGGTGCTGAATTTATAACCTAAGGACTCTATTACATTGGAAGAACCAACAGATGAGGAAACTCCGTAATTACCATGCTTAGAAACCTTGACTCCAGCTGCTGCACAAACAAAAGAAGAAATGGTTGAAACGTTAAATGTGTTTTTTCCATCGCCACCAGTACCGCACAAATCGATGGTTTCAAAATCACTA
>JAPLEZ010000114.1 GCA_026390935.1 Bacteroidota bacterium
GCTTAAAAGAGTTGTTGTTACGGGCCTTGGCGCGTTGACACCTCTTGGCAACAATGTTTCTTCCTACTGGGAAGGACTAAAAAACGGCGTGAGCGGAGCTGCTCCAATCACTCGTTTTGATGCCTCGAAGTTTAAAACGCGATTTGCCTGCGAAGTCAAAAATTTTAATGTTGAAGATCATTTCGACCGCAAGGAAGGAAGGAAAATCGACCGCTATGCACAATATGCTGTAGTATGTGCCACGGAGGCTATACTGCACTCGGGTTTTGATTTGGAAAAAATCAACCGCGATCGTGCTGGTGTTATTTGGGGATCTGGAATCGGCGGACTTGAAACTTTCCAACAGGAAGTTGAAGCCTTTGCCAAAGGAGATGGAACGCCTCGTTTCAATCCTTTCTTTATTCCTAAGATGATTGCCGACATCGCTGCCGGTCATATCTCTATGAAATTCGGATTAAGAGGTCCGAACTTCGCCACTGTTTCAGCTTGCGCTTCTTCTACTCACGCTATTATTGATGCCTTCAACTATATCCGTTTGGGAAAAGCTGACATCATTGTATCGGGTGGTTCTGAAGCTGCAGTAAATGCTGCAGGTGTAGGAGGATTCAATGCATTACAAGCTTTATCTACCCGAAATGATTCGCCACAAACCGCATCCCGTCCCTTCGATAAAGACCGTGAAGGTTTTGTTTTAGGAGAAGGTGCAGGAGCAATGGTTTTGGAAGAATATGAACATGCAAAAGCAAGAGGCGCTGCCATCTACGCTGAAGTTGTAGGAGGAGGTTTATCTGCTGACGCGCATCACATCACTGCTCCACATCCTGAAGGACTAGGCGCAATGAATGTAATGAGAATGGCTTTGGAAGACGCTTACATGAAACCAGAAGACATTGATTATATCAACGTTCATGGTACTTCAACACCACTTGGAGATTTAGCTGAAACTAAAGCAATTCAAAAAGTATTTGGTGAACATGCTTATAAACTCAACATCAGTTCAACCAAATCAATGACTGGCCACTTGTTAGGCGCTGCCGGTGCAATTGAAGGATTGGCCTGTGTGTTAGCTATAGTTCATGGAATTATCCCTCCAACCATCAATCACTTTACTGATGATCCGGAGTTGGACAACAAATTGAATTTGACTTTCAATAAAGCACAAGAAAGAAAAGTGAAAGCTGCATTAACCAATACTTTCGGGTTTGGTGGCCACAATGCAAGTATCATTTTTAAAGCTTTTGAAGCTTAATAACGGTGGCTCTGCTGAAAAGAATCGGAGTTTATTTTTCTAAAGACAAAATATTTTTGACCCGGTTAAAGAAATTAACCGGGTTTTTTCCTTCTGATATTTCCCCATACAAAACTGCGTTCACACATCGGTCCTCTTTGGGAAGCGGATCTAAACCCGGACAATACAATGAACGACTTGAATTTTTAGGTGACTCCGTGCTTAGTTTAGTGATCTCTGAATTTTTATATGAAAAATTTCCAGGCGACCACGAAGGAACTTTAACCAAAATAAAATCTGCCATGGTAAGCAGAAAAACGCTCAATTCTATTGCCGAATCCATGGAACTAAAAGATTTGGTAAAAGTAAAACTCGGACAAGATCCCTTTCCACCATCAATAGGTGGAAATGCCTTGGAAGCATTGATTGGTGCTATATACGTAGACAAAGGCTTAACTACTGCACGGAAATTTATCATCAATAAAATTTTGATTCCTTACTACAACATTGATGAGATTTTGCATTCTGATGAAAACTACAAAAGCAAACTCATTGAATGGTCGCAAAAAAATAAAATAAAAACTTACTTCAAAGTCATCGAAGAAAGCAATGAAGAGCATCAACGCCTGTTCCGAATCGGACTCTTTGTCCAAGATGAACTGAAAGAAGAAGCCACTGCAAAATCAAAAAAAGAAGCAGAACAGGAATGCGCAAAAAAGCTATTTTTATCAGGATTTATTGAAAAATGGCAAAATTAACCCTCGACTTTGAACCTGAATATGATTTTCTTTTAGCGGGAATTTCTTGCCATTTAAAAGATTACCGTTTCATTTGGGCATTGAGCCAGCACATGGGGATTGAGTTCAAACGAAATGAGGATTTTGAATTGATAGTCGACAAATCAAAAAACAAAAGTAAATTTTCCGTTTTTTCCTTTGAGGATGAAGAAAATCACACTTCATACTTCATACTTTCCAATCGCGGCGATGCTGGCACGTTGATTCCGGAAATGAAACAAATCGACTATTTCCTTCAAATTCGTGGCCCATTGGATGAGGATGATTTGGAAAATTTGATTGAAAAAATAAAAAAGATGACCAGTGTACTAACGGCATTCAGCATTGATCCCACTACACTTAAATCGGGAAATAACCTCCTTTTTTAATTCACAAAGCATGATTCAAAAAACTTGATTTCATACGATTGATCATTGAACTAAATACTTATATTTGGTTTCTTCAAAAAAGTGAAAAGAGGATAACCAATATATTATTTCTTTCTACCTAAATTGATTTAGAGCTTAGTATACCCTATAAATGAAAATTATAAAGAGATGAATTTAAAAAGAACGAAGATTGTTGCAACAATGGGACCAGCTTGTTCCAGCAAGGAAATGCTCACAAAAATGATTCAAAAAGGCGTTGATGTGTGCCGTATGAACTTCTCGCATGGTGACCATGCTTTTCATGGAGAACACATTAAAACGATTCGTAGTGTTGCAAAAGAATTAAATACACATATCGCTATTCTAGCCGATTTACAAGGTCCGAAACTACGTATCGGTGTTATGGAAAATGACGGTGCCGATGTGAAAGCCGGCGATTTAATTACCATCAGCACCACAGAATGCATTGGTACTGCCAGCAAAGTTTTCATGACTTATGCTACTTTCCCTCAAGATGTAAACGTTGGAGAAAAAATATTGATCGACGATGGTAAAATCACTGTTAAAGTAGTTTCTACCAACCGCAAAGACGAAGTTGTTGTTGAAGTTTTATTCGGTGGAAAACTTAAATCAAAAAAAGGTGTTAACCTTCCATATACAAAAGTTTCTTTGCCTTCTCTATCTGAAAAAGACAAAAGAGATTTAGATTTTGCTTTGTCGCAAAATGTGGAATGGGTTGCTTTATCATTCGTGCGCAACGCCAATGATATTCACGAATTGCGTGAAATCATCAAAAGCAAAGGAAGCAACGCACGTATCATCGCTAAAATTGAAAAACCAGAAGCCATTACAGATATCGACGAGATCATTGAAGCAACTGATGCTATCATGGTAGCACGCGGTGACCTTGGAATTGAAGTTCCTTACCAGGACGTTCCATTGTTGCAAAAAATGATGATCAAAAAATGTCAGATGGCATCAAAACCAATCATCGTTGCAACACAAATGATGGAAAGTATGATCGACGGCGTTACTCCTTCTCGTGCAGAAGTGAACGACGTTGCCAATGCAGTTATGGATGGTGCTGACGCTGTAATGTTAAGTGGTGAAACTTCTGTTGGAAGACATCCTGATTTGGTAATTGAAACAATGGCCAACATCGTTAAGAAAGTAGAAGAGTACGACGATATTTACAATCATAAAATGGTTCCTGTTCATCGTGAAGAGCGTTTTGTATCGGATCAGATTTGTATAAGTGGTGTTCGACTTTCTGACCGTGTAAACGCTAAGGCGATTATCACCATGACGCACTCAGGATACACAGCTTTTAAATTATCCAGTCACCGTCCGAAAGCCTACATCTATGTATTTACCAGCAACAAGGAAATCTTGGCAATGGTAAGTTTAATCTGGGGTGTAAAAGGATTCTACTATGATAAGTTTGAAAGTACTGATAGCACTATAAATGATTTGGAAGAATTCCTGAAAGGAAAAGAATTATTGCAACAAGGTGATTTCTATATCAACGTTGCTTCAATGCCTATTCACACAAAAGGAAAAACAAATACGATCAAATTAAGTCAGGTTTGCTAAACTTGTTCAATGTTTAAAGTTCAATGTTCAAATTCAGCTAACATTGAACTTTGAACTTTAAACTTTAAACTATGAATATTGCCCTCCTCAAAGAAATTTCTGAAGTAGCCGGTGCTCCCGGATTTGAGGAGCGTGTTCGCGCCATTGTACTGCGAGAAATTAAACCGCTCGTTGATGAAATCCGAATGGACAACATGGGCAATGTTAACGCCATTGTAAAAGGCCAGCAAAACAAAAACATCATGGTTGCAGCACACATGGACGAAATTGGTTTCATGGTGACGCACATCGATAAAAATGGCTTTTTGAAATTTCATCCTTTAGGTGGCTTTGACCCTAAAACACTCACTGCACAGCGTGTCATTGTTCACGGGAAAAAAGATTTAATTGGTGTAATGGGCTCAAAACCCATTCACGTAATGTCGCCCGAAGAAAGAAATCATCCTGCTAAAATCACCGATTTTTATATTGATTTGGGCTTGCCATACAAGGAAGTTGAAAAATTGGTTGAGGTTGGAAACACAGTAACACGTCAGCGTGAATTGATTCAAATGGGAGAATGTGTAAATGCAAAATCTCTCGACAACCGTGTTTCTGTTTTTATTTTAATTGAAGCGCTTAAAAAACTCAAAGGCAAAAAATTGCCATATACACTCAATGCCGTATTCACAGTGCAAGAGGAAGTAGGTATTCGTGGTGCAAGCGTGTCGGCTTTAGAAATCAATCCTGATTTCGGGATTGGTTTGGACACTACCATCGCTTACGATTTACCAGGCGCTCTTGAACATGAAAAAATAACTTCATTGGGTCATGGCGTTGCCATTAAAATCATGGATTCCTCTACCATCTGCGATCAGCGCATGGTGAAGTTCATGAAAAAAACTGCCGACAAAAATAAAATCAAATGGCAACCGGAAGTCCTCACCGGCGGCGGAACAGATACTGCAGGTATCCAACGTATGAACGCCGGAGGATCCATCGCCGGAGCTATTTCCATTCCAACTCGACACATTCATCAGGTGATTGAAATGTGTAATACAAAAGACATTCAGGGCGCTATTGATTTATTGGCAGCTTGTGTGAAGGAGATGGATGGTTATAATTGGAAGTTGGCTTAGTCTGAACCTTGATTCACTTGATTTGAAGATTAAAGGATTTACAACCGAATCCCCGTGTTCGTCAATGCGAGAATTTTTGTTCTCAAAAATTGAAGCAATCCCACCATCTTTTTTACTTTAGCATAGCCTATACAAAATATCTCATGAAGTTATTTATTACGCTTATTTGTTGCACGTGTTTATTAGCTTGTGCTGATGGTACACAAGGAAAATATCAACAAGAACAAACCTTTAATTTTTCCCAATTCCCAATTGGGAAACTAGAAGTGGGTCCAATTAAAATCGGACAAAAACTCCATGAAGTAGAAAAACATTTCAAGGGGTTACAAAAAGAAAATATAGATGCCTGGACCTTTGGATTTGATGGCCCCAGTGAAAAAACAGCGGTGTTGTATAGCTTACATTCACAGCCTTTAATTGCATTTATTCCATATTTAGAAACTGATTCTATAATTGCTATTATCGTCATTCACAAAAACTTTAAAACAAAATCAGGAATATCTCCTTCAATGACTGTAGGAGCTATTCTTAAAGTCTTACCTAATGCAAAAAGCCATTACAATCCTATGATGGACTATGAAGAAATAGACGATCTTGGAAATCTTCAGTCCTTTATTTTTACATCAAATCAAGAAGCAATTGCAAATTACCCTGAAGTAGATTCCAAATCAACTCCAACCAATTTAAAACCAAAAATTGATTGGATAACAGTGTTTAAAGAAGATAAAGGAAAGTCTATATTAAGTAATGATGCAAAGTCCATTGACAATCTTAAACAAAACGTTCAAAAACAATCAGATTCTGTTTATGACCTTATTCAAAAAGATAAGGAAGCTTTAATGCACAAATAATAATGGGATTGCTTCAATTTTTGAGTACAAAAATTATCGCTATGACGGGTACGGGGGAAATGGGTCACTAACTTCGTGCGAAGGCCAGAGCCAAGAGGCGAGCCGGCGGTGGCGAGAGCGAAATTTTTCCGTCACCGACGGATAAAAAATTTCGCGAAGTGCGGTGGCAGCATCTCTTGGCTCTTGATTTTTTGTTACTTTTTCATCAAGGAAAAAGTAAGGAAGAGAGGGTGAAAGCCTCAATCAGATACTAAGCTAAAAGCAATTTTCAATCACATTGCTTAACGAGGAACTAAATTCCATTGAACATTTGTTCCCAAAGATACTTGCTCCAAAACAGCTTTGTCTTTTTGAAGAGAAATTATTTTATAGTTGTTCCAGCCACTAGCGTTATACAGTTTTATTGAATCCCCTACTATCCCACATTCAAACAAGCGTACTTCAGCACCAATTTCAATCTTCACTTTGTTGATTTTCTTTTTGCCAGCTTTTTCAGTAAAAAAAGAATAAAACTGATCTCCAGTATATTTTACGATATCTACGGTCTTACCATTTTTCACCATATCCTTTATCTTCCATTGATGGGAGCTGATCATTTTCCATTGCTTTTTTGGATTGGATTTTTGATCGCTATTGGTGCTCATGGAAAAAAACAACACCAGCGCAGGCAAAGCCAGCAAACAAAAATATAAAACTTTGTTTTTCATAATCATAGATTTTAAACGGTTCTAAATTGCTCTAAAAATCTCACATCATTTTCAGAGTAAAGTCGTAAATCCTTCACTCTATACTTGAGCTGAGCAATGCGCTCCACACCCATTCCAAAAGCGAATCCTGTATATTTTTCAGGATCAATACCACAATTTTTCAATACGTTTGGATCCACCATTCCGCAACCTAAAATTTCGAGCCAGCCTGCATATTTACAAACGTTACAACCTTTTCCTGCACACAAACTGCAAGACACATCTACTTCAGCAGAAGGTTCAGTGAAAGGGAAAAACGATGGTCGCATTCTTATCTTAGCAGACTCACCAAACAACTCTTTTGCGAAGAAATCAAGCGTTTGTTTTAAATCAGCAAAAGAAACTTTTTCCGCTACATACAATCCTTCAATCTGGTGAAAGAAGCAATGTGCACGAGCTGATATAGCTTCATTGCGGTAAACTCTTCCCGGCGTAAGCACACGAATCGGTGGTTTTTGCTTTTCCATATAGCGAATCTGTATGGAAGAAGTTTGTGTGCGCAACAACACGTCAGGATTTTGCTGAATGAAAAAAGTGTCTTGCATGTCGCGCGCAGGATGTTCTTCAGGAGTATTTAGCGCAGTGAAATTGTGCCAATCATCCTCTATTTCCGGACCGTCGGCGACAATAAATCCTATGCGTTTGAAAATATCTATGATCTCTGCAGTAACTAAACTTAATGGATGAATGGAACCTAATTTTTTTTCTTCACCCGGACGGGAAAAATCAAATCCTAAATCAGTGCTTTCCGCTGCTTCATTTTTTTCATTGAAAACATCAAACTTCTCCTGAGCCTTATTTTTAAGGTCGTTGATGAGTCCGCCCACTGCTTTTTTATCTTCAGGAGCAACGTCTTTCAAGCCTGAAAACAAATCTTTCAAAATGTTTTTTGTTCCTAAAAAACGAATACGAAAAGCCTCTAAATCTTCTTTGCTTTTTATTGAAAACTGCTCCACATCATTCAGGAGCAAATCGATTTTTTCCTTCATCAACAATGTTATTTAATGGTCATCGGAATTTCTTGCAAAGGACGGTCTTGTTCACCAACTTGTTGGCTAGCGATTTTATCTACCACATCCATTCCTTCTATCACTTCGCCAAAAATAGTGTACTCGCCATCTAAATGAGGTGTTCCTCCAACGGTGGTGTACAACTTAACTTGTTCAGGACTGAATTTTTTAGCTTTCACTGGAGGCAAAGAAGCATCCACCTGTTGCAATAATATATTTTGAATGGCGATTGCGCTATCCTGCATTTGTTTGTTAGAAAACTCAATTAATTTTGCCTTCAATGCTGCGTTTTGAGGCATTTCAAATACTTCCATGAAACGAGCTTTTCTAGCAGATTCTTTGGCATATAAATCCAATTGCATTTCAAGGTTTTGCAATTCAGGTGCAGTGTATACTTTACCTGTAACGATAAAGAATTGCATAGATGAAGATGCCTTTTTTGGATTTACATCATCACCTTGACGGGCTGCAGCCAATACTCCTCTTTTTGCATAAACATTTGGTGTGATCTCAGCAGGAATTTTTGCTTCCTCTTGTTGTTCCATCGTCCCTGGAACTTCACCGCCTTGGATAACAAAATCCTTTACCACACGATGAAAAATTGCTCCATCATATTTATTCTCCTTTACCATTTTAATAAAATTATCGCGGTGCATAGGTGTTTCATCAAATAATTTTACTTTGATAACTCCATAGGGAGTGTCAATAGAATAGATGTTACCACCGCTTCCTTTGAAGAAACCAAAAGACAATATACCAACTACAACAAAAACGGCGATTCCAATTAAAAGGGATTTTTTCATATCAGGAGATTATTTATATATTTGTTTTTACACTGAGGTTGTTTATATTTAGGTGGCGAAGGTAATAAATATTCAATTATAATGATGTTTCGAATCAGCAAGGTAGTATCTATTTTTAGCATTTTTGTGGCCATCACTCTGTTAGGAGGTTCATGTTATAAGCCCACTGATTGTAATGGAGTAATTAACTGTGTTGATTTGTCAACAGGCGACCCTGTTGCGGGCGCAACTGTTAAGTTATTTGTAACAAATGGTGATGGATTTTACCTCTGCGATGGTAGCCAAACTAAAGAAACAATTCTTACTGCAGACGCCTCAGGAAGTGTTAAGTTTTGCTTGAAATATGCTGCAACTCCAAGTGTTTTGGTTACAGCAGGAGCTAAAACCGGAACAGGAGTTATTGCTACTGCACCTGGAAAAGATGTTGTTTCAGTGACTATCAAAGTGAAATAGCACTACACCAATTCCCCGCTTTCTTTAAAATACTCCACAATTGCCGATTTCATTACTTTCAATTGTTCGCCTGGTTTTAACGTAGGCAGTTTTTTGGTTTCTTTATAATGCGGCCAGCCATCTTCATCAACGCCCATATATTCATAGTAATTGAATTGACTCAATAATTTACAAATGGCAATATGTATGACTTCGAGTTTCTGATCCTTGGTAAATTTTTTATAGCCCTTCCCTAGCTCTTGAACGCCAATTAGGAATAAAATTCCACGAACATCAATGTCTTCCCCGAATTTTTCAGCCACCATCGTTTCCACTCTAGCCCAATCCTCTTGTAATTTATCGTCCATAATTTTATGACTAATTTATATTTGTATTGGATAAAAATACAGATATTGGTACATTGATGGAAAGGTTTTTGGTAAACGCTGATAACTTATTTCATTATTTTTCTAGAGGAACCCAAATGAAAAAAGCATTAATACTTCTGGTATTAATTTTTAATTTGAACACCATTTCTGCCGCCACACATAAGCGGATGGAAATAGCATTGTGTGTTGACCTTAGCGCAAGTACTACTGGCGTGCTCGAAGCGCTGCGCACTAACATGTGGTACCTCATGTATTATTTAACTGCTTACCAACCTCAGCCTGATGTGTACGTTGGACTGGTGCTTTACGGAAAGCCAGGCTATGGGGTAGAAAACGATTATGTTAAAATAGTATCCGACTTTAGTAAAAACATCAATTTTATTCAGCAGGAATTGTATTCCACTCAGGTCACCATCAATGCAAAAGAAAATTTTCCAGAAAGAGCCTTGCTCAAATGCTTAACCAACCTCAGCTGGAGCAAAGAACCAGAAACCTACCGAAGTGTTGTCATTATAGGAAACGGCTCTATAACAGGAAATGAATATATGGCCGATGCAGTTAAAATTTCCCTGAAAAAGCAAATTGTTGTGAACACCATCTACTTTCAAACCTACCAAAGTGAAAGAGAAGTTATTCAGTGGGAAAGAGTGGCAAAAGCTTGCAATGGCATTGCAACGGTTATTGATCCTGCTGTGGCACAACCATGGGAAAAAGACATTAAATCCTCCAACAGCGATTTCATTGCGGAAGTAAACGACAAATACAACTCCACTTTTATGCATTATGGTACTGACGGCAATAAGAAATTTGCTAAGTATATGGGGATGGACGACTTCGCTAGAGAAACCGGTCCGATTTGCTTGGAGTTCCGACTGATGTATAAAATCTCCGAGAATTATTTAGGTGTCAACAAAGACTGGGATTTGGTGGATTTAAGCATTGTAAACGGGAAAATTGATACAAATCATATAGACAAAAAAACTCTTCCAATAGAATATCAAAACATGAGTTTTAAAGATATTGTCCGCTTAGTAAATCTTAAAAAAGAAGAAAGGCTATATCTTCAGGAAATCACCAATATTGTCGCGCAGCGGAACAAGATGCTGACCCGCGAGTATTACCAGGAATACCGCCCCATCATAAAACGCTCGTTTTATATTATCCTAATGGAAATTTTCAACGCGCAAACCGACAATTTTCACGAAATATTGGATTAGTTTTGCTGCAGCTTAATTAAACAATTTACAATGACACATCATTTCAACCTTGGTAAACAAGGCGAACGCATTGCTTTGCAATACCTACTCAACAAAGGCTATATCATTCACGAAAAAAACTGGCGCTACGGAAAAATTGAAGTGGATTTAATTGCCGAAAAAGATGAACGCATTGTTTTTGTTGAAGTAAAAACTCGCAGCACTGACTATTTTGGTGAACCGGAAGAAGCTGTGGATCGTGATAAAGAGCAGCAATTGATTAATGGCGCACAGATTTTTATTAATAAACACGAGCTGGAAGAAGAAATTCGATTTGATATTATTTCAATTATTTTAAATACGGATGAAGTGCGTATCAATCACATTGAAGATGCGTTTACGGATCATTGGTAGAAAAAACCACCTCCCCTTCGGGACTCCTCCTTGAAAAAAGGAGGAGAGTTAGTTAGTCATTAATACTCGAAAATATTTGTCTTTTTAAGAATGGGCAGCTAATCAACTCTCCTCCTTTTTTCAAGGAGGAGTCCCGAAGGGGAGGTGGTTTTCTTATTTCATCAACTCCTCAATCTCTTCTGCCTCAATCGGAATGTTTTTCATTAAATCCTGCGGCCCTTTTGCTGTAATTAAAATGTCATTTTCCAGTCGGATACCGATGTTTTCCTCAGGAATGTAAATACCTGGCTCGCAAGTAAAAATCATTCCCGACTGGAAATTATTACTGCGATCACCCAAATCATGAACATCTAAACCCATGAAGTGAGAAATACCATGCATGAAATATTTTCGGAAAACTGGATTTTGCGGATCCTGCTTGCGAATTTCCGTAGTGGTGATCAAACCTATATCCACCAATTCTTTTTCAATGATGGTGCGTACATCTTTGTTGTAATCCTGAAAAGTATTTCCGGCAACAAGAAGTTTTCGTGATTCTTTCAAAACATTCAATACCGCATTGTAAACTTGTTTCTGCCGTTTAGAAAACTTTCCGCTCACAGGCACTGTGCGTGTGAGATCAGACGCGTAATTGGCATACTCCGCTCCAAAATCCATCAATATCAAATCTCCTTTTTTACAGAGTTGGTTGTTATTCACATAGTGCAAAACACAAGCATTTTTTCCTGATGCAATGATGGGCGAATAAGCGTGTCCGTTTGAACGATTAACAGTAAATTCATGGGAGATTTCTGCCTCAATCTCATATTCCCAAACACCAGGTTTTATGAAAGATAAGGTGCGACGAAAAGCTTTTTCTGTGATGGCACAAGCTTCTTTAATTAATTCAATTTCAACTTTACTTTTTATTTCACGCAGTCCCACCATAATCGGCGCAGAGCGTTCAAAACGCTTGCCCTGAAAAAGTTTTTTGGTTTGAGGCGCTAATCGTGCATCACGAGAAATCACTTCATTTTTCGCCCTATCGTTTTCGTTGTTGTTGAGATAAACGAATGTGCATTCTTCGGCAAGGAAGGTCAACAAAGTCTCGTATTCCTTGGTCCAGTAAACTGTTTGAATACCTGAAACTTTTCTAGCTTCCTCTTTGGAATATTTTTCACCTTCCCACACTTTGGTGTGTTCATCGGTTTCTCTTACAAACAAAACTTCTTTGAATTTAGGGTCGGGACTGTGCGGAAACAACATCAAAACACTTTGCTCCTGATCGATGCCTGTTAAATAGAAAAAATCGGAATTTTGTCGAAAAGGATAGCAACAATCCCCATTGCGGGGCATTTCGTCATTAGAATGAAAAATGGCAATGGACTTTGATTTCATTTCAGAAACAAATCTTTTTCTGTTTGAAATAAACAGCGCGGAGTCAATGGTAGCGTATCGTTGGTTCATGTTTTACAAAAAGGAATATGTCTAAATAATTAAGATTACCCGTAATTGTGGTCTTGAACGTATGTTTTTTTTTAAAGTTATCTTATATTTGGCTCTCGAAAAAACGGACTAAAAAATCTACAGATGAGCAATTCAGAATTATTTACGTCGTCAATAGCCAAAAAATATGTGATGGCATTGACAGGCTTGTTTTTAATTTCCTTTTTGGTAATTCACTGCACTATTAATTCCTTGATATTTGTGAATGACGGGGGAGAAACCTTCAATGAAGCAGCACATTTCATGTCGCATAACATTGTAATTCGCATTTTGGAAGTTGGACTATTCTTCGGATTGGTTTTACACATGGTGCAATCTTTAATTCTTACTCTTAAAAATAGAAAAGCTCGTCCTGTGGCTTACGCTGTAGCTCCTTCAAACGAAAGCAGCAAATGGTATGCACGTTCAATGGGAATTTTAGGTTCTTTATTATTATTGTTCTTGGTAGTTCATATGAGCAACTTCTGGGTTCCGACAAAACAAGCCGTATTTGCCGACTTAGAGCACAATTCTTTTGAAGCCATGAAAACAGTTTTTGCTGAGTGGTACTTCGTTGCTATATATTTAGTGGGTGTTGGTTCTCTTTCCTACCATTTGATGCACGGCTTTCAATCGGCTTTTCAATCTTTGGGATTGAATCACAAAAAATATACTCCAGTAATTAAAACAGTAGGATTTTGGTTTTCAATCATTGTGCCTGCAATTTTTGCCGCAATGCCATTGGCAATCTACTTAGGCGTTATTGAATAAGATTTATTTACAGAACATTAGATATTAAGCTATGACATTAGATGCTAAAATTCCAGCTGGAGACCTAGACAAAAAATGGGAGAAATATAAATCTACCATTCCTCTGGTGAACCCTGCCAACAAACGATCTTTGGAAATTGTAGTGGTAGGTTCAGGTTTGGCTGGTGCCGCTGCTGCCGCTTCGTTGGCAGAGATGGGTTATAAAGTAAAAGTATTTTGCTTTCAAGATTCTCCTCGTCGCGCGCACTCTATCGCTGCGCAAGGTGGAATCAACGCTGCAAAGAATTATCAAAACGATGGTGACTCTGTTTACCGTTTGTTTTACGATACCATTAAAGGTGGCGACTACCGTGCTCGCGAAGCCAACGTTCATCGTTTGGCGGAAGTAAGTGGTAGCATCATCGACCAATGTGTTGCACAAGGTGTGCCTTTGGCGCGCGAATACGGAGGTATGTTGAGCAACCGTTCATTCGGTGGTACTCAAGTACAACGTACTTTTTACGCTGCGGGACAAACGGGACAACAATTGTTATTAGGAGCATACAGCGCCCTGCAACGACAAGTTGGTTTAGGAAATGTAGAATTGTTCGCACGCCACGAAATGCTGGAAGTGGTTACCATTGATGGCAAAGCGCGTGGTATCATCGCAAGAAATTTAATCAACGGAGAATTAGAAAGACATTTCGGTCACGCTGTTCTTCTTTGTACAGGCGGATACGGTAACGTATTCTACTTGTCGACAAATGCAATGGGATCCAACGTTACCGCTGCATGGAAGGCCCACAAAAAAGGAGCTTTCTTCGGAAACCCTTGCTACACACAAATTCACCCAACTTGTATTCCGGTTTCTGGAGATCACCAATCAAAATTAACTTTGATGAGTGAGTCACTTCGTAACGACGGAAGAATCTGGGTGCCTAAGAAAAAAGAAGATTGCGTAGCGATTCGTGAAGGAAAGAAAAAAGCCATCGACATTGCTGAAGACGACAGAGATTATTATTTGGAAAGAAGATATCCTGCTTTCGGAAACTTAGTGCCACGCGACGTTGCGTCACGTGCTGCTAAAGAAAGATGTGATGCTGGTTTCGGTATTAATAAAACCGGAGAAGCAGTTTACCTCGACTTCGCTTCCAACATGAAATACAAATACGGAAAACAGGAAGCTCTTGTAAAAGGCATCCAAAATCCTACTGAAGAGCAACTGCACGCTTTAGGTAAAGCAGTAGTGAAAGAGAAATACGGAAACCTCTTCGACATGTACAAACAAATTACAGGTGAAGATCCGTACGAAATGCCAATGATGATTTACCCTGCGGTACATTACACTATGGGTGGAGTTTGGGTGGATTACAACTTAATGACTACCGTTCCTGGTTTGTACGCTCTAGGAGAAGCCAACTTCTCTGATCATGGCGCTAACCGTTTGGGAGCTTCTGCTTTAATGCAAGGATTGGCCGACGGATACTTCGTGATTCCATACACTATCGGAGCTTATTTGTCGAACGAAATCAGAACAAAAGCAATTCCTACTTCTCACGAAGCATTTGTAAGTGCTGAGAACGAAGTAAAAGAAAGAATCAATAAATTTTTCTCTATAAAAGGAACTAAATCAGTGGATCACTTCCACAAACGTTTAGGAAAAATTATGTGGGATAAATGTGGTATGGCTCGTAACGACGCTGGTTTGAAACAAGCCATTGAGGATATTCGTGCTTTACAAAAAGATTTCTGGGCGAATGTTCGTGTAACTGGTGAGGCCAATGAATTCAATCCTGAATTAGAGAAAGCTGGTAGAGTTGCCGACTTCCTTGAACTTGGAGAATTAATGTGTATCGACGCATTGAACCGTGTTGAATCCTGCGGTGGTCACTTCCGTGAAGAATCTGCTGAAACAGAAGGAGAGCAAGAAGGAGAAGCAAAACGTAACGACAAAGATTTTATGTACGTTGCTGCTTGGGAATACAAAGCTCCAAACACATTTGAATTACACAAAGAAGAATTGAAATACGAAGTGATCAAAATATCACAACGTTCTTATAAATAATAGCACTATGAGCGGAAACATGAATTTAACATTGAAAGTTTGGCGTCAAAAAAACGCAGAACAAAAAGGTGAATTGGTAACATATCCTGTTGCTAATATTTCTCCTGATATGTCTTTCCTTGAAATGTTCGACGTTTTGAACGAACAACTGATCACTGAAGGAAAAGAACCTGTTGCTTTCGACCACGACTGTCGCGAAGGAATTTGTGGAATGTGCTCTATGCACATCAATGGCAGAGCGCACGGTCCGAACAACGGGGTTACCACTTGTCAGTTGCACATGCGTTCTTTCAATGATGGCGATACTATCGTTGTAGAGCCTTGGAGAGCAGCAGCTTTCCCAGTGGTGAAAGATTTAGTGGTTGATCGTTCTTCTTTCGATAGAATTATTGCAAAAGGTGGATACATCTCTGTAAACACAGGAAATGCGCAAGACGCAAACAATTTGCCAGTACCTAAAGTAGATGCCGACAAAGCTTTTGAAGCAGCCGCTTGTATAGGTTGTGGTGCTTGTGTGGCAACTTGTAAAAATGCTTCAGCAATGCTTTTTGTATCTGCAAAAGTGTCGCAATTGGCTTTGTTGCCACAGGGCAAAGTGGAAGCCACCGAGCGTGTGCAAAACATGGTGCGTCAAATGGACTTGGAAGGCTTTGGCAATTGCACCAACACAGGCGCATGTGAAGTAGAATGTCCCAAAGGCAAAATTATACTTTTTAGTGAAAATTTCTTCTCAGAAATGAGAAGAAATTTTTTTTTGAAATAAAATGTGGTTTTTAAATGGGAAAACTAATAATGGCAAAACACAAACATGGCTATAATTATAAAAAGAAAGAAACATTATCTCACTAGATTGCCGCTTCACATATTTATAATTTCTTTCATTGCGTTTTTACCTGTCATAATTGGAGTAGGAGGAGCTTGGATTACGGAGCTCACTACAGGAAAGTCATGTAATGAGGGCAATTGCATTTGGATGGTTTTACCCTGGTTTACTCTATTTACTTTTCCAATTGGTGGGATTGCTTTTCTAATTTATATCATAATAGTTATCCGTGATACTGTAAAATTGGTACTCAAGAGAAATTGACTTAGTGATTTCATATTCCTCTGCGCTGAAATCCTTTTCTCAGGCATTTTCAATGCCGTTGCTAAATCCCAGGCAAATGCGATTACAAATCGCTTTAAGCTTTGCTTCAAATTAAAAATTTGAAGCTACAGAGAGTGATTCGGGGATTTTTTTGCCCACCCTTGTGATTCATCCAGTACTACGTCCTTGCGAAATTTTTGTGCTCAAAAATGAAGCAATCTCATTTCATCGGTTCCTTCATTCAATAGATTAAAATGATTTTATCGAATGTTTAGATTAGATACATTTGGGAACTAAAATATTTTCTATGAAAGAACTAATTGCCCTAATATTATTACTTGTTACTAGTTACACTTACGGTCAGCAAACAGACACAACAAATTTGCAAGTCACAGAAACAGAAAATGTTGTCACTTTTATTGAAGTGTTTCATAAGAATCAGGCTACAAAAGATGGGTACTACCTTGGAAATTATATTGTAAATATTACTGATGACCAAGCAAGAAAACTAGATGGCAAAAAGATTAAAGTATCAGGAAAATTTTATGTCGTAAAAGGATTGGATACTTTACCCAAGGAAAAGAATAAAAATGGTGAGATAATTCATAAGCAGGGCCGCAAAGAAGACACTAAACATATTCCTTTTCCTACTATTGAAATTATTGATAAATAAAATACCTGGTAATTTCATCTTCCTCTGCGCTAAAATCTGAAATCCCTTTCTCAAGCATTTTCAATGCCGTCGCTAAATCCTATCAAATGCGATTACAAATCGCTTTAAGTTTCGCTTCAAATTAAAAATTTGAAGCTACCGAGCTGCGGTGAAAATAAAAAATTCCGTTTTGAAGGCGGTCGCAAGGGAATTGAAATTGAAGTGGGCCTCAGCGATGTTATCTTCAATTTAGAAACAGAGAAAATCCGTTTTCCCATTTATGATTTAGAAATCAGTATGGGCGGTGCTTCCGATCGTTTAATTTATTTTAAACATCCCAAATTTCCAGACATTACTTTTTACACCACAGATAAAAAAATACTCAAAGATCCCAACCTGCATTACCACGATCACGCGAAGCAAAGCGTGAAACAAGTGAACAAAAAAAGAATTTTCAATTGGTCGGTACTAGCCGGAATTGTAGGTTTTTTTGCCTTGATCATTCTCTGCATTTTTCTTTTTAGAAAGCAAATGGTGATGTCGGTGGCCGAACAAGTGCCGCCACAATGGGAAAGAGAAATTGGCGATAAATTATTTTCGCAGGTCACTTTGGGAAGGCACATGATAGAAGATTCGGCTTTGATTGCCGAACTCACCAAAACCATGCAACCACTGGTAAAAGCTGTTGATGATACTTCTTTTCATTTTAAATTTTACATTGTTGAAGATCCTACTTTAAATGCCTTTGCATTGCCAGGCGGAAACATTGTAATTCATTCGGGATTGATTGCCAAATCTTCCTCGTGGGAAGAACTGACGGGTGTTTTAGGACACGAGATTGCGCATGTTACGCAGCGACATCACCTTCGTGGAATCATTTCCAACCTGGGAATTTTCGCAGTGCTATCAGCAGTAATTGGCGATGCAACAGCAATATTCGGAACATTGGCCAATGCCGGAGGAAGCTTATCATCACTGATGTATAGCAGGGAATACGAAACTGAATCCGATGAAAAAGGATGGGAATATTTGATGAAGGCCAACATCAATCCTACAGGAATGATTAGTTTTTTTAAAAAATTACAGAAAGAATATCCCGAAGCAAAAGACACTGAAGAAATTACTGAAATACTCAGCACACATCCTGCAACACAAGAAAGAATCGATAATTTAACAGCTAAAGAAAAAGACATTAAGGGAATAAAATTTACCGCGTTTAGCAATTCTTTTGATACATTTAAAAAACAATTGAAAACCGATTTAGACAAAGAATAAAAATGGAAATAAACATCACAGGAAAACCAGCGTTCGCTTACGTAAATGTAGATTTGCAACCAGGTGAAACCATCATCGCCGAAGGCGATGCAATGGCCAGCATGGCTGCAGGCATTACTGCTGTTGCCAAACCTAATGGCGGCATCATTGGCGGATTGGTAAAAAAATATGTTGGCGGCGAAAGTTTTTTCGTTAATCATTTCACCAACAACACTAGTGTTGATCAACGATTGACGTTGACGCAGCCTACGCCCGGCGACATGAAAGTTTTGGAGTTGAACGACCAATCTTATTGCTTAGAGGGCGGCTCTTACATTGCCTCCACTCCAGGCATTAAATTAGGCGTGAAATGGGCTGGTATCAGTTCTTTCATTGGTGGTGAAGGATTGTTCAAATTGCAAGTATCGGGCACAGGGAAAGTAATTTTTGGAGCCTATGGCGCTTTAATTGAAAAAGAAATAGACGGCGAATACATTGTAGATTCAAGCCATTTGGTGGGTTACGAACCGCACATGAAATTGAAAACACAATTGTCGGGTGGGATTTTCTCCAGCTTTTTCGGTGGAGAAGGATTAGTAACTCGTGTAGAAGGAAAAGGAAAAATCATTATTCAATCACGAAGTGTAAGTGGATTAACCTCATGGTTGAACCGTTATTTTTAATTAGATTTTATGGAAGTTCAAATAGAAAAAGGTCCGGGTGCAGCTGCCGCAAAAGTGACTTTGCAACCCAACGAAATACTCAGCGCTGAATCAGGATCGATGATAGCGATGAGTGATAATTTACACGTTGAAACAACAACGCATAAAAAGAATTCTCGCGGCATTATGAAAGCCATTAAAAGAATGGTTTCAGGTGAAAGTTTTTTTATGAACCATTTTACTGCCGGCCCGCAAGGCGGAACAGTATGGTTAGGAACAACATTGCCTGGAGATATGTTTACTTACGAATTGAATGGCGATAAATTAATTGTTCAAGCAGGTTCCTACGTAGCATCGGCACATGATGTAAATGTAGAATTCAACTGGCAGGGATTTAAATCCATCTTTTCAGGTGAAAGCGCTTTCTGGCTGGGTGTTTCAGGGAAAGGAACGGTGATTTTAAATTCTTTCGGCGCTATATATCCAATTCATGTAGATGGCGAATATGTAGTAGATACAGGTCATATCGTAGCTTTTCAAGAGACATTAAATTTCAGCATCGGCACTATCGGCGACAGCTGGATCAACTCGTACTTTGGTGGCGAAGGACTCATTTGCCGTTTCAGAGGAAAAGGAACCGTTTGGTGCCAGTCGCACAACGACAACGCATTTGGATCAGCACTTTCACCAAGTTTAAAACCAAGATAAAACATGGAAAACACATTTGAACATCATATAGACGGCCGACCGGATTTTGCGTTATTGACCGTAAAAATTCCGTCGGGAAAAACATTGAAAGTAGAAGCTTCTGCCATGGCCACCATGGATACCAACCTAAAAATGAAAACCAAAATGAAAGGTGGTTTTGGAAGGTTGTTCACTGGAGAATCTATTTTCATTAACGATTTCACTGCCGAAAACGGCGACGCGGAAATTAAAATCGCTCCTGCTGCTCCCGGCGATCTGATTCATTATCCTATGAACGGATCGGAGACTTTGTATTTGCAAAGTTCAGCATTTGTAGCCTCTGCTCCTTCGGTGATAGTAAATTCCAAATGGCAGGGATTTAAAGGTTTTTTCAGCGGCGCAGGTTTGTTTTTGGCGCAGTGCACCGGACAAGGAGATTTGTGGTTCAACAGTTTTGGCGGTGTAATTGAAATTGATGTGAAAGATTCATACGTTGTGGACACCGGAAATATCGTGGCCTTCACAGGTAATCTGTCGTATTCAGTAACTCGCTTTGGAGGATACAAATCACTCTTCTTCTCTGGAGAAGGTTTGGTTTGCCGTTTTCAAGGCGAAGGAAAAGTGTGGATTCAAACGAGGAAAATCGGACCGTTGACTTCCTGGGCTTTTCCATTCCGTCCGGAAGGGAAAAATTAAACACATTTCATTATTGTCCAAGCTTTGTGAAAGCACGAAGTTTTTGCTAATTTCGGGGCAGGCATGGTATTGTTGTATGTTCGCAAACACGCTACAAGACTTACTTATCTTATAAATACCCATCTTGAATTATTCAACTTATGAGTCATCTTATCGAAGAACAACTGATTGCCCTTAACATCATCGACAAAGCAAAAGTAACTGAATTCTATCCGAGAGTGCGGGACAACGACAAAGTGAAAGTATTGAAATGTGCGGAATCGGGAGTGATTTATTTGTCTTCCACCAACCATATTGCCGACAGTTATTATACAGATCAGAAAGGAACCAACTACTGGAGCTCAACCACTCGTGAAGAAGGTTTAAAAACCACTCATGAAGATGATCATCGCCGTTTTAACCAATTCAAAGATCTGGTAAAAGGCAAATCTTATCTGGACGTTGGTTCAGGTTTGGGTGGCGTACTGGATTTATTTAAAACTGTTGCCACAGAAGTAAGTGCCGTTGAACCACAAGCGGAAATACGCGAATTATTGAATTCCATTGGATATAAGGTTTACGGTTCTATTGAAAGTGCTCCTGTAAAAAACATTGACGTTATCAGTTTATTCCATGTATTTGAACATTTAACTGATCCTTTGAATTCATTGAAACAACTGCATAACTTACTCACTGAAAAAGGAAAAATAATTATTGAAGTTCCTCATGCGCGAGATGTATTAATTGAAACTTATAATTCAGAAAACTTTAAAGGACATACCTTCTGGAGTGAGCATCTTATTTTGCACACCAGAAAAAGTCTGGAAACTTTTTTAGCCAATGCAGGATTTAAAAACATAAAAGTCACAGGCTTCCAACGCTATCCGCTAGCCAATCACTTACATTGGCTGAACACAGGAAAACCGGGCGGACAGGTGCATTACGCACATTTGAGAACTGATGCGCTTGAAAACGAATATGCAAAGATGCTAAACTCGATTGACCAAACTGACACAATAATAGCGATAGCAGAGAAATAAAAAATTCACTTATAAAGAAAACACACATGTTGCGATTTAATAAAGAAATTAAAGTAGGTGAAAAAACAATTTCTAATGAAAAGCCAGTGTTTATTATTGCGGAAGCCGGTGTAAATCACGGAGGAGATATGGCACTCGCCAAAAAACTGATTGATGTGGCCAGCAAAGCCGGAGTAGACGCAGTGAAATTTCAAACGTTTAAAACTGAGCACCTAATTTTACAAGGAGTAGAGAAGGCACCCTACCAACAGGAAACTACTGCCAAATCAGAATCCCAGTTTGAAATGCTGAAGAAACTGGAAGTAACCCGCGAACAAAATCTGGAGCTACAGGCTTACTGCAAAAAAATGGGTGTGCTTTTTTTAACCACTCCTTTTGAAGAAGAAAGCTTAGAGGAACTGGACGAACTGCATTTACCGGCATACAAAATTGCATCTACCGACACTACTAATATTCCTTTTTTGAAAAAAGTAGCGGCGAAGGGCAAGCCTATATTTCTTTCTACAGGGATGACATACATGTCGGAACTGGAAGTAGTTTTAAAAGATTTACATAAAATCAACAAAGACATCGTTTTGCTGCAGTGTACTGCTAATTACCCCATCATAGACGAAGAAGCCAATTTGAATGTGCTTTACTCTTTCAAGGAAAAATTTGACATGATACTGGGTTACTCCGACCATACTGTTGGTGTAGGTGCAGCACCCTATGCCATCCCAATGGGAGCAAAGGTGGTGGAAAAACATTTTACCATTGATAAATCATTAGAAGGTCCCGATCACAAAGCATCCCTTTCACCCGAAGAACTTTTGGATTTTGTAAAAGAAGTAAGAAAAGTAGAAAAGTTTTTAGGCCTCTACGAAAAACTACCAACCATCTCTGAAAGTAAAACTAGAAAATCTTTACAAAAATGCTTTGTGGCAAAAACAGATATTCTGGCAGGTTCAGCATTTGGAGAAGATAACCTCTGCACTAAAAGAACAGGAGGCATCGGAATATCACCATTGTATTATGATGTTGTTTGTGGACAAAAGGCGAAAAAAACATTTAAGAAAAACGACATAATTGAATTGTAAGGCATAAGATTTATAAAATTATGATTTACATTTCTAGTTCGTGCATAAAAGGAGTTAGCAAAATTTGTGAGGCGGTGCGTCAACTGCATGATCACGGATTCAATAATATCGAGCTATCGGGTGGCAGCAATCCTTACGAAGGAATTGAAAACGACTTACTCAGCTTAAAATATGATTTGGGAATAAACTTGTTGTGCCATAATTACTTCCCTCCTCCACCTGTTGCATTTGTTTTGAATTTAGCATCTCTAGACGATACCATTCACAAAATGACAATGGAACACTTGAAAAGGGCCATAGATTTATCAGTACGATTAGGAGCGAAAAAATACGCATTTCATGCCGGATTTTACACCGACGTTATGCTCAACGAAATAGGAAGAAGTATAGGGAAGAGAGTATTGTACAACAAAGAAAAATGCATTTCAAAATTTTGCAAAAGCTACGAAGAGCTTCAAAAATACAACAATGGCAGATTGGAACTATACATTGAAAACAACGTAATTGCTCAACACAACTATGAAAATTATGACAATTCAAATTTTCTAATGCTTACTACACATAAAGAATATACAGAACTAAAAAAACAAATTGACTTTAAAATACTCCTTGATGTAGCGCACCTGTATGTAAGTTCAGAAACACTCAATCTTCCTTTTCAGGAAGAGGGCAAGAAGCTTTGGGAAGAAACGGATTATATACATATCAGCGACAATGATGCGAGGAAGGACTTAAACTGGGCGCTGCAAAATGGTAGTCCCATCCACGAGTTACTGACAAGTTCCAATAAGAAGGGAAAAACCTTTACTTTTGAGGTGTATCGTTCCATAGATGAGATCAAAGAATCCATAAATTTGTTTGAAGAATAATAAAACAATGAGTCGAATAGAGAACTTAAAATGTACTGAAAGCGCCATTATCATTGATGCTTTAAGTATAATAAATACCAATGGAAAAGGGATCATATTCGTCGTTGATGACTCCAACAAATTATTGGGAATTATGACAGACGGAGATATCCGGAGAGCTCTTTTGAACAATGCGAAACTAAATGAATCAATCAAAGAATTTTATAATAATAGTTTTACTTATGCAACAACAGTAGAAAGTGCAATTGAAAAACTAAAGAAATTAAATCATAGAGTACAAATTTTACCTGTTATAGACGAAAACTTCATTCTGGTAGATTACTTCCAGAAAGAAACGCTTTATCAAATTCCTATTTCCGCACCTAGTTTACGTGGGAATGAATTCAAATACCTCGTAGATGCTTTTCTTTCTACCTGGATTTCGAGCACTGGTAGTTATATTGAAATTTTTGAAGCTAATTTTGCAGCCTTTTGCGAGGCGAAACATGGCGTTGCGGTATCTAATGGCACCGTAGCCATTCATCTGGCGTTAAAAGCTCTGGGCATAGGAAGAGGCGACGAAGTAATTGTGCCCGATTTAACCTTTGCAGCCACCATAAATACCGTGTTTCATTCTGAAGCAACGCCGGTAATTGTAGATGTTGAAGAAGATAGCTGGTGTATTGATCCAAAAGAAATTGAAAAAGCCATCACGCCTAAAACCAAAGCCATCATTCCAGTGCATTTGTATGGGCAACCCTGTGATATGGATGCCATCATGGCGATCGCAAAAAAACATAATTTGTATGTAATTGAAGACTGCGCTGAAGCACACGGCGCAATGTACAATGGCAAAAAAGTAGGCTCCATTGGGCACATAGGTTGTTTTTCATTTTTCGCCAATAAAGTCATCACAACGGGTGAAGGCGGAATGTGCACCACCAATGACTTTAAGTTAATGGAACTAATGAAAGTGATGAGGGATCATGGTATGAATAAAAGCCGGAAATACTACCATGAAGTGATTGGGTTTAATTACCGGATGACCAATCTTCAGGCGGCAATTGGCGTAGCGCAACTGGAAAGAATTGACGAGTTTTTACAACAGAGAATAGCCCTTGAACAAGAATACAGAACAAAATTATCGACCTCCAATATCATCGAATTCCAGCGCAATGATCTAGGTAAGCGACAAAAAATCACCTGGTTGGTAAGCATCCTAGTAAAAGATAACTATAAGGATCTCTTGGTGCAAAAGTTAAAAGAAAAAGGAATCGATGTAAGGCCATTTTTCATTTCCCTTGGTGAAATGGAAATTTATACTCCTTATGTCTTTTCCAATACCGTTAGTATACGCTTGTCGAAAACAGGTTTAAACCTCCCTACTTCATTGGAGACTACAGAAAGGGTAATTGATACAATACAGGAAGTTGTGCAAGAAATTGAAGGCGCCTTGATAAAATAATAATCCTTATTGGTTTTCTAGACTTTCCTTCTCCAGATAAACATTTCGGATTTCCTGAATTGCAGCATTGTATTCCTTAGAATATTCAAAACGCGCATCGCTTGGATCAATTCCTAATGCCTCTGCCTGCTCTCTCAATGCGCGCACCGTGTTACGCAGCGCCTTGTCTTTTTGATTGAGCGCATTGATTTTATTTTTGCGTGCTACATCTGCAGCTGATGGAGCAGAATTTTCTTGCATAAATTCCTGCTCTGCAACATCGGTTTTTCCTTCAACTTTACTGTATCTTCTGCGAGATCTTACGTTAGTAAATCGGGCAGCAACCATGATTTCATGTGTTCCAAAAGTATATTTGCTAATTGACGTCATTGGCTGATCATAGGAATAACCAAAAAGCAATTTGTCGTTTTTAGTTTTGTAGCCCAGCATGAAGGAAACCGCATCTTGAGTTCGAAAAGCTAGACCAGCCCATAAAAATTCTTGGTAAATAACCTTCGCGCCAAAGTCAATTTGTGGAATTGTAGGGTAGGCCCATTTTAGTAAAACAGAAGGTTCTATTTCAAAATCATTATTGATTTGGAACCGGTGACCTGCATTGATAAAATAATGCGATGTCAATCTGCTTAAAGACTGCGTTGAAGAATTAAAAAACTCTATTCTATTTTGAATGAATTGCGGCACCGATATTCCAACGTACGATCTGTCGGTATACCAATATGCACCAAAACCAAAATCAGGAATTAATACTGATTGTACCGCATTGGTGATCACAAAATCACCAGCATCTTTTAAAGTAATTTGAGTGCCGTCTACTTTAAATTGCAATAATCCGCCCGATAAACCAAGTGATAACTTACTGGATTTATTGATATTGAAATGATATGCATAAGTGAAGTAAGCTCCTGTTCGCGATGTAGGTCCAGTAACGTCAGAAAAAATTGCACCTCCGAAACCTATATTTTTGGTAGCGTGTGGACCCTGAACACTTAAGATATGAGTTCTGGGAGCATCGGTTATTCCTGCCCATTGATAACGGTTGTTTGTAGATACCATAAAATAATCTTCAGTTCCCGCCACTGCCGGATTGATGATAAAACGGTTCATCATGTATTGCGAGTACAAAGGCAACTGCTGCGCCCTTGCCGTGGAGAAGAGCAACAATATAATCGCTGATATTTTAATTAAATACTTCATTATCTCATTACGGTTATCGGACCAGTGTATTTTGGCATTCCCGGACCTAAATCAATTATATAGTAATACGTAGCAACTGGTAAAGGGATATGATTATATGTTCCATCCCAGTTTTTGGTATATCCAGATGATTGGAAAACTTGCTGTCCCCAACGGTTGAATATCTCCACTTTACATTGTGGGAACTGATCAATTAAGTCAATTACCCAAGTGTCATTTTTACCATCGCCATTTGGCGTAATTCCATCAGGGAAAACAATCCCTTTGGCAACTTTTAACAGCACTGACGTTGAATCCGAACATCCAGCTGCATTGGTTACAGTCAAATAATACACAGTGGTTTTTAACGGCGTTGCTGTAGGGTTTTGCAAAGTAGGGTCATTCAAACTGGTTGGTGGTAACCAATCATAAGTTCCGCCCGGACCAGCTCCATTACCAAATAATGTTTGAGAATTACCTTCCAACATAATGCTGTTGGCCATGGATATATCGGCTGTAGGTTTAGGATTTACAGTAACTTTTACGGTGTCTTTATCAGTACATCCCGCACTCTTAACAGTTAAATAGTATTCAGTATTTACAGATGGCTGATCAACTATAGACGCTGTGGTTTCACCAGTATTCCAAGCATAAGTCAATCCACCACTACCATTAAGATAAACCGTATCTGTATTACAAATAGTTGTGTCGGCACCAGCATTGGCATTGATGAAAGTGACCTCAGTAACCATAGCAGTATCCTTTTTCTGACAAAGATTATTATCTTTTAAAGTAAGGATGTATTGTCCTGGAAACAAGTTCGCAGGATCTTCTATTGTTGAAGTAAATCCACCCGGACCGGTCCAGGCAAAAGTGTAAGGAGCCTTACCACCAGCCACTGTTTCATCTATGCTTCCTTCATTCGTATTGGTACATAGCGCCTTAGTGGTAGTATGCATGTACACAATTGGTGTTGGCTGAGTTAAATTCACATAAGCTGGTTTCACGCAACCATTGGCATCTGTAACATCTACTTTATGCTGACCAGCACACAATCCCACAGCCTTAGCTGTAGTTTGACCGGCAGGATCATTCCACTTGTAAGTATAACCTGGCGTACCGCCCTGACCCACCGCAGTAGCTGTTCCATTGCAAATACTATTACACAATAGATTAGTACTATCAGAACCAATTACAGGAACTAGTAACGGAGGATCACTTAAGAAGTAGGTTCTATTTTGCTTGCAACCTGTAGCCGATTGATCTACAGCAGTTACGGTATAACTTCCTGTGCATCTATTGTTAAGCGTTTTCAGTGTTTTGTTGGCGATTGTAACGCCAGGACCAATCCAGCTTACACTCGATGATCCAACACCACCATGAGTCACCGCCTTCAACACCCCATTACATTGCCCATTACAAAGAATATTAGTAGGAGTAATTGTAACGCTAAAAGCATTGGAAGTATTAATAGTAACTGCAGCTTTCGCCTGGCAGCCTTTACTATCTGTTACTGTTACATTAAAAGTTGTGTCTCTTAAGCCTACAGCTTTATTTGTTGTTTGAGCTAAAGAATCATCCCATAAATAATTATATCCGCCATTACCTCCACTAGCCGATGCTGTTGCCTCTCCATCCCATATACTTGCGCATTTTAAATGGACTGTATCGATAATCGTCACACTTAAAGGCAATGCTGGTTCAGCAATCGCAACGACCAAAGTTTTTTTACAATCTTGAGCATCCTTCAGCGTCACTGTATTATTTCCAGCACATAAGTTAATTGGATTGGCAACTGTTTGTCCGCCTGTCCAAGAATAAGTCAATGGACTTGTTCCGCCAGAACCCACCACCACTGCGGCACCATTACATTCACCCTTACACTTGGCAGCGGTTTTAGATGAAAGAACAAGATCAAGAGCAGCAGGTGGAATAAAATTCACCTGAGCAGTATCCTTACAACCATTGGCATCCGTTATTTGTGCATGATAAGTTTGAGCACATAAGTTAGCAGCCAAAGCCGTTGTTTGTCCGCCAGGGAAATCATACCATGAATAAGCATAAGGAGCAGTACCTCCGCCTGCACTTGCAGTAGCTTTACCATCGCAAATTCCATTACAGCTTATTACAGTACTGTCTACTAAAAATGCGTTCAACACGCTTGGTTCTGTAATTACTTGAGCAGAGTCATCTTTACATCCATGAGCATCAGTCACTGTTAAGGTATAAGTAGCCGGACACAAACCATTGATGTTTTGAGTAGTTGGTCCGGAACTCCACGAATAAGAATAAGGTGCGGTTCCGGCAACTCCAATAGAATTAATACTTCCATTACAATTTCCATTACAGCTCACATTTGATGCAGAAGAAATAAACGCAATCAAAGGCAATGGCTCTGATATCGCTCTGGTGGATGTTTTAACACAGCCTACAGAATCATTAACAGTTAAAGTATAAGTAGCCGGACATAGGCTATCCGCCAACAAAGTTTTTTGATTCAATGGATCATTCCATGAATAGGTATAAGTTGATCCAGTTCCTCCGCTAACAGTAGCCAATAATTGTCCGTCGCAAAGTCCAGAACAACTCACATCAGTAGTAACCACAGAAATCACAATTGCACCAGGTTCAGTGATCGTTGTAGGCAAAACAAATTTACAACCTGCCTGATCAGTTACAATACCGGTTATATTTCCAGCACACAAATTACTAGCTGTTGCAGTAGTTTGAGATGCTGCATCATCCCATGAATAAGAATAAGGTAATGTTCCACCCACGGCAGTAATAGAAGCACTTCCTATACAAACCGCATTACATTTCAAATTAGTAGTGGAAGTAATTGATGCAGAGAAACCTGAAATATCAACAATATGAACAGAAGAAGAAGCGATACAACCATTGGCATCAATAACAGCTCCGGTATAAATACCTGCGCATAGCGCAGTTGCTGTGGAATCGGTTTGTGCAGCAGGATCATTCCAAAGGAATGTGTATGGCAAAGTACCACCGCTTCATCTTATTGTAGCCAAGCCCACGCAATTACAATTTACTGTGGTAGAATCAACAATTTGCGAAGTCAATAAAGAAGGTTCTGTTATGGTTACAGAGTCTGTTCTTGTACATCCATTGGCATCGGTTACAGTAACGTGATATTTTCCAGGCACCAATCCTGTGACATTTGCGGTAGTGCTTAATGCTGCATCGTCCCAAATATAGGTGTAAGGAGTTGTTCCACCAGCAGCATTGGCGTTGGCTTTTCCATTTCCGGCACCGAAGCAAGTTATGTTGGTTTTAGTTGGAGCTAATGTGAGGAGAGTTGGCTGATTAACAACAACGGCCACTGTTCCGGTACAGCCAACGATATCGGTAATGGTGTCGTGGTACGTTGCAGCGCAAAGATTAAAAATGGAATCATTGCTTGATCCAGTGTCCCAACTGTGTGTATAAGGTCCGCCAGATCCACCAGTTGGAACCAAAGTAGCTGTCCCATTACAATCACCAAAGCACAAAGGCATTATGACTGAACTAATTCCGTTAACCGCTGGTGGCGAAGTAATGGTTACGTTAATATTGTAAATACAAGAGTTTGCATCTGTCACTTTCACTATATAATTTCCAGCGCACAAATTTGATGCTGTATCATTAGCAGTAGTGGCAACATCGTTCCACAAATAAGCATACGGTGCTAGTCCAAGTGAAGCGGCAACCATCCCTGACCCATCGCAAGAAGTGAAACAAGTTGCAGGGATACTATCCACTACAGTCCCTGTCAACGTAGAAGTGTTTAAAACACTCACTGGTATACTATCCTTACAACCTAGGGAATCTGTTACTCTTACTCTGTAAACTCCTGCGCAAAGATTAATTGCATTTGCTACAGTTTGTGATGAAAGATCATTCCATAAATAAGCATACGGAGCAGTACCTCCACCAACAGTAACAGTAGCGTCACCATTACAAATACATACAGCGTCGTTATGAGAAATGGATAGCGCCAAGGCAGCTGGAGCTGTTACGGAAACCGTTGAAGAATCCGAACAACCAACACTATCTGTAACGGTGACAGAATAAGCACCAGTTGCTAATCCTGTGATACTATCATGGACACTTCCGGTGCTCCATAAAAAAGTAAACGGACCAGTTCCGCCCGAAGGAACGGAATAGGCTATTGCGTTGGTCATTCCCGGACAAGATACGGTTGTAGCCACTGCGTTGGTTTGAACAACAACAGGATCAATCAGTATTACAGAATCAATGACAGTGCAGCCATTAGCATCTGAAACTGTATCAATGTATGTTCCCGGACCAAGATTTACTAAAACATTGGCTACAGATCCATTATTCCAATGATGCGTGTAAGGTGCAGTTCCACCTGAAGGCACTGATGATATTGTACCGTTACTATCTCCATTACAAACTGGATTGTTTGCTGAAAAATTTAATGCAATTTGAGCGGGTGCATTGATCAACACACTTGCGGTGTCAACGCAACCGCTGGCATCAGTTAAAGCAACATTATGGATTCCCGAACAAAGAGCTGTTGCGACTGTCCCATTTTGATTTCCTGCAGTGTACCAATTGTAAATGTATGGCGCGGTTCCATTTGTCGCTGAAATGGTAGCATCGCCATTGCAATCACCAAAACATGAAACTCCATTTGAATCGGTCACTATTGCAGTAACAGGA
>JAPLEZ010000085.1 GCA_026390935.1 Bacteroidota bacterium
AACAACTCAAACCAACCTTATTTGGTATATCCTACACAAAATTAATGGCGCTCAATAAAAGCAAAGAATACACGCCGGAAGAGAAAAATTGGCAAATGATCCGTCGCGGAAGATACGTGGAGTTTAATTTGGTTTACGACAAAGGAACCAAGTTCGGATTGGATACCAACGGACGGATTGAATCCATATTGATGAGTTTGCCTAAAATGGCTGCATGGCCTTACGATCCTCAGTTTGCTGAGGATAGTAAAGAAAAGAAAACTCAAAACTTGCTGAAGAAAGGCATTGATTGGTTGAAGTAAACAATCATTTAACTTCATTAAAGAACCCACCCCTAGCCCCTTCAAGGAGGGGAATTAATTAGCTGGCATTTCCTGAAAATTATTTGAATATGGTTAACTAACTAATTCCCCTCCTTGGAGGGGCTAGGGGTGGGTTCTTTAATTAACTAATATAAAATTACTGCTATCTTTATTTTACATGAAAAAAGCTGAACTAAAAGAATTTCTCGACGCTAAAGTTTTACAATACAATACCCCCGATTTCATTGCAGAAGATCCCATCAGTATTCCACATTCCTTCAAAAAAAAAGAAGACATAGAAATTTCCGGATTTTTAGTTTCTGTTTTTGCGTGGGGACAAAGAAAAGTGATTTTAAAAAACGGATTTCGCTTGATGGAGTTGATGGATAATGATCCGCACGAGTTTGTGATTTCACATAGCAAGAGCGATTTGAAAGCGGTTCAAAAATTTGTGCATCGCACTTTCAACGGAGAAGATTGCGCTTTTTTTCTGCAGCGTTTGCAACAAATTTATTTGAAGGAAGGCGGCTTGGAAAACTTGTTTGCTTCATGCTACAAGGGAAATATGCAGGAAGGATTGTCGGAATTTAAAGCATCTTTTTTTGATGGCACTCATCCTCACCGAACAGAAAAACATTTGCCCGATCCTATGAGAGGTGCATCGGCCAAGAGAATCAATATGTACCTGCGATGGATGATTCGCCGCGACAATGCCGGAGTTGATTTTGGTATCTGGAAAAAAATAAAACCGTCGGCATTGTATTGTCCGCTGGATGTGCATTCGGGCAATGTAGCGCGAAAACTCACGTTACTCAAAAGAACTCAAAACGATTGGGAAGCGGTAGAAGAATTGAATGCTGTATTAAAATCCTTTGATCCTAAAGATCCCGTGAAATACGATTTTGCGTTGTTTGGATTGGGTGTGAATCAGGAGTTATAGAAAAGACTTTTTATATTTACTGAAAGTCTAGAATTATGATGAATTACGACAATAAAAACTGGTTTTCATTTTTACTGAAAAGAACGGGTTATCATTACGAAGGTGTGTTCTTTAGTTTGTTGGTGTACGGTTTAATTACTGCCGGACTCACATATTTTCATTTGACTTTTGATTGGAAAATTTTTCATATTCCTGCTACTTTTCACACGGTGTTGGGTTTGGTGATTGGTTTGCTTTTGGTGTTTAGAACCAATACTGCTTACGAGCGCTGGTGGGAGGGAAGACGTCAGTTGGGGGCTTTGGTAAATACTTCGCGAAATCTGGCAATGAAATACAAAAGTTATGGTTCTAATGATGGCGAAATATACCAGTTACTGTCGGTTTTTCCATTAGTGATGAAAATACATTTGCGCGACAAAAATTTTGCGGAAGTTATAAAATTGCTGCCAGCGCATTCGTTAGAAAAATTTACAAAAGCCTCTCATAAACCCAATTTCATTTTATTGGAACTCTCGGTAAAAACCAATCTTTTATATAAAAGCGGATTGATTACGGGTGAACAAATGCTGATTTTGGAAGGTAAACTCAATGAGTTAACCGATATTCTTGGTGCTTGTGAAAGAATTCACAATACCCCAATTCCAATTGGTTATGCCTTGCATCTTAAAAGAATTTTGTTGATTTATTTGCTCACCTTACCCTTCGGATTTATTGATGCTTTAAGCTGGTGGTGCATACCTGTGGTGATGGTGGTTTTTTATACGATGATTGGTATTGAACTCATTGCCGAAGAAATTGAAGATCCTTTTGGTACTGATGTCAACGATTTGCCTTTTGATGAACTGGTTGAAAAAATCGCTGCCAATATTGAAGAAATTAAAGGCAGTAATTAAGGAGCAATTCTATAAATGTCCCAACTGTTGTTCTTCTTTTCGAAAACAAAACGATCGTGGAGTCGACTAGCTCTTCCTTGCCAGAATTCAAATTTTTCGGGAAGCAATCGAAATCCTCCCCAGTGTTGCGGACGAGGTACTTCTTTTCCTTCAAACATCTCGGAGAATTCTGCTACTCTTTTTTGAAGTTCTTCACGAGTGATGGGTGTGCTTTGAGGTGAGGCCCAGGCGCCAATCTGACTTTCTCTTGGACGGGTTTTAAAATATTCGTCGGATGCACTTTCACTCACTTTTTCCAATGTCCCTTCAATGCGAATTTGCCGCTCGTTTTCCTTCCAAAAGAAAAGGAGGGAAGCATATTTGTTTTCGGAAATTTCGTTGGATTTATGACTGTTGTAATTGGTGTAAAAAGTGAAGCCTGTAGCATCAAGTTCTTTTAGCAAAACTATGCGCGATGATGGTTTGTTGTTGTGTATGGTAGAAAGCGCCATAGCGTTGGCATTGTGCGCATCGGTTTGAACGGCAAAACCAAACCAAAGTAGAAACTGCTCGAAGGGATTTTCAATGAGATTGGTGATTTCCAGTCCTTCGTTTTTTTGATAATCCAGTCGCTGAGCTTCCATTTAAAATAGGTTTTTAATAATGCGAAGGCGGTGTGTGTACTGATTCATTTCCTTATTGAAAATTCCCTGATGATCAAGGTTATCAATGCGTACTTTTCCTGATGCATGAATAATTTGTCCGTTGCCCATCACAATTCCAACGTGCACAATTTTTCCAGCTTCATTGTCGAAAAATGCCAAATCGCCCGCCTGCGCTTCTTCCACAAAGCTACATGCAACACCATGCTCTGCTTGCTGATAAGCGTCACGAGGTAAATTGACATTGCTCAGTTTGTAAACCATTTGAGTGAAGCCCGAACAATCAATGCCGAAAGGAGATTTTCCGCCCCACAAATAGGGAGCGTTGAGGTACATGAAAGCGTATTCTAATATTTTGTTTCTATCGGGCGCTCCGGGTTCAAGCAAGGAACCGTCGAAAGTAAAAGTACGATCGCCGATAGTCATTTTTTTGTCTTTCAATAAAGGCAAAGAACTTCCTATCACGATAGGAATGTATTCCTGATTTTCCTGAATCACCTGCACCAATTCATTTGATAGAGCAGGTGGTGTGGCATTAATTGCATTGAATTCTTTTTCACTGATGGTGGTGTGTTGTTTGGCGCAAATCCAGCTTTCGTAAGCATCAAAATGCGATTTTATTTTCAACCATTTTTCAGTGCTTTCCAACACAACATATACTTCACCAAAAAGAAGATAAGTGACGATCTCGCTTTTATCAGAAGCTTCTCTTCTGCATGGAACCTGACTGAGTAAACAAATGCCGTACATTGTCTTATTGTTATTTGCTGCTAACCGTTATTATTCTACTTTCTCTGCCTTTTACATTGACGCATTTAAGATAAACGGTCGCTCCTTTTTGCACTGGAATCGGTGTATTGTATTTCAACCATGAATCCGCTTTTGATTTATCGAAAGTATACATAATGGTGAATCCCGGAATTTCAATATTGGCTTCCATCGTGTTGTTTTCAATTTTAGCGCCTGGCACTGGAATGCGGTATCTCACGATATTGTCGGCAGCTAAATATTCCAAACGCACTAAATCGCGTCGACCTAAGGTGTTGGCAAACTTATTCCAGGCGATGTCAGATGCTTTTTTAAATTGATCCTTTCCGTCAACGGCAGTCCAAGATGGATCTTGCGCCCAAGCTCTTTCCGATAATGAAATCATTTTAGGGAACATCATGTATTCAAACATTTCGGGGCCTTTAACGGTTTCGCTCCAAAGCTGTCCTTGCATACCCAAAATATTTTCTTTTCCTTGTTTCGACAAGCCTTCGAGGCTCACTAAATAATCGTCGGAAATTTCAATGCCCATTCTGTCTTTTGGACTTCCTTTGGTGATGTCAAAAGGAACAAAATCCCAAGGTTTTCTTATGCTTACAAATCCACCCCAGTAATAGCCATTTTCCAAAGGATCTTTGTCGACAGCCAAATCGAAATAGAAATGGTTCACATCAGAAACCACGACTTTGTATCCGAAGTTGGCCAGTTGATAGGCTCTATTTTCACTGCCCCATCCCCAAACAACATTCCACACGTAAGGCGTTAAATTGCTATTGATGAATTCCATGTTTGGCGATACCACATCTTTCCCGTCAACATCTTGTTTGTCGAGGGCAATTTCTTCCCAACCGCCAGTGCTAATGCCTTTAGCAGCCAATAATTTACTGAAGCGTGCAACAAAATAGTAGAAGAGATCTTTATGCGATTTGTACTTATCAGATTTACTTAAAAATGCATTGCATACTGGAGATTTCAACCACGCGCCTTCTTCAGGTAAATCTTCGGTGGGGTGAGGAACTTCGTCGCCACCGGTGTGTATCATTTTTAATTTGATACCAGCCTCAGTGTACATTTTGCTCATTTCATCCACCACTTTATCAAGGAACTTGTAGGTGGATTCCTGACAAACATTGGTGATGTTGTCGGTATAGTTTTGAACGGAGTAATATTTGGATTTGTCTTTAGGATCGCTCAATAAATATTCGGTGGCTTTGGCTGCATCGGTTTTGATGTATTTGTTGTAACGCGCTTTCATGGAAACAATGGCAGCACGGGCGTGACCAGGGAAATCCAGTTCGGGGATGATTTCAATATGTCGTGCAGCAGCGTATTTTAAAATTTCAATAAAATCGGCTTTGCTGTAAAAGCCAGTTCCAAAACTTTTTGCTGCGTCGGCAAAGGGTCCTGATCCGTACGCCGGCATCAACATATCTTGCTCGTCTTTGGTGTGTCCGCGTTTTGATCCTACATCAGTTAATTCAGGTAAGTCCGGAATTTCAACTCTCCATCCTTCATCATCGGTTAAGTGGAACTGAAATTTATTGAGTTTGTAAAACGACATCAAATCAAGCAATTTCAAAATACTTTCTTTCGAGTGAAAATTTCGCGCCACATCAAGGTGCGTGCCTCTGTAGGTGAAACGCGGATAGTCATTGATGTTTGCTGCAGGAACCTTTACAGTGCCGTCGTTTTTCACATAAGCTTGCACTGGAAATAATGCGCGTAAACTCTGAATTCCATAAAACACACCGGCGTTATCAGAACCAGTGATTGCAATTTCTTTTGAAGAAATGTTTAACGTGTAAGCCTCGTGGCTGCCGGTTACTTTACCTGTACTCAACTGAATTCCTTTTCCTGAACCTTCTTCGATATCGAGGTCTTTCGACAATAGTTTATTTAGTGCCGCTTGAAGGTAGGTGGCTTCATTTTCTAAACCCTTTTGGTAGAAAATTTTGGTGTCGTCGCCAATGATAAATTCACCAGTAGTTTTTTTGAAGGAAACAGGAGTGGGGATAATCGGACTGATGTCTGCTTC
>JAPLEZ010000142.1:0-34114 GCA_026390935.1 Bacteroidota bacterium
CTAAGGTTAACACAAGTTCTATCGAGTGCCTACGACCACTCGATATCCGTGGGTCTTCTACTTCTTGAAATAGTTCTATTAGGTTCATATTTTTGATTTTTTCAAAAATATAAATTTTTGGAATGAATCAGTCCTGCTTTTCCAAAGGAGGAAGTTAGTTAGCGAGCATTTCCTGAAGTTTGAGAATGGATGAGTACTGGACTTCTCCCTTTGAAAAAGGGAGAGTGCGAGGGAATTCTGTGTGAGGGCAGAGGGATTTTTAATTCGCGATATCACTCAAAAATTTCACCCTCATCAAACGCATGTCTTCCTCTGATAAATTTTCGCCATCAAATTCTTCCATGGCGTTTTCAATAGAGTCGGTTTCAGCGTCATTGAAATACTCAAAAATTTCATCCTGTAAATCTTCTTCCACAATATCGGAAATGTAATAATCCAGATTGATTTTTGTGCCTGAAGCAACTATCGCTTCTATTTCGGAGAGAATGTCGTTGTATGATTTTCCTTTGGCTTTTGCGATGTCTTCTAATGGAACTTTACGGTCGATGTTTTGAATGATGTATACTTTCAATCCGCTTTTATTCACTGCAGATTTAATCACTAAATCTTGCGGACGATCGATGTCGTTTTCTTTCACGTAAGCTGCGATGGCTTCCACAAATGGTTTTCCAAATTTGCTTGCTTTTCCTGTTCCAACCCCTGCTATCTGCTGCAATTCGTCCATGGTACAAGGATATTGAATGGCCATGTCGTGAAGTGATGGATCTTGAAAAACAACAAATGGAGGAACATTTTTTTCCTTGCCTATTTTTTTGCGGAGGTCTTTTAAAATCAACAATAAACCTTCGTCGGCAACAGATGTTTTCTGACTGCTTTCGATTTCTTCGATTTGAATCTGGTCGTAATCGTGGTTTTGCGTGAGCATCACTGACCATGGATTTTCCAAGAATTTTTTTCCTTCTTCAGTGAGTTTTAAAGTACCATAAGTTTCTACATCCTTTTCAAGGAAACCATGCACCACCGATTGGCGGATCACAGCGTTCCAGAATTTGATGTCCTTATCTTTTCCTGCGCCAAACAATGGATGTGCATCGTGACGATGGTCTTTAATATCCTGATGAGCCATGCCCGTAATGAAATCGGCCATGTATTTCGATTTGAATCTTTCTTTCAGTTCTTCGATAGATTCCAAAAGAAGATTGATGTATTCGGTTCCTTCAAATTTATCTTTAGGAGTGCGACAGTTATCACAGCCTTTATCGCATTTTCCGGCGTCGTAAGTCTCGCCAAAATAACGCAGCAATAATTTTCTTCTGCACACGGCTGATTCAGCAAAGCTCACCATTTCGTGCAACAGTTGCTTGCCAATTTCCTGTTCCGCGATTGGTTTTCCAACGAGGAATTTTTCTAATTTCTCAATGTCTTTGTAAGCGTAGTAAGTTACGCAAACGCCTTCGCCACCATCACGTCCAGCGCGACCGGTTTCTTGGTAATATCCTTCTAAGCTTTTAGGTATATCGTAGTGAATGACAAAACGAACATCTGGCTTGTCGATGCCCATTCCAAATGCTATCGTAGCAACAATCACGTTGATGTCTTCCATCAAAAACGCATCTTGATGCGCAGCTCTCACATTGGCTTCTAAACCCGCGTGATAAGGCACTGCTTTAATACCATTGAGTTGCAACAACTCTGCGGTTTCTTCTACTTTTTTTCTGCTTAAGCAGTAGATGATGCCCGATTTTCCTTCATGCCCTTTGATGAAGCGGATGATGTCTTTATTGATGTCGTGTTTCGGACGTACTTCGTAGTATAAATTCGGTCGGTTGAAAGAATCCTTGTACACCGTGGCATCCATCATGCCTAAGTTCTTTTGAATATCTTGCTGCACTTTAGGTGTTGCAGTGGCAGTCAATGCTATGATGGGTCTTCTGGTGATGTCTTCAATAATGGTTTTCAACTTTCTGTACTCTGGTCGGAAATCATGTCCCCATTCCGAAATACAATGTGCTTCGTCAATAGCGAAAAACGAAACATTGATGCTTTTTAAAAACTCTATGTTTTCATTTTTGGTGAGCGACTCCGGGGCAACATAAAGCAGTTTTGTTGCTCCTGACTTGATGTCGTCCTTAACAATACTGATTTGTGTTTTGGTTAAGGAAGAGTTGAGGTAATGAGCGATATTGTTTTCTTCAGAATGGCCGCGAATGGCATCCACCTGATTTTTCATTAATGCGATGAGGGGAGAAACGATGATGGCTGTTCCTTCAGAGATGAGCGCTGGCAATTGGTAGCACAATGACTTTCCGCCACCAGTGGGCATAATTACAAAACTGTCTTTTCCTGAAAGTAGATTACTTATAATTTCTTCCTGGCGACCTTTGAATCCGCTAAAGCCAAAATATTTTTTCAGTGCGCCCGTGAGTGAGCCGTCAGCAACCTCGATCTCCATTTACAATAGTAATAAGTTCCGTAACTTTAATATTTTTGTGATTTCTATATTAAAAATACAACATAAAGTTTTACCATGCCAGCATAATGGCAATTTTCTAAAAAAATAAGGTTTTGTTAAAGTCAGAAAAGATCATAGAAATAGCGCAAAGCACCATTGAAGTTGAGGCGCAAGCCTTGCTGGCCTTGAAAAAGAGTATAGGTCCATCTTTTGTTGCCGCGGTAGAACTGCTTTTTCGCAGTAAAGGAAGAGTCATTGTTTCGGGCATTGGTAAAAGTGCCAATATCGCGAGCAAGATTGTAGCCACTTTGAATTCCACAGGAACTCCTGCAATTTTTTTACATGCTGCCGATGCCATTCATGGCGATTTGGGCATTGTGCAAAAAGACGACATTGTCATTTGCATCTCCAACAGCGGGAACAGTCCGGAAATAAAAAACTTAATTCCCTTTGTCAAACAGCGCGGCAATAAACTGATCGCGTTAGCCGGAAATGAAAATTCAGTGTTGGCGAAGGAAGCCGATTTTTTCATTTCTACAGCGGTAGAAAGAGAAGCCTGCGCCATCAATGTAGTGCCAACAGCCAGCACCACTGCGCAGTTGGCGATGGGTGATGCTTTGGCGGTTTGCTTATTAGAGATGAAAGGCCTCACAGCCGATGACTTCGCGAAATTTCATCCCGGAGGAACTTTAGGAAAACAGCTTTCTTTAAAACTGGAAAGTTTTTGCAAAAGTGAAGCGCCGAAAGTTTTGGAAGCAGCAACTATCAAAGAAATTATTTACGAAATATCTTCCAAACGATTGGGTGCAACTGTAGTGCTGGATAACTCCGGTGCTATCACAGGAATTATTACGGATGGAGATATCCGTAGAATGCTGGAAAAAGGCGGTGATGTGAGCTTGCTCAAAGCGAAAGACATTATGGGCCACAAGCCAAAAACCATTGGCAAAGTCGAGCTCGCGATAAAGGGACTAGAAATGTTGGAGCAAAAAAATATCACGCAGTTGATTGTAGTGGATGAAAATGGAAAATACTTTGGTATGGTTCATTTTCATGATTTGATAAGGGAAGGATTGAAATGATGAAATTAATTCACTAATTTTAAATCATGTCAGATTTATTAATCAATACAAAATTCGCTTCACTACCTTCCGATATGCAAAAGGAGGTTAGCGATTTCATTGATTTTTTGCAACAGAAAGCTAAGAATAAGAAACCTAAGCCAATTAAGTTTGGTTTTGCAAAGGGCGCTATTAAAATAAAACCTGGGTTTGATGAGCCCTTAGAGGATTTTAAAGATTATATGTAATGAATCTTCTATTAGATACCCACATTTTGTTATGGTTTATAGCTGGGGATAAAAAGTTAAGTCAGAAACAAATCAAAGAAATTTCTTCACCCAACAACAAACGCTTTGTTAGTATCGCCAGCGTTTGGGAAATTGCCATTAAACTTTCTTTAGATAAACTTGAAATCAAAGGAGGTTTTCAAACAATTCAAGAGTTTTTTATTCAGAATGACGTGGAAATTCTATCAATCGAATTCCATCATTTGAACAAACTAATGAAATTACCAAAGCATCATCGTGATCCTTTTGACAGAATCATCATTTCACAAGCACTTGCCGAGAAATTAATCCTTATTTCAAATGATAAATTTTTCGAACAATATAAAGTAAAACTCTTTTCCTAAATTAGCAGCAAATTAAATTATCATGAGCAAATTTGACGTTGTAGTTATTGGTTCGGGACCTGGCGGTTATGTTGCCGCTATCCGTTGTGCGCAGTTGGGAATGAACACTGCCATCATTGAAAAATACAGTACTCTAGGTGGTACTTGTTTGAATGTAGGCTGTATTCCATCAAAGGCATTACTCGATTCTTCCGAGCATTTTCACAATGCAACGCATACTTTTAAAGAGCACGGTATCGATGTGAAAAGCGTATCTGTAAACATCAAACAAATGATTCAAAGAAAAGCCGATGTGGTGTCGCAAACATGCGCTGGCATCGACTTCCTGATGAAAAAAAATAAAATCACTGTTTTTAAAGGAACAGGATCTTTCTTAGATAAAAACACCATTGAAATCACTTCCGATAAGGGAAAAGAACAAATCACTACAGCGAAAACCATTATCGCTACAGGTTCAAAACCAATGGCTTTTCCTGGAATGGAAATCGATAAAAAACGAGTGATTACTTCTACTGAAGCTTTAAACTTAACCGAAGTTCCAAAAAACTTAATTGTGATTGGTGGTGGTGTGATTGGTTTAGAGTTGGGTTCTGTATACGCTCGATTGGGCGCTAAAGTGCAAGTGGTGGAATTCGCTGGCGGAATTATTCCAACTATGGATAAAGCCTTGGGCAAAGAATTGCAAAAAGCATTGACAAAATTGGGCTTCGAATTTTTCTTCGGTCATAAAGTACTTTCTGCTAAAGGATCGGCTAAAGAAGCGGTTGTGGTAGCTGAAAATGCTAAAGGAGAAAAAGTAGAATTTAAAGGTGATTATTGTTTGATTTCTGTTGGAAGAAAACCTTTCACGGAAGGATTGGGCTTGGATAAAGCAGGAGTGAAATTAGACGATAGAGGAAGAATTGATGTAAACAATCACCTCGAAACAAATGTTCCTGGAATTTACGCTATCGGCGACGTTGTGAAAGGCGCAATGTTAGCGCACAAAGCAGAAGAGGAAGGTGTTTTTGTTGCGGAAGTTATGGCCGGACAAAAACCACATATTGATTATAATTTAATTCCTGGTGTGGTTTACACATGGCCAGAAGTTGCAGCTGTTGGACAAACAGAAGAACAACTCAAAGAAGCCAACATCCCATACAAAACAGGATCTTTCCCTTTCAAAGCAAGTGGTCGCGCCCGCGCAAGCATGGACGCTGAATTTGGTTTTGTAAAAGTACTCGCTCACAAAGATACCGACGAGGTTTTAGGCGTTCACATGATTGGTCCGCGTGTGGCCGATATGATCGCTGAAGCGGTAGTGGCAATGGAATTCCGTGCTTCTGCCGAAGATATTTCCCGTATTTGCCATGCACATCCTACTTTCACGGAATCGTTGAAAGAGGCTGCGTTGGATGCGACGGGGAAGAGGGCGTTGCACATTTAATCTAAATGAAAAAGGTTTTACCAACTCTTCTTTTTTATTTAATTGCATTAGCCTTAATTTTTACTATTTATCTCATAGAAGATACAGAAGCGATTCACTTTATATACAATTGGGAAGGCACCCTTTTGATTTTGCCTCTTATCAGTTTCATTCTTCTTATTGTGAACATTTACCGACATTATACAAATTCAAATAATGTGATTGTTATTATTGTCCATTCAGCTGCTATTCTTTTAGTGGTCTTATTTTTTTGTTTTTTAAAATAGAAGATTCATAAATTCAATAAATACAGCAAATGAAGCAAATTTTATTACTAGCGATTTTTATCTTTTTGGGTGAATCATTGCCAGGCCAAAGGGATAGGATAAGTACTTTGAAAATCGAGAAAGAACGGGTTGAACTGATAAAAAAATTTTTAGACGAGTTTAATACCGCTGCTTTGAATAAAGATGAAGAGCAGTTGAAGCAAAAGATCTGTAAAATCGAGTTTTCAAAAAATCACGATATTCAAAAGGAGTTAATTGCTGCTGTTTTTAAAAACGACGAAACACTTAAGAAAGATATCTGTTATTCAAATCGAGCGATGACGATAGTAAAAGACTCTTTACTAGACCAATTCAGGTATATTGATCAACGCACTTATGATCGCCTTAAGGATGAGCTTAAAGGCAATAGCAATGTTTTAAAAGGGGTGTCAAAAAAGCACGTTGTAATGTTTGGCGATTATTGTCAACCAAATGGATTTGGCGTTGGACCCAAATATTGTGGAACGGATATTTTTTTGCTCATTGACGGAGATGAAGTGAAGTTGATAATGATGTTAGGTATAAATAAAGTTCTGAAATGAAAAAGGCATTACCTACTCTTATTTTCTATGGAGTAGCTTTTATTGTGATTTGGTATTTAACCTTTTTTTCCTCGCTCCGCGAAGTTTAGCGATAGCGTAACTTCGCGGCATCTTTTCTTGAAGCTTTCAGCTTCTTTTAATTCTAAATTTTCTTAAATAACGGAAGCTGAAAGCTTCAAGAAAAAATTCCGTTAAGTTGAAAACTTAACGGAGCGTGCGCAAGGAGCGTGTGAACTGTTTCCATAAAAATCCTTTCCTCCTTAAATCATGTGAATCAAGGTTCCGACAATTTCCTTATTTTCGCATCAATGAAATGTTTGTATTTTCAAACATTCTCTCTGACCATTAAAGAATAAACGCTCCAGATGAAAGCCATTCTCCTCATTCAACTTGGTACCCCCGACGCTCCTGAAAAAGCCGATGTAAAAAGATATTTGAAAGAATTTCTCAACGACGGTCGTGTGATTGATTATCCTCCTTTCAAAAGGTCGTTGCTGGTGAATGGAATTATCATTCCTGCACGATTGAATAACTCAACAGCGATTTATAAAAAAGTGTGGACCGACAAAGGTTCTCCGCTTTTATTTCATACTACAGAATTGGCGAAAAAATTACAGAAAGAAATGGGCGAAGGCTACCTCGTAAAATTTGCGATGCGTTACCAAAACCCTTCTCTGGCAGGTGTTTTAGCTGAACTGGAAAAAATGCCTTTGGAAGAATTGGTAGTTGTTCCTTTGTATCCGCAATATGCGTCATCGTCTACAGGCAGCACTACACAAAGGGTTTTGGAGTTAGTGAGTAAATGGGAAACCATTCCAACCGTTCGTTTTGTGAATCGCTTTTTTGACAATGATGGCTATATTTCTTGCGTTGCCGAACAGGGTTTAAAACACAACTGGAAAGAGTACGATAAAGTGGTTTTTAGTTTCCACGGTTTGCCCGAAAGGCACATCACCAAAGGCTGTAAAGTAGCGAACTGCAAAAAGGAAGATTGTATTTCAAAATGTGATGACGACAGAAAATACTGTTATCGTTCTTCGTGTTACGAAACGGCGCGAATGGTATGCGCAAAAATGAATATTCCGGAAGATAAATACATGGTAGTGTTCCAGTCGAGATTAGGAAAAGATCCATGGATACAGCCTTTCGCTGATGTTGAACTGGTGAACTTAGCCAAGGCTGGCGCCAAAAAATTATTGTTTTTTTCTCCAGCATTTGTTGCCGATTGTTTGGAAACCATTGTTGAAATTGGAGGAGAATACAATGAAATTTTTCACGAGAATGGAGGCGAAAAAGTACAGCTAGTGGAAAGTCTGAACAGCAATGACAGCTGGGTGAAGGCTTTGAAGTCGATAGTGCTGGAATAGCGCGTGCATTCAATTTCTAAATAGCACGAGAATAATCAAAGAATAAACTAATTTTATCCCCCATGATCAGGGATAAGAGAAAAATAGAAACGGTAGGTTGGAGCAACAATATGGATCTTTTGCTCCACATTGCTGCGTTGCAGGATATTTCTGTACTATTGAATCCTTTTTCTGTTGCGCCAGGATACACAACGGTACTGGCCATTGGCGATAAGCAATCGGTGAGTGGAAAGGCGAAAAATGCATTTTGGGAAATCGCTCAATTGAAGAAATATGCCGATCATATTTTTGGATTTTTTGCTTACGATTTGAAAAATGAAATTGAAAATTTGCAATCGGAAAACCTTGACGGCAGCGATTTTCCCGATTATTTTTTCTTTCAGCCTAAGTTAATTGTTCGTGTTTCAAAGGATAAACTGCAACTGGAATATTTTGAAGAAGATGCTGAATTTACTGCTGATATCGTCGCGAATTTAACAAAGGCAGTTCCTGAATTTCCTGTTGGAAAATCGGTGGTGCTGAAGCCGAGAGTGTCCAAGGAAAAATACATTGATACTGTTAATCAGCTCAAGAATCACATTCATCGTGGCGATGTTTACGAGGTAAATTTTTGTCAGGAATTTTTTGCTGAAAATGCTACAATACAAGTGCAATCGGTATTTCAAGACTTGATGAAAAAATCACCAACGCCTTTTTCCTGTTTTGTAAAAATGAATGAGCAGTATTTGTTGTGCGCTTCTCCCGAAAGATTTTTGAAGAAGGAGGGCAGCAAAGTATTGTCGCAACCAATTAAAGGCACAGCTAAACGCGGAGCAAACGAAGAGGAAGATCAGCAAAATATTAAAGCGCTTTCGGAAAGCAGTAAAGAGAAGAGTGAAAATGTAATGATAGTGGATTTGGTGCGCAACGATTTGTCCACTGTGGCATTGGCGGGCACAGTGAAGGTAGATGAGCTTTTTGGCATTCATACTTTTCAGCAGTGGCACCAAATGATTTCTACCGTTTCTTGTGAAGTAGACGAAAGCATTTCGTCTCTACAAGTTATTAAGAAATGTTTTCCGATGGGCTCAATGACTGGTGCTCCAAAGGTGCGCGCGATGCAATTGATTGAGCAATATGAGTCGATGAAACGAGGCATTTATTCGGGTGCCGTTGGTTATATTGACGAAAGCAATAATTTTGATTTCAACGTCGTCATCCGTAGTGTGGCTTATAATGAAACAAAGAAGTATGTTTCTGTTTGCGTAGGTAGCGCGATCACCGCAAACTGCGATGCACAGCAGGAATATGACGAATGTTTAACCAAAGCGGAGGTGCTTTTTAAAGTTTTAAATAATGAAAAGTAGTTTCAAAAAATACGTTGAGCAAGAGCAACTCTTTTCTAAAAAAGATGCATTGTTGGTGGCTGTGAGTGGTGGTGTGGATTCTATGGTGCTACTGCATTTGCTGAACAGTGCAGGTTATAAAATTGCAATTGCGCACTGCAATTTTTCTTTGCGTGGAAAAGAATCGGATGCAGAAGAAAAATTGGTGCGAAAGGTGGCAAAGGCCCTACAATTGAATGTTTTCGTCAATCAGTTCAATACTTTGCAATACGCCAAAAACAGAGGTGTTTCCACGCAAATGGCTGCGCGTGAATTGCGCTACGATTGGTTCAATCAATTGTGCGCTGAGCATGAATACAGCAAAGTTGTGGTGGCCCATCATTTGGATGATCAGATAGAAACTGTTTTGCTCAATCTCACCAGAGGCACTGGCGTTATGGGTTTAACAGGAATGGCGCCTGCAAATGGCAATGTAGTGCGACCGCTGCTTTTTGCTACCAGAGAAGAAATAGAAGCTTATGCAAAAAGCAATAAGATTGAATGGAAGGAAGATTCCAGCAATCAGGAAGATAAATATGCCCGCAATAAAATTCGCCACCATGTTGTTCCGCTTTTAAAATCCATCAATCCGGGTTTGTATCAAACATTTACCCATAGCGAACAAAGAATAAAAAATGTACAGGTCATATATGCCAAGGAAAAGGCGGATTATTTAGTGAATGCTTCTTTTGATGGCGGATGGAAATTTCCTGTGCAAGCAACGGTTTTGGACAAATACCAAACGGCATTATTCCGAGAAATGCTAATGGATTTTGGCTTCTCGCATTCGCAAGTGGAAGATGTGTTGGAATCGGCTTCTGCTGCTTCAGGGAAGCAGTTTTTGGGCGATCATTGTCGACTCATTAAAGACCGCAAGGATTGGATTTTAGCGCCGCACAGCAAGCAACAAGCAGAATATTTGGTGGAGGTCGAAGAAAGTCTGACTGCCCCACTGAAAATGGAAGTGAAAATTAAAACTGCTAAGGCCATAAAATTCTCCAAAGATCCAGCGCTTGCTTATCTCGATTGCGACAAGCTACGATTTCCCCTTAAGCTCAGAAAATGGAAAAAAGGTGATTTCTTTTATCCCTTCGGTATGAAAGGAAAAGTAAAGCTGAGCGATTATTTTGTGAATCATAAGTTTTCGCTGGCCGACAAAGAAAACGCCTGGATATTGGAATCGGGAGGAGATATTGTGTGGCTGGTTGGACAGCGGATCGACGACCGCTTCAAGGTTGGTCAAAAGACAAAAAAAGTATATCTTGCACACCTCAAATAAGTTTATGAGCGACCAGGTTTTATTTGAAGAAAAACAATATCTCGGCACCAATAAAATGCATCTTCTGATTCGTTTGGTGATTGCCATGGGCTGTTTTTCCCTCTACCATTTTTCGGCTGCCGATGACGAAACGAAGGAATTATTTTTTATATTAGGTATAACCGCACTAACCATTTCGGGACTTCTTGTTTTTGTTTTGCATATCAGTACCGTGGTGACTTCGGGCAGTTTGGTGTTGGACGGTTTTTGGATGGCCCGTCGCGTAAAGATTGATTTGAGCAGTATTGTAAGTGCTGATGTTACTATTTATCCGCGATTTATGATGCACCGCGCAGTGTACAATTTGCATATGAAGGGAACCATTAAATTTTTCACCAAAGGGAGTCAGGCTGTATTGCTTACCGACCGTGATGGATTAAAATATTGCATTGGAAGTCAGAAGGCTAAGGAATTATGTGCGGCGATTCAGAAACAAATTCAGACCGCTAAAGTATAAACCGCAAGGTTTTTTATATTTACACTAACAGAACTTACTAAAACGAATTGCATATGACAGCTCAAAAATCTTCAGGATCAGCACCTAGCGCTCAATTGATCGATAAGGAACAAGTCAAATTACTGAGATTCAGCAACACAGATGTGCTGCCAACAAAGCAAGAGCAATTGCAAAGATTTATTGATTTACAGCGTGCAGCAGCAATGGGCGCAACAAACAAATCCAACGTTAAAATATATTTCAAATCCTATCAAGGAAATAGATACAAGGTAGAAGCAACCATTTGGGCTGTAACCGAGCAAAACATCACTTTGAAAGGAGAAGTATTGATTCCTATTATTTCAATTTATAAAGTAGGATTGTTTTAGGCATCAAGAAAGCTGTTTTCCATTTTAACCAATTTTCACGCACTCTTTGCCGCAATTGTTATATCTTGGAGACACTTAAAAAGATATGGGCAAATTAAAATTATTCCTTCCGTTAATATTGTTGCTGCAATCTTTTGTGGCTTTTTCACAAATACACGATCCAGTTAAATGGCAATTCAACGCACGCAAAAAAAGCGCGTGTGTTTATGAATTGGTGTTTCATGCCAAGGTGGATAAAACGTGGCATTTGTATTCGCAAAACATTCCCGAAGGAGGACCGGTAGCCACAAGTTTCAATTTTAATGAGGGCGAATACAAGCTCATAGGCAAAGTAAAAGAACCGGCTGCTCATGCTTTTTACGATTCTACTTTTTCCATGAAACTCAGTTATCATGAGGGAGAAGTATATTTTACGCAAGAAGTACAACTGATCAACGATAAAAAAATTACGATCACAGGAGAAGTGGAATACATGTGTTGTGATGATCATCAGTGTTTGCCACCCGATGTAAAGAAGTTTTCTTTTGAAGTAAGCGGAAGTAAGGATTGCGCGGGAATGAAGATGATTAAGGCTTCAACTGTTGGATTACCTGGCAAACCTGAAAAGGCAATCAAACAAGGAAAAGACAGCACAAAAGTTTGTTGCGAATCGCAAGCACAGGGTAGTTCTACCATTGTAAACACCGCCGGCTTGAACATCAAAAAATATCGTTTTAGCGAGAAGCCTTGTGCTTCTAAATTCATTAATGAGCAGAAGGAAGAATCCTATTGGCTGTTGTTTTTGTTGGCTTTTGGCATAGGGATATTCGCGCTAATCACACCATGCATGTTTCCTATGATTCCAATGACGGTGACTTTCTTTATGAACGACGCTGAATCAAAAAGAAAAGGGCGTTTGAAAGCTTTGTTTTTCGGTTTCAGCATCATCTTTATTTTTTGTTTGATAGGCACAGTATTCAGTCAGGTTTTTGGCTCTGAAGCCGCAAATTTATTGGCGACACACTGGATTCCCAATTTGATCTTCTTCATCATCTTTATCATTTTTGCAGCTTCTTTCTTCGGATTGTTTGAATTGACTTTGCCGAGTTCATGGGTAACTAAATCGGATAGCAAAGCTGATAAAGGTGGATTTATAGGCGTATTTTTCATGGCATTAACCACAGTGTTGGTGTCGTTTTCCTGCACAGGTCCCTTTGTTGGAACCATTCTCGTTGAATCTTCTAAGGGAGAGTTCATTCATCCTTTAATTGGTATGCTAGGCTTTTCCACTGCAGTGGCTTTGCCTTTTACCTTGTTTGCATTTTTCCCTTCGTGGATGCGCTCTCTCCCTAAGTCAGGTGGATGGCTCAATTCCGTAAAAGTTGTTTTCGGATTTATTGAATTGGCTTTGGCATTGAAGTTTTTAAGTGTTGCTGATTTAACGGAACATTGGGGAATCCTAGACAGGGACATTTACATCGGATTGTGGATAGTGATTTTTACGCTGATGGGATGCTACCTTTTGGGATGGATCAAATTTTCGCACGATTCAGAAGTAAAACATATTGGTGTTCCTCGACTTGGATTTATCATCGCTACCTTCGGTTTTGTAATTTACCTTTTGCCCGGCTTGATTGGCGCACCGCTTAAATTTTTGAGTGGTTTTCTGCCACCTATGAGCACTCATGATTTTAATATTCTTCAGAAAGAGGAACGTAGTGTAGACTGGAATATCAAACCGAAGTACAGTGATATTTTGCACGCTCCTTTAGGGATAAACGCCTTTTTTGAATATGAAGAAGGAATGGCTGTGGCGGAACAGCTTGGAAAACCAGTTTTGTTGGATTTTACTGGCTTAGGTTGCACCAATTGCAGAAAGGTAGAAGACAATGTTTGGACAGATCCGGAAGTGCTTAAAATGCTGAAAGAGGAATACGTAGTCATCTCTTTGTATGTAGATGAAAGAACCATAGAGCTGGCAAGCTATGAAAGGTATACTTCTAAAGTTGATGGTAAGGATATTCATACTCTGGCGCAAAAAAATGCCGACATTGAAAAATGCTGGTTCAACAGTAACAGTCAGCCTTTTTATGTTTTAATGAACAATGAAGAGCAATTGCTGAACAATCCTATTGATTACAATACAGCGAAATCTCCTGAAGAATTCCTTAAGTTTTTGAAGGAAGGGAAAGTGAAGTATGATTTGAATAGGAAGTAGATTATTCTCTTTCACGAAATCCTCCTTCCTTTCGCACAATCAACGCACTCCTCCTTTTTTAAAGGAGGAAGTTAGTTAGCTGGCATTTCCTGAGCATATTTATGAAAATGGATGAGTGTGGGCTTCTCCCTTTGAAAAAGGGAGGTGCGAAAGGATTCTGTGCGCTGGCAGAGGGATTTTCACTTCCCACAATTACACTCCTGCGATTTATACTGATTGTACAATTTTAATTTGTGCTCGATTTGAGGGTAATTTCTATCCGACATGGAAGCTATCATTTGATTGCTTTCCAAATCATAGGTGGCGATTTTAATTTTACTGTACAGGGTTTTTTCAGATGGAACTATTGCGAAGTATTTACCGTCTTGATAGTACCATTCGTCAATGTGGAAATCCAAATCAAATGAATATAAAATGCGTTTTTTCTCCAGATCATAAACTGTTAATCCTGCTTGATCGGAATCATAAGATGAAAACAAATAGCGTTGATCGGCAGAAATGTAAAACGCTCCGCCTAGCTTTTCGGTGAGTTTTCCGGAAGCATCTAATATGAAGATCAATCCATTGTTATCACCTAGTTTTGAAAACATAAAGAAGTCGGCACGAGGTTGCACTTCAGGGATAAAAATGCCCGAACATCCGCCCATCGGTTCAATGTTTTTGAAGTACAATTGCTTGGTGATTTTTCCTTTGTTGCTGATGTGCACCCACGCTTTGCAATAGGTGCTGCTATCGCTTTTTGCATCAATGGATTTTATCTGACGGAACTCAATTTTGTAGGTGAGGAAGGTAGCGCTGTCGACTTTAATTTGATATTTATTTGCAGGGTAATCCGCTGGGTCAAAGACTTCCTACTTGTCTTGAGCAATCGCAGTTCGACTGATGAAAACAGTCAGTATTCCGAAGAAAAATTTCATGATGAAAACAGTTTATTCTCCAACAATTTCTTTCACGATATCTTTTACCGGGCGAATGGAGTGAATGTGTTCAATGCTAGGTCCGGCGCACCATACCGTTTGATACGTAGCGCCAAAGGCCGCTTTTTCAATGGCTTTCATTCCACGTAAGGCAACAAATAACTTCACGTATTTTTTTAGCCATTTATTTTTCTTGAGCAGTTTTTCTAGCCAGTTCACTTTTGTTCCTAAGCCTTGTACATAAGGCGTATTGATGACGGTGAGGTGTGAGCCCGAGAGTTTATCGGTCAATACAATGTCTTTTGCACCGTACTGAATAAGGGCATTTTTGTAATCGTCGCTCACCGGACTCTCGTTGGTGGCGATAAATACGGTGCCTATAGAAAGTCCGTCGGCACCCAGTGCCAAAGCTTTTTTGTATTCTTCATTCGTAGCAACACCACCGGCAGAAATCACCGGGATTTTACAATTTTTTTTGAGCAGAGGAATGAGTTCTTCGGGTTTTGCTGGTCCGCAATGTCCTCCAGCATTGGAGTTCACAGCAATCAATCCATCGGCGCCGAGGGCTTCCACCTTTTGTGCGTATTTCAAATCCACTACATCACAGTATACTTTAATGCCTTGTGGTTTGCACTTTTTAATGACTTCTTCCGGACTGCCAAGGGAAGTAATGATAAAAGCCACTTTCATTTCCAAGCAAGTTTTCAATTGTGTATCCAGCTTGAAATTGGATTTATTCACAATTAAATTCACGCCAAAGGGCTGAGTGGTTTTGCTTCTTATTTCCTGAATTGCTTTTCGGAAATCTTCGTCGCTTCGGTAATTCAATGCCGGAACTGCTGCAGTAATGCCACTTTCCAGCGCAGCAATAATCATTTTAGCATTTGACACCAGGAACATGGGTGCCATTATAATGGGATACTTTATACCTAAAGATTTGGCAAATGCGTTTTCTGTCATTATTTATAGATCATCAGGATCAGTGGCGGCCGCAAATTTCTTTTTTGGTGGTTTAATGTGTTTGGTGAAAACAACATTGATGATTTCATCTTCGGTGGTGAGCATTGATTTTGATATTCCGCTTCCAGCCGCAATGGTCATTTCTTCTTTGTGTTTGTACGTTTTTGTCATTGGTGTTTCTTCGTAGGTTCCGTCAGAAAATCTTCTGTACATCGCTACGATCACTCCTTTTTCAACTCTAACTTTTCCCGGAATACATTCAGCGGTAGTTCCTTTTCGGATAGTGATCACAATATCTTCATGCCAGCCGTCTTCTACAATGAAGGCACCTCTCTCGGTAAATTTCTTTGCGTATTTTTCATAACAGTTGGAAGAGGTTTCTTGCGCATAAGAAAGTGTGGAAACCATTAGAAATACAAGCCCAAGCAGCAATTTGTTCATCAGAATAAAATTTAATTGGTATTTATTGTATGCCTAAAAATAGGAAAAAATACCAAATAGGAAGCAGCAGATCGGATTAAAAGATTATTTTTACCCCAACTAAACAAAGAAACCTAAACCGTTTCACAAAATTCATTTTATGCTGGTCAAAACCTTTGGATGTACCGTAACGGGTATAGACGCCACTGTTATTACTGTTGAAGTCAACGTAATGCCGGGGTCGAAATTTTATTTAGTCGGCTTGCCCGACAATGCTGTAAAAGAAAGTCAGATGCGGATTGAATCCGCCCTAAAGCACAACGGCTATCGCATGCCGGGTAAGAGAATCATTGTAAATATGGCGCCTGCCGATATCAAGAAGGAAGGCTCGTCTTATGATCTCACCATTGCTTTGGGGATTTTAACTGCTTCCGGACAATTGGAAACCGAAGAGCTGGAGAAATACATTTTACTTGGGGAACTGTCACTAGATGGCACTTTGCAGCCGATAAAAGGTGTTTTGCCTATTGCTATCAAAGCCCGACAAGAAGGATATGCCGGCATCATCCTTCCGGAAGAAAATGGCGAAGAGGCCGCTATTGTTGATGGTTTGAGTGTTTTCGCAATGAAGAATATAAAGGAGGTAATTGATTTTTTTGTGCTGAAAAATGAAAGAAAACCGCCAGTGACTTTTGATACTCGACTTCATTTTTTAACCGAGCAAAATATTTTGGAATTTGATTTCAATGAAGTGAAGGGTCAGGAAAATGTGAAGCGTTCGCTGGAAATTGCTGCCGCTGGCGGACACAATGTAATTTTGATTGGTCCGCCTGGATCAGGGAAAACGATGCTTGCTAAAAGATTACCTACCATTTTACCTCCTTTGAGTTTACACGAAGCTTTGGAAACCACAAAAATTCATTCGGTGGCTGGAAGGCTAAAAGGAAGTAGAGGACTGGTTTCTATGCGCCCTTTCCGAAATCCGCATCACACTATTTCTGATGTGGCTTTAGTCGGTGGAGGAACTTTTCCGAAGCCGGGCGAAATTTCTCTCGCCCATAATGGAGTATTGTTTTTAGATGAATTGCCCGAGTTCAAGCGAACAGCATTGGAGGTAATGCGTCAGCCTTTGGAAGACAGAGTGGTGAGTATCGCCCGTGCAAAATTTGATGTGCAATATCCGGCCTCGTTCATGCTCATTGCGTCGATGAATCCTTGTCCCTGCGGATTTTACAATCATCCCGATAAAGAATGTTCTTGCAATCCCGGAGATGTGCAACGCTATCTCAATAAAATTTCCGGACCGATGATGGACCGTATCGATTTGCATGTGGAAGTTACGCCAGTTTCTTTTGATGAATTAACGGTGCAAAGAACAACAGAATCTTCTTTGCTCATTCGCGAGCGAGTAATATTGGCCCGTGGAATTCAGCAGCAGCGCTATGTTGCCGACGAAGGGGTGCATTGCAATGCGCAAATGCAGCCACGGCACATCAAGGATTTTTGCCAATTGGATCCATCCTGTAAAACGCTTTTGAAAACAGCGATGGAAAAACTGGATTTATCTGCGCGTGCTTACGACAGGATTTTAAAGGTATCCAGAACCATTGCTGATTTAGACGGATCAGAAAAGATCACACAGCAACATTTGGCAGAAGCCATTCAATACAGAAGTTTGGATAGGGGAAGTTGGGCGGGATAAATTTCGTTTACGATAATTTAATTTTGATTTTAATAATTTACTAAATACCTTTTGACAAATTAATAGTAAAAAAAGTAGTGGCGATAGATCCTTCCTTTGTCAGGAGGACATTAGCGGGCATTATCTGAAGAATATGGTTTGCATTTTGTCCTCCTGACGAAGGAAGGATCTATCGCCCTCAGCGTCACTTTTGGCAGTATCGATTGTATGATTATGAAAAAGGAAGTAACAAAAAAAAAGTTTGCAATTGCTGAAGAAAAAATGAATACAATCTTAGCCATTGTAGACAAAAAGGGAGGTTTCGACAAGCTCTCTAAAAAAGAATTGGCCGAATTGGAGAAACAAACTCAAATAGTAAAAGCCTATGAGAATTTACACTACGTAATACCTCTGCCTCAAACACTGAAAGGCATAATTGAGTTAAAAATGTTTGAGAATAAATTAAAGCAAAAGGAACTTGCAAAAATGTTGAACACCACTGATACCAAGCTTTCGGAAATAATGAATAACAAACGAAAACCAAGTCTTTCCTTTATACAGGCTTTGCATAAGATTTTAGGTATTGACGGAAATCTGCTTTTAAGGATCGCATAAACAAAGTCTTTTTAATTAAATACAAACTTTTCTTGTTCCCTTCGTATCATAGAATAAATTCTTTTCTATGGCCGCTTCCATGGAGGCTGGTGGGGCTCACGCTCGCCCATTCGTAACTCATCACAACACTCTTGACATGCAATTGTTCTTGCGTATCGCCCTTGAATTGCACCTCAAACGTTTGATTGTTGGTGGCACAGGAGTATAAAAGAAGTTATTCTGTGAGTTCTTCATCTGTAGCCGATATTCCTTTGCAAATTACAGTGAAAAGGGTAGGTGATGGCGTTACTTCCAATTATGCCAATAATCTTTTGAAGGTAGGTGACGCGTTGGATGTTACTACACCTCGCGGAAAATTTTGCATTGAACTGAATCCCGAAGCTGAAAAAACGTATTACCTGATTGCTGCCGGAAGCGGCATTGCGCCTATGCATTCCATGTTACAGTCGGTTTTAGTGGCTGAACCAAAAAGCAAAATCCATCTGCTTTACGGCAATAGGAATGACGACAATATTATTTTTGGAAAGGAAATTATGGTTATTGCTAAACAACATCCCGAGCGACTGAAGGTGCAGCATGTATTAAGTAAGCAAAGCAAGGCGTTGAGACTTTTAGAAAACGAAAATATATGGGAAGGTCGTATTGACGAGAACATATTAAAGAAAGTCTTTGCTCCCCCTCTCTCAGAGGATTACAAAGTTTTTGTTTGCGGCCCCTCGGAAATGAATTTAGCGTGCAAGGAAATCTTAGCTAATTTGGATTTGCCAAAGGAAAAAGTGCACATCGAATTCTTTGGTAAAATTTAGTTTTAAAAGCTCGGACAAGGAATATTTTTTAGTCTTTTCTGGCCGTTTTCAGCATTCTTCGCATAATTGACAAACTCGAAAACAAGTGAAAGTTCGTGTGCCCCCAAGGTGCTTCCATACAATTTTGAAATAGTGATATCATAGCTGTATCCAATACGAAATCCTGGAGTTGAATAGCCCAACATAATGATTAATGCATCGTTGTTGGAATAGCCAGGTTGATAGGATTTAAATACTGGGAGTCCCCTGTACCACAAGCCGAAGACGAGCGGTTTTCTATCGTAGTAAACACCTAAATCCAGTTGATCAAAAAGGGCTTGATTTTTATAGTTGAAAGCAAATACTAAATCTCGTTCTTCTTTCTTTACTTTTTCTAAAGTGTATCTAAAACCACCATGTGCAGAATATTTTATGGGAAGCCGACTTACACTGTTGAGCAACGATTCGTTCGGACGATTTAGGTGGTGCGCTGAAAATCCGAACCATGCTTTTCTTGAGTAAAGTAAAACACCTGAGGAGAGATCCAGAAAATATTTCCTTTGATAATTTTGCTGTACTTCGTCAGGGACATTTCCTCCATTGAATAGCTGAGAACTAAAGGTGAGCTGATTTACGTTTAGTGCTTTAATGCTTTCGCCGATTTGCACTCCTGCGCGCGCATACCAGCTTTGATTCAAACGGATGCTTTGCGAGTATAAGGCAGAAAAATTTGTGAATTGATATCCAGCAGGTCCAGCTTGCGAATGTGTTACGATTATGCCTAATCCCCCATTGATGCCACGAAGATTTTGATCGTATGCAAAATTAAAGGATTTAAATGCTCCTGGAATTGATGGCCATTGCAATCGGTCTTGCAGCGCTACTTTCCCACCTTTTGTTTCGCCAGCAAACGCAGGATTTAAATAGGAGGAAGAAACAAAAAATTGCGAAAATTGTGCATCTTGTGTTTTTGCGGATGCAAAAACAAAGAACAAAAATCCTAATATGTAAAATCCTTTTTGCTTCATCTTAATAAAGTAATTGATCCTGAAGCTTGATATACCTCACCATCACGATCTTCAAAAACCACTTCTGTTTTCCAAACATATACATCGGGCTGACAAAGAGTTTCTTTGTAATATCCATCCCAGCCGATGTTGACGTCATTACTTTCAAAAAGTAATTCACCCCAATGGTTGAAAATCATGAGGTGATATTTTGATATGCTTTCATATTTTGGAAAAAAAACATCGTTTTTTATGTTGGTGACATCATATTTTCCGCCATTCGCAACTTCTTTATTAGGGATGAATGCGGTAGGAAATTCAATACTTCCATGTTCTTTTACAACAATGTTTTTTTCTAAGGTATCTGGGCATCCATAGGCATTTGTAACAATTAGTGTTATGGGGAATGTTCCTGTGCTGGAATAAGTATGCAAAGGATTATTGATAGCACTACCAATGCCATCTCCAAAGCTCCATAAATAGGAAGTGGAATTGCTGCTTTCATTTTTGAAAATGACTGGGACAGTATTGGGTAAAAAATATTTTGAAGGAGAAAAGGAAAATTCCGCAACAGGCGCGCTATATACGAGTATTTGCTGAAAAGTGGTGTCGCGGCATCCGTTATTGTTAGCGATCAATTCTACTTTTGTTAGCGCGTTGGTATCGGAATTATTTGTTAGCTGTACACTAGGGTTTGCGTCGTTGGAAAAAGCAGTATTTCCCGATGAAAAACTCCAAGAATAGGTGCTTGCCTTGGTAGATGTATTTTGAAAAGTAATTGCAAATGGTGAGCAGCCTGGTGCAATGCTATCAAAAGATGCTTTGGGATAAGCGTTTATAGATAGTTTTCGGGAAGAGGTGTCGTTAACGCATCCTTTTGCTGATGTAACAGAAAGTTTGACTGTGAAGTTCCCTGCTGATGAATACACATGTGTAGGAGCGCAATTGCTTGAGCTTGTTCCATCACCAAAATCCCAAAGACAACTATTGGCTAAGGTTGAATTATTGGTGAAAGTGAAGGGAGTGTTTGTGCAAGTATTTTCGCTGCTAACTGAATAATTTATTGCCGGATACGGATAAACATTTATTGTTTCAATAGTAGAATCTGAAATACATCCGTTGGGTGAAGTAACCGTTAAATTTCCTGTATAAGCACCTGTGGCGGCATAAGTATGCGAAGGATTGCAATTGTTGGTGGATGGGCTTCCGTCTCCGAAATCCCAGGTACAGGAGGACGACAAAGTGCTGTTGTTGGTGAAAGTTGCAATATGAGGCGCACAACCATCTCGGTCATCAATGTTGTAGTTGATGATGGGCAGGTCGAAAACATTAATCATTGCCGTTGCAATGCTGTCGGTAACGCAACCAAATTCATTGGTTATACTAAGTTTAACATTGTACAAACCAGAATTTTTGTATAAATGTGTGGGGTTGCAAACGCTTGAACTATCTCCATCACCAAAAAACCATTTGCAGGAAGTTGCTGTAATGTTGGTGCTAGTGAAAGTGGCGGTGTGCTGCGGACAAAAATCTTTGTCGTCAACAAAGAAAGGTTTGATGGCGCTGTACACTGGAGGATCAACAACTATAGATGAAGTAAAACAGTTGTGTTTAACACTGTCGATATTTATTATAAAAGTGTATTTGCCACTTCCGTAATTTTTAGCCGACACTTTTATAATACTGTCGGTTTCACCAATTAAAGCGATTCCATTTTTGTACCATTGACGCGTACCTCCAGAGAAGGAACTATGGCCTAATAATTCAAGATTTTTGCAAAGAGTTCCCGATGATTGAATGGATTGTGAAGCTTTGAATGTGGATGTTTTATTTAAAATCAAATTGTCAAATAAAACATATAGAATTCCATTTTCATCTGAATTGTCGGAACGGAAAGTCTCGACTTTGCATGGTGGTCCCAGCATTACCGAGTAGATATCTTCTGTTGGTGTGATTGTCATTGTGAGTTCCTTCCATAAGGTGTCGTAGTCATATTTTACTTTGCCAATTTCTTTCCATCCTTTTTCTGCCGGACATTCCAAAAAATAGGCTGTTGGATTTTGGGGAGTTACGTTGGTGAGAGGGAAATTCGGACAAGAGGTGGTTCCAAATAAGGTGACATCCACTGGGAGAAATTTAATTTTTTTCCAAATGGTATCTGCGCCAAAAGTGGTAGCAAATCCTGCGATGTTGAATTTTAGTTCGTATTCCGTTCCACTGCGCATAGGTTCTGTTAAGCAAGCCCCAACGTATTCTTGCCATGTGGACAAAAATCCACATCCTACAAATGCATTTCCATCGGGTACGGGTTGGTGGTTCAAAAATCCATGCCAGGGACAGGTCATGTTGTATAAATCGGAAGTAGCATCGGTAGCTTGTCGCCAGCCTTTTGATCTGTCTACTTGTGCAAAGGCATCTGTACAACTATCCATTTCTTCAAAGGATGGATTGGGAATGAGCGAAGGAATAAACTCATATTTTTTTTCAATACTGCAAAAACATTCCACAGAATCATTAAGATCGATGAGTAAATCACCATCATCGTCAATGCCATTGTTGCAAATCTCCTGTGCCGAAAGGAAGCATGAAATTCCAATGCAGAAAAATATAAGTAAGAATGCTCTTTTCAAGATATTGTTTGCCGTTAATTTGTGCGTCATACGGAACAATACTTATTTAGTTTCTAGATATTTGGAACCATATACCAAATGGAAACGTAATGAGACAAAAATTTAAATTATGAAAAAAGGATTACTACTGTTCTTATTAACTTGTACAAGCTCTGTATTTGCTCAACAAATTGTGTTTACTGCATTGAATAATTCTGTTCAAGAATATTGGAAGGTGAATACCGCTTTACCTGCTGTATACACTAAAATAAGCGATTCATTGGATGCACATGCTTCTTATGCAGGCAAACATCAAGGTCCAATCTCTATATCACACACTGGAAATTATTATGTTTTTCAAAGCGAAAGATTTGCCACCGATATCGATGGTTACGAAGCGATCACTATTTGCAAAACTGATTTTACGGGATTTGAAGTTCCAAGAGACGGGCAGGGAAATGCTTTTCACGCCGAAGGAATTATGCAGGTTTCAAACGATGGAAAAACAATTGTTTTTGTTCAAGATGGTACGCACAACAGAGACATTTTTAAAATCACAAAGTCGGGTAACGTATGGACTGCTGTGGAATTAACAGTTTCAGCCAATACTTATACGCATTATCTTTCTCCATACTTGTCGTACGATGAAACTAAAATAATTTTTGAAGCGGCCAATGGAACGTATCCTATTACCGCCATTCAGCAAATAGGAATTAATGCAACGGGCTTGGTAACGGTAGCCTCTACTATCACTGTGAATTCTGCGTCACAGGTAAAATCGCCTACTTATGATTCTGATGGAAATATTTATTTTGAGGCTGAAACTGATGCAGAACGAGTTTGGAAAATTGCTTCAGGAGGAGGATCACCAACCGTGGTAAAAAGCTCGTTTACCAATGATAATTCACCGATTACTTTGCCCAATGGAAAAATTGCTTCGCTATTGTATACTTCCGCTCACCATATAAAAATTATGAATAGCGATGGAACGAATGATTTTATGTTAACTACTGGCTCAGGTCCAGTTAGCGATATAGAAGACATAGGAATTAGTGCGGGAGGAAGTGTTTCATTGGGAATTAATTTAATTGAGCACGATGCTTTTGAGTTGATAGCTTTTCCAAATCCAATGATTGAAACATTAACGATAGGGTTAAATAACATTGAAAATTCTGCATTGATAAGTGTTAGCAATTGCATGGGACAAATTGTTTTTCAGCAGCAGTTGATCCAATTGCAAACGGAAATTAATGTTGCAAATCTTAATAGCGGTTTGTATTTCATTACAGTAAGTCAAGGTAAAGAAACGAGTGTGCAAAAGATAGTCAAACAATAAGACTATCTTTTACCTTTGTTTCGTCAATGAAAAACTTATTTACGCGCTCCGTTCCTAAAGGCGGAAAAGTACTTAAATCAAAAATCAACGGTCAGCTCGAATTGAATTGGCATGAAGGAAAATTGATGCTTGATTCGGAGAGCGCGAATTATTCTTATGGTGCTCTGCAACGTGCATTGGCCGAAGGATTGCTGCACATTGGAAAGGATGAGGTGCAAAATTTTCAAAATATTTTACTGTTGGGAATGGGTGCGGGATCAGTGATTGAGACTTTGCGTAAGGATTTTAAAAACGAAGGAAAAATTACAGCCGTTGAAATTGATCCAGTGGTTGTTTCTATCGCGAAGAAATATTTTAAAGTAGATGCATTTTCTAAACTTGACATTGTGGTGATGGATGCCTTTGCCTTTGTGCAGGAAAATCAATCTCTCTATGATTTTACCATTGTTGATTTGTTCATCGACAGAGAAACTCCTCAAAAATTTTCTTCTCCCGAATTTCTGGAAGCCCTTGTTAAATTAATGTCTACACAGGGAATTGTGCTTTTCAATACAGTGAATGTGGAAGAAGAATTCACAGAAAGAAATTTAAACATGATTGCTCTTTTTGAAAAATATTGTAGCGTGGAAGTCCTTAAGGGAATTGAAGGAGGGAATGATCTAATCATCATTAAAAAATAATTTTCCCACAGATTTCACAGATCACCACAGATCATTGGGTTTTCCGTGTTGATCTGTGAAATCTGTGGGAAACAAAAAAGTGTAATTCTTTTTGAATGAAAAAACTGCTACTCTCTGCATTGGCATTAGGATCTATTTCTCTTTATTCGCAAATTGAATATCCCGGAACAGTTACTACCATTGGAAGTGCCACCACTGTGTTTGATTATTCCACGCAAAATTGCAATACCATTGATATTCCCGATGTGCCGGCTCGTGCTTTTCGCGATGCCTCAGGAAAAATAAATTTAATCGCTTCGCATTATACTACATGGAGAATGACAGGAAATGATTTTTCTTCATTGACTAAAGATTGTACTCCTGTGATGACTTCTCATGGTGGGACGAATGCATCGGATTTCGACAATAATGAGTGGATCATGTCTACTTATACTGCTGACGGCGTTAACATACATGCCTTGGTGCACAATGAATTTACTCCTTGTGGCACCTGGAACAGTTGCTGGTACAATTCAATTACCTATGCCACATCAACCGATAGCGGTAAAACCTACACGCATACCACTGCACCCTCTAACTTGGTGGCGGCTTCACCTTACAAAGATACTTACCCTACCACACATACTCCGTATGGATTTTTTGGTGGATCAAACATTATAAAAAAGGATGGATATTATTACAAGTTTATTCAAGTTGAAGCGCACGGATTGCAAGATTGGGGAGCAGGATTAATACGCACCAATAATTTAGGCGATCCAACAAGCTGGAGAGGTTGGGATGGATCAGGATTCAATGTTCAATTTGTGAATCCATACACCGAAACTGGCTACAATGTTGCTAATAAAATTTTAGCGCCTGTAGCGCGTGATCAAATTGGAAAGATGTGTGCTAGCTTAACTTACAATACTTACTTAGGAAAATATATGTTGGTGGATTATACCAACGGTGATTATAATGGAAGTACCAATCAGTACGGCTTTTATTTTTCGGTGTCGGAAGATTTAATTACTTGGTCGCCGCGCCAATACATCATGGCAGCTCCGTCTTCTTGGGGTGTTGGCGGATTGTATTATCCGTCCTTAATTGATCATGCTGACACCACACGAAATTTTGAGCAGTGTGGACAAACACCATACTTGTACTACACCAAGTGGAACAGCGGAACTTACGACAGAGATTTGCTGAGAATTCAGTTGCAGTTCACACAAAAAATCGTGAGTTCTTTAACTGTTACTGCTGCCGGAAATCAAAGTGATGCAACACCTGGTGATGGGGTTTGTAAAATTGTGGGAGCAAGTACTTGCACGCTTAGAGCTGCTTTGGAAGAATCCAACGCCCGACCAACCTATAAGGGCTACGATACTATTGCATTGCCCATTAATTTTGGCATTACAGGCACTGGCTTAAAAACAATTTCTCCAACTAGCGCTTTTCCCGAAATTTTTTATCCTGTTGATATCAATGGATACACGCAAACTGGTGCTTCGGCCAACACCAATAATTTTGATCAGGGATTGAACACGGTGATTAACGTGTTGATATATGCTGGTGGAAATGGCGGAGCTCCCGCTTTGTCATTTCACAGCGCAAAAAATAGGGTGCGAGGAATTGCTTTTCGACAAGGCGACATTTTCTTTACTTATGAACCTGGCTATTCTAAAGGCGAAGGACAAAATAGTGTGGAAGGTTGTTTTTTAGGCATTGCTGCTGACGGAACCACTAAATATACTTCAGGCGGAATTACTATTGATCACACTGGTGGTGTTACCATTGGCGGAATTACCAATGCAGCACGAAATTTAATTGTTGGTGGAATCACTATTATTAAGGGCGATAGTAACACTGTAGTTGGGAATTATATTGGATCGAAAAAAACTGGGGCATTGGCCGCTTTAGGAACTAATTATGGCATTGACATTCAAGATTCCTCTTACTACAATATCATTGGTGGTAGCACGAGTGCTGAACGTAATTTAATTTCTGGAGGAGCAAGCGTTGGTGTTTCAATTGCGGGAACGCAGTCGCACCACAATTCTGTTCTTGGCAACTACATTGGAGTTGCGGTTGATGGAAGTACTGCTTTAGGCAATGGAAGAGCAGGAATTAATTTGGCCGACAGTACACATGACAATAACATAAGCGCAAATGTTATTGGCGCCAATTCAACTGATGAAGGCGGAATTTGGATGACCAACGTTTATAGCAATACTATTCAATCCAATTACATTGGTACCGATGCTGCGAAATCAGCAAGCATTGGGAATGGTGTGAGTGGCAATCCTTGCGGAGGAATTGTGATCAATGGAGCCAGTCATGATAATACAATTGGTGGTTGGAATGCGAATGAGGGCAACGTGATTGCCAACAATAAAAGTCATGGTATGATTTTACAACAAGCAGTTGGTAAAGGAAATGCCTTGCTCTCCAATTTAATTTACAACAATGATGAAATGGGAATTGATATTGGTTGGGACGACGCACCAAATTCCAACGACAATTTAGATGCCGATACGGGTCCAAATGATGGTCAGAATTTTCCAGTGCTTGATGGTGCTTATGTTACTGCCAATGATATTACGGTTTCAGGCACCTTGAATTCAAAACCAAATGAAACATACAAAGTGCAATATTTTTACAACGCATCTTGTGATGGATCAGGCAATGGAGAAGGTCAGACTTTAATTGGTACCGAAACCATGACTACCAATAGTTCGGGGAATGCAGGCTTCTTTAAATCATTTAATATCTCGTTGTCGGTAGGAGGCTATGTTAGTGCATTGGCAACCGACGCATCCAATAGCACATCGGAATTTGCTGTTTGTCAGATTGTAGATGCAGCAACAGGACTGAAACAAGTGAACGCCTCTGTAGTTACTGTTTATCCTACTGTTGCAGCGGAAAATGTGTTTTTAATTTCCGAAAAAGAATTTTCCTATTCTCTATATGATCAACAAGGAAAATTGGTGTTGCAAGGAAATATTGAAACACAAAATTCTTCTATTAATATCAGCAACTTATGTGAAGGAGTATACGTAATAAAACTCGAGGGCAACAATTGGGTTGACCACAAAAAAATTGTAAAAAATTAGTTGATAAGGCGGGGGACGGGGATCGAAACATCCTGTGATTGAAAAATCACGGGATGTTTTGTTTTACGCCCTTCCCAAGCGTTTAAGCATGGTATAATGACTGCCAATGGCGCTAAAAAAATTTCCTTGCGAATGATAAGGCAATTCAAATTCCAGTGCGGTTTCTTGCACTATCTTGGAAATCTTGCGGTAGTGTACATGGCAAATATTGGCAAATAAATGATGTTCAATTTGGTAGTTCAATCCGCCGATATACCATGAAAACAAACGACTTTTAGGCGAAAAGTTTGCTGTGGTTTGCAATTGATGAATGGCCCAACTGTTTTCAATAATTCCTTTTTCATTGGGAGTAGGAAACTCATTCATAGGCACAATGTGCGCGAGCTGAAAAATTAAACTCAGTGTTAGTCCGCAAACAAAATGCATTAAGAAAAATCCAATGAGAACAAGCCATACCGACACATCAAAAACAAAAATGGGAACTATGATCAAGTAGGCGAAATAGAAAATTTTCCATAAAGTAAGCACTATCATTTCTTTTAAAAATTTGTTGGATTTAATCAATCCTTTGTTTTTAAAATGAACCGCTTGCTTGTGATCCGACCAGCCGGCCCAACCCAACGTCATTAATCCGTAAGCAAAAAATGCATACAGATGCTGGTACTTGTGAATAGCTTTTTTTTCATGGTGCGGTGAAAATCGCAGGAAAGATGGTCCGTCAATGTCTTCATCTGCATTGTGCACATTGGTGTAGGTATGGTGCAAAACGTTGTGTTGCAGCTTCCATAATTTTGCATTTCCACCGACTAAATTTGCGGTGAGTCCGGTAATTTTATTGATGAATTTATTTTTTGAAAACGAGCCGTGGTTGCCGTCGTGCATAATGGATAAACCAATACCGGCCATGCCGAATCCCATGATAATCCACAATAAAATCACTAAAAATGGATGACTCACCACTCCCGCAAGTATGAGCACAAAAGGCGAAAAATAAAGCAACAACATCACCACCGATTTTATCGCCATGTTGAAATTGCCAAATTTTGAAATTTTGTTGCTTTCGAAATAAGTGTTTACCCGCTCTTTTAGTGTGATAAAGAATTTCGGATTGATCTCCTTAGAGAACTTGTATTTATCTGTTATCATCTAAACTGTTTAAATGGAGATTGAAGCGAAGGTAACCTATCTGTGCTGAGGAAAGGGAATTATTTTGTGAACAAAGCTTAATGCCCACTAAGTTATTGAAGAAGAGTGAGTGTGGGAGTGAGAGCCGAGAACTCTAATCTCACTCCCACACTCACTCTTCTTCCATGATTTACGCTACCTCCATTTTGCCGTGGCACTGTTTGTATTTTTTACCGCTTCCACACGGACAAGGATCGTTTCTTCCAACTTTCACTTCGGCTTTTGCGGGCTCTTGTTTTGGTTTTTGTGGACGATCCAGTTCATCGGCATCCTGATGACTTGTTTTTAAATTTTTATCAGGCAATTCTTCTCTTGCAGCCTCACGCACCTGCGGGGGTTGTCCGCCTTGGTTTTGAAGAATCTCTGCTTTAAACAAGAAAGAACCAATTTCATAATTCATTTTATTCACCATCTGTTTGAAGATGTTGAACGATTCAAATTTGTAAATCAGCAAAGGATCTTTTTGCTCAATAGATGCATTTTGCACGTTGTTGCGCAAATCATCCATTTCACGCAAATGCTCTCTCCACGCTTCATCTATATTGAAGAGAACAACGTTTTTTTCAAAAGCATTTCTGATTTCTTTTCCTTGTGTTTCGTAAGCTTTTCTGAGGTTTACAGAAATTTGGAAAACATGCTGACCGTCGTTGGAAAAAGGAATAGCAATGTTGGTGAACTGTTGTCCCTGATTTTCAAAAACATTTTTAATTACCGGCCATGATTGACTTCTCAATCCTTCTTTTTTCTCTTCGTACATTTTTAAAATCAGCGATGATAATTTTGCAAATAAGTCTTCGCCTTTCATGTTTTGGAATTCCTCTTGAGTGAATGGAGATTCCAACGCAAATGCTTTTACAAGGTCCATTCGGAAGCCTTCGTAGTCTTTGGTTTGCAGGTGCGTTTCAATAACATTTTCCACCAAGTCCAACAATAAATTTGAAATGTCAACACTTAGTCTTTCACCGTTTAAAGCATTGCGACGACGTTTGTAAATCACTTCACGTTGAGCGTTCATTACGTTGTCATATTCCAGCAATCTTTTACGAACGCCAAAGTTGTTTTCTTCTACTTTTTTCTGAGCGCGTTCAATAGATGTGGTGATCATTCCGGCCTGAATCACTTCGCCTTCTTTGTAGCCCATTTTGTCCATGATGCGGGCAATTCTTTCCGAACCAAAACGACGCATCAGCTGATCTTCTAGCGACACGAAGAACTGTGAAGTTCCAGGATCACCTTGTCGACCGGCACGACCGCGTAACTGACGGTCAACGCGACGAGAGTCATGTCGCTCTGTACCTACAATCGCCAATCCACCTGCTTTGCGCACTTCTTCAGAAAGCTTAATATCTGTTCCCCTTCCTGCCATGTTGGTAGCAATGGTTACCATGGCCGATTGTCCGGCTTCCTTAACAATTTGTGCTTCCTGTTGATGACGTTTCGCGTTGAGGATATTGTGTTTGATGCCACGCATTTGCAACATTCTGCTCAATAACTCAGAAATCTCTACCGATGTAGTACCTACCAATACTGGTCGACCAGCCTTAGTGATTTCCGAAATTTCTTCAATTACAGCGTTGTATTTTTCACGTTGAGTTTTGTAAACCTTGTCCTGCATGTCGGTTCTAGTCACCGGTCGGTTGGTAGGAATAGTAGTCACATCCAGTTTGTAGATGTCCCATAATTCCTGAGCCTCCGTTTCTGCAGTACCAGTCATACCACACAGTTTGTGGTACATTCTGAAATAATTTTGAAGTGTGATGCTTGCGTGCGTTTGCGTAGTAGCTTCAATTTTTACATTTTCTTTTGCTTCAACCGCTTGGTGCAAACCATCGCTCCAACGGCGCCCGTCCATGATACGACCGGTTTGTTCGTCAACAATTTTTACTTGATTGTCGATGATCACATATTCCGTATCTTTTTCAAAAAGCGTGTAAGCTTTCAGCAATTGATTCATGGTATGGATTCGATCGGCTTTCACACCGTAATCCTTGATGAAGGCTTCTTTCGTTGCTCTTTTTTCTTTATCGCTTAATGCTGAACTTTCAATTTTTGCTACTTCAGAACCTAGGTCTGTCATCACAAAGAAATCACGGTCATCAACGAATTGTGCTAAATGATCAATTCCTTTTTCGGTCAATTCAATACCGTTGTGCTTGTCGTCAATAACAAAGTACAGCTCTGAGTCGGCAACTCGCATCAACTTGCCATGCTCCTGCATGTGTGCATTTTCAGTTTTTTGCAATTGTTGTTTGATGCCCGGTTCACTTAAGAATTTAATAAGCGCTTTGTTTTTTGGCAAACCACGAAAAGCTCTAAGCAAGGCAACACCGCCTTCATCTTTATTTCCTTCGCTCAATAATTTTTTAGCGTCGGCCAAAGCCTTAGTAACATAAGCTTTTTGAGCAGCCACTAGCTTTTCAACAAAAGGTTTTAGCTCGTTGAACTGCATATTTGTTTTTTGCTTGCTTGCTCCCGAAATGATCAAAGGTGTTCTGGCGTCGTCAATCAATACAGAATCCACCTCATCCACAATGGCGAAGTGGTGCTTGCGCTGAACGAGTTGATCCAAGCTGGTGGCCATGTTATCCCTTAGGTAATCAAAGCCAAATTCGTTGTTGGTGCCGTAGGTGATATCGGCACGGTAGGCTTTTTTTCGTCCTTCTGAGTGAGATTCGTATTTGTCGATGCAATCGATGCTTAATCCATGAAACTCAAACAAAGGCGCCATCCATTCGCAGTCCCTTTTGGCCAGGTAGTCATTCACTGTTACCAAGTGCACGCCTTTTCCAGCAAGCGCATTGAGGTATACAGGCAGAGTAGCGACGAGGGTTTTACCTTCCCCGGTGCTCATCTCCGAAATTTTTCCGTTGTGAAGATTGATTCCCCCAATGAGTTGCACATCGTAGTGGATCATGTCCCATTTCACTTCATTGCCACCGGTTGTCCATGAATTGAAATAAATGGCTTTGTCGCCTTCAATTTCAACGTTGTCTTTGCGGGTAGCCACTTCTTTATCAAAATCGTTGGCACTTACTTCCACTTCTTCGTTTTCAGTGAAACGACGCGCGGTATCTTTAACAATGGCGAAGGCTTCAGGGAGAACTTCCAGTAAAACAACTTCAATTTTCTCATCAATTTTTTTAACCAGCGCATCAATGGCTGCATAGTTTTTTTCTTTTTCCTCAACGCTCAGACCTGGCTCATCTGAAGCTTTTTTGAGTGCTTCAATTTGTTGCTCTTCTTCGGCAAAAGTAGCAGCAATGCGTTTTTTAAGTTCGGGAGTTTTTGCGCGCAACTCATCGTGGGAAAGGGAAGCAAGCTTTGCATATTCCACTTTAACTTTTTCCACAAGAGGCATTATTTCTTTTATATCGCGATCGGATTTTTTACCAAAAAGTGCGGTGAAAATTTTCTCTACTGCTTTAATCATGAGGCTATTTTTTTTAAAAGGAGTTCAAATTTACTTTAATTAATAAAGAATAACGAACCCCATTCGACAAAAATTAAACCTTTTGAAATTTAATGCCAATATGGCGCACTTTTGAATTTTCGCTTTAATACAAACCGTCAATACTGGCCATTTGTAGCAAATGATGCACGTTAGTGGCGCCTGTTTTTTTGAGTAAGCTTTTACGGTGGTTGTACACTGTTTCAACGCTAATGGAGAGTTCGTTGGCTATGTCTTTGGTGTTCAGTCCGTTCCCCAGCAAATGCAACACCACCATTTCCTTTTTACCGAAATCTTCTTTTTTCTCCAAACTGTAATATCTCTTTGAGTTTACAGGCTTGAACTGTCCGTCGGATGCTTTTTTGAAAACGGTAAAATTTACCACTTCATCATTTTTAAATTCGGTGATATCGGATACGAAAAGCACGCTGAGATGAGGTATCGTTAATAAAAAGGTTTCAATCACGCTCATGTGGTGGAGAGTCCAAATCACCCGTCCATCAGGTCTTTGTAATTTTAATGTGAAAGAAAATTTTATGTCTTTCAATTTGCCCATTAGCGCATAATTGCGGTACATGCGAAACATTTCGGGCAAAACTTCTTTGTTGTAAATTTCAAGATGTTCGGGCACCAGCATGTGTGAAAGTCCATCGCGACAATTTTCTTTCATATCGGGGATACTAACGCCAATAATTTCCGAGAAATTCGGACTGATGTGTTCGAATTGTAAAGTGAAGTGATTGAAAATAAGAAAGGTCTCGGCTACTAAATTTAATAGATGTTTAGTGTTTTTGTTTTGGTATAAATCGAAGCGATTGAATGATTCTAAATCCACATCTCTGCGGTCCATGGAAAAAAAATGATTCGTCAGTTTTCCAATGGTTTGTAAGTATGATTTCGATTTATCACTCATGGGAATGCAGTTTTTTTTGAATGTTTCTGCGAATGGTGGCCACCGTATGCACACTAAGTTGTAGCTCATCGCTGATCTCTTTACTTTTTTTCCCTTGTTTCACCAATGCATCAATTTGCGCTTCCCTTGGCGAAAGCAGTAATGCATTGCTTTCTAAAGGAAATTCTTTTTTTTCAAATAGGGTGTAGTCGTTTCCTTTTCCTTTTTTTTCAATAGTAAGAATGATAGAAGTAAAGGAGCTAAGGTCAGTGAAGTCGGAAATGGAAAGCAGTAATATTTTTTTTTCTGGAAGTCGTGAAATGCGAGTGAGAAAGATGCGTTCGTTGCCATTCACCGTTACAGGCAGATTTAGCGAAAATCGAAATTCCCGAGGATCAATTCCCGAGTATTTTTCATCAGCAAGTACTGCCAACATTTTTTCAATTTGCGGTCGGTATTTTTTGCTGCACAAGTTTAAAAAGTACTGATTTTCCCAGTGCATTTTTGTGTACAATTCTTCTCCCAAAACATCTTTGGCGTTGCCGCCCATGTAAATATAATTTCTGTTTTCATTGTCGTAAATGGCAATTACCGACATGGATAGCGAGTAGATGGAAGAGAAGGAGCCTTGCTCCAATTGCTGTATGAGTTCCAGTGTTGCGGCTGAAGAATCGGGTTGATTTTTTATTTTTTTTCCCTTTTTCAATTCACAGTGACTGTTATTGAGGTGTTTTTTGTCACAGAAACTTTTGCGTCGGCAAAGCTTGGCGGACCAAAGGTGCCTTTTGCATTGTTTGAAGCACCAAACGATTCCACAGGATAGCCCACAAAGTTTTTGTCGAGTTCTTTGTTTCCATTTTCATCATGAAACCAAGAGAAGGCATAATCTCCTTTTGGAAGATTTGAAAAAGTAATTTGACTGCTGTTGTTAATGATTTTAATTGTGCCTGTGCGAAAGGCTTTCAAATGATTTTCGGGATAGCCATCAGCTCCATTGAATAA
>JAPLEZ010000142.1:34129-101397 GCA_026390935.1 Bacteroidota bacterium
AGCCGGTAATAGTCACTTTCAGCATGTGCTTTTCCTCTGCCTTGAAAGGCGAAAACAATAGCATGGTGCTGATACAGATAAGAGTAAATAGATTCATAGAATAGGTTGATCAAAAATAGGATTAAAAAATTTAAACAACGAAAAGGGCGACTCCAACAGAGTCGCCCTTCGTTATTCAGCATTCGAAAGAATACTTATTCCACTACAAATTTAATGGTTTCAGAATGGTTGGAAACCGCATCGTAAATGGTGCAGAGATAAACACCCTGACTCAAACTATTGCGAGATAAGTTAATCTGTCCTTTAGTAGTCAGATTAGTATACACAGCAACTTTTTGTCCAAGTACATTCGTGATCTCAATTTTGTTTTTAGCATCGTTCGCACTGAAGGCATATTCAACAATTGAGTTGTCTTTCATTGGATTTGGTTGAATCCCGAATTTAACTCCGTTGTCGTTATTGATTTTAGTAATGCCAGTAGCACTGCTTCCCAAAATTTCAACGTTCGCCCAATCCCCGTTAATCATACCGTAACCGGTTTTCAAGTCGGCATTGGTCAATGATCCTCCAGTGAATTTTCTAACAATGATGTAGTAACATACGCCTCTGGTTGACCATTCTTCAGGTGTGTAGTTGGTAGAGCGGATGTAGTTGTTTTCCGCATCATCGTTCCACATGAATCTGCCACCCGATGCAATTGCAACATCTTCAACCATGTCAACAATTTTAACGCTATCAGGATTGTATTCCAAACCTAAGTCGAAACCGAAAGCTTTAGCACTGTCAGGCGTTACATAGCTAACTGCAATTTTATAGTCGGTAGCATTTAACTTCTCTGCTTTTTGCAAGTTGATATTAAATGTGTACGGACTCAAAACTTTGTTGGCTTCCTGTGTTTTCAAGTATGCGTTAGAAACGTAGTAATTGCTGGTGTAGTTGACTACATCACCCAATAAAATTCCTCTGAAAACTTTTTTAGGTGTGTTGGCACATTGTTCTTCAACGCTCATGCATTCGGGAACATTTGGCACATTGTCTCTCCAATAATGAATTTTACCATCGCTGAAAGGGAATTTCGTTGACAATGTAAACTCAGGATTTGTTGAAACAACGATCGGATCAATGAATCTCCAATCCAAAGAAGGCAATCCTTTTGTGTTTTGCACTTGTTTGAATTCTTTGATTTCGTTCACCAATCTTCTTTGCAATTGTGTGATGTCGTTGGCGCGTACAGAGTCACTCATGTTCACGTCGGCAGCGATCATTTGTGTTGCTGTTGGAACAAACACGTTCGGACAGCTGCTCATCAGCAATTGATCCACACAACTTGTGGTATTTAATGTTGTGATGAATTCCATAGCACGTGTATCGCGAGCATTTACAAAGTTGAGTAAACCATTGCTGGTGCCAGCACCTAATGTTACATTGTTGTTGATATCGCGTGAAATTTTCACTACGTTTTTAAATGAAGTCAACGGCACATTGAAGTTGTTGGTTCCACTAGTTCCACTGTATTGACCCAACACTTTTCCTCCGCAGGAATCCAATACCGTAATGATATTTCTGGCTCCTGTTGGAACAGCGTTGTAATGATTCAATGCAGCATAATTTAAAGTTCCTGCAGTTTTGCTGTTAGGTTGGTAGTATTCCAAAGCACCTGCAAAAGTACCTGTACCAGTGACTTTGAAGGAACCTTTGTTCCAGCACACCGGACGTTCGAAGTAGGTATACGACTCCGTCATTTCGCGCATTGTTAAGTCGATAGAAGTGCCTGATCCAGGATTTCCAACAACGGTAAATGGCAAGCAAATTACCAAACCTGAATCCGTAAATTGGGGAACATTTGGTTTTGATAAGTTGCTGGTGTAGTAAATACTAATGTTTGCGTAGGCAATGTTTGGATCAGTTTCTACACTTGGATTGGTAATGACACTGATTGCATATGTACCAGGGAAGTTTTTCGACAACACTACTTTTCCTAAGTTACTTGCATTTACTGTGGTTACCGGCGACAAATATCTTTTGTCGTAACGCAATGTGAAGTCCATTCCAATAATTCCATTTCTTACTGGCACTGTTGCATTGATAGGAATACAAATGTTTTTGTTAGCGCTTCCGCACACCCAGCTAACATTACCAATTTCGTATTCATAACCAATTTTTATGGTGTGTTGCGCAATACCAATTCTACCGTTTGCATCGTGAACAGTTACCTGGTAGGTAGTGTTTACATTGGGCTGAACTTTCAATGAATCAGTGCTTCCAATCACTACTGATGAAGGTACTTGTGTCCACTCGTAAGTCAAAGGTTTAGTGAAGCAATTTCCTAATGAATCAGGAACAATTGCGTTCAATAAAATTGGTTTACTCATGTTTTCATTGCCGCAAATTACTGTGCCACCTTTGATGTATACGGTGAACACATCCGGACAAATTTTGTAGGCAGGAGTGATAGAATCAATGTCATCCAATTCATTGCCACAGAAAGCAAATCCTGAAGATTTGATCATGGTTTTAGAAGTAGCAACATAAATATCACAACCGCTGGCCACCTTAACATCAAACTCTAAAGTGATGATTTCATTTCGTGCACCTTGTACTACTGCGCCTGCAAAAGGAGCAACTTTAAATACAGTGTCGTTCAAACTCAACGCATACAATTCGCTGTTCAATGCTGTGCTGTTGTTTTTGATAGCAAAATCAAGAGGTTTAGCTAAAACTTTAGCGCCGTATTTTACTACAATGCTTGCAGTATCTAAGGTTAAACCATCCGGAAAGTCAATATCGTATTTCACTTTATTCACTTCCGATCCTGTACTGGTTAAAGTGTGGATGTAATGAATTTTCGGATTGATACAACTTTCGCTAACGCTTTTAGCTGTTACATTTCCTAAGATTCCAGAAGTGATAGAGTAAGCTTTCACATCTTCTGTTGAGTAATAACACAAGTCGTTAAGATTATCAAAATCAGTTGGCCATGCGTTGCAATCCCAACCAAATCCAACTTCAAAAGTTGCCGGATTGTTTGGATCGTTAAAGCATTTTGCTAAAGAACCTTTGATGCTTAGCGCAACAGATTTTTCCAGATTGATGGTGTTCGCTGTATAGGTGTTTTGCGGATCAATCTGATACAAAATACTAACGAAATCACCGTTTACTACTTTGTTCACTTCAGTTACTTCTTTTGGTAAAAGAGAGCTTACTAAAACCGAACTGAAAATAGTTTGATCATAAGTTAAAGTAACAAAAGGGAATTTTGCAGGAGAACCGTTGCTGCCGTTGTTCAAGCTGAAATCCAAATTGAATTTGCTGGTGGTTACCGCTACAATTCCGGTTGAACTCAAAGTACTGGTGAGTTGATTTACCGGAGTTTCATATGGATTTCCAGGATTTTGAGAAACCATCACGTCGTATTGACTGATAGGATCCAAATCAAAGAAAGCTTTGAAACGGTATTGTTTTCCAAGTGCAGAAGTATCAGTAGGTTGAGTAGGGGTATAATCCCTGCCAGCTGGAATTTGATCGCACACCGCTTCATTGGTTACCCAAACATAATCCAATAAATGCTCGTCGATTTGTCGCATTGAATTTTTATTGGTGCCGTTGATTGCATCAATATCGGTAATTGGCGTGTAAATATTTGGAATGGACAAATGCGATAAAGTGTAATTAATTCCATCTATCACTGCAGTGGTAGATGGTGCGTTGGTAACACCAACACCAGAGTATGAACCGCCAGTATAATAAGCTGGAGCAGTTTTTCCACCATCAGAAACTGAGCGATCAATTTTCATGAATTGATATCCTTCAGGAGTTAAAACATCTACTGCTTCAATCATTGGAGCCGGACGGAATTCGTTGGCGAAAAGTTTAGGGAAATTGTAATTTCCTATGGATGAAAAGAAGGAAAGCAAACGTCCTTTGTCGCACGATTTATCTTTTGCGTAAGTTCCAAATCCGTCTCCATACCAGTAATCCTGCTGCACCGCAACGAGGTTGAAGATGGCTTCATAGCCCTCACAATTCAACCAAGTGTTTTTGTAAAACGGTGAAGTGAAAACTGGTTTAGGGATAGTTTCTATCACTTTTCCAGCTGAATCTTTTACCACTGGACCGAGTTTAGGGTCGCAGGAAAATTGCGGGAAATCACGAACATACAATGCAATTGGAGTTGATGAGAAGTAAGGCATATTTTGGAAGCTCACTTCTTCATAAGCATCTTTTGTTTTCACATTGTATTGAATGTCCATGAAGAATTCAATTTCAATTTCATCAGATGACTTGAAACGGAAATTTGGAGCCAGTGCGGGAGATCCGGCATCTTTGTAAGTGTTCATGGTGTTCACGTTTACTTCAAACAGGGATGTTCCAGTGTTGGCTTGTGTAAGCATTACAGCTGCCGGAACATGAAAAGTGTAATTGGTTCCACCGCTTGTGATGATTACTTTAAAAGGGAGTGATTTATCTACTTTAAAGGTGTCGTTTGGAAAGGACATGCGCAGATAAGAATATTTTAAATCGCCAATCATCTTGTCGTCAAAAATAATTCCGTTGCATTCTTCAGAAGAAGTTAAATAGTATTTGGTGTTCATTTGAACACGGTCGCCAACAATTCCAAACTTAGTACGAATGTTATTGTCGGGATTGTTATCCGTGTTTAAATTTTTTACTGCAGTGGCAGTTAAAGCACTACCATCATCAGGCAAACTATTGTCGTTGTTGTCCACCTGCCCGTAGGTCAAACGTGTCATTTTTGCAAAGCGACCAGCACCACCAGGGAACATGCAACCAGGGCACATGATATTAGCATCACGAGTGATTTTAATTGAAGGCATTACAAGCGGATTTCCGCAAGAAGCATCTGCTACCAAATACATTTCAACGGAATAATTCGGACGCTCTTCTCTGTTCGGATCACTGCAGTTTCCAGTTAACGAATAAGCAATATCTGCAGCGTTGATGTAATTATATAAAATCTGACTTTTCTCATCAAAATTACTTTGCGCCAGTTTTGGATACATGGCGTACAGGTCTTTCATTTTGAATTCAAACATTTTAATTTTTTTGTAATCGTATTTCGGTGTTTCATCTGTAGGGATGTTGTAGCCAACCGGTGATCCCAAAATATTTGTAGGATTCCAGTTTTTTCCATCCGGACTTCTAAATTGCAAGTGGGGATAATATCCTCCTGCACCGGTTCCAACATAGTAATTGAGTCCACCTTCTAATTTTAAAACAACAATTAGTCGTGCGTCGTCGGCTTGGTAGTTTACTCCGTCGGAGTAGCTTGTACCTAAAAATGCATAAGTATTGTTTACAAATAAATTGTCGATTCTGCAGTTTCCGGTTTCGTTGGATTGCAGTGTTGAAACACGCTCAACATATGTGGCGGCATTATCAACATAATCACCATAACATGCCCCGCAAATCACATGATTGAAATAGAAGGTAGTGTTGGCCACGTCGGGATTCGTGAGCGGATTGGCAGTAGTGTTTTTTGCAGTAATTTTTGCAGCTGTTCCTAGTTCTGCATCACAATCGTCTTTCCCCATCCAGCTTGTACTCCAGCCGTCGTAAGAAGCAGTTGTAAAGTTTTTTAAATCAATGGTAGGTTGACAGTTGTATACTTTAAATTCAATGTAGTACATGTCATTGCCAGTAATATTTCCCAACGGAAAATATGCTCCGCTGATGGCATCAGAAAAACATCTTGTAACAGATCTTTTAACTGCTCCTCCGTATTTTGGATGCGGTACTGCTGTGATCGCCAATGGAGATCCTGTGCTTACATATTGTTTTGTAGTTGTGTTGTAAGTTGCTTTGTAAATTTTTACTGAGCTAAGTGGCACTTCTTCGGCGCCACCAGAAGAAACGCTTAAATAAAAATCTTTTACAGTTTCACCTGACGTTGGATTGTGCATTTTTGTGAAATAACTCACCTTGCGGAAACCGCTGGAAGGAGTGGGCTTTTTAGGATTGTAAGCACAAAAATCGTGACTACTTACGGCCACGTCCATTACATCAATAAATTCGCTTTTGGCTTTAGAAATTCTTTGTACCAAACGTGTGGTGCCCGATTGCCAAGCATCTTGCATTTGAAAGCAATTGCTCCCTTTGCTGTCGCATACATTTAAATCAACTGTTGATCGGCCTTTAACAATGTCATCAATACAATCGGTTACTTTTACTCTTCTTGTAAAAATTAATCCTTTGTTGGCGCCAACGCTAATAGGTAAATTGTTTACCACTAATTGGTAAACGGTCCCTGAAACCAGACTTCCTTTTAATGTTGCATTGCCTGTAGTTTTCCATGAAAAAGTTGTTCCAGCAGGAATAGCTCCGTTTTCATAAGTGACCACTACATCTTGTAAACTAAGGGCCGATCCGTAAGTGTCGGTGTAAGAAATCACACCGCTGAAAGAAGTGTTACCCGTGTTTCTTACGGTGAAACTTTTGGTGAGATCGGTTCCTTTAAATGCGGTTAAATCTCCCGCAATAAAATCCTGAAAATTTGGAGCTGTAACAATAAGTTTCAGCTCTGCCTGTGCAGCAGCATACAGCGCTGCCAGCCAGACCATCATGAAGGTGAGTAAAATTTTTTTTGCTTTCATTTGTTTGCGATTTAATAGAGGTTAAGTCTTTAAGTGCGCAAAACTATTCAGCAAATGGTAGATGCCATATACCCATTTTTGGGTGATTTTACTTCGATAAAATTTTGGTGATTAGAAAGGGATTACATCAATCCGTTTGTTTCGGCTAAAGCGATCAACTGATGAACATTATTCACCCTCATTTTTTTAAGCAGATTGTTTCGGTGGTTGTAAATAGTACGTTTGCTGAGGTAAAGCTTTTGGGCTATATCTTCGGTGGAGTTGTTGTTTTTTAAAAGATGAAGGACGGATAATTCTTTTTTTGTCAGACTTTCTTTCTTGTTGAAATTATAAAAGCGCTGTGCTTTTACCACTTCAAATTTCCCTTCTTTATTTTTTTTTAAAGTAGTAAACGTGATGGCCTCATCCTGCTTAAAGTGATTGATATTATTGAGAAAAACAATAATGGTCGCCGGAATGATCCTGGCCTTTGTGTCGTGTACTATTGTGCTATTCATTATCCAGCTGTATTCGCCGTCGGGTTTTCTGTATTTCAATGTTACAGTGAATTTTATGTCGGCAACATTATGGGTTAAACAGTGCAGCGACATTTGGCGAAACATTGTCAGTAATATCTGATTGGAATGGATTTTAAAGTGATCGGGATGAACTAAGCTGGGAAGAAAATTTCCTTCCCTTCCTAATATTTCTTCTGCCGACCAGCCGATGACATCTTTATGGTTCGAACTCACGTAGAGGAGTTTTTTCTGCACAAGATTATACACATGAAAAGCTTCCGGAATGAGCTTGAAATAGGGATTATTCAATTCATGCTGATAAGAAATTTCTGTTGGCTGCTCCTCTTGGTTGTGAAAGAAGCGCTTGTGTAATTCACTGATCGTTTGTTGTATATCTTGTTTGGAAGTTTTCATATCAATCCGTTAGTCTGAGAAACATGGATAAGTTGATGTACATTATTCACCTGCATTTTTTTTAATAAACTGTTGCGATAGTTGTATACAGTGCGTTTACTGAGGTGAAGTTCTGTTGCGATTTCTTCGGTGGAGTTGTTTGTTTTTAAAAGATAAAGTACTGACAATTCTTTTTTTGTTAAGCTGACTTTGTTGTCGAAGTTGTAAAATCGTTGTGTTTTTACAACCCTAAAATTTCCTTCTTTATTTTTTTTCAAGACATTGAATGTGATGGCTTCGTCTTGCTTAAAGTGATTGATGTTGTTGAGGAAAGAAATCACTGTCATTGGAATAACCTTCATTGTGGATTTGTGAACAATAATTGTGTTTAATATCCAATCGTAATCACCATTTGATCTCCTGCATTTCACGGTAAGACTAAATTTTATTGCAGATGGATCATTGGATAAGCAATGCGCCGAAAATTGGCGAAACATGGACAATAAAATTTGGTCGTTGTACAACTTGGCGTGGTTGGGATGTATTGTGGTAAGCATGAAACCAGGGCCTCCAGCCATCATTTCTTCAGCGCTCCATCCCATTACATGTTTGTAATTCGGACTTACATATTCAAGTTTTTTAGTGATTAAATTGAAAACGTGAAAGGCCTCGGGAATGAGTTTGAAATATGGATTGTGTAATTCCTCTTGATACAAAACATCTTTATAATCATTGCCATTGTTTTTGAAAAAACGATGGTATAAATTATCAATTGTGTTTTGGATATCTTGATTTGAGGATTTCAATTTGGGGTGGTTTTGTTTTTCTTTTTTATGTTCTTCCTGATCGTACTTACAGTATGCACACTGATCCCTAGTTTTTCTGCTATTTGATTGCTTTTATTTCCTTCTTTAATGAGTTTCATCACTTCATTTTCTCTGGGAGATAGCAATGTGTATTTTACTAAAGAAGTTGACACAGTTTCTTTTGCCAGCAATAAATGTTCGCCGTCAGGTTGAATTTTTTCAACTGTAAAAATTAAAGAATCAAATGGCGTTTCATCCGTTAAATCAGTTAAAAACAAAAGAGCTGTTTCTTCTTGTTGTGGCAGGTACATGTAACGGGTAAGGAAAATTTTTATGTCGTCACCATCGGCAAGGGGAAGATTAATAGAAAACCGCAATTCTGTTTTTTCGTATTTATTTGAACTGTTCCAGGTAATTAATTCCTCTACTTTTTTGCTGTAGGGTTTGGCAACTAAATTTAAGATGAACTCATTTTCGAACATTATTTTTTGATAGATACTCTCACCAAGTATTTCTCTACAGTTCTTACTTACATGTAAATATTTATTTTGTTTAAAATCATAAATGATGATTGCCGAAACAGAATGTGCAAAAATGGAAGACAGTAATCCTTCATCAATCTTATTTATGAAAGAAGATAAGACTGTATTCTTTGATACAGATTCGTACATAGTTAAGTAATGTTAGGTTTTGGTGCTCAGCATAAAATTACAATAATTTATGGAAACGTAAAGGATATTAAAAAGCAAAACCCTCCACGGGCGGGGAGGGTTTTGCACACAAGCATTTCTAGAGGTTTATTCAACAATAAATTTTATTGTTTTGTTTTGCTTGCTTTGAGCATCATGAATAGTACAGAAGTAAACACCTTTGCTTAGTTCTTGAGCCAAAACCGTTTGTGTTCCGACTTTTTCACTAATGAATGTTTTGTATATTGATTGACCAAGCACGTTGCTGATTTCAATGTAATTGTGTTCATCAGCTGATGTGAAATGGTAAGTGATTTTGGATTCATTCACCACCGGAGAAGGGAAAATTTTGAGTTCGAACATTACGCCTTCGCCGAGAGGGGAGTTAACGTTGGTGGATCCTTTACCAACAATTTCCACATTCGCCCAGTCGCCATTGATCATGCCATAGCCAGTTTTCAAATCATTGATAGTTAAGGCCTGGCCATCCAGCTTACGAACAGTGATGTAGTAGCAGGTACCTTTGGTATCCCAGGTGACAGGAGTGTAATTGGTTGACCGCAAATAATTGCTGCTGGCATCGTTGTTCCACATGAAATGGCTTTCATTGCCTGAAATACTGATGTCTTCTGTCATATCAACAATTTTCAGTGTTTGCGGGTTGTATTCCAATCCAAGGTCGAAACCGTATGCTGCTGCAGTGTCAGGAGCAAAGTAATTTACTGCGATACGGTAGTCGGTGGAGTTTAATTTTTCTGCTTTTTGCAAATTGATGTTGAATGTGAATGGGCTCAACACTTTATCTGCGTCTTCAGTTTTAAGATGTAAGTTAGAAGTGTAATATTTACTGGTATAGTTCACCACATCGCCTAACAATATTCCTCTGAAGATTTCATTCGGACTGTCGGCGCATTGTTCCTGTATAGTAATACATTCAGGAACATTAGGCACATTGTCTCTCCAGTAACGCACTTTTCCATCGTTGAAAGGATATTTGGTGGAGATCGTAAAATCGGGGTTGGTAGTTAGAATATCCGGATCGATGAATCTCCAGTCGAGTGATGGTTTACCTTTTTGGTTTTGTACTTGTTTAAATTCGGTGATTTCACCAACCAATCTGCGTTGCAATTGAGTGATGTCGTTCGCCCGCACGGAGTCACTCATGTTCACATCGGCAGCAACCATTTGTCCGGCAGTTGGGATAAAAATACCAGGACAACTGGTGAGCACCATTTGATCAACACAGCTGTAGTTGTTCAATGTTGTGATGTATTCCATGGCTCTGGTATCGCGAGCATTTACATGATCAAGAAAGTTGAGTTTGGTGTTGTTGTTGATGTCGCGTTTGATCTGGATTACATTTTTGCTGGAGCTTACAGGAACAATAAAATTATTGGATGAATTGGTTCCTTTGTACGTGCCTAAAACTTTACCACCACAAGAATCAAGCACAGTGATTGTATTCAACGCACCATTTGTTGTACCTATGGTGTGTGTAAGACCCTGGTAAAGTGAAATGCCTCCTGTTTTTTTGTAAGGTTGGTAATATTCAAGTGTTCCGGCAAAGGTTCCTGTGCCTGTTATTTTGAATGTGCCTTTATCCCAACAAACCGGTCGCTCAAAATAAGTGTACGACTCGTACATTTCACGCATCGTGAAATCAAAGGTAGTTCCAGCCGCTGGAGTTTTCTCTACAGTGAAAGGAACGCAGATTACCAGTCCCGAATCAACAAATTGTGGTGATCCCGGACCACTATGGCTGTTGTAGTAAATACTGATATTGGCGTGTCCGATATTTTTATCAGTTTCCACCGAAGGAGTTGTATTTACGCTGATGGCGTAAGTTCCTGGATAGCCGCCATTGAGCACTACTTTTCCAAGATTTGAAGAAGATATTGTAATTACAGGCGATACATAACGCTTGTCATAACGGAGGGTGAAATCCATACCGATGATTCCTTTTCTTACGGGAACTAAAGCATTAATTGGCACGCAGATGTTTTTGTCTTTGCTTCCGCAAACCCACTTCACATCGGCGATGTCATATTCAAATCCTACTGAAATTGTATGTTGGTCGATGGCACTTCTTCCTGCAGCATCGTGCACCACCACTTGGTAAGTGCTATTCATTGTTGGTTTAACAATCAATGAATCGGCAGTTCCCAAAATAGTGCTTGAACCTACTTTAGTCCATTCATAAGTTAATGGATAAGTAACACAATTGCCTGGAGTATTGGGAACCACAGCTTTCAGCACAATTGGCGCGCTGGAGGCTTCATTGCCACAGATCACTGTTCCTCCAATGATGTTTACACTAAAGCTGTCGGGACAAGCTTTGTATGTTGGAACAATAGTATCCAATTCTGATAATGTTGTTCCGCAGAAAGCAGATCCTGTAGTGAGAATAGAAGTTTTAGAAGTTGGAACATAAGTGTTGCAGCCACTGGCCACTTTTGCATCAAATTCCAATGTGATGGTTTCATTACGTGCACCTTGCACCACTGCACCAGCAAAGGGAACTGTGCTGAATGCCGTGTCTTTCAGGTTGATGTTGTAAATGCCCTTATTGGATGTTGTGCTATTGTCTTTAACACCATAAAATACTGGTCTGGACAGAGCGGCAGATCCGTATTTGATAACAATACTGTTGGTGTCTAAAGTCAATCCATCAGGGAAGTCAATATTATATTTTACGTTATTTACTTCTGAACCTGTGCTGGTGAGGTTATGTGTAAAATGAATTTTAGGATTGCTGCAATCGCCGCTCATATCCGTTGAACTTACATTTCCTAAAATTCCGGAAGCGATGGAATAGGCTTTTATGTTTAGCGTATCATAGTAGCAAAGATTAGTTAAATTAGAAAAATCATTTGGAAATGCATTACAATCCCATCCATAGCCAATAATGAATGTAGCCGGTTTTTTCGCATCATTGATGCATTGAGCTAAGCCACCCGTAATTTTTAATGCGATGCTCTTATTTATATCTAAGGTGTTTGCCATATATGTTCGCGAATCCAACGGGTTTACTCCGTATAATATGGATACTATATCGCCACTCACAGTTTTTTTCAATTCAGTTACTTGATTGATAAGTGATGAACTTAATGTGATGGGATTAAATTTTGTTTGATCGTATGTTATTGTAACAAATGGAAATTTTGCTGGAGAGCCATTGCTGCCATTGTTTAAGGAAAAATCGAAGTTGAACGATCTTGTGGTTACAGCTACAATTCCTGTTGAAGTAAGAGTACTGCTTAATTGATTTACTGGTGTGGCCAGGTCGTTTCCGGAAGACCGAGAAACAATGACGTCCGAATCAGTAATTGGGTCCAAGTCGAAAAACGTTTTAAATCGGTATTGTAATCCTAAGGCTGAAGTGTCTTTTGGCTGATCAGGAGTACGAGTTCTGCCTGCAGGAATTTTGCTGCAAACAGCTTCGTAGTTAATATATACATCATCACGTATATGTTCATCAACCTGACGCATGGCACTTGACTGTGTCCCACTGCTTACTTCAACATCTGTTACGTTGGTGTAAATTCCGGGGATATCAAGATGAAGAAGGGTGTAATTAATTCCACCGATAGTAGCTTTACTGGCTGGAAGTGATTGAATTCCGGATCCCTGATAATAGCTCATTGCATAGCCTATGGGTACAGTTTTTCCATCATCAACTCCCCATCTTTGGATATTTGTGAATTGATATCCTTCAGGAATAAGTGCATCTACTGCTTCAATCATGGGTGCCGGTCGGAATTCATAATTAAATAATTTTGGAAAATTGTGATTTCCTATTGATGAAAAGAAGGATAATCGTCGATATTTATTGCAAGATAAATCGCTCTGGGGAGTGTTGTATCCATCCGGATACCAGTACTCTTGCTGAACTCGGACTAGATTAAAAATAGCTTCGTAACCTTCGCAATTCAACCAAGTGTTTTTATAATAAGGATTGGTATAGGGAGGTGTGGGAATTGTCTCAATTACATTTCCCGCAGGATCTTTTACTACCGGTCCTAAAACCGGATCACACTGAAATTGTGGGAAATCCCTAACGTATGCCGATTTAGGTGTGGAAGAAAAGTAAGGCATGTTTTGAAAACTCACTTCTTCGTAAGCACCTGTAGTCTTTGAATTTTCTGTGATATCCATGAAAAATTCAATTTCAATTTCATCATAGGATTTAAAGCGGAAGTCTGCAGGTAAATCTGGTGATGATGAATTTTTGTAAGCATTAATCGTATTGATATTAATTTCAAATGTATTGCTGGTGGATGCGCTTTGTGTCAACAACACCGAAGCAGGCACATTAAAGGTGTAGTTTATGCTATTGCTTGTAATAATCACTTTTATAGGATTGACTTTGTCCACTTTAAATGTGCTATAAGGAAAAGTCATTTCCAGATAGGAATATTTTAATTCACCAATCATTAAATCATCGAAATGATGGCCCTTGCAATCTTCATATCCTGTGAGGTAATATTTAGTATTCATTTGAAGGCGGTCACCCACAATTCCAAAATTGGTGCGAATATTATTATCAGGATTTGCATCGTTGTTTATTGTGTTTACATCTGCATTGGTCAATAGATTTCCGTTATCTGGAATACCATTGTTGTTGTTATCTACTTTGCCGTAGTTTAGCCTTTTCATGGTGACAGATCTGCCAGCTCCGCCTGGAAATTGACAACCCGGACACATAATATTGGTATTTCGGGTGATTTTTAAAGAAGGCATTACCAGTGGATTCCCACAAGTAGCATCTGCTATTAGGTACATTTCCACTGAGTAATTTGGTTTTTCTTTTTTCTTTGGGTCGGCGCAATTCCCAGTTAATGAATAAGCGATATCTGCTGCGTTTAAGTAATTGTAAAGTATGGTACTTTTTTGATCGAAATTACTTTGAGGAAGAGTGGGGTAAAGTTTGTATAAGGTAGTTAAATCAAATTCAAACATTTTTATTTTCTGATAGTCGTATGCCGGCAACTCATTCGTGGGGATATTATATCCTACTGCCGTTCCGTTGGTGTTTGTAGGCAGCCAATTATTCCCATCCGGATTTCTAAATTGCATTGTAGTATAATATTTGGCATCGCTTCCGGTATAATAATCCAAACCTCCCTCTAACTTTAATACAATTACAAGTCGGGCTTTATCTGCTTGAAAGTTCACTCCGTCACCGGGACCAGCGCCTAAAAAAGCACCCTCATTGCTTACAAATAGATTATTCAATCGGCAATTTCCGGTTTCATTTTCCTTGAGAGTAGAAACACGTTCAATGTAAAGAGCATTATTGTCTACATGTTCTTCATAGCATCCGCCGCAAATCATGTCATTGGCGGGTCCAAAATAGGTGGTATTCGAAATATCCGGATTTCCTAAAGTATTTGTTGTAGTTTTGTTCTTAGCTGCATAGGAAGCCGGTTCCTGCATAAATCCATTACAGTCGTCTTTCCCAATCCATCTATTGGTCCATTGGTCGTAATAATTTACAGTGAAATTCACTAAATCTATTTTAGGTGCGCAATTGTACACGTTGAATTCTACATAGTAGGCATCTGTTCCAGAGATATTTCCGATGGGGAAAAAAGCGTCGGAAACAACATTAGTAAAGCATTTCGGATTTGATTTAATAATAGCAAGCCATGGTTTTGTTGGGTCAGCAACCGGTGTAATAGTAAGAGGGGATCCGCTGGCTTGGTATTTACCGGTAGAGGTATTTAAAACAGCTTTATAAATGCGTACATCATTAATTGGAATTTCTTCTTCACCGGCAGAGGATATTTTGATACCAAAATCTTTTACTGTTTCACCTAAAGTTGGATTGTGCATTTTAGTGAAGTAGCTCACTTTACGAACACCGCTATTGGCCGTAGGACTTATAGGATTGTAAGCACAAAAATCATGAGCTTCAACATCGATATCAAAGACATCAATAAATTCATTTTTCGCTTTGGATATATATTGAACTAATCTAGTTCCTGTTGACCAGGCATCTGCCATCTGGATGCAATTTGCGCCATTGATATCGCAAACATTTAATTCAATAGAGGATTGTCCTTTGGAGTTCACATCAATACAGTCGATTATTTTTACTCTTCTGGTAAAAATCAAGCCTTTGTTTGCACCTATGCTGGCAGGAAGATTGGTTACAATGAGTTCGTAAGAAGTCCCTGAGTTGATGCTTCCGTTCAAGGTTGCTGTACCAGTGCTTTTCCATGCAAAGGTAGTTCCGGCAGGGATAGCGCCTCCTTCGTAAGTCACCACAATATCTTGCACGCTTAGCGCTCCTCCGTAATTATCTTTATAAGAAATAACTCCGGTAAATGGGTTGTCCGCATTACTGGTGTTTCTTACAGTAAAACTTTTGACGAGATCGGAGCCTTTGAATGCTGTTAAATTCCCTGAAGTAAAATCCTGAAAATTAGGAGCTGTAACAATAAGTTTCAGCTCTGCTTGGGCGTTGGCGTAAAGCGATGCCAACCACACCATCATGAAGGTGAAGAAGATTTTTTTTGCTTTCATTTGTTTGCGATTTAATAGAGGTTATGTTATTAAGTGCGCAAAACTATCTAGCGAATTGGGAATCGCAAATACCCATTTTTACCTGATTTCGGTTTTGGGTGCAATAAAAAAGCCTTGTCGTTTTTGCGACAAGGCTTTTTAAAATTCTTGAATTTTATTTTTTAATATTCGTCCTCATTAAAGAGGAAATCATCTTTAGTTGGATAATCCGGCCAAATTTCTTCGATGGATTCGTAAGGCTCACCTTCGTCTTCAATCTCCTGTAAGTTTTCAATTACTTCCATTGGCGCTCCAGAACGTTGAGCGTAATCAATCAATTCATCTTTGGAAGCTGGCCAAGGCGCGTCCGTTAAATACGATGCTAATTCTAATGTCCAGTACATATATTATGTGTTTTTAAGTCCTAGTGTTTGAAACGCAAAAATAGATTTTTTGTTTACACTACAAAGAAAAAAAGAAAATAATTCAGTGAATGCCTTGATAGAGGCTAGTTTCCCGTTTATTTTTTAACGGGGATCCAAGGTGATTCCGCCACTTTTGAATCAAAGCCGGTTTTTCTGGCCAAAATAAAAAGGTAATCGGAAAGGCGGTTGAGGAGTTTTAATATGTGTGGATGAAGATGACCTTGCATGTTCAATTGCACAATTCTTCGTTCTGTTCTTCGACATACCGCTCTGCAAACATGAATGTGCGAAATGATAAGGTTTCCGCCTGGAAGCACAAAGTGCTTCATTTCTGGTAATGGATTGTTCATTTCATCAATGGCTTTTTCCAGCTCAGTGACCAAAGCCTCGTTGAATTCAGGCAAAGGCAGTGAATTTTTATCGGGAACAGCAGCGAGATGTGCACCAATGGTGAACAATTCGGTTTGAATGTCAATGATGAGGTGTTGTTGTTTGGATGCAATTTGCAGAGAGCGAATCAATCCTAAATATGAATTCAATTCATCTAAAGTCCCATACGCTTCTAAACGCAAATCGCTTTTTGATAAGCGCGTTCCGCCATACAAACCTGTTTCTCCTGAGTCTCCTGTCTTCGTGTATATTTTCATGGTAGATTGCCCCTCTCGACTAAAAATAGAAAAATAGAATTAAAAAAAAGAATGTTTTCTTGTAGAGACGCAAAATTTTGCGTCTCAATGGATGAATTTGATGGGAGACGGAAAATCTTCCGTCTCTACAAAACCATCTGTGTTTAAAACTGCAAAATGAAATGTTCTTTTTCGCGACCTTTTTTAAAAAAAACGAGTCCGATAAAAAATAAATCGACAGTTGCTGTCACCTCTGGATGTTGTTGAATTTCCTTCCAGGCCTTCTCCATTTCGTCGCTCCAATGTATGTCGTCGAAAATCAATAATGTTTCTTCATGCACCAATGGCAAACATTGTTTGAAATAACGCACTGTTGGTTCGTATTGATGATTGCCGTCGATAAATACAAAGTCGAGGGAAGTTGTTTTACTTAGCACGTTTTGAAATGTCTCGTCGAAATTCCCAACTGTAATATTGATGTTATTTAATTTCAACGAATCAAAAACTTTTCGGGCCACTTTCGCGGTTTCCGGACAGCCTTCCAGTGTTTCAACAACAGCATTTTTATTGGCTGCTGCGAGGTAGGAAGTGGACATGCCAAGAGAAGTTCCAAGCTCCACTATATTTTTTGGTTGAAGATGATCAACCAATCGAAAAAACAATTTTCCGAATTTTTCGGGCTTGGCTGCGCGTTGAGCAATGTCCTTGATTTTTCTTTTTCTGCCGTTGCCAAACTGTGATCCAGCACCGAAATCGGTGATGGTGATTTCGTTTTCATTAGCGAGCAAAGCCTTGCGAGCACCTTCTATTTCATCGAAAGGATAGTAGTGCTTTTTGGATAAAATCACTTCCGAGTACAATTTGAAAACAAAGGGAGAATGAATGCTGTAGCGGGTTTTTGCCCTAAGCAGGTACACAATATATTTTATGGCGGTCTTTAGTAAATGCACTTTTCAAACCTACATGATTCTTTATGATTCTCAAAAAATACAGTGATTAAAGTTGAGTGGCAGGATAATTGCATCAAAAAACGCACAAAACTTTTTTCTGATGAAATCACTAGTCCTTTTTCTCGCTTTATCCACTTTTACAATTGCGCAAGCACAATCAAGACTGACTTTGTTTGCCGTACAATCCAATCCAATTCTAGGTTTTAAACAACAAGGCTACTTGTCGGGTGGAGGCGTAGGAATGGGTTTGTATTATGTTATTGGTAACGACAATCTGTTTTCGTTGGACTTGGGCGGATCGGGTTTTGTTTCATACAATGGTGATCGTTCAGGATCTTCACCCATTGGAACCTATACCGTGGATAACAGCTTTGGGGGTGGCTTTTTAGAAGGAAGAGTTTTGTTAAACCTTAAGCAGTGGAAACCATACATGCAGATGCATTACGGCGTTATTAATTGCAAAACAGAAGAATCAGTGCAGGATGTGAGCAGTAAATTATTTAGCGAAAGTTCAATCAACCATGGCGTTGGATTGGGAATTTTGTACGAAGCATCTGATGATTTTTATATTGATTTTGGAGTAATGTATAACAGAGGAGGTAGTGTGAATTTTTTGGATCTGAATTCGTTCAGCTCAAAGGGAAATGTGATAGATTATAATGTTAACAGTGCTTCCAGCGACATGTTGATTTTCAAACTTGGCATTGCTTTTTACATTGATCAATTTGCTGGTAGCAGCAGCACTAGTTCGTACTCTTCTAATTCAACTCCCTATTATGATAATGGCAATAGGAACAATTGCAATACATCATCGCCTCCCTCTTACGATAGAACGCCTACTATTATTCATCATGGAAAAACACCTGTTGGAATTTCAAGATAAAAGCTGCCTTGCCGGAAGTAGGGGATGGCAAGGCAGCTGGAAGGGAAGGTTAGTTTTAAAGTATGGTCATGGTGCGGTTTATGGTGTATGTAATACCGTCGGCACCTCGCACAACAATTTCTAACGACACGCTTTCATTTTTTCGTAAGGCTCTTATAGAATTGATTTGAGTAGGATTGAAAACGCCACCGGGAGCATCTGTTTGAGGTCCCAGATCACTTCCCCTCACAAACTGTACTTTACAACTTTGTATGCTAGGAGTTGCGCTTAAAGGAAAATCGTCGGAATATTTCGCTTTTATTTTCCCGATAGCCAATATTTCCGACTTATTGATTTTACCGCCAACTTCTTTATTTCCTAATATTATCTCCGGTTTTGGAAGTTTTTTGATCATCCATTGGTAAGTTCCCATGGTTTCCCATTTTCCTGGACTAATTTCTGCCTGAACCACGATATCCGTTTTTCCAATCGCGTTAGGTGTAAAGACAAATTGGCCATTGCCTTTTTTTGAGATGCTACATTTGCTATTAGACACACGAATTTTATCGCTTGAAATCCCTGGAACGGAAATAGTCATTTCGTTGGCCAATTTCATGTACATGATATTCAGTTTATCCGATGAAACTACTGCTGACGGCTGAGCTACCAAATATTTATTTTCAAAAGGATAAGTTAAAAACTCTCCCTTGCGTTTCGGATTGGGATGCGGAATTCTCACTACTCCTTTCCATGTATGCTCGCCAACAGAGTTCCCCATACTTGCATAGTTTCCAAACCCGTCTGTGATATTCAATGTATCAGCTTTAGATCGAAATTTCAACTCTCCTGATGTGGTGAATAAATCGCTATCGTAATCTCCTATTAAAATGATGGCTTTTGCGTGGTATCCGACGCGGCTAAAAATATTTGCGCCTTGTATTGCTCGCCTTTCATCACATAACTGCTTTGCGCAATGGTAGCGGCCTGTATTTTATTCACCTTGTAAGTGTCTATCCCCAATTCTTCAAAAAGATAGTTGATGGTAATAGACTCGGTATTTCGTAAATAAGATTGAATATTGCTGAGGTTGGCGGTTACTGCAGCCAGCGGAAGATGCTCAGAAATTCCTGCTTCCCAAGTGGTTTTGCTTCCTTCGTAATCTTTGTATTCATCAGTCGCTAAAAGTGTGGAAATACTTTGGCGGATGGAAGTGTCTTTTTTATCAATCAAATTGACAACATATTCCTTCAAAGCAGTAATTTTTTTTCTTAAATCTTCGCCATGGCCCTTGGTCATCAGGTATTCAGCGCCGATGTCCTGATTGTCTTTCGCCAGCGGAATATTGTGCTCATCCACGCCGCCGGTATTTTCGATGAGCCACGTTTTGTGGGTTTCAATCAAAGCCGACAATTCCTGAATTTTAGCCTTCACCGTTTTGGCTTTTAGTAAGCTTTCTTTTGCCGCTTTGGAATTGGTGGCTGCTGCTGCTTCAATTTTGTTGTAGACGGGCTGAATATTTTCCACAAAATTATTGGCGGTGAGGTCGATTCCGCTTTCTAATTTTAAAAAAGCATCCAGTAAATCTTTGGATGCATTCATCGCCAACATGGCGAGTAATACGAGATACATCATGCCTATCATTTGCTGGCGGGGACTGAGTTTTTCTGCTGACATAGGGTTAAATTTTTTAAGGGTTTCTTCTCCATCAATGCAGGAAATTTGGATTGGTTACAAATGGATGTGCTTCTGGTTTTTTAGATGCCCCTAAACTTTTTTAACAGCGTCCCCTAAACATTTCTGTTTTTTCCTTGTGTTTATTCTTTGATAATGCGTATATTCGCGATCCTTTTTCTGTTTTATTTTTATTAAAGAATCGATTGAGTATGATTGAGAATCAAGGATTATATCACCCGTCATTTGAGCATGACTCTTGCGGGATCGGGTTTGTAGCGAATCTTAAGAACAAAAAATCCAATAAAATTATTCAGGATGCTATTGCCATGTTGGAGAACATGGAGCATCGTGGTGGTTGTGGTTGCGAACCTGAAACTGGTGACGGTGCAGGGGTACTCATCCAAATGCCTCACGATTTTTTGAAAAATGAACTCGAAAAACAAAACATTGAATTGCCTGAGTCAGGACAATACGGTGTTTGTATGACCTTCTTTCCTAAGGATGCAGATGAGCAACAACGTTGTAAGGATTTGTTTGTGGAATATGCTGTTCGCCTTGGATTTGATGTAATTGGCTTCCGCGTGGTTCCTACTGATAATTCAATGTTGGGCGCTACTTCAAAAAGAGTAGAACCACATGTTGAGCAAATCTTTTTGACTTTTAAAGATAGCAAGGATCCTGAGGCTTTGGAAAGAAGATTGTGTGTGTTGAGAAAATACGCCAACCGAAATATCCACCGCGAATTACCAAACACATACGATAGCTTCCACATTACTTCAAGCTCTTACAAAGTAATCGTTTACAAAGGTCAGTTGCGTACCAACCAATTGCGCCCTTACTACAAAGATTTACAAACGAAAGAGATTGCTTCTGCGATGGCAGTAGTTCACTCTCGTTTCTCTACCAATACTACAGCGAAATGGAGATTGGCTCAGCCTTTCCGTTTCATCGCCCACAACGGTGAAATCAACACAATCAAAGGTAACGTAAACTGGATGCGTTCTAAACAAGTTTTGTTGGAAAGCACTTTGTTTACTGTGGAAGAAATCGACTGGATGATGCCAATTTGCGACATCAACCGTTCGGATTCATCCAACTTGGACAACGTTGTTGAGATTTTGACCTTAGGTGGTCGCCCGATGGCGCAGGTGATGATGATGCTGGTGCCTGAGGCATGGCAACAAAATCCTGGTATGCGTGAAGAAAAAAGGGCGTTCTACGAATACTATTCTTCTATCATGGAGCCTTGGGATGGTCCGGCTTCTATCTCTTTTACCGATGGTAAAGTGGTGGGTGCTACTTTGGATAGAAACGGTTTGCGTCCGTCAAGATATTGCGTGTTGGATGACGATACTTTGATCATGTCTTCTGAAGCTGGTTCATTGCCAGTGGACGAATCGAAAGTGATTGAAAAAGGTCGTTTGCAACCAGGTAAAATATTTGTTGCCGACTTGGAAAAAGGTCGCATCATCTCTGATAAAGAGTTGAAAGACGAAATTTGTTCTGCTAAACCTTACGGTAGATGGTTGAAAGAGAACAAGCTGACTTTAAAAGATTTGGCTCGTCCGATGAAAAAAACCAACGCTCCAACCAAAGGAATGGAGTTGTTGCAAAAACAAATTGCTTACGGATTTACACGTGAAGATTTGAATACGATTCTGGAGCCAATGGCGAAAGACGGTATGGAGCCACTGGGATCAATGGGGACCGATGTTCCACTAGCAGTGTTGTCTTCACAAAGTCAGCATTTGGCAAGTTATTTCAAGCAATTGTTTGCACAGGTTTCTAACCCGCCAATTGACCCGATCCGTGAAAAAGTGATCATGTCGCTTTACACCAACTTGGGTTCACAAAAAAATATTTTGGCTGAAACGCCAGAACACTGTCGTCAGATCCACTTGGATGACCCTCAATTGTCGAATGGACAATTGGATAAACTCCGCAAGCTGAACGACGGTTCATTTAAATCATATACTATCAATGCTATTTTCAGCGCTTCGGACAGACCGGGAACTTTGGAAAATGCTATCGATGAAATTTGCGCCAATGCTGAACGTGCAACTTTAATGGGTTGCAACGTGCTGATCATTTCCGATAGAAATGTAGATGCCAACACAGCACCAATTCCTTCTTTATTAGCGGTAGGAGCAATTCATTCCGACTTAATTAAAAAAGGATTGAGAACCCGTACAAGTTTAGTAGTTGAAGCTGGTGATGTGATTGAAGTTCATCATTTTGCTACCTTGATTGGTTTTGGTGCCAACGCTGTAAACGCTTACTTGGCAGGTGATACCATCCGTTCCATGTTCGAAGAAGAGCTGGTAGCTGGAGAAACCAATATCAAAAAATTATTGGGCAACTACGCTAAAGCCATCAATTATGGTTTGTTGAAAGTGTTCTCAAAAATGGGAATCTCTACAGTACAATCTTACCAGGGTGCTCAAATCTTTGAAGCTTTAGGTATCGGTCCGGCTGTGATTGAAAAATGTTTCAGTGGTACAGTTTCTCGTATCAAAGGGATGACTTTTGATGACTTGGCAAAGGAGGTTTTGATTCGTCACAAACGCGCTTATCAAAATACAAGTCTGGATAAACACTTGTTCATTGGTGGTTACTACCAGTGGAAAAGAAAAGGAGAGGCGCATTTGTTCAATCCTGAATCTATTTCTTTATTACAAAAAGCAACAAGAACAAACGACGTAAATGTTTACAAACAATTTGCGCAAAAAATAAACGACCAAAGTCAGCAAGCGCTCACTTTACGTAGCATGCTGCAACTGAAAAAAGGAAATCCTATTCCTTTGGATCAAGTGGAATCTAAAGAAAGTATCTTCAAGCGTTTCGCTACAGGTGCAATGTCTTTTGGATCTATTTCTTACGAAGCACACAGCACTTTGGCAATTGCGATGAACCGCATTGGTGGTAAATCCAACTCGGGTGAAGGTGGTGAAGATGAAGCTCGCTATGCTAAAAAAGCAAATGGGGATTGGGAAAGAAGTGCAATCAAACAAGTGGCTTCTGGCCGTTTTGGGGTAACAGCACATTACTTAACCAATGCTGATGAATTACAAATTAAAATTGCTCAAGGTGCTAAACCGGGTGAAGGTGGACAATTACCGGGACATAAAGTTGATGAGTGGATCGGACGTGTGCGTCACTCAACGCCAGGAGTTGGTTTGATTTCCCCTCCTCCTCACCACGATATTTACTCTATTGAGGATTTGGCGCAATTGATTTACGATTTAAAAAATGCCAACCGTGCTGCACGCATCAACGTTAAGTTGGTGTCGGAAGCTGGTGTAGGTACTATTGCTTCTGGTGTTGCCAAAGCAAAAGGTGATGTGGTGTTGATCGCTGGTTACGATGGTGGAACAGGAGCTTCTCCTATCAGTTCTATCCGTCACGCTGGATTGCCATGGGAATTGGGCTTGGCTGAAACACACCAAACATTATTATTAAACGATTTAAGAAGTCGTATCACTGTACAAACCGACGGACAATTGAGAACCGGTCGTGATATCGCCATCGCTACTTTATTGGGAGCGGAAGAATGGGGTATCGCCACAGCTTCCTTAGTAGTTGCAGGTTGTATCATGATGCGTAAATGTCACTTGAATACTTGTCCGGTAGGAGTTGCTACACAAGATCCTGAATTGAGAAAACTCTTTACAGGAAATCCTGATCACGTAGTGAACTACTTTACTTTCGTTGCAGAAGATCTTCGTTCTATCATGGCTGAATTAGGATTCAGAACTATTGATGAAATGGTGGGAAGAACAGATTTGTTAGAAGTGAAGTACAACGAACCGAACTGGAAAACTAAAAACTTAGATTTATCTCCTTTATTATATCGTCCGAATGTTGCTGCAGGTGTAGGTTCTTACAAGCAAAAAGAGCAGGATCATGAGATCCACGACATCATTGATCGCAAATTAATGGAGATCGCTAAACCAGCCATTGAAAAAGGTACAGCGGTTAAAAAAGAATTCAAAATCATTAATACAGATCGTTCGGTTGGTGCAATGTTGTCGAACGAAATCTGTAAAGTTCACGGTGGCGTTGGTTTACCAGCTGGAACTATCGACATTAAATTTGTTGGTTCTGCCGGACAAAGCTTCGGAGCTTTCACCACAACAGGTGTTCGTTTCACAGTAGAAGGAGAAGCCAACGATTATTTCGGTAAAGGCTTATCGGGTGCTGAACTGGTGATTTATCCAAACAAGAAAACCAAGTATGTTGCTGAAGACAATATGATCATTGGTAACGTTGCTTTTTACGGAGCTACTTCCGGGAAAGCTTTTATCCGCGGACAAGCGGGCGAGCGATTCTGCGTAAGAAACTCAGGTGTTACAACCGTTGTAGAAGGTATTGGTGATCATGGTGTGGAATACATGACTGGTGGTAGAGTAGTGGTATTGGGTAAAACCGGAAGAAACTTTGGTGCTGGTATGAGCGGTGGTTATGCCTATATCTGGGACAAATGGAAAGAATTTGCTGGAAATTTCAACAATGAATTATCTGATATCGAAGTGCTTTCTGCAGAAGACGCTGCTGAATTGAAAGCCTTGATTGAAGAGCATTTCCAATACACAAATAGTGGTGTTGCAAAAGGAATTTTGGATAACTGGGACAAAGAGTTGAAGTATTTCAAAAAGGTAATGCCACGCGATTACAAACGTGTGGTGGAAAAAAAGAAAGCAGATAAAAAAGAGAAAAAAGAATTGGTTAAATAATTATGAATTATGAATGTTGAATTGTGAATATTCAGCATTCAAAATTCAAAACTCAACATTAATTAATATGGGCCAACCAGACGGATTTTTAAAGTACGATAGAAAATTACCGGATTACGAGAAACCGGCAGAAAGAGTTAAACATTACACGGAGTTTTACAAACCGATGTCGGAAGAAAAAACTCGTGAACAAGCTGCGCGCTGCATGAATTGCGGTGTTCCGTTTTGTCACAATGGTTGTCCGCTCGGAAATGTTATTCCCGAATTCAACGATGCGGTATATCGCAAAGAATGGAAAGAGGCTTACACTATCTTAAGTGAAACCAACAATTTCCCTGAGTTCACCGGAAGAATTTGTCCGGCGCCTTGCGAAGGTTCTTGCGTTTTAGGGATCAACAAACCTCCTGTAGCTATTGAGCACATTGAGAAAAGCATTATTGAAGAAGCATACAAACAAGGTTGGGTAAAAGCCAATACCAACATCAAAAGAACAGGCAAAAAAGTGGTTGTGGTAGGTTCTGGTCCGGCAGGATTAGCTGCTGCTGATCAATTGAACAAAGCTGGTCATTTTGTTGTGGTGTATGAAAGAGCTCAAAAACCTGGTGGTTTAGTTCGTTTTGGAATTCCTGATTTTAAATTGGATAAAGCGGTAGTAGAGAGAAGAATTAAAGTGATGACGGAAGAAGGAATTCTTTTCAAATGTGGCGTTAACGTTGGTGTTGACATCACTAAAGAAGAATTATTGAAAAGCTTTGATGCTGTTGTTTTAGCGGGTGGCGCAACCAATCCGCGCGATGTGCAAATTCCAGGAAGAGAGTTCAAAGGAATTTATCCTGCCATGGAATTCTTGTCGCAAAACAATGCTCGTGTTTCTAAATTGAAACATGAAAATCACAAAGGACAAAAGGTTGAAGAAATATTGGCTACAGGTAAGAATGTAGTGGTGATTGGTGGTGGTGATACGGGTTCCGACTGTGTGGGAACATCTAACCGTCATGGTGCAAAATCCATCACTCAATTAGAGATTGCTCCAAAACCATCTGAAGGTCGTACAGCGAGCAATCCTTGGCCAGAGTGGCCTTTGATCTTGCGTACTTCTTCATCGCATGATGAAGGTGCAGAAAGAAAATGGAGCATATTGACCAAAGAATTTGTTGGTGATAAAAATGGAAATGTAAGCGGTTTGAAAGTCGCTGAAATTGAGTGGACAAAAGACGCTCAAGGAAAACATATTTTCAACGAAATTCCTGGTACAGAAAAAATATTGCCTTGTGAATTGGTAACGATTGCTGCTGGTTTTCTTGGGCCTGATCAAAAGGGTTTATTGGATTCTTTAGGCGTTGCTTACGATGAAAGAAGCAATGTTAAAGCGAGCACCAAAGATTACACTACATCAGTAGAAAAAGTATTTGCAGCAGGCGATATGCGCAGAGGTCAGTCGTTGGTGGTTTGGGCCATTAGCGAAGGTCGCGAATGTGCAAAGGCAGTGGATACTTATTTGATGGGCGACAGTGCTTTGGAGTCGAAAGATGCGTCAATGCTCGCTATAGGGTAATCCTATGAATATTTTTCGCAAGTTAGTTTTCGTTGGTTGTTTTATTTCTTTCGGAAGTAATTTGTGTGCACAAGAAAAGTATTCTCCTTTTCATTATACTTTTTTTCAAGAAGGTGGCGCCTCTATATATTATAGTGGATACGCACTCGGACCGTCATTAAGCTATTGGTTCCGATTTAATTTTTACGAATTCAGCGAGTTTTTATCTCTGTCGGCTTCATGTCCTGTAAGTATTGGAGGTTATTTTAGTTCCTATTCTGGTGGCTATTTTGCTTTGGACTTACCCGCTACCCTGGATTTTAATTTTGGCAACCGGGCTAATGACGAAACAGAATTTCCAGTGGGTGGATTTGCAGGTGTTGGTGCTGCTTTTAATGCTATGTATGGCATTGGAGCAAGCCGTTCATACGGACCACTTGTTCATACAGGATTTCGCACATCTGTTGCTGGAAGAAGTATGACTTTACGGTTTTCTTATTTGTTTGGCTTAGGCGGAATGGACGCTTCCACTCAAGTTGATGGTAATCCAAATGTGATCGGACTTGGACTTTTTTATTTAATGTAAATCTTTACAGTGGAAGACAACAAAACCTTTACTAGGGTTGATTATTCAGATAAATATTTGTCCAACGAAGTTTTCGAATTGTGCACATTTATCAATTGCAATTTCTCTAATTGCAATTTTTCTAGCGCCGAATTTATTGAATGTATTTTTGAAGATTGCAATTTCAGCAATGCAAAAATGGATGGTACAGGATTGAAGGATGTAACCTTAAAAAACTGTAAAGTTTTAGGCATTGACTTTTCAAGATGCAATGATTTTTTACTCTCTTTTCATTTTGAAAGATGCATTCTCGATTATTCAAATTTCCATAAAAAGAAAATTAGAAACACAGTGTTCAAGGAGTGTTCCGTACGTGAGGTGGATTTTTCCAATGCTGATTTATTCGGTTCGTTATTTGAAAATTGCGATTTAAGCAGAAGTATTTTTCAGCAAACAGTTTTAGAAAAAGTGGATTTCCGCACCGCAAAAAATTACTCCATTGATTTGGAAAATAACAAGGTGAAAAAAGCTAAGTTTTCTTTGAGTGGAATTATTGGTGTGCTGGATAAATACCAGATTGTGATTGAGTAATTGTCTGAACCTTGATTCACTTGATGGAAGGATTAAAGGATGTGCAATCAAGATAATCTTTTAATCAAGTGAATCAAGGTTCGGACAATCTTATTTCTTACTCACCATATTCATTGCTTCGTGAAGTTTAGCGAAGCGAACTTCGCGAAATTTCGTATCTACTTGGAAGTTTTCAACTTCCTTTTTCTGAAAGAAAAAAATTAATGTTATTCGGGATGTCCCTCTTCGAGGAAAGAAGCTGAAAGCTTCTAAGTGCGTTCGTAAAATCACCAAGTTCGCTTCGCTAAACTTGGTGAAGCGGCGCTCAAAAATTAAAGCAATCTCATTCTTGGGTTAGAACTTCCATAAATAATTCTTTCTTAAAAAATCGGGGGATTGCTTTAATTTTTGAGTACAAAAATTTTCGCAATGACGTGCGTGTGGTTTTGTGTGAATTTTATTTCGGACGGTATGCGTATTTGTTAAAACCCAGCTGCCCGTCATTGTCAAATTCAATGAACCCAATGTCACCATCATCAAAGTAGCTCCACGTTCCGTCTTCGAATTCCTGGTTTTTATTATAAATTTTGTATGAGTTGTCCTTGCTTAATTCAAGAATGCAATCACTGCAATTTGGATAGGCGGTGAGCTCATATTTTCCCACATGTTTTTGTCCAATATCATTTTTCCAATTGTCTTTTGTTCCTATCCATATCGAATAGAGACCTATTGAAACAATAAGAGAAGCGCCAAAAAACTTTCTCCTGTTACCCGCATATTTTATTGTTAAAAATACGAATGTGAGGCAAATTGCAATGGAAAATAGATGTACGAGGAAAATGAAAATTCCTACAAAACCTGCGACACTCATTTCTTACTCACCATATTCACCCAATCCGCCGACATTTCATGAATACCATCCTTTAAAACACTTGCCCATTGTTCGGTATAATGGCGCAAATCTTTTTCTTCAAAACGGTGCTGTTTGATGTTGAAAGAATCCTTTTCGTAAATGAATACATCAATTGGGTAACCCACGTCGTTGGCGCAAACTTGAGTGGAGTCAAAAGACAATAATCCGGTTTTTAATGCGAATGGAATTCCAACTTCTTTGGTGATGGAGCGACTCAAAATAGGTTTGCCATAACCTGAATTTCCAATGATCATAAAGGGAGCGGATGCTCCAATTTCAATCCAATTTCCTTGCGGGTACACAAGATATAAATGATGTTCTGTATCTCCTTCCATTTGTCCGCCAATGAGTGTATGAATATTGAAATTCAATTTGGCTTCTTCTAAATACGATTTGTCTTCTTTTGCAACGCGGCGAATTTGCTCGCTAAAAACGTTTACTACTTTAAAAATTTTGTCCATTGGTTCCGATTTCTCGGCCAGAACTTCTTTAAAATAGGTGAGTGCTTTATCACGCACAGAGCGCAATCCCGAAGTCATTAAAAACAGAGAATTATTCCCTTCCTGATGGGTGAATAATTTTTTGCCCATGGTGGTTTCTGTTCCTGAAGTGATGCGTGTATCGGCTATTCCAACGATACCTTCTTTCAATTTTATTCCTAAGCAGTAAGTCATGTTATTGTATTTGTTGCACGTGTACCTGGTGTTCTGAGGACTGTTGATTCGCCGACGAATTTACAACTCCTGAAACAGGTAAGCAATCATCATAATCATAGCCGTGGCAAATTTTAACATAATTATGGTCACATAAAAGTTTATTTGTAGGATCTATGCCTATCCAGCCCATTTCGGGGATGTGACATTCCACCCACGCGTGCAATTGAGATGCGCCACGTATGGCTTCACTCTGGTGCAGATAGCCGCTGGTGTATCTTGCTGCTACGCCATTGTTGCGAAGTAATCCTAAAAATAGATGTGTGAAATCCTGACATACTCCTTGACGCAGTTTTATCACCTCAGAAGCAAGTGTGGAAGTAGTGGTAACGCCAGTGATAAATTCCATGCTGCCATGCACCTGATCGCGCAAATGAATTATTTTGTCCAATAAATTTCCTTCGTTGAGCCATAAGAAGTTGGCACTTTCTTCTGGTGATAAGTAAGCTTTTGGTCGCGATTTAGTGAGATGAATGAATTTGTAATTGTCGATGATCCACTCGTTGGATTTAAGCACGTTTATTTCTTGTCCGACAGGCAGCGATAATCGTTCAAAAGGATTTAGATCCGGCACATATATTTTAACCGAATACGCAATGTTCAGCGTATTAAATTTATTGGTGCTTTTGTAATAAATTTCGCTTACTTCTTTTTGTCGCGCATTGCTGATCCACCAGTCGCCATCTACGTTTATAGAAAAAACCGGACTGTTAATTTGTGCGCCCAGTGCGGCATAAGGATGAATTAAAAACTTAAGGTACGCTCCCCAAACTGGAGACGCGTAGGCATTTGTTGCCGTATACTCTAATTGATATTGACGCATAAATTAAAAGGAAAAATATTCTTCTACCAGTTTATTGCCAATAAGATAAATATCATATTGGGTTTTCATGATAAAGGAAGGCAAATCTTCGTTGATTTCCTCAATGGTGAGGTGTTTTAATCCTGAATATTTTTTGTTGGCTAAAAATTCTGCAGAATCCTTGCTAGGAGTTTTTGCATCGCTGATGACTTGAATTTGTTCGGTCACTTTTCGCAGGCAACTGAGCACTGATCGGGGAAAGCGATCATTGAGCAGCAAAAATTCCAATGAATCATTCATGTTGGGAGCTCTGCGGTAGTGCTTTCTGCTCATGTCGAAAGACTCCAATCCACGCAGTAATGCTGCCAATTGATGTGTTAGTAGGGATATGTTTTCTTTTTCATTTCCTTTCAAGGCTTCTATGTCGTCCCACTTGGTTTTGATGGCTCTCAAAATTTGTGCAGCGCGTTCTAAAAATATTCCCAATTTAATAATCGACCATGCTTCATTGTGCACCAATGTGCCATCCATTTGGCCCTTGATGATGGTAAGTTGTTCAATGCTGCTTTGAGTAAAGTCGAAGAGGCCGGTAGTACGATATTTTTTTTGATCGTAGTTTAAAACGAAGTGGTAGTATTTATTGATGGACTCCCACAATTCAGTACTAATGATATCTCTGGCGCCTCTTGCATTTTCTCGGGCATAGATGATACTTGTAATAATGGAGGATGGATTTTTTTTATCAAAGGCAACGGTTTGCAAAACATTTTGTTCGTTGAATTCTTCTTTCGGCAAAGAACTTCCATTCATTTTTAAAATAGAATTTAGCACCAGCTCTTTTTTAATGAGAATGGGTGCATCCATTGCCGAAAAATAATTCACTTTAGTATAGCGCGCCGAGTGCTCTATCCGTTCGAGGTAGCGGCCCATCCAAAATAAATTATTTGCAATCCGTGATAACATATCTTTGTTTTAAATCACCCAGGTGTCCTTTGAACCACCACCCTGCGATGAGTTGACAATTAAATTTCCTCTTTTTAAAGCTACACGAGTCAAGCCGCCTGGCAACACGTATTCGATGTTTTTTCCCAACAAACAAAAAGTTCGTAAATCGATGTGACGCGATTCAATGATGTTTTCTCCTTCAATAAATGTTGGATGAACCGACAATGACATGATAGGTTGCGCTATATATTTTCTGCGGTTTTGCTGTATTTGTAGTTTTACCTCATTGATTTGTTCTTTGGTTAAAGTATTTCCAATGGAAATTCCATAACCTCCAGATTCATCCACCGGCTTGATCACCAGCTTGTCAACGTTTTCCAATACATATTTTAAATCGGAGTCAATACCGCAACGATAAGTTGGAACATTTTTAATGATTTGCTCTTCACCTAAATAGTATTTAATGATTTCGGGCATATAGGCATATACGGCTTTATCGTCGGCAACGCCTGTTCCGGGAGCGTTCACTAAGGTGACGTTGCCAGCAAGATATGCGCTCATTAAGCCTGGAGTTCCTAAAACAGAATCGGGATTGAACAACAATGGATCCAAGAATGGATCATCAATACGACGGTAAATCACGTGCACTCTGCGAGAGCCATGAATGGTTTTCATGTACACCACATCGCTTTTTACAAATAAGTCTCTTCCTTCAACCAATTCAACGCCCATGCTTTGTGCTAAAAAGCAATGCTCAAAGTAGGCAGAATTGTACATTCCCGGACTCAGTACTACGCAGTTGGGAGCACTGTTTCCCGGACTCACCGATTGCAACATCGTGAGCAGTTTTTCGGGATAATCGATAATAGGTTGAGGTTGACATTTACTGAATAATTTCGGGAAAGTCTTTTTCAAAGTATTGCGATTGGCCAATACATAACTTACTCCCGAAGGGCAACGCACGTTGTCTTCCAGCACATAATATTCGCCATCGCTGTGACGGATCAAATCGGTTCCTGAAATGTGGTTGTAAATGCCGCCCAGTGGATTGAATCCTTCCATTACCGACAACATATTAGCACTGGAGTAAATTAGTTCCTTTGGAACAACTCCATCTTTCAATATTTTTTTATCGTGGTATAAGTCCTTTAAAAATTCATTAATGGCGTGGTTTCTTTGCAAGATGCCCTTTTCAATTTTAGTCCATTCGTCGTGAGCAATAATGCGTGGAATAAAGTCGAAAGGAAATATTTTTTCAGATCCCAATGGATTGTCGGAATAAACTGCAAAGGTGATTCCTTCATTAAAAAAAACAATTTTGGCTTCTTCGTTGAACTTGCAATAATCTTGGGTGGTGTATTGTGAAAATTGTTCCGATAGAGCGTCATAATGCTGTCGGACCTTCATTTCTTTAGAAACAAACTCGTCGTAAACTCCATCCTTCGGAGTGTATGCTGAATTGAAAAGTTGTTTTTGTTCCAAGTGACTAAATAATTAATTAGATAAGACTAAGATAATAATTATACTAATCAAAATCTAATAAAATTGTATTTGATCGGTTTTTTTTTACCACTAGTAGAATTTAAGAATAAATTTTCATTGTGCCTTAACTGCAAAATTCCTACTTAGTTCAAGGGCAATTAATGTTGGTAGGCAAGAGAATAGACTAAAATATCATTGTGCTATAAGCGTATAAGGTAAATTCGTAAGTAATTGACAATCAGATTTGTATGTTGACTTCACAACTATAATGATGTATTTTTGTGCCCGGGGGAATTAAACAACCAACTTTTGTATTAGTATGAGCTTTATAGTCAATCGCGTGCGGGTTATTTTTGCGACCACATTCTTCGTTATTTTTTTTAGTTTTCAGGGATACGGGGTTACCTATTACGTGAATGACAATTCAACTACGGGCGACATTTACTGTTCGGCAGTTGGAAATAATGGAACTGGAACGGGCTCACAATCGAATCCCTACTTAACGGTTTCTTATGTGATAAACAATAAGACTTTGGGTGCCGGAGACATTGTATACATTGATGCTGGAAATTACAATGAAGGTTGGGTTTTAAATTCCAATGCTGATGGAGGAAGTGCCGGAAATCCTTTGACGTTCCAAGGAGCAGGAGTTTCGTTGACGAAAAATATTTACACCTCTTCTCAGGGAATAGCTATTGGAAATGGATCGGGTGCAGGTAATAGCTACATTACTTTTAAAGATGTGTATGTAGAAACTACACAAAACGTAAACACGGTATATGTTAATGCCGGAACGTCAAATATCATTTTTAATAGCTGCTCCTTTAAATCGGTGGTTAGTGGTGCGGCGATCGTTTTTATGTCAGCAAGCTCATGTAGAGTGATATCGTGCAGTATTAGCACTGTATACAATGGCATTGACTCCTATAACGGCTCAAATCAGATTTTCGACGGGAACACAATTACGCATGCTTCGGCCTATACAGCTGGACAAAATCATCTTGGAATTATTGTAGAAGGTACTACAAGTTTTCCTGCACCTTATTTGGCAGACAACTGTGTTATTAGTAGTAATCGCGTGAGTGGATTTAATTATGGATTTTACATTCAACAAGAAGGCACCGGAAACACTTGGAAGAATAACTATGTGTGGGCAACTGAATACGGTTTGTTTTGTCCCAATAGCACATATAGTCATGCTTCCAACACTTTTAAATTCAATTCCATTTTATCTGATAAGGATTGTATTTACGGTGCTTGTTTAAGCTGGGACATTCAAAGCAACATTCTTTATTCCAACACGAGAAATTGTATCACTTTGCTGGATGCTTCCAACGACCCATCTACAATGAATTATAATTTGTATTATGCACCAAGTGGTAACATTGGAAGCAGAAATGGGACTACATATGCAACTTTGGCGGCTTGGAAAGCAGCGCTTTCAAAAGATGTCAATAGTTTAAGTGGCAATCCTTTATTTTCAAGCACTACAGTTTTGGATATTACGGGTTCATCTCCAGCAATTGGGCTTGCAGGCACCGATGCTGGCGTAACGGATGACGTGCGAAGAAATCCGACTTACACTCGTCCAACAAGCAATAAGGATATTGGGGCTTTTCAATATAGCAGTGCAGTCTTGCCTGTTGAACTCATTGATTTTTCTGCGTTTGTTGTTGATGGCGGCAATGAAGTTAGTTGGGTAACTGGTACTGAAATTAACAACGATTATTTTACACTGGAGCGTTCTCATGACGGAATAAACTTTAGTGCTATTCATTATGAAAAGGGGGCGGGAAGTTCTAATTCGATCATTAATTATTCATATGTTGACAATGCTAAATCTACTGGAATCGTGTATTACAGACTGAAGCAAACAGATTACGACGGCACCTTTTGCTACTCAAAAGTAGTAGCTGTAGAAAGTAAAAATTCAAATAATTTCTCTTTTTTACTTTACCCTAATCCTTCCAATGGCAGTACAATTTCCTTTGTTCTGCCTGAAAATAAAGCATCTTCATCCTTAGAAATATATGATGCTTTAGGTAAAATAATATTTTCTGAAAAACTCACTTCTCAGAGCCACTATATTTTGGAATGGAGCGAAAAACCCGCTGCTGGTGTTTATTTCGTGACTTTGAAAAGTGGTGATCAAAGTTTTAATCAAAAACTAATCGTGGAGTAAAAGGAAGCTCTCGCTCATACCTACCTCCGACTTTTGCAGAGACAATTTGCCAGTTCACCGATTGCGTTTGTTTGCCAACGCTGATTCATGATTCTTTGTAAGAAAAAACAAAACTCATGAAAATTCCTATCCTATTTCTTCAACTTGGCGGGGTGATAAATCTTCTCGTTGGGGTGCTGCATTGCTTTTTTTGGAAACTTTTTTCTTGGCAAAGTGAACTTAAAAAGCTGAGTGTGGAAAACAGTAACATCGTGCAAATGCTAAATCTTTTTTGCATTGTCTTCTTTTTTTATTCTTCGATATTGTTGATTTTCAAACCCTATCAATTTTTATCGAATGCGATTGGTCGTGCTTTTGTGGGCCTATTTGCCACTTTGTTTTTGGCCCGATTGGCAATGGAGTTTTACTTTCCGGCAGGCAGTATTGGGTTTGCCGCTTTCTTGCTATTTACCGTTTTCCTTTTTCCTTTTCCACTAATTAAAACTAATACCTCTACTTATGCGAATCAATAACAAAGAACACCTCAAACTTGCCTGGCGAGTGCATTCCTTACTACCCGATTTCACAGTAGAAGACACTTGGCTGCTTCCCATGACTTTGAAAGCCAATGAGAGCATACAAGAAGTGCAATTGGTTTTTGCGCAAGCAATGCACGAAACTGCCACAAGGGGAATGGCCGGATTACTCTTTAAATTCAGATTCTTTTTAGGTAGAGTTTTTGGTTGGGAGGATCCTGTATCCCCTGTTTCTGCGCTACCTGAAGGAAGCATTCGGGCAAGATATGCGGAGCAAGAATCGTTGCAGGCAAAAGATTTTACCTCCAATGGCTTTGGTGGTTTTGTACCTGTGTACCATTTAGAAATGGAGATTTTGTTAGAGATAGAAAACAAAACGGTACTGGCCGCCTGTCACTTAGGAAAAGTGCAATTGGGGCCCAATGACTTTGGTGTTCACATGACTATTTATGTAAAACCAAAGGGACGGTTTGGAAAATTTTATATGCAATTAATTAAGCCCTTTCGACTTTTCATTGTGTATCCTGCTCTGCTTAAAATGGTTGGAAAGCAATGGAAAAGGTACAAATCGTAAAACATTTTTTGGCCTTCGCCATTGATCTATTTATTGTATTTTAGAAACTTAATTTTATCACACAAATGCAGCGATTCGTTTATTTCACCGCACATTTTTTGTTTTGGACTGTTTTTGCTGCGCTGTCGTGGATGAGTTTTAGTGCTAATCCTTTGGAATTGGCGTTTGTGAAATCGAATCTTGAAGCTCCTGTAATGCTGATTCTTTGGGCGGCAATAAGTTTTTACGCTTTCTATTTTTTTGTACAACCGCTGTTTCTCGACACTAAAAAGTACTTCACTTATTTTGTAGTATCGGTGCTTTCAAGCATCACAATGAGTGCGCTGTTTACCGTCATTTTCTGGTTCAGCTATCCAGTGTTCACTGAGCATGCGCTGCAGAAATTTTCGGAAGGAATTATAGGTTCGTTCATCATTAGTCAGTGTGGTAGTTTGCTGCGCGGATTTGTTAATTGGAATAAAAACTTACAGTACAAAGCCGCTTTGGAAAATCAGTCGCTCCGCAATGAATTGGCTATGCTCAAAGCACAATTGAGTCCGCATTTTCTTTTCAATACGCTCAACAACATTGATTCATTGATTTACAAATCGCAGGACGAGGCCTCTGCCTCATTAATTAAATTGTCGGGATTACTTAGGTATATGTTGTATGAAAGCGAAAGTAAGGAAGTGTTTATCGCCAAGGAAATAGAGTACATCCAACAATTGGTTGAGTTACAGCAATTGCGATTTGCTGAAAAAAATTTCGTGACGCTTGACATTCAAAATAGCTGTTCCGAATTTAAAATTGCTCCTCTATTGTTTCTGCCATTGATTGAGAATGCTTTTAAATTTGTGTCGAATCCGGCAACAATGCCCGCTATACACATTGAATTAAACGTACAAAATAATGGCGTGAAATTAATTTGCTGCAACTACTTTGTGCCAAAGAACGCAGGTACTGTGCAAACGCAAGGCGGCATCGGACTGGTGAATACCCGCCGCCGATTGGAGCTGTTATACCCCAATCGTTTTAATTTGCAGGTATCGCAAACCCACAATATGTTTACAGTTGAACTCAATATTGAAAGGATATGATCGTGACATGCATCCTCATAGAAGACGAGCCTTTGGCGGCAGAAAAGTTAGTTGGATTTATCAAAAAAGTGCCCTTCCTTGAATTAAAGGAGAACTTCCAAAGCAGCGTATTGGGGCTAAACTATTTAAAAGAAAATTCAGTTGATCTTGTATTTCTAGATATTCAAATGGATTCATTAACGGGCATAGATTTACTGGAAAGTTTGTCGAAGAAACCAGCCATAATTTTAACTACTGCATTTCAGGAATACGCATTGCAGGGATATGAACTTCGTGTGAGCGATTATTTGCTAAAACCCTATTCTTTTGTTCGGTTTTTGAAGGCGGTGGATAAGGTGTATGATGAGCTATTGCCAAGCCATCCTACCCCGGAAATAGCGCAAGATTGCATATTTGTAAAAACAGAATACCGCATTGAAAAAGTTGAAATTCAAAACATATTGTACATTGAAGGAATGAGTGATTATTTGCGGATTCATTTGGCCGGCGGAAAAAAAATTATGAGTCTGCAAAGCTTTAAATCGTATGAAGCAATATTACCAAAAATCAATTTTATACGCGTGCATAAGTCCTTTCTGATTGCGATGGACAAAATTGAAAGCATTGAAAGACAAAGAGTAAAAATTGCCGATCAGCTGATACCGATCAGCGACACCTATAAAGCAGATTTTTTCGCTAGGATAGAAAATAAAGGATTGTTGTAAAATGAAAAAAGGGAAGCGAACGCTTCCCTTTTTTCATTAGTTGCCGTAATTTTTATTTCAGCACAATTTTCTTGGTCACCAGTGAGATGCCATTGTTGTCTTTAAGCGTTACAAAATAAACTCCTGCGCCAGTCCATGCACTTAAGTCGATATTTACTGTTTGCTGCGATATCAGTGAGTTGTAAACTTGCTGTGATTGTTCATTTACAATATTAAGAGTGTAATTGTTGAAATTTTGAAAGGTTCCAAAATCAATCGTTAAATGATCTTTAGTTGGGTTCGGGAACATTTTGATAGTTAACTGATCCAACACATTTATACCCAATTTAAATTGAATGAAAAGCGTGTCGCTGGTATTCTTATACAAAGTGTCCGTTTTGTTTACGTAAACAGTATCAATTACCTTCAAATAAACGGTGTCCTTGGCAAGATATATAGTGTCATGAATGCTTCCTTTACCTACTGAATCCACTTCTAGAGAAGCTATTGAAGTGGTGTCGGAACATTGGTCGTTGGCAATAATGCAACGGAAGGAGTTTTTGTCCATTCCAATACCAACGATGTCCACACTCAATGCAGAGCTATTTACTCCGCTGTAATTGCAAGTGCCAGGAATATTTGTAAATCCTTTTCCCTCGTTTATTTGCCACTGATAGTTACTAGGGTTTAAGTTTGAATAAGTCCAAAACCCTGCATTTCCGCCACCTTTAGCTTTGTAGTTTTGTGGCTGCATCGCAATAATGTTAGTACATGGGTTTTGTTCACTACACAAAATCTTTGCTTCCTGCGGAGAAACTGCTCTGTTGTATATTCTGATATCGTCAATTTTTCCTGCGAAGAAATAGGTGCTTAAATTTCGTGATGAACCAATAATAGTTTTGCTTAATCCATTCACCGAATTTGCAAGATTGGACGTGGTTTGAGAGATTTCAAAACAATCCAAGAAAATTTGAGTTGTGTTGGTGGTTCTTGTGATTAAAATATGATGCCATTCATTTTTTGTGATGGGAGCTTCTGCTCTTTGGTATCCAACAGCAAAAGTGACTTTATCGGTGCCGCTGCTATTTATAAGGTTCACTACTGTGCAGCCATTTACAATATTGGCAAAATCCGAGCTGTAAATCATTTTTGCAGTGCTTTCAATTGCGGTAGCATAAAACCAAAAACTAATGCTTCTTTCTGGAAGATCATACGGACTGGTTAGGTCAATGTACGAGCTACTTCCATTGAAGGAATAGGCCGAATTAGGATTGTTAAATCGGTCGGAGGTGATAGAAGCTCCGTAGTTTGCGCCATTGGAACCCGACCCTTTGTTGTTGACATTTCCATTAAAAGGAAAATAGCCCACGAGTCCTGAATCTAAATTTTGTGAAAAGGCTGCAGTGACGCTAATAGCCGCTAGCAGCGAGAGTAGTGTTTTCTTCATAAAAATATTTGTTGTTAGTAGTGGCGCTAAAATAGGCATATTATTTAAAGCTGTCAATATCTTAAACAGTTTCATTGCACACTCACCAACTATCTTTATATTAGCGCTATTCTTCCAAAAAGCAAACAACTGTGACCTGTAAATAGAGATGGCAACCTTAGAAAAATTCCAGAACAACGTAGCGGTTAAATACCAAATTTTTAACAGTTTATTTTTAACCCTTCCTTTTGAGGAAGTCACCAATATAGGTGTTACTCTGCCTTTGCTTTTTCAAGATTGTAAGGACGGTTTTGAGCACAATAGAACTCCTCAGGAAATTGTTGATCAGTTTTTCAAAAAAAGAACAAAAATAAAAAATGAAGAAGAAATCAATTTGTTGATTTTTAAGTTCATTCAATACATCGAAAGACAAGTGGTGTTGTTTGACGCCATTGAAGATTCAGCATTTGAAAAGATCAACGATTTAGACGGTCAGGGCACTATTAAATATTTATTCAGTCGTTCACAAAATGCCAACCGTATGGAGAAGTTGGTGCAAAAGCTGAAGGATTTTAAAGTGCGTCCGGTGTTGACCGCTCACCCTACACAGTTTTATCCAAGTCGAGTTTTATCAATTATCAACGACCTGGAAGTAGCCATTCGTAAAAACGATTTGCGCGACATCAACGATTTGCTTCGTCAGCTCGGAAGAACTCCATTTGTAACCAAAGAAAAACCAACTCCGCTGGATGAAGCCATGCGTTTAATGTGGTACTTGGAATATGTTTTTTACCATTCCATTCCTAAAATTCACAGCAGAATGCGCAAGCAAATGAAGTTGGCTGGGGTGGATGTGGATGATTTTGATAATAATTTAATTGACCTTGGTTTTTGGCCAGGTGGCGATAGAGACGGAAATCATTTTGTTACTGCCGATATCACCAGAAAGGTGGCTTCTGAGTTGAAACAAAAAGTTTTCATTTGCTACTATAGAGATTTAAGAAATTTAAGAAAACGCTTGACCTTTAGTGGAATCGATGAGCGCATAGAAATTATTTACAATACGCTTTCCAACACCATTTTCAATACTGATGGAAAACGCTACCACACTAAGGAAGATTTACTGAAGGATTTAAATTACATCCGCGTGTTGATAGTGGAAAAACACAATGGTTTGTTTATTCATTTGTTGGATGAATTGATTTGGAAAGTGAAAATTTTTGGTTTCCATTTCGCTTTGTTGGATGTGCGCCAGGATTCCCGCATCCACGGAAAAGTGCTCAGCGATGTTTTTGAAGCGATGGCTTCTGGAAAATTAAAAGACTCGGTACGAGGTAAGATCCCAAAAAATTACGAAGAGCTTTCTGAAGCTAAAAAAATTGCAGCGTTGTTGACGTTGGAAGGAAATATTGATCCTGATCTTTTTGAAGACGACATGACGAAAGAGACTTTGAAATCTCTTTACGTGATCAGAGACATTCAAAAAGCTAACGGTGAAATTGCATGTCACCGTTACATTATCAGCAACACGCAAACAGCGGTGAACATGTTTGAGGTGTACGCTTTGGCTCGCATTTGCGGATGGGAAAAAGAAATGACATTGGACATCGTTCCTTTGTTTGAAACCATTGATGATTTGGTCAACGCCAATGACATCATGGCTACCATGTATGGAAATGATGCTTATGAAGCACAATTGAAATTCCGTGGTAAAAAACAATACATCATGTTGGGCTTCTCCGATGGAACAAAAGATGGTGGCTATTTGATGGCCAACTGGTCTATTTTCCGTGCGAAAGAAAACCTGACGGAAATTGCAAGAAAGAATAAAGTGAGTGTGGTGTTTTTCGACGGTCGCGGCGGACCACCAGCGCGAGGCGGAGGAAATACCAATAAATTTTACTCCAGTTTAGGAGATAGAATCGAAGACGATGAAATTCAATTGACCGTTCAAGGTCAAACCATTTCTTCCAACTTCGGAACAGTAGATTCTTCTCAGTACAACATAGAGCAGTTGATTTGTGCTGGCTTGGAAAACTTTGTTTTTAAAGGAGATATTTTAAAATTATCCGACAAAAATCGTGAGTTGATTGACGACATGGCGAAGGAGGCTTACGATGAATATTGCCGATTTAAAAACGATCCTAAATTCATTGATTACCTTGAAGAAGTGAGCGTTTTGCAATACTACGGTAAAACAAATATTGGTTCCCGTCCATCCAAAAGAAAAAAAGCAGATAAGCTTACATTGAGCGATTTACGTGCGATTCCTTTTGTAGGAGCGTGGACTCAGATGAAGCAAAATGTTCCTGGATTTTTTGGTTTCGGTACTGCCATCAAGAAATACAAAGATGCTGGCAGAATCGACGAGATAAAAGATTTGTACCAAAAATCATTGTTCTTCAGAACGCTGGCAGAAAACTCAATGATGTCCTTGTCTAAAACCTATTTCCCGTTAACAGCTTATTTGGCCAACGACAAAAAATTTGGAAAATTTTGGAAATGGATTCACGATGAATATACCATCACTAAAGCTCTTTTGCTGGAGATTTCAGGAATGGATTCTTTGCTGGAAAATCAACCTTCCAACCAGGCATCTATTCAAATGAGAGAGAATATTATTTTGCCATTGATCACTATTCAGCAATATGCTTTAATGAACTTAAAAGATATTGAAAAGGGCGAGAGAAAAGATGCGGAGATGGCTCCTGTGTTTGAAAAAATGATCATTCGTGCTTTCTTTGGAAGTATTAATGCGAGTAGGAATTCGGCTTAGATGTAAGAGGATATAATCCCTGTATCTATTGTCCCTTTATTAATTTAAGCTCATCAGCCGAGAATCCGGCTGGATCGCCTTCGCCCGCATAATTTGCGGAAAAGGTTAATTTATAGAGATACTTAAGATCAATAGAAGCAGACCAAGATGTACACCCCGTGCCCGCTGCAACCTGATAGGTGCAAGATCCGAAACTAGTTGACGCTATTTTTACTTTGTCGTCAATGCTGTAATAATCTAAATCAAATTGGCTTCTAAGACCTGGCGAATATTCTTGTGACCATCTAAGTGTGCCGGTTTGCATAAGATCTGGAACCCCGTCTAATATGCTTCTTGTAACGCATATAAATCGGTAATTTGGAAATGGTGCTGAGTAGAAATAGATATCTCCCGTTTGTCCTGCTTGTGGAGAACAGGTGCTGCCAGGGCTCCATTCTCCCAATTCATATTTACCAACATACCAAACTGGTTTTTGTGGCGGAATTAATTCCAATGTCGCACTTAAAGTGAGCTTTGATTCACCGAATTTCGATTTATACATGATATCAAAAGTAAATTCCTGGTTTACAATTTCTGTGGTAGTGAACTCTACGATAATACCGTCGGCACTGAAATCTAATTTTCCAGTGACTTTCGGATTTGAAATGTTAGTCATGAAAAGCAGATGCGGATCTACAGCCAAGGTTTTTGATTTCGCCACTGCAACATTGTTGAGGTCATAAGCCGAGCCTTCTAGCACGTAGCCGAATTTGGAGGTGAACTGGTTTATTTTGTCCCACATTTTTCCAATTTCATTTAAGGAAATGATCATGTCATTCATCAAAATTGAAGTGGAGTTGACGTCTTCTTTATCAGGATTTCTATACGGAGACTGTAATTTTATTTGGTAGGCTTTGTCTTTTTGAAAGGTATATACTGAGGCTGTTTTAAGCGAGGAGTTCAAGTCGGCAACCAAAATTTCACCAAAGCGCACCAGCGCTCTATCTAGTCCGTCAATATTACTTGCATTGAACTGGTACAGTTTAACCATCAGTCCAAGACCACAAGCTGCGCTTATCCACGGTGCTGATGGGGCTGCCACAATGCCTATAAGAACAAGACTCAGTAGTTTATTTTTATTTACACGAGCCCTTTCAATGGTTTGTTCCAAAATGGCTTCAGGGCAATCTAGTGCTTCGTCGCCACTTGTTTTAAATGAATAGCCCTTGATGTTGTTTGCAATAGGATTTTGAACAGCAGAAAACAATTCGAGATTGGCAGCGATAAATGCAGCCAACTCCTTCTTTTGATCCGCTGACATATTCGCTATACTGTCGTTAACAGCTTTTGTATAGGCTTTTATAGTTGCAAGGTGTTGCGCGCTGAATTGTGATCCGTCGGCATCTTTTATATGGGAATAAATACTGTCTAGATTATTGTCGCTGAAAGTGAATTCGCTGAATGAATTATTTATGAAGGCAGTTGGATCAGCTATCAAAGTACCTGCACTTACATTGAATTCGGTTTTATATTCTATGTTGTTTACTATGATTTTAAAGTCATATTTGCCACTGGCCAGTTCAGGCACAATGAAAGCCAAAATTGCAGCACTTGAATCCACACCAACTTTTATGGTTTTTCCACCAATTGTTGCGTCGTAAATTTTAGCGTCAAAGGCTAGGTTGGTGACTTCAATAGTGGCGATTTCCATTACTGTAACATCTGATTTCTTTGCGGAAATGTACGATTGACCAGTGTTTGTATTAGTGTTGCTGTTGTTTGTGTTGGATTCCTTAGTGCAGGCTGCTGTTAGCACTATCAAAAGTATAAGAAGGGGAACTAAATTTTTCATTAGATACTGTTTGATTGTTTTATGAGCATGCAATATGGGTATTATATTGATGGGGAACTAATAAATTGTAAAACAAAAAAGCAATCCCTGTTGGAGATTGCTTCTTTCGTTTTACTGTATATGTTTTGTTATTTACTCAATAAAAATCCTTTACTCATTCCATCTACCAGCACCGTGAAATCTCCAGCTTCGGTAATCCATTCGTTTTTAGCGTTCACAAAAGCTAAGTCCTTAGGATGAATAACAAAAGTTACAATGGTGCTTTCTCCGGCTTTTAAATTCACTTTAGAGAAGCCTTTTAAACGTTTGTTAGATGGCGTAATTGACGCCACTTCATCTCTCACATACAATTGAACTACTTCTTTTCCTTCGCGGGTTCCGGTGTTGCTTACTTTAACGGAAACTTTTATGCTGTCGTTAAAACCAATGCTATTTTTATCGAGGATCAAATCGCTGTATTTAAAAGTAGTGTAGCTCAATCCTGATCCGAAGGTATACTGCGGATTGATGGCATTCATTCCAAATGAAGGATCTCTCATTTCCGATTTTTTGTAATCGTAAGTAGTGAATGATCCAGTGTATCTTGGGTAAGTGAATGGAAGTTTTCCGCTGGGATTTGCATCGCCAAAAAGAATTTCGGCAATTGCTCTTCCTCCTTCGTTGCCTGGATGATAAGCCATTACAACAGCATCCACCAATGGTTCAATTTCTGAAATAAGACGTGGACGGTTTTCTGCTAAAACCAAAATTATTTTTTTACCCGTTTTTGCCAACTCCTTGATCAAATTGAGTTGATTTCTGTCCATGGTTAAATCTTCAATATCACCAGGTTTTTCTGCACTTGGTTTTTCTGCTAAACAAACAATGATATAATCGGCGTTTTGAGCTTGTTTAACGGCCTCTGCTGTATTTACATCTTTGTCGTAAGTTGTTCCTTCAACATAAATTGTTTTGTCGGCTCCAATCTCATCTTGAATGGCTTGAAGAATAGTTTTTTTGTCTTTAGGATTGTGTTTGGTTTCAACACCTTGCCAAGTGTAGGTCCACGCGCCATTTAAAGGATTTAGTAAGTTTGCTCCGGCACCTGTTACTAATACTTTTTTGTCTTTCGCCAATGGCATAATGTTATTGGTGTTTTTCAAAAGAGTAACACTTTCTAACGCGGTTAAATAATTTTGATTGGCAAATTCTGGAGATGCAAATTTCGGATACATTTTAGCATCATAATATGGATGTTCAAATAGACCCAATTTTATTTTCACGCGAAGAATTCTTCTAACAGCATCATCAATTCTGCTCATTGGAACTTTTCCTTCGTTAACGTTTTCAATTAAATATTTGCAGAAGTCTACATCTAGTGGAGTCATGCTCATGTCGATTCCAGCGTTGATCGATAGGGCAACAGCATCTTTATAATTGGCAGCAACGTTGTGCACCGTGTATAGCATGATGATGTCTTCCCAGTCGGTGACAGCAAATCCCTGGAAATTTAATTCTTGTTTTAGTATTTCAGTAACGATGTGGTAATCGGCATGAACAGGAGTACCATTGATTTCGCTAGAGTTTACCATCACCGTCATTGCTCCATTTTTAATGGCTTCGGCAAAAGGAACTAAATAGTATTCTCTTAATAAACGCTCAGGCATTAAAATCGGTGTTCTGTCTTTTCCGCTGGTGGAGTTGCTGTACCCAACGTAATGCTTCAAGCATGCTGCAACTTTTTCGGGATTAGAAAAATCATCCCCTTGGTAACCATGAATAATGGCTTTTCCCATTTGTGATGCTAAGTATGGATCTTCTCCGAAGGTTTCGAAAAAACGCGACCACAATGGTTGTCGTCCTAAATCCAATACAGGAGAAAAATTCCACGGAATTCCAGAAGCACGAACTTCGTAGGCCGAAATTGCACCAGCTTTTTCAATCAATGCAGGATTCCAGGTTGCAGCCATTGCTAATTCTTGCGGAAAAATGGTAGAACCTGCGGTGTAGGTAGCGCCATGAATAGCATCAATACCATATAATACCGGAATTTTCATTCGGGTTTTTTCTGTCGCTACTTTTTGAATTTTAGAAATGATGTCGTGCCATCTTTCACGTGGAATGGCATAAGTACCAGTATTTAAAATTGATCCAACATGATATTTCAATAAAATAGAATCCAGTTTTGCAGGATCAATTTCCATTGTTTTATTGTCATCAAATGCTTTTCCTTTAGCTACCACATCCAAAGTAACTTGTGTCATTTGTCCAACTTTTTCAGCCAGGGTCATTTGAGAAATCAGCTTATCAATTTTTGCTTCGGTAGTATTTTGCTGAGCCGAAGATGTTATGTAAAAAAGACACAACAACGCTAGGGGTAAGGTTTTAATGTTCACGGTTTAAATTTTTCGCAATTTATAAATTAATTATGGTTGATAAGGATGATTGATCGTAAATATTGGATGATCGAAAGCAACTGATACTGCATTGGTATAAGGCGCCACTTGATCAGAAAGCAAAACAAAAGAGACTTTATCCAACTTATCTGGTTTACCAGGTGTTGACACATTGTCTAATAGCTCAGCATAGGTGTAGCTCAATAATTTCCATCCTGTCCAATCTGGACGTATATTGATATGTCGAGCTACGCCGCCTTCTTCCCAAAAATTTACTAAAAACCAAGTGTCCGACGGACCATTTCCATAAACCATTATATTGAAATATACTTTGTTGGAATCGGTCGATAAACCGTAGGTTGAACCATGATTCACATCTGCTTTATTGGAAGCAATATCCATGTAATTTACATAAGGTTCGATAGGTAACTTGGGATCAAAATTTTGGTGTTTCCATGGCGTTCCCGACATGTAAAAATATTTACCGCCGTCGGCTTTTGGATGAGAATTATCGAATACAGTTACTGCAGGCCAGTCGCGAGGCCAATCGGTAGCGCTTTTCAATGCAGAGAAATCAGTGATGAGAATGCCATTTTTATCAGGATTTCTCAAGCCTGTTATTGGCATCGTTGTTTTGAAAGTGTCGGTGGTATGTTTAAAGGTGAGAAAAATGGTCACAGTTTCTTTTTGGAAAGATGGAACGTCATCAGCGGTACCATTCCAAAGTGCATTTGATTTATCTACCACTTTTGAAATGGTAGTAAATGTTTTTGTAGCGCCGCTGGTATTCCCTTTTACGGTAATTACCCAGTCGGTTTCTTTTTCAAAGGACGCCGTAAAATAAACCGTTTCATCTTTTGAAAAATCTACAGCGGACATACTTTTATTGAGTGGATCAACAACCGTTACCGGACCGTAAATCCCAACAATGGAAGGGCCTAGCGTGTCTTTTCTGCAGCCGAACTGCAGAGTAAGAACAGCGGTAAAGGCAATTAATATAAATGATAAGTTCTTCATAATTTCTTCAATTAAAAGTTCATGTTGAACATTACTAAAATTTGACTCAGCGAATAGTTGTTCGCGCTAGTTGCTTTGTCTTGATAAGAGAACAAATGATCCTGAACAGTCAAATATGATTTTTCGCTGAAGCGGTATTTCACTCCGAAAGCGATAACTGTTTGAGCTACGTCCATGTTAGTGGTAGTGAAATTAACGATCAAATCATTGTAAGTATTTCTAACCGAAATAAATTCATTTCCTTTTGAGGTCAACATTTTATAACCTCCCAAAACACTCATCTTTTTAAATACTTCCACTTCTAAACCTAGGTCAGCTAAATTATTTACCAAACTAACTTTTTCAAGTACATCCCCGCCACGATTGGTGGATTCAAAGCTGTATCCGGCAGTTAAAATTAAGCGTTTGTTCCAGTTCAAAAATTTATGAATGTTGAAATCAACAGCTCCTTTTACAAGCATAAAGCTTCTTAATTGGCTAGATCCTACACCTGCAATTTCCGATAAATATGCAGCGTCAACATCGGCTACAATTTTTTGTAATGAATCTTTGTACTGTGCATTCAATTGAAATCCTGTTCTGTTTGGCGTTGCTTTTCCGTAAGGCTGTGCATTTCCATACATTGGATTGTATGCCATCAAACTTCTTGAAATTACTTTGTTGTAAATATTGGCATCTCTTACTAAGTCGAAAATGGTGATACCACGCGTTAACGTGTTGTTGTATTTTTGAAAATCGGTAACAGTACCACCATAATTTACACGTTTGCTTTGTGCTGCTGAACTGTAAAATTCGGGCGCAACGTAAGAGTAGTTGGTGGTTAAAATTAAGTGTTGGTTTTTCAATTGCAATTGTAAACCTGCATCGTAAAAATATCCTTTGGAGTTGCCCGATTTAAATGCTGTGTGTGCATTTTCAGAATATCCTCCTTCACCAATTAATGACAATTGAGTATTTGCTCCATTAACAATTTTATAATTGATTTCTCCTGTTGCAACCGGATTGTAAAGAAGCACTGTATCGCTTTTTACGTTGGCAGCTACATCAAATAAATTTACATAGTTGGCAGCAATTTTCAGTCGTGAACTTTGAGTGATGGTAATTTTTCCTCCGGCATGAAAAGCAGATGGGAAAGTAGCGTAGCTTGCTCTGTTTCTTAAAAAGAATCCATCTACTCTAATAGTGTCTATAGGAGCTTGATCAAAGGCCAAAGCAAAGTTTGTTGCTGCACCTTGCTGCCACCAAGAGTTTCCTCTGTTGCTAAGGTTTTCGTAGTTGGTGTAGTCTCTGCGCATATCACTAAAAATTAGCGCTTCATTTACAGAACCCTCTGAACTATTATTGAAAAAAGTATATGGAGTTAACTTCATGTACAAGTCACCCACCTGATAGTTGAAGATTTTGGCAACTGTTCCTTTTACCGACAATTGTCGCAAAGTTGCAGAAGCGCCTGCAGTGTAAAATCCACTGAAGTCGTTGTTGAAACGAACAATGGCTTGTATCTCCGTTTTTTTATCGGGATTGATGTTAATGCCCAAATCCATCAACACATTCCCTTTGCTGGTGTGGTTGGCGTTGGTGGTGTCGGCATTGTTCATTGTATTTACTTTCTGCAATGCCCGAGCGTATGCACCAAATTTGATTTTGTCATCTTGTGCATTCATTAGTTGAACACTGATGAAGAACAAACAAAGTAAGATTGCTTTTTTATTCATGGTAGATGTATATAAGTTTTTCATTTGTTTCTGTTTTCTTTAGAACATTACTTTCAATTCAAGTGTGCCTTCATTTCCTGAGAATTTCTCAGTGGCGAAATTTTTGTCTTCAAAGGAGAACCATCGTTGACGGATGTATAAGGTGGTTGAGCTCGTTAGCGAAAAATCGAAACCTACGCCAATCGCTTTTCCAACCTGATCTCTCGCATTTCCGTTAGTTCCTAAATCAGTGCTTTGATTTCCTTTGATCATTTCTATACCTCCGTAGAGTGTAAGAATGAAATTTTTGTGCAATTGGTAGTACACGTCCATTTCATGGTATTGTGCACGAATGTATGCGCTATTATCAAATTTGGTGAAGGCCGAAAATTGTTTTTGCACCGAGCTGAATGTTCCAAGGTAGTTCACATATAAATCGCGATCCAACACATTCATTTTGTATTTCACTTGGAAATCGAAAGCGTTGTAAAATCTTTTGAATTGGGCATTTCCGTTGGCAAGTGTATCTGTAAGATTAACTTGCTCATAAGCACCACGGTAGTAAGTTCCAACTCTGTTGTTTGGACCGAACATGCCGGGAATAGGGAAGTAGCCAGGCAATCTCGACCACAATAGACTATTCACTCTGTGACCATAGTTTAACACTTTGCCGTTGGCAATCAGTTCTTTTTCAGCTGAAATTTGTGTGCCTGTTGACACCATGAATTTCCATACTTTAAAGTTGGTGTTTACTGCGCCACCCATTCTGTTGTTGGCTATGTCGCCAACATTGTCGAGAGAAGGACCAAAGGGCTGCAATGAGGTCGTGCCTGTATTTCCTTGGTAACCCGTGTACACTTCTTTAATGGTTGTGTTGTTGAAATTGGCAACGTTGCTGGTGAAGCTTTTGCCAATAGTGTAATAGCGAAAATCCAAAGGAATGAACGTGTATTTTTTAGGAATGGATAAATCTAAAATCACACCTTCACTCCAGTTTTCTTTGTAAGACGGACTCACATATCTTCCGGCACCAACTTCCCCTTTTAAGGATATGCCTTTTATTTTAAATGAGAATTCGGACGTGATAATGTTCCATTGAACATCATTTTTCGATTTAATACTATCCGATCTATTGAAATTATTGAAAGTGTTTAAGCTTACGTAATTGTTGTCTTTCAAATTTTTCTTCAATCGGATCCCTAAATTTTGAGAAGGCTTTACTTCATTTTCTCTGTTGATTCCACCGTTGGCTCCCGTTTTTCCGTAAAATATATCAACGTTGGTGTTGATTTTAGTGATCAAGCCTGTTGCCATAAAACCTTTGAACGCTTGTGTTCCAAACCTGTTATCTTGAGTGATCGCACCGCTATAGTAGTAGGAAGCATAACGTGTTTTTACGTTGCCTGCTGGATCCCACGGTCGTCTTTCAAAAATGCTGAAGCGATTGAATCCTACGTTGGCTCCAAAAGTAAATGGAGTTAATTTCGTCCATTCAATACCACCTGCAATTAAAAAGAAATTACCAATCGGGGTGTTTATGTTTCCTCTCAATACAGCAGAGAAGAAAGGACTTACGGTAGGTGCCGCGCCAATACCCGGACCTTTATACACCTGAAAAGGATTTCCTATCATCACCTCGGTACCAAAGCTTGTGGTGGCTGTGGGCTGACCACCAACATATAAAAACATGGTAGGATCAAAATAACCATCACCCACGCTCATGCTTCGTTTAGGTCCGTCGCCGTATGCTTGATTCATATCTCGGTTGTAGAAAAAACCTCTGTAGTAACCGCCGGTTTGAATACCACTGAGGAATTCTTTGAACAAGCTTTTTTCTACCGGTGAACTAATTCCATCCGATGAATTTTCTCTTACCAGAGATTTTCTAACCAATGACCAGGGTGTGAAGGCAGCCTTCATGGAATCTGATTCTGTTTGTTGCGCGTACGTGGCGTTAAAGCCTGCGCAGCACGCAAACAAGAGGGTTAGAATTCTTTTATTATTTTTTTTAATATGCATTATTTCGTTGAGTTATAATGAGTATTTATGGTTTCTTATATACACGTACGTAGTCTACAAACATATACTTTGGAAAAGTAGTGCTTTCGTCGGGCGGACCAGGCCATTGACCGCCAATGGCGAGGTTGAGAATCATGTGAAAAGTTTGGTCGAATGGCCATCTGTGTGGATCGGTATCTGTAGTTTTTTTTGTGGAGTACAGCACGCCATCTAAATACCATCTAATTTCTTTCGGTTCCCATTCCACTGAGTACACATGAAAGGCGGTAGATAAATCACCTTCAGCAACATCAGTATGTTCTCCTTTGTAAGAATTGTTTGGCCAAGGCTGTCCGAAGTGAATGGTTCCGTAGCAAGTTTTTGGTTGGTGACCGATGGATTCCATGATGTCAATTTCACCACTTTGTGGCCAAGTGCCATAAACATAGTCGGTAGGCAACATCCATATTGCTGGCCATACCCCTTGCTGTACCGGAGTTTTGGCGCGGATGTCGAAACGACCATAAGTCCAGCCATGCTTGTATCTTGTGTTCAATCTACCAGAAGTATAAAATTTCCCTTTGTAGTTTTGTTTGATGGCTTTAAGTACCAAGTATTTTTTATCGATGATGTAAGAGTTGGCTTTTGAAGCGGTGTAGTATTGTAATTCATTATTTCCTCCTCCATCACCATTTACTTCGTGCGTCCATTTTGTGCTGTCAATTTCAGTTCCTGCAAATTCATCGGACCAAACCAATTCCCATCCATCTTTTTTAATTGGCTCTTTAAAACCATTGTCGGGAGTGGAAGTGAGGTCAACGGCAATATTTTCCGAAGCTGATTCGTACAAATCGGGTTGCTCCACCATGCTCACATGGGAGCAGCTATACATTGCAAACAAAGCGATGCAGAGCGAGGAGTAAAGTCGAAAGTTTTTATTGATCATGTGTTTTAGCTTATTTTTTAAGTTTCTTTACGAAGCGAATCTCATCTAGATACAATGTTCCTGTTGGAAGCACCATATATAAGAGCGTATTTACGCGGGCAAGGTCGGCTCCTTTAATGTTGATGGAGTACTTTTTCCATTCGCTGCCGATCTCTAAAAATGTGTCATTTACTTTGTCAACTTCAGGCGCACCGCCGCCACCAACGCCTATTTCGGGCAAGATGTATGGTCCGCTTTCAGTCTCTTCTGCACGGGCATAAAACTCTAATTTATCGTAAGGGGTGAGGTCGGGTAATTTTTGATCTTCTTTTAAAGAAATATTCCATGAGCCTGTAAATTGAATGTGCAAACCTCGCCATGCTTCCGAATTATCGGTTGTGATTTTCATGCAGTTTTCCCCTTTATAAGGTTTGTCTTTGCAGTTGATGTCGATTTTCATGCTCTTCCCATCTTTCTCTCCCATGAAGCCTGTAGGTATACCATGTTTGAAATAGTCGGAATAGATTAAGTAGGATTCCACTTCATCTTGTAAAGAAGGAGTAAATGCCAAAAGTGCAACCAAAAAAGCAAGTGAGAGTATTAGCTTATAACTTTTCATTCAATGAATTTTTAGATAAGTAATTAAACAATGATAAAATATTAATAACAAGAAATCAAGCAAATAGTCATTTATTTCACGTTCTCAAAACTTCTGTAAATAGCTGATAATTAAGCTATTTACATCTATGTTGTTGCGGATTGGTCGCAATCATTATCTACGCTAAAGTACTGATAATTAATGATATTGTCAAATATACACTAACATTTATTTTTCGCTTGTATAACATATCGTTTGGGACGGGGGAGTAAAAGATTTTTGGGGAGGGAAGTTTATTTTGACGTTTTAATAAACAGAAAAGGTAATTACATACATCTATCAATTGCCCTTTGTATCATGTTTTTTGAATCCCTGCTCACTCCGCACTCACTTGCATATTTTTTCCAGTTGTTCACCACCTCTTGCACCTGCTCAATAATATTTGCAGAGTTTTTTACTCTAAAATAATTTGCCAGCTCCAATAAGTGCTTTTTTGTGGGATTTGCACTTTCTCCGCCTACCATAGTGCTATGCATGCCATATCCCGAACTTGAAAAAGTTAAATCATAGGCAGGTGCCACTTTCCATTTCCCCGTAGCGTCCATTAAGAAAGAAAAGTTTTTACTGTGATCATCTCTGTTGTGGGTGAAGATATTAAATGCTGCCAATCGCAATATTTTTTCATAGGCATTTATATCCTTTTCCAGTCGGAAAGCACAATCCATCAGATTTCCATAATCCAATGAACTTGATCTAAAATTATCGTGCATTATTCCTGCTGCCGAATGCATATGTAGGCGCGTATTTCCGTTTCTGTCAAAGCGTTTGGTGCCAAAATATACTTTTTGTGATTTGCCTTTAAAGAGTTTGCACTCGCTCATTTCAATGCCTGCATCGGAAGCCATTCGATAATAAGCATATTCTATGTTTGCAACGTCAGTTAGATCTAAGGAAGATGGAAATTTGATCAGCCAGTGCTGATAATCTTTGGGCAACATTTTTTCATCTGCAATTAAATGCTGTGTAACAGGATTGTATCCCACTACAATTTTTGGTCGGGCTCCACCTGAAGAGCCACCAAGAATAACTAGCTCATCTAAAACATCAATCGCAGTGCCCGAAATAATTTGTTGGCTAGCCTTAGCAATTTCATCCAATTCAAGCTTGAAATTGTTGTCGATTTCTTCCCCTTTAGCTGGTTGGTAAATCAAGGCCCCCATGCCGTTAGCGCCCACATAAGCCAGACGGTCGAGTGCGCCAACATCATCAAGCGCTATGCCTTTGGCACTTAAAGATCTATCGAGCAACAATCTTCCCCAGCCATCAGGCAATGAATCTGCAAACACACCAAATAATCCATCGAAAGGAAGGGCGTCGGCTTTATTTATCTCCCTGTTTAATTTTAATTTGATGGGGGATATTTCGAGCCCTGTTTTTATAAAATCACTGTAGTATTTGAAATAAATATTTTTTGCTTCCGCCACCAATTCACCCACTTCAATTTCTTCTTTATTGAACTGAATCGAAACAATTATTTTCTTGATACGCCCCATTATTTTCTAGTTTTATCTCCAAATAATTTTTCTATCGCCTTAAGATTTTCTGTTGATTTTAATATTAATTCAAAGTCGTTTATCCGGTTTAAGACGTGTGCTAATTTTAATAGTGATTCCAACGAAATCTGCCCGCTTAACTCAAAGCGTTTAATGCTTCCCAGCGAAACGCCTGATCGTTTGGCCAGTTCCATTTGTGTAAAACCCATTTGCTTTCTTAAAACTTTATGTTTTTGAGCAAGTTCTTCTAAAAAATCATGAGGATATTTCTCTATTCCAAATTTTGCCATGATGGATAATATATTATCTAAATGTAGATGTTTGTTCACTAAATAGCTAATATATTAGCTAAAATGATTCGAGTCTAGCCTGAATTTAGAATGCTTTCAGCGTATTAGGTAACCTTATTTTAAGTCCCTGTTTTACCACTTACTTGGACCATATGCACCACCTAAATCCCAACTTAATCTTAACGCACATTATATCATAACGCCTTCACCTACAAAAGGAATTAGATTAATTCAATTTTATTTTTGACCTTTTTTGTTTACCAAAATCCTCTATGTATTTTGCTCTATCAAACTCTTTAATATATTCAATATTCCAATTTATAAAGGATTCTTTTGAAAGCTTTTTACTATATTCTTCATTCAAAAGAATAGCAGATTCCTTCCCTTTTAATAAGGCTGTTGTAATTATTTTAGTATACATAGCACTTTCATTGGATGGATTCTGATTAAGCAAAAAATCTGCTACTTCATTTGCTTTTTTAAAGTAATAATTTGCAGTATCATTCTTTCGCAATTTTGCATAAAACACTCCCTTATCAAGTAATAACACATCATTTTCTGGATTTACAGATATCATATGATTTATTAGTGTAATCGCCTTGGTCCAATCTTCTTTTTGAATTAATGCATTTAACTTATTATGATAAGGCAATGCATAATTGGGATCACATTGAATGGCTTTATCTAAGAGGTAAATAGCTGAATCTAGATAAAAGGTAGAATCCTCTTCCATATATTTTTGTAGGAACCGAGTTCCTTCATTGTTATATAAGATGCATTCTTTATCTGTATTGCTTTTACAAGAAATGGATAATCCATAACAAACAATACTGAGTAAAATCCATTTGAAAATATTACTGTTTTCTTTCATTTATTGTCATTCAATATAAAAGCCCAGAATTGCTGGGCTTGTGATTTACTTTTCTTGCTCCAAAGGCAGACGAACATATTCTTTGAACCTTTCTTCGATTGCTCCAAAAGATTTAAAATTCTCTTTTGCCTGCATTAAACTAACACTATTTGCTCCCCCTTGATAATTAGGCTCTTGAAATTGTACGCCATCATCTTCCCAGTAGCATACTGGACAAAATTGAAAGGTATTCTCAGCTTTGTCATTTAAAGTATAAAAGCCACAACACGGGCACTTATACTTTCCAAAAATATTAGTGTCCATGTAGCTATACTTGTTTTAGATAGTAATAGATTCCTCTTGTTGGGCGGAAATATGACTCCATATAGCGGCTAAAATGTTTACTTATGACTAAGCCACAAATAAGTGATTTTTTCATTGGAATACGTTTAGTTAAATAATTTGGCTCACTGGTTAGGTGAGCGACGAAGCTAAAAAATATTATTCGTTTCCATTTAGAAAAAATTGCTTGGATGGAATGTTTGAAAATAAAAAAGAGGATAATGATTGCTCATTATCCTCTTAACTATGGGGTATAGTAAGTATTCTTAGTTCAAAAACAATCTTTGAGTAGTTGTTCCTGCTGCAGTTTGCACTGTGATGTAGTAGATACCAGCATTTTTACCATTCAAATCAATGTTTACGTTTGATTGTGTTGATTGAGTTGAATAAATGGTTTGTCCTAAAACGTTTGAAACCGATACAGTAATCAAATCTGAATTTGCATTGTTTAAAGAAACGTTAACTAAACCAGTTGAAGGGTTTGGGTAAACTGCCAACTTATTTTCGGTGATTAGATTAATTCCATTTGATTTTTCGCCAACTGTAAGTTTGGCAACTTTAAGAGTTCCGCTCAACGCAACAGTGAAGTCGGCTGCATCAGGCAGACCTTTGTGGTATGGCCATTCACTTGCATATCCAGCATTAACCCAAAAACGAATTTTTTTGATTTTAGTGGAATCAACATTTCCCTGCGCAGTACCGTTAGCTCCACCGTAATTATCTTTAAACTGACCTTGGAAATTGCAGCTATGTGCAGTGAACCCTGCGTCTTTAACTACCTTGAAGATGTTTTGTTGACCGCCTGCTAATTGGTTATCAGCTTGCTTATTGTTTTCATCAACCAACACAAATTGTAAAGCTACTGTTTGATCAGTGCTTGCATTAATGGTAACTATAGGTTTAACCCCTGCAGCAGAAAAATCAATGGAAGTAGGGAAAGTGATTTCAAAGTTGTCGTAATGATCGTATCCAGCAGAAGTGATCGCCCAGTTGTTGCCGTCACTTGTGCTAGTGAAGTTAACATAATTGTTCCCAGTCAAAGTTGGAGCAGTGGTAAATTCATCAGAGTAAGAGTAAGTTTGCGCATTCGCTGTTATTCCCAAAAACAACAGACTAACAATAGAGAGTAAATTTCTTTTCATAATTATAAAATTAGTTTATAGAACAATGTTAAGTGTTATTTGTTTATTTGTCAAGAGATATTTGAAATAAATATTTTGTAAAATATTGAATAATACGTAGTTAAAATGAACTAAAATACACTAACATTACGTTTAGTGGTTTTGATAATATTTTGATAATCAGTGATGTAAGTTATTTTGGTAGCGCTAATATTTGCGTTTAGATAACAACGTTTTGCGGTATAATAGTTTTGTAATTTCACTTTGAATGATTTTGAATTATCAGTTCACTTATACTTGATTTTTGAAAATACGTTGCATATTATTTTTCTTCCTCTGAATTTAGCACCAGCTGACTCCAGCCATCTTGATCTTTGTCCTTGGATTTCTTTCTTGTTGCCAGTACCTCCTGAATCTTTTTATTAAACGTCCAGCAAGTGCTTTGTCGCAGCGATAAAATAGTAGACAATTCCAATGACGTAATTTTCTCTTTGTTGGCAAACACAAGGAAGAGAAGGTAAAAGGCTTTATTTATTGGGAATTTCAATTTATGGAAAATGGTATCCACCGTTGGAGATTCATCATAACGACACTTGGTGCAGCGGCGATAAAAATCATCTTTGCCTTCACACCATTTCTGATTGCCGCATTTCTTGCAGGCGTAGCCCTTCGACCATTTCAAGTCAACCAGGTATTTAAGACAGCTTTCTTTATCGGGGAAGATTCTGCTGAATTCTTCGAAATTCACTTCCTTCATCAACACCCTCGCTTTTGTTAATTCCTTGACGTTGGTGGTTAATGCCTTATTGTCTTCGTTCAGCAAGGCATTCATGCGGTTGATTTCTTCGTAGGCATCCTGCAACTCAAGATTTTTTTCGTCGAGGTCGCGGGTACGTTCCAATACTTTTTCCTCTAATTCTCTATTTACTTTGTCTTTTAATAGTTCATTCTCTTTCAATTGTTCAATTACTCTTTGTTGAGCAGCTTGCTGCTTGGCGCGAATCAACTTTATTCTATCTCCCAGTGCGAAAGAAAGAATAACGATTTCAAACACAAATCCAATGTTGAAGGAATACACAAAGAAAATATTGTCGCTATGGATTAAACCACTCATTCTGAAGGCCAGAAAAATAATGGTTACAATCATGAACGAGTAACCGATGATGAAATATCTTGCTTGGTGCAGACCTTTTTTAATGCACAGTATAGATGCAATGTAAATAAATAAAAAGGGTAGAAGATAAAATTCAAAGTGCAAAGGCATTCTCATTATTATTCCAACAAAGAAGAAGGCGATGTAAAAAAGCATCACGATATTAAGGGCTGTATTGATTTTTGGAAGTAAACTCTTAAGCTCTAAAAAGCGTTTTGCATAAATGGTGAAAGTTAAAAGCAATAACAAAGGCGCTAAATTACCAATGACCAAGTTTATAGAAGGGAAGTTCGGCCATATGTACTGAAATCCTAAACCATCTTCTACCATTGAAATCATGGCGCAACAAACTACATAGAGTACATAATACAAGTATACTTTGTCGCGTAAGGAGAAAAACATAATCAGGTTGTAAATACCCATGATGGCAAGTATTCCATAGAATAAGCCAAGCAAGTAATATTCACCTAAAGCATATCTGCTAAAAGACGAGGTGGACCGTATTTTAAAAATGAAGGGATTGTGATTATTGGATTTACATCGCACAAAGTAGGTTTGAACGGCTGTGTCGGGAGAAATGTCAAACACAAAATTTTTGTGCTGGTATTTTCTAATGCCAAAATTGGAGGTGAAGCCGGCTTTTTCTTTGGTGAATACTTCGGGATCATTTGTAGATTGCTTGTACAACTCAAAATCGTTGATGTGTGAGTCGCTGTTTTCCAGCACATAATGCTTGTTTAAACTAGCATTTGCCTTGATGCGGAATTTGATCCAATACGCAGATTCAGGATTAACAATGAAAGCAAAGCGCTCACTACTTTGGAATGGAGTAAATCCATTGTTGTGCTTGATGTCATTGATGTTGAGCTTGTTGGTTTTGTCCTCCAGAATTTCAGTTGATTTCCCTTCTATCAAGTAATCATCACTGATTTTTTCATCTAACAGAATCACTTCCTGAGCCTTTAAATCGGCAGATAAAAGAAGAAGAGTGACACAAAAAATTTTGCAGATATATCGGATCATTGCTAAGCTATAGGTTGATTATTTACTGGTGCTGATACTTAAAAAGATAGAAGTAAGTTTCATATCGTCTTTTATCTGATCAAAGTGATCCGGCCAATTAAAGATTTTTCTGAAGTTTTTTCATTTTTACTTGCCACCGAAAAGGTGATTTTGTAAACGTAAACATCAATTTGTGAATCGTGTCCGTATTTCCCTTTTCCATTCCAGCCTGTATTGATATCTGTGGAAGTAAAAATGTTTTCTCCCCACCTGTTGAAGATGTCCATTTTGAAATCCAGGATATTGTAAGCTGATGGTGTAAAGACATCGTTTTTATTATCGCCGTTAGGAGTGAAGGAATTAGGCACAAAAAAACTGTACGGACAATTGCCATCAAAAACTATGGTATCACTTATTTCCTTGCAATCACCGCTGCTCATTCGCACAATATATTGTCCTGGTTGCTTTGCTAAATATTGCGCCTTGGTGCTGTTGTCCTGCCAAATGTAAGTGTTGACGGTACTTGTGTCGCCGGCATTTAAAAGAACATTATCACCATCACATAAAGTGGAATCTTCTCCTAAATTAATTTGTGGCAACGCTTTTACTTTGATAATGACGCTTTGTGTATCGCTAGGGCAGCTGCCGTTTGAGGTAGTCCAAAGTAATGTTGTACTGCTTCCATTAGTTAATTCTGTGAGCTGAGTGCTAGGAGAATTTACATCCATAATATTTGCACTTCCTGAAATTAGCTTCCAGGAGCCGCTTCCGATAACAGGAACCGTTGCTGATAAAGTGGTTGTTGTACTGCAAATGCTTTGATCATTTCCTGCAAGGGCCGGGCTTGGCAGACTTTCAATCACGATGTCTACACTATCCGACGAAGAGCAAACTCCGTTGGAGATCGTCCAAAGCAATGTTGTTTTTCCGGCAGTCAAACCGCTGATTGACGATGCTGCATCATTAGCATTTGCAATTGTTGCCGATCCACTGCTTACCGTCCATGTTCCGGTTTCCGAAAGCTGAGCGCTATTTCCAGCTAGAATTGCAGTGCTCATATTACACAACACCTGATCATTTCCTGCGTCGGAAAGGCTTGGTGCTAAAAGACTTTGAACATTTATTGAGGTGGATGAACTCGGACAGGAACCGTTCACTATCGTCCACACAAAAGTGTTAGTCCCTGCGGTTAAACCATTTACAGTAGCGTTTGGAGCAGTAATATTGGAAAAAGTTCCGCTGCCAGATGATACTGTCCAGATGCCTGTTCCAACACTTGCGATATTTCCCGAGAGTTGAATATCCGTGCCACAAATCACAGTGTCATTTCCTGCGATAGATGGAGTTGGCAGGGCATTGAATACAACTGGAGTTCCTTTTGAAACGGAGAGGCATGGATCGCTCAAGTCGATTCCTCCTCCGCCATTGCTGTTTCCTGCTACAGCCGAAATGTAGTAGGTGGTGCCGTACACCATAGGATTAACAAAGGAAAATGAAGGAGTAGTATTTGTTCCGAAAACAGTGCCCAGTAGGGTGCCGTTGTTACTGTGCAAATAGTACATCAAGGCATCGTCGGCATCTAAATTGGCGCCTGTGGCAGCAGCTGCAATTGCGTTTGCATTTTCGCAAACATTCATTGCTGTTAACGCCATACTTCCCGCTGAGGTAGCGCAATTGCAATTTTTTGATCCGGCAACAATATTGGGCGTGCAATTGTTTTTGTCTTTAACAATGAAGGAATAAGCGCTGCCACTTGGTATTGGAGCACTTGTAAATGTATTGCCTAATAATACTCCTGGTCCTCCTGGTCCAACTCCGTTTACCAACACTTCATAGGAAAGAGAATCTCCACCGCTTAAAGTAAAGGTCACAGTGTAATCACTAATTCCATTGCAGGTTTCAGAGAAGATAGGAGTTGCTGGAGCCTGAGCATTTTTGACGTTGACTGTGTCAGAATCCTTGCAACCGTTGGTGTCCGTTACTACAACTGAATAGTCGTTAGCGTTGGAAACACTAATGGTTTTTGATGTCTCAGAAGTTGACCATTGGTAAGTTCCGTTTACACCGGCATCTAAAGTTATTGTTGATGCCTGGCAAACCACAGTGTCGGTTCCAAGATTTACCACGGGCAAAGCATTAAATACAACTGGAGTTCCTTTTGCAACCGATAAACATGGGTCGTTCAAATCAATTTCTCCAAGTCCGTTGTCAGTGCCTACTACAGAAGAAATGTAGTATGTTGTGCCATACACCATGCCACTACTGAAGTTGAAGTAGGGGCTGTTTCCAGTGGCATAAACTGTCCCTAAGTTTGTTCCGCTGCCGCTGTGTAAATAGTAAAGTAAAACATCATTGGGGTCCAGTATTTCGTTGTTGTTATGGCTTGCTGATGCGTGAGCCGTGTCGCCACATATTTTTATTAGAGTTTGCTTCATTGTTCCGGCATTGCTAATGCACGAGCAAGATTTTGAGCCAGAAATTGTGTCGACATCACAAGAGTTTTTATCAGTCACGATGAAGGAGTAAGCGGATCCGCTGGCAATCAAGGAACTTGTAAAGGAAGTGCCGGAAAGTGTACCGGGTCCACCCGTAGCACCGCCATTTACACTTACGGAATATGGTGCTTCTCCTCCCGAAATGTCAAAAGTAAGGGTGTAAGAAGTTCCAGTGCCGTTGCATGTTTTAGTAATGTTGGTTTCGTTGATGGTGTCTTTTAACTGAACAATGAAAGTGTCTTTTTTTACTATACAATTGCTGATGTTGTAGCTTATGTGGTAGGTTCCTGCAGCAGATGCAGTGTAGGTATTGGTGTTTGCACCTCCAATGTTTACGCCGTTTTTGTCCCATTGGTAATTGGTGGCGCAGGTAGTGTCTTTTGCTTTTAGTTTTACTGGATTGTTTGGGCAAATCACATAAATACTATCGGGAATTTTTGTTTCCGGACATTTATTAAATACATACATGGAGTCTTCATTGGGGAGTAGAAAACAACTGCCATCGGAAAAGGTGACTTTCGTTTTTGCGAAAGCACCTGCCGGATTGTATACCACATAATTTTTGCAGCCATTTTTATTGAATACGGCATAGGTAGGCATATCGGCTGTGATAGTGGCGTCAACAGTTCCAAGTTTTTCTAAAGAGTATATCCATTGGTAGGTATGTGCTTTGGTTTCGCCAGTTTGGGGAATATAAGTGGCTTCATTGGCGGCAAAAGTGCTTTTTGCTGAGGCATTGTCAATTAAGGCTTGAAAATTCCAAATGATGTCTTTGAAATCGGTGTGAGGAGCGGCAATTTTACTATTGACGTTCAGGTTGTTGGTGGTCATTTCATTGTAGTTGTCTGCGGCTGCAGCCTGATTTAAACCCAGGTACAATGAACTTCCGTTGATGGGTAGAAAACTAATTCCGTGATTGTATTCGGGGTTATAAGGGCCTGGCCACATAGCACTTCCAAACCATGTTTGGTAGCCAACTCCCCATCCCCAAACCATTCCGGCGGTGTTGAACCAGTTGCCAGACGGATAGGTTATTTTGTCTTCGTCTTGCCAGTACTGTCTGTAGCCATCAATTTCTGTGGCATAAAGAAAGGCCCCCAAATCGCGCAAGGTTTTATTGTTTGTTTCTGTCCCCCATAAAGCAACGCCAGAGGCGAAGTTGATGGCTTCGGAGCTAGATTCCTGATTATTACCTGCAGTAAAGTTGGAGTGACCCGAAGCCCATGAATGTCCGGCGTAAGGATCAAAATTACGCAGAAATGGAAATTGAGTATTGCTGCGATCCCAGTTGGCCACATCTTTAATCAACATTTCAACCATTGGTCCCCATTGGGTTTCCCAAGTGTTGTTGGGTTCAAACTTTGCCACAATAGCTGCTGCTTTCACAAAATAGCCATAGCCGAAATGGTGGTCGTTCAGCTGTCTGTCAGATTCAAAAGCAGAAGGCATTCCAATTAAAGATTGCCATTTTGAATCGTAGTAAAATTGGTCGTCATTAGGCGCTGCTGCTTTGTTTGTGGTGAACCAGCGTTGCAGGTAGTCTTTGGTCCATTGCCTGAAAGTATCACGAGCAACGGTATGGCCAACCATATCTGCTAGTTCAATCAAATCGCATACTTTAAGTAAAGCAACTCCAGCTCCATAAACAGCGAGGGACGCATTGTCGGCATAAAAGAAAAAGTTTTTTCCTTTTACTAGTTCCGCCTGGACGTAGTTATACAACTTCGTTTTGTCGTAGGTGCCGTAATCGGGCATTCCCGGCAGAAAGCCGTGATTGGTATGTGAATTCACAAAAGAGCTTCCTTCATATACTTTCATTTCTCCTCGAGCTGTTGATGGGTAACTATATGCTGTTGCTGCGGCAGGGGATGAGGCATCAATGTTTTTCCACTGGTGCGGATACATAGCCATTAATGTTTTGGTTTCAGTGCTGTTTCCCTGTGGCACGGTGGTGCATGTGAAGGTATTGCGGACAACCGATTTACATTCGTCATATTCCCAGGAAACCTTTGTGTCGGTGACAAAAGCAAATGCAAATTTCGCATAATAGGCAAGTGTTGCAGGAGAATTGTCGGGTAATACAGCAACGGAAAAATAATTTTGTCCCGCTGGCAATTGAACTTTTTGTGCGTCTCGAGGTACATTGTTGTAGGCCATATCGCCTTCCATCTGATTAAGAATGTATGATGCACTGAGTGTTGTTCCCGGAGGACAAAAGATCCCGTAATGCTTGCCTAAAAGCGTAACTCCTCGGGCTTCAATGGTGGCGTTGGAAATGCTAGCAAAGGGTACAGGAGTTCCTGCGATGTACCTTAATGTAGGATTGCTTGAGCCTGTTTTTTTAAAATATACATAGGGTGATCCATGACCAGAGGTAGCTTCAAGCACTCTACCGGCTCCATCATCCCATTGCATTGTAACCGACCAATCACCATAGCTTTTTACCTTCGTTCCAGTTGAAGCTGGAACATCCATACCGTCCAAACCTACCCATAAGTGATTTTCTCTCCAAACGTGATAATCTACCATGCCGCCATTTGCGTTATTGGAAAAAACAGGATTGTTTTCATAGGACACATTTAATCCGTATCGAGTAGCTTGGATAATTAATGGATGAGGATGCATGAGGAAAGAATACGGAGAAATCAACCAATCAGGATAATAAACACTATTTGGCATTTCGTAACTCCAAATGGCCGATGACCACCAATCGTTGGTTTGTATTGGCTGCGAAAAACCGGGTACTACTTTCGGCAACGCACCAGTGCGATCAGCATTGTCAACTCTTTGATAGTGACTTGTACCAGGCGCCGGATTATTAGGTAAAATAGTTGCGCCTGTTGGCAGTGCTGTCGTATAACTTCCCGCTCCTACCGAAACCGTTTGTGCGGATACAGACAGTGAACTTAAGAGCAGTATAAAGAGTAATCTAAAAATCATCGTTGCAGGATTACGTTTAGAAAAAAAATTAGTTTGCATAGAAAGATCAGTAATAAGCATAACTCCAATTTAAAGTAAATCAAAGCAGAAACAAAGTAAAACCATCAAAAGTTACAGCGTAATAAATTGATTTACAGATAGTTAAATTGATGGTAATTCACGCTTACAAGGCAAAATCGTTATTTGCTAAAAATGTGATAATGAGGCTATTGATTATTTTGGTAACAAGAAGGTTTTACACTTAGTGCGCAATTGCAAAAGTGAAGCGTAATTTTATTTTACTAAAAAAGGAGGGAGATTTTTTAAAAGCAGACAGTAGTTTAATACTGTCTGCTTTTACTTTTTAATTTTTTATCAAAGTGACATAGCCAGTTTGCTCGTAGCTATTTTTGGAAGAATCCGTGTAGTTAACAATCCAATAGTACGTACCTGATGCAGCCAATGAGTTTTTGAAATAGCCATCCCAAACCGGAATTTGTGGTTCATTTACTTCGAACATCTTAATGCCCCATCTGTCGTAAACAACAAAGTGCATAGCTAAAATATTTTCGCTGTAGAATTTATAATTTCCATTATCAGTGATGACTTCTTTTTCATTTCCGCAGGGTCTGAAATCATCATTTACACCATCAGAGTTTGGCGTGAACACATCGGGGAAGCACAACTTTATTGCTTCGCAATATTCACCTACATAAACTGTATCACTTGCAAAGCAGTTGTATTGATTGGATACTGTAACCCAAACACTGTCCGGTTTTAATAGTGAAGTGCTGTTGACCATTTCTCCAGTAGACCACATTATTGACTTGTAAGTATTTGCAATGGTATCCTTCCAAAGTTCTCCGCCTGTAAAGCAAACTGTTGTGTCGCTACCAAGAGATACAGATGGTTTAGGATAAATTGTTACTGCAAAAGATGCAGTCGCTTGACAATTATTTTTATCTGTAACTAAAACAGTATGTGCTCCATTTGTACCGACAGATTTAGTAGCAATGGCACCAGCGGGCCCAGCATCCCATGAGTATGTTGCTGGCGTGGCAATGGTTGCTTTTAAAGTTGCGTCCAATAAAATTGTACTACAAGCTGAAGTGTCCTTTAAGCCCAGTACTGGTAAAGAATTTACAGTGATTGTCGCAGTGTTGCTGCTGCTGCAAGTTGTTGTTGGATCGGTGTAGTTGTATGTTAATGTGTGCGCACCAACTGTTGTAGAAGCAGGATTGTAATTTGCCCCACTTACGCCGCTTCCCGAATAGGTTCCTCCTACAGGTGAGCCACCTGATAAGGGAAATGCAGGTGCATTAATACATGCACTGGAAGATGGAAGAGTAAATGTTACAACTGGCAGGGCATCCACAGTGAGCTGATCTGTAGCGGAATTGCTGCAGGTTGTCAGAGGATCGGTATAAGAATATGTGATGGTATTGGCTCCATTTCCAGCAACACTTGCTGTGAATGTAGTTCCAAGGGTCACTCCCGTTCCTGAATAGGTTCCACCTGTTGGCAAGCCGCCACTTAATGCAAAAGCGGCTAAATCTTTACACACTTCATCATCTGCCAATGTGAATGTGACTACTGGTGGCGCATGCACAGTTATGGCTATTTTCGCCGTTGCTCCGCATGATCCTGGGGTAGTGTAGTAAATAGTGTCGGTGCCAATATCAGCTAATGATGGATCATAAATACCCTGGGCTGGATCGGTAATTCCCTTTCCACTAAAGGTGGTAAATGTGCCCCCGAGTTTATTCACTTCAATAACGTCTGTTGCATCATTACTGCAATAATCTTTTTTGGTGGAAGTGATGACAGGAGCTACGGATGGTGGAATTATAACTTGAGCAGTATCAGATATTTTCATACAGGTTTTTCCTATATCTCCTGCTGTAGCTGCCACTTGTAAACGGAACCAGCCACTTCCTGAAATATTAGATAGGATTACTTTTCCTCCGGACACTTGCAAAATACCTACAGAATCTTTCCATGTTGTGCCGCTGTTGTGGCTCACCTGCCATCTGTAATACAAACCATCTGTTAATGCTGTTGAAAAAATGCTCACCTTAGTTGGATCGCAATCACTTAAGTTACTTGCAGCAATATCAATGGCCGGTACATCAGCAATAGGATTGCAGCAAAGCGCTTTTATTTTTACAGGTACAGCATCACAAGAATTAAAAACATTGAAGCTTAAACTACCAAACATATAATGAGTTTGATTAGGAGTAGTTATAGATACGACGCCTCCCAGATTGTTTGTAAACGGACCTTGCCAGTCAAAACCTAAACTTTCAGAGGATGTTAAAGTATAACTTCCTGCTGGTAAAATCCAACCTGGAGCAACATAGCTTAAAACGCCACCACCACAAGGAATAACTTGACTTGTAGAAAAACTTTTTGTGCCGCTAAGGTTAAAAGTAACAGATTTGGTACCTGGAGAACTACAGCCATTGTATCCATTAGGATAGAATACTAAAAAGGAATTCAATACTACATCTTTCGTTGTTGTAAAACTAAGTGAAGTTGGGGTAGGATCTACCCAGCCACCAATTGGTACTGTTGCCGGTCCGCCGCTTCCTAAAAAAGAAGAGGAGGGAATATTTTGAACCCAAACCGTTTGATCCCCGGTTGTTGCAGGAGGTACGGCCCAGTTGTAAGTAATACCTGTACCTAGAAGAGGAGTCATATTTTGATTCAAAGACCAGTTGTATGATTTTCCATCACCAATTGTCAACGGTACCGTGGAACCTCCACATTCGCTATAACTTAACCCACTTGGTGCAACTGGAACTGAAGAAGTAACATTGAATGACTTGCTGTAATTACAACCTGATCCTCCAGCAGCAAGAACGGTTACAGAATGACTTCCTGCAGAAGTAATTATATAGTTGCGTGTAGAACTTGTTCCCGAAGGACCTGTCCAGTTAATTGATGCAATAGAAGCATTGGGAATATCAAAGCCCGCATCAAGAAAATATTGTGAAGGAGTACAAAGATCAAGATCAGGTAAATTCAAAGATAAATTGTTGGTCACTACTACTGTATCGGCAATTGGACAACCCAGTCCGGCAGAATCAATACAAACATAGTAAGTGCCTACAGTGCTTACTGTGGCTGTTGGTGCTGAAGATCCGAACGTAGTTAAAGCACTGTTTTTCCATACAAAAGTTTTGTTGGTCGAACTAAGTTTGGTATCCAGCAGCGCAGATCCTCCACCAGTGCACAAGGAAGTTTGGGAAACCATCAATTTTTTTGGTTGCAAGGCATTCACATTAGGAATATTTCCGCAGCTGCTGTTGAACGAAATGTCATCAAGAGCAAGGTCATTTCCTTGTGATTGTTTTTTTACGTTTTCTAGACCTATCACTACATTTGCTTGCACTCCAGGAGGGGAAGTCCATACCACGTAATAAGGAATCCATCCACCGTTTGTAGTGTATGGTAAATCAATGTCGGCACCATAGACTTTACCGTCAATTACCAGTTGCACTATAGGTGGATTGTTTAATCCCATTGGCGATTGATTGGAAACATTGGCCAACCAGCAAGAAAAGAAATAGGTGG
>JAPLEZ010000126.1:0-9152 GCA_026390935.1 Bacteroidota bacterium
ATATGAAAAAAACCGCTTGGAATTTAAAAATCGCTTGGATGCGGTTTTGATGGATACTTCTGCAAGTACTGAAAACGCTAGAATAGCAGAGTTTTTAACTACCTATCAATATAAAGTGGATACTTTGTCATCGGGAATAAAATACTTTTCAATTAAAAAATCCGACTCCCATAAAAAGCCTTCGTTCGGCAAAACGGTGTATATCAATTATAGTGGTCGCTTTTTGGATGGCAAGGAATTCAACTCCACTAAAATGAATGGCGTTCCACAGGATTTTATCATCGGTCAGGAAATGCAGGTGATACAAGGGATTGAGCAAATGTTGCTATTTATGAACGAAGGAGATATGGTGGGTATGATAATTCCCTCTAAATTAGCGTTCGGAAGTTTGGGGTCGAGTTCGGGAATTGTTCCACCGAATACACCTGTATATTATGAATTGGAATTGGTGTCAGTTAATTAAATAAAGACTATGAAGAAAATTTTTATTGGCTCTTTAATCGCTGTAATGGCAATGGGCTGCGGAGGTTTACAAAAAGAAAAATCAAAAAAAATGACAGAGAAATCAACACGTGACCACTTGGTAGTGGGCGACACGCTGACTACGGCCAGCGGATTAAAAGTAATATTAAAAGCTAAAGGAACCGGACTCAAAGTGGATACTGGCGACAAGGTGACAATTCATTACGATGGATTTTTTCCGGATGGAAAATTCTTTGATTCCTCAGTGAAAAGAGGTCAGCCTTTTCAAACTAAAATTGGTGTCGGACAAGTGATCAAAGGATGGGATGAAGGTGTTACTATGTTGCATGTTGGCGACACTGCACAATTCATTATTCCTCCGCATTTGGGTTATGGAAGTGCTGCGCGTGGCGGAATTCCTGCCAACTCAACATTGATTTTTGATGTGCAGGTTATTGATACCAAAAAACCAATGAAGATTGTTGCTTATGATATCGCAGGGAAAGAAAAAATTAAAACTGCCAGCGGACTGGAATATGTTGTTGTGCAAAAAGGAACAGGTGCGCAGGCAGTTGCAGGAAAAATGGTAACAGTTCACTATACAGGATATTTAACTGATGGATCAAAATTCGATTCTTCTGTAGAGCGAGGTGATCCCTTTGTTTTTCCATTAGGACAAGGAAATGTGATTCAGGGCTGGGATGAAGGTGTTGCTTTGATGAAAGAAGGTGATAAGTTCCGTTTCTTTATTCCTTATCAATTGGGTTATGGCGAAGGCGGTTATCCACCAGTGATTCCTGAAAAAGCTACTTTGGTTTTTGATGTTGAGCTGATCAAAGCACAATAGTGACTACCAAAGAAAAATTATACAAAGCTTGTTTCGACTTCGCAGCGCAACGCATACAGGCATTGAATGACGCGCAAAAAGAACTGAGTGAAGACGCAGGTTCTGAAGCGAAAAGCAGTGCTGGCGACAAGCACGAAACCGGCCGTGCGATGATGCAGCTGGAGCAGGAAAAAAATGCCGAACAGCTCACAAAGGCCAACGAATTATTAATAGCAATGGAGAAGATTGATCCCTCCATTGCTTCTGATAAAGTAGCATTGGGTTCGTTGGTGATCACCAATCGCGGACAGTTTTATATTTCCATCAGCGCTGGCAAAATTTCAATAGATGGGAAAGATTATTTTGCTGTTTCACCTCAGGCACCTATTGCCGCTAGATTAATTGGGCTGCAAGCAAAGCAAACCTTTCAGTTTAATGGTGTGGAGTATTTGGTGGAAGCAGTGAAATAACTGTAAGATCCTTTCTTGCAGTGCAAAAGGATTCATCTGCATGCGATGTGTAATAGCAAAATCGAGATCTAATTACTTATACGAAATTCCAATTCCTGCTCCAGGATACCAATGGTTTTTTGGTTCCTCTTTAAAATAAATAAAGCTTCTGCCGGTTGCTGCAGAGTAGGAAGACAGCTTGTCGGTGCAATTGGAATTGTCGCCAAGAATAACTGTTTTATCAGAAATCAATGGTTCAATGGTAACATATTCCTGATACTCATAGTCGGCAGAATGGTCGCTATCATTGATAAAAAGATCGATGTGCTCCTTGAATTTTTTCAAACTTTCGATGGAGTCGCCGTATAAAATCTCACCAACTTCCTTGTATTTTCCCTGCAATAAATATCCAGCTTCGGGATTGATATCGGTACCAAAATACTTGCCTTCAAATCCTTCTTCTTTGTTTTTTAACAGTGCAGAACAAAGTAATACTGATCCCAATCCTTTGTCGATTCCAGTTTCAACAACTACTTTCGGCTTCATGATACGAACAAATGTGTACCAACCCAGTCTTCTTCCAAAGCGAATTTCTTTGTCGGCATAACGACCTAAAGATGATTTTTTGGTTTCTCTGAGAATGTGTTCTTTTAATTCGGTATTGTTCATGGCTTCATAAAAATAAGCCAGTATTGTTTTGTAATCTTTTTTAGTGACCGCTGCTACAGTATGTGCCAGATAGGAAATATTGCCGTCGGTGAGTTCATAAGTGAAGTTGGTGTCTTCGCGTGAAGTGAAGCCCCATTTTAAAATTTGAACATATTTTTTATTGTAGTAAGTAGAAGCGTAGGCAATTCTTCTAACAAAATTTAAAAACCAAATGCGCTTGAGTATTCTTAAAATTGGTCTCATTTATTTCTTGTAATTTTCAATTGCTGCGCGCACGCTGCCATGTTTGGTGAGTAAATCTTTTGCAATGTTGTAATCCTCCAACTGAAGCTCGTTCATCACCATTTTTACTCCACGATCAATCAATTTAACGTTGGCCAGTTTCATGTCCACCATTTTATTTCCTTTCACTTTTCCAAGCTGAATCATTACAGCAGTAGAAATCATGTTGAGGATTAATTTTTGAGCTGTTCCTGCTTTCATGCGGGTGCTTCCGGTTACGAATTCCGGACCAACAACGGCTGCGATTTTGTATTGCGCTACCTGTGTTAGCGGACTTCCGGCGTTGCAAGTGATGCAGGCTGTAGTAATTCCTTTCTCATTGCATTTTACCAAGGCCCCAATTACGTATGGAGTTGTTCCCGATGCTGCAATTCCTATCACAACATCATTGCTGTTTATTTTGTGACTTTCAAGATCGAGCCAGCCTTGAATATGACTGTCTTCTGCAAATTCTACTGCTTTGCGGATTGCGGTATCTCCACCAGCAATTAGCGCAATAACAACACCATGATCAATGCCAAAAGTAGGAGGGCATTCCGACGAATCAACAACACCTAGTCTTCCGCTGGTTCCTGCGCCCATATAAAATAATCTTCCGCCAAGCTTCATTTTTTCAACGATCACCTTAACCACCATTTCTATATCAGGAATGATTCTTTCAATCACATCAGGAACTTTTTTATCTTCTTCGTTGATGTTTTTCAAAAGATCAGAAACACTCATTTTATCGAGGTGCTGATATTGTGATTCAGATTCTGTTGTTTTGTTAAAATCCATAATTAGTAGATGCCTGGAAACTTATTGGGATATGCTTCTCTCATTAATTTATATACTTTGTCAAATACCGTCTCCACATTAGGTTTGGAGAAGTAGTTTCCATCAGATCCGTAAGCCGGACGGTGATCTTGCGCTGAAATAGTTTTTGGTTCAGAATCCAAGTAGAAATAACCACCTTGTTCTTCCAATATCTGCTGAAGCATATAACCTGTTGCACCACCCGAAACATCTTCGTCCATCACCACAAGTCGATTGGTTTTTTTAAGCGACTCCAAAATTATTTTGTGTGTGTCAAATGGAAGCAAGGTTTGGATGTCAATAATTTCACAATGAATATCAAACTCTTTTAGTTGCTCGGTCGCTTCTAGCACAATGCTAACGCATGATCCGTAAGTAACAATGGTAACATCTTTTCCTTCCACTAAAATTTCGGGAACACCCAAAGGAATTTTAAATTCACCAAGGTTGGCAGGCAATTTTTCTTTTCTACGGTAGGCCAATAGCGGTTCAATCACCAAAGCCGGATCAAAGGCACTAAGCAAAGTGTTGTATAAACCAGCTGCTTGTGTCATGTTGCGCGGTACGCAAATGTACATTCCGCGAAGGGAATTGATGATCATGCCCATTGGCGACCCCGAGTGCCAGATGCCCTCGAATCGGTGACCACGAGTACGTATGATTAATGGCGCTTTTTGTCCGCCTTTTGTTCTATAGTGCAATGAAGCCAAGTCGTCACTTATGGTCATTAAACCATACACGAGGTAATCCAGGTATTGAATTTCAGCAATCGGACGCAAACCACGAATGGCCATTCCAACTCCTTTTCCTAAAATAGTGGCTTCACGAATTCCGGTGTCGCTCACACGCACCTCGCCGTATTTTTTTTGTAAACCTTCCAGACCTTGATTTACGCCTCCGATTTTTCCTGAGTCTTCACCGAAGATCACCAGTTTGGGTTCCTTTGCAAGCAGAGCGTCAAAGTTATCGCGGATGATGATTCTTCCGTCAACTATTGGAGAGTCGTCGTTGTATATTGGCTTTACTTCTTTAACATTTGTAGCCGAGTAGGCATCATGACTGTATAGCAAAGAATTGTAGCGATCGAAGTTAGCAATGTTTTCCTGCAGCAACCAATCTTGTAAAATTTTCTTTTCTTCACTTTCTTCGCGACTCACATATCTTAGCACCTTTTTGGTGGCCATGGTAAGGTCTTTCCAATTGGTGTCTAAGCCATTTAGAAGCTTGTGCTTTGTTTGAAGTATTTGATCTTTGTTAGCACTGTTGGCGGCAAGTTTATCGAAAAGTCGAGATAGATTTCTCACCTCATTTTTAATAGGGGTGATGTACGCTTTCCAAGCCGCTTCTTTGCCCTCTTTAATTTTAATTACAGCTTCTTCTTCAATTTTCTTTAATTCTTCTTCTGTCGCAAAGGCTTGTTTGATGATCCATTCCTTGAATTGCTTGTTGCAATCAAAATCTTTTTCCCAGGCCAAGCGCTCTTCTGATTTGTAGCGTTCATGTGAGCCCGAAGTGGAGTGACCTTGAGGTTGCGTCAATTCGGTGACATGCACCAATACTGGAACGTGCTGTTCGCGGGCCAGTTCAGCTGCTTTTTTATAAGTGAGGCAAAGTGCAGGATAGTCCCAACCGTTCACGGTCATGATTTCCCATCCCTTGTATTTTTCATCGCGTTGAAATCCCGCCAATGCTCTGGAGATGCTTTCTTTAGTGGTTTGCATCATGGTTGGAACCGAAATGCCATAGCCATCGTCCCAAACGGAAAGCACTACAGGAACCTGCAAAACTCCCATGGCATTAAATGCTTCAAAGAAAATCCCTTCGGAAGTACTGGCATCACCAATAGTCGTGAATACCACTTCATTTCCAAGATTAGACAAAGTATTGTATTGGTGTAGTTCTTTATTTTTTCTGAAAAGTTTTGAAGCGAGACCTAATCCAACTGTTCTTGGAATTTGCGCAGCAGTAGGAGAGAGGTCGGTAGTGGTGATTTTTAGCTTGGTCATGTCCTTCCACGTTCCATCTTCGTTGATGTAACGGGTGGTGAAGTGACTGTTCATTTGTCGCCCTGCCGAATGAGGTTCTGCTTGGATGCTGGTGTGTGAATAAAGTTGCGCGAAGATTTGTTGGTAGGTCAATTCGCCAATAGCCAACATTATAGTTTGATCGCGGTAATACCCGCTTCGGTAGTCGCCTTCTCGGAATTGCTTGGCCAATGCAATTTGAGCCAGCTCTTTACCATCACCAAAAATTCCAAATTTTGCCTTACCGGTAAGTACTTCCTTTCTGCCCAATAAACTGGCTTCTCGACTCTCGCAGGCTAAGCGGTAGTCGGCTAAAACAATCTCTTTAAATTCTGTGAGCGACAATTCCTTAACGCTTTTTTCGTTGGGTTTGCTCATAAAACACTCGCTACTTTTAAATTTGCCTGCGCCTCGGTCTGCCCCCTTGATCTTACGCGAAAATAGTAAATTCGGTACACTCGTCCGAACGTATTCCTACATAAGTTCTATGTTCAGTGATTAAAGAAGAGTTTATCTACTGGCAATAAGGGGTTTAGGACCAAAAGTATTTTCAAAAGTTTTTAACAATAGATTTAGTCGAATTTTTTCAAATACATCTTTCTATGCAGAGTACTTATCACCACCACTCCTCCAGCAGAAATTGTGTCGGCGCTTGTGCACTCCCATGTTTGGTCCCGGGGTTCATCGATTAAAACATCCCATTTTTCAAGGAGTTCACTTTCAAAAGATAACAATACTTGCTTATTGCTTACGGTTGACCATTTGAAATCGATAGTTTTTTTTGAAGTGTCGGCACTCATTGTAACAGATCCTTCGTTGTTTTTATGGAAGGTGTAAATACCAGCATTGAATAAAGAATAGCTAGAGCTTATAGTGTCGGTAGTTTCCCGTATATCCAGTTGATAGATGGTCCAGTTTCCTTTTAAGTAATGGTTGTAAATGGTTTCTTTTGAGCAGGAAGAGAGCAGCACGATTACACAAACTAACGCAATTGCTGTTTTTCTCATTTGATATTCATTTCACTGGCTGTTTCCTTATAAATTTTATAGATACGTGGATTGTAGGCAGAAAGTTTTTCAAAAGTAGTGTTGAGTTGATCTCTATTGAATCCTTTAAGTGTTTGCAAGAGAATGGACTTTACATCATCGTTGTTGTAAAAGTTGAGAACATCAAAAAAACCTTTTGGATTTTTAAATATCATCCCGTCCATGCGCGCGGTAAAATATTTGTAGCATTTAATGTCGGTTTGCTCTGTCCACCCCAATAAAATGTTTGAGTATTTGACAAAGTAAGAAGTGTCACTTACCATTTGTGTGTCAACAAACTTTGTAACAATGTCGTCACTTTCTTTTTTGAGGTTGAAGTAGGGAATTTTCGGACTAAAGAAAAGCAGCATTTCATCCATGGACGATGGGAAGCGATTGAAGTAAGTTCCCTTGTAGTAAATGTTCATTGGGTTTTTCTCTAAATGTTGATATGCTTCTGTGAGTCGGGTGGCTCTGTGTTGCAATTCCTGCTTATTGACTTTTAAAAGGAAGTCTCTTCGGAAAATTTTTAATGGTAAAATTTGAATGCTGGTATCGCTCACAGTGTAGTAGTTGTTGTTGTTTCTACCAACTGTGATGTTGTATGTTCCTTCTTCAAATAGGGTTAGGGAATAATTGCCGTACTTATCAGATTTTCCTTCACAGATGTACTCGCCATTTTTATGAATCAATATTTCAATTTTATCAACAAGGTAGCCTGCTTCGTTTCTTACCACTCCCTGCAATTGTATTTCGCCATCGGGCTTTACAAAGGCAAAGATTGACACAATTAATACTAGTCCAAATAAAATAAGAGGTATCTGTTTCTTCACAACAATAAAATTAGTGAATTAATATAAACATAAATGCTGCCAGATTTTCTTTTACCGATAAAAATAACCAGTTTATCGAGAATAAAGAAAAAAATAATTTTCAAAAAAAACTAATTCTTATCTTGCTTAAAGGGGAGTGCGTATAAAAATATAGCAAAATGGGTAAAATAAAAACAACGTTATTGTTTATTCTATTAGGTTTTGGAGCTCAGGCCCAAACTGTAAATCCGCAGATCGAGAAATTAATCAATGAAGGGAAGCTTAATGAGCAGAAAGGTGATTTTGTAAGGGCTCAGGAGGAGTATACACTGGCGCTTTCATTGGATTCCACTAATGTTGGGGCGCATGTTTTACTAGGAAGATTGTTTCATAAAACCGATCGATACAACAATGCAATAGTTGAGCTGAACCTGGCCTTAACCTATGATAGTTATAATGCTGACGCATATTTTACAAGAGCCAATATTAATACTGATCTAGGTTTAAATACTTCGGCTTTGAGTGATTACACCAAAGCAATTCAATTGGACCCAACGATGATGGAGGCTTATTTAAGTCGAGGTTTTATTTATGCAGAGATGTCCTATTTTCAGGAAGCAACCAGAGATTTTTCAATTGCCATTCAAATAGACAAGGAGGGTGCTGTTGCCTATTACAATTTCATAAGAGTTCAGGGAGTTGATATCCTTGAAAAGAATTGTGTTTATGCGCACGAAGAGATGAAAGGCGACATGCAAGCGGATATGGTTTACAATACATTTTGTTTTTGATTGTATTGTTCAAGAAATGCGAAAGCCTCCTGAAATTTTCAAGAGGCTTTTTTATTTGCTTTTGATGCGGTATCATTCTTTAATAAAACTAGCAATCATAGTCTTGGAGTTTTCAATAGCTACAAAATGATATAGTCCAGCAGAGAGATTTTCAACTGAACAGTTTTTACCCTTGCCCTGTAGCATAATTTCCCCTATCTGATTATAGATGTTCCAGGAAATTTGATCGCTCAATATGTTGAGGTTGATCATGTTGCTCGCTGGGTTTGGGAAAACTAAAAAGTTATCTACTGCAATTTCTATTTCGTTGGTTGCAGTACTTCCTGGAGTGCACGCAGTGTTTCCAGTAGTTCCGGCAACGCAAATTTTACAATCATCAAGATAAGCCTTTCCTCCTGCAACAGAAGCGCAATCCATCCATCCTGTGATTTGTTGGATGTAAGGCGTGATTTGGTCGGCCATATGAATATGTTCATGTTTTGCCGGGTGCCAGTCTTCGCCGTATGGAGCGGCCTGAGTAGCCAAAGAAAATTTGTAAACATTGTTGTCGTTCAATCCAATAAAATGATTGTAAATGGCAGTCATGTAGTTGTTCCAACGGTTGTATTGGTTCAAACCCGACCAAATAGAAATTGAGCTTCCGTTCACACATACAATTTTGGTAGAAGAGCCATAAGTTGTGCGCAGGTCGGAAATGAAACCAATGTATTTACTCACATAACTTGCTGAATCCAAAGGAGAGTGATTGCTAGCCCAGGTTTGCTCATTGGCAAAATCATTGGTGCCCAAATGAATCACTACCACATCAGGAATATAGTTGTTATGGTTCCATACAGATGCGTTGTCGTCGGCAAATATTCTGTTAAATAGGTTTGGCACAACTGTGTTAGTGTTTCCGTCATTATTTCTGTATAGGCCTCTTCCGGAATAAGCGGTGCAATGGTATTGAGCGTTTAGTCTTCTGGATGTAATGGCGCCCCAAGCGGAGTAATTGTCTTCATTCACAGAAGTAAACCC
>JAPLEZ010000126.1:9175-13228 GCA_026390935.1 Bacteroidota bacterium
AAGTCCAAGAATCGCCAATAAATTCAATTTTTTTAGAAGGTAAAGCATCGGGAGTTTGCAAAGCAATACCTTCAATATAAAATCCTTTGAAAGAACTTTTGCCTACAGATGTTTCTGTTCGTTTGGTAATTAATATAGTGTGGCTGCTATTGGTTAAACCAGAAGCTAGTAGGTAGTTAGTGGTGGAGCTCAGCACTTTGAGTGCTTTTACAAAAAGATTGTCGATGAATACATTATAATAATTAGTAGTTGTTGCGCCTCCTGCTCCGTAATCTTTAAAATCGGCACTTATGGCAGTTCCGCTAAATTTTGCAGAAATACTTACGCCCGGAAAACTAAAAGCGGGAGCTTTCGGATTGGTGAAATCGATGCGGCCAACGTATTGAATATTGGGATCGTCGGCGGCAATAAAATGAGTCGGACTTTGACCAGATGCTTTAATGAAAAACGTCAAGCTCAAAATCAATAACAGAGAAGTTTTAAAATTTTTGTTCATGGGTTTCGGTTTAATTGGTTTAAATCAAAAATAGTCTCGTTACTAAATTTTGGATTTGTTTTAAATGCAAAGCATCTGATGTTAAATGAAAGTAGTGAAAAATACTATAATGCAAAGTGAAATACATAAAATGCAAAGTTGATGTTATTTGCAAACCTATTGATTTTCTATATCTTGCAGAGAGTATGACGAAAAAAGTTCGATATGCGATTTTAATTATTTTCACGGTGACTTTGCTCACTGCGTTCTACCTAAGTTTGAATTTCGGTAGCAAGAATTTGTTTCCTTTTGATAAAAATGAAGACTTCATTGTTAAGACTTATCACGAGCAGTTGCCCAAAGATTGGTCGACTTCCACTGCTTCAATCGACTCGGGTGGTGGGATTAAATTCACGTATCAGTTGACCTCGGTAAAAGATGAACCTTTTACGGGATTTTACATTACAAAGAAAGATTCATTGCATGATCTCTTTAGTGTGGATGAGTACAATAGTGTGAAGATTCATATCAAGGCGAAAAAAGCAAAAAGAATTCCGCTAACCATTACGGTTGATTACAAAGGATTTACTTCCAGAAAAAAAGAATTGTCGAGTATGCCTTTTACTACCACCGTTGATTATGATGGAGACAGAGTGTACGAAATAAAGCTGTCGCAATTTACAACGCCAAGCTGGTGGTATCGCTACCATCAATTAAGTGAAAAAGATTTTATGCACCCTGATTTTACCAGGGCGAATTATTTCATTGTAGGCAATTGTGAATTACTGGCAAAAGGGGTTGAAGATGAAATAATAGTGAAATCGGTACAGTTTACCAATGACAATACTACGGTATATTTTGTGTTTGGATTGATTGCTATTGCAGGTTATTCCGCCATGGGAATTTATGTTTTGTTTGCTCGGAAGAAAAAAGTTTTGGTTCCTTTTGTTGCCAATGAAATTAGCGACGAGGCCAGAGATAAAACAGGATTGATAGTTCAGTATCTTTCAAAAAATTATATCAATGCCGAACTCACACAAATAGATGTTCAACGAGACTTAGGGATTTCGGCTAGGGAAATCGGACAGTTGTTAAAAGACAATCATCATTCGTCATTCAAAAATTACCTCAATCAAATCCGATTGGCCGAAGTCAAGCGCTTATTAAAAGACTCGAATCTGCCCATTTCCGATATTGCTTACAAAGCGGGCTATAACAACATCTCCCACTTCAATCGGGTGTTTAAGTCTGAAGTGGGAGTGAGTCCCAAACAATTCCGAGAGCAATAGCTTTACTTTTTATGTACAATTACTTTGCATTGCTTGATTTTGTTGCTTAGGCACAAAATAGTCAATTGTCTTTCGTTGCCTACAAAGTTCAAATTTTATTTAGCATTTACCTTGGTTGGATAAACCAATTAATCAATTTAATATGAGAGCAGCTAACCTTTTTGTTTTACTTCTATTACTCGTTCAACATGCCTTTGCCAAAGTTTCCATCGCACTGGATAATCCGAATATTTCATATGATGGTGTTTTTTACCCGGTGAAAACACCAACAAAAGTGGAACTCAATCGCCATCTTACTTCTATGGTGAGCAATTGGGAATCGGGAATTGGAGGCACATGGATCAATCAGTGGGTAATTACGCAAACGGGAGTTCGTATTCGGTTTAAGACCGCAAGTCCAGCTATCGACATGGCTTTTACGCAAAGAGCTACAGGAGGAACGATTGGAGCAACACCTAACAGCGGATTTTCTGTTTTTGTAAATGGAACAGCAATCGCTACTTATTCTTCTCTTTCTTTTACGGTGAACAATCCAACGCCGGGAAGCGAAACAACTTTTGAAGTGTCATTGCCAAATTTATGGGCCGTTGATTTTACAGGAATGCAGCTGACGGATGGCTACAACTTATCTGATCCAGGTCAACTGAATAGGCCAGTGTATGTTGCTATTGGAAATTCAATTACTCATGGAACAGGGCAGTATGTGTCTTCTGCAAAGACGTATCCTTTTATTTTGGCCAATAAAATGGGGTGGGATTTGCACAATATTGCTGTTGCGGGGGCAACGCTGGGTTGGGCTGTAGCATTAAACACAAAAGGAAAACATGTAGATTATATTACAGTGAAAATCGGATTCAATGATTGGAAATATTCAACTGGCAGTTTGGGGAGTAAAAAAACAGAATACGGAAGATTACTTGATTCGCTCCGAGCCTATCATCCGGAAGCGAAAATATATTGCATATCGCCAATTTATTCATCCGACAATTCGGGGGCTGCACCTTATGCCTTAGAAGATTTTCGAACAATGGTTGAAAACTTAGTGATAGCTAGACAAGCCACAGATCATCTGTTGTGTCTCATTGTGGGTAGTGATATTTCCGATGCTTCCATGCTGGCCTCAGGTGATCCAACTCATTTAAGTGAATATGGGGCGAATGCTTTTGCAAATAATTTGTACACTAAAATTAATGCTTGTGGGAGCGCATCTGTTCAAGAAGAAGTTTCTGAAAATTCTATTCTTAAAATCAATGCTTTGGAAAAAACACATTTACAATTGATGGTTCCTTATTCGGGTAAGTATTATGTAAGCATATATTCTGCAGAAGGTAAGTTGGTGTATTTCAAGCAAGCACAAATGAGTAGTTCAGGGATCAACAATATGTCTTTGAGCGGAAATGAAATAAGTGGCGGATTCTACATTGTGCAAGTGGTTGGAGAAAAATCCGACTCAAGTTCGGTGAAGGTGTTTTTTGAATAACGGATTGCCCTCGAATTGGGGCGGGGGCTATTTTTATTGTAACAGTGCAATTGAAATTATATGATTGTCAATAAATAGGATTGTGATTTAGGTGCGATAATTTACGTTGTCAAAAACGGCTGTTTGTCATTTTTGCTAGCATTATCAATGCATCAAAAAATGCAAAACGTGTCCATTAAGTGCAAAAGCAATCTATTTAACTAATTAATTATCAGTAAGTTACGTTGAAATATTTTTTGTTTTTAGATTTTTTCTGTTGATATTCACAACAACCTAAAAACCAGTATAACTTAAAACAACTTTACTCATGTCTACTAAAACAGCTTTGCAAAAAAATGGTGGCGCTTATTCTCTAGTCTCCTTGTTTTTACTATTATTAATTTCTTCTGCTAATTCACAATGCTCGCAATTGGTTTGGGCGGATGAGTTTAATGGTAGCAGTCTCGACTTATCTAAATGGTCTTACCAAATTGGTAATGGTACCAACGACGGTTTTGATGTAGGTTGGGGAAATCAGGAGAGTCAGTACTATACCAGTCGTCCCGAAAACATTAGCGTTACAGGAGGTAATCTTGTAATTACTGCGCGTGCCGAAAATTATTTGGGCGCTAAATATACCAGTGGAAGAATTCGGTCTTTAGGAAAAGGAGATTGGAAATATGGTTCCTTTGAAGCCCGCATTAAGGTGCCTGAACCCTTTCAGGATTCACGGCTCTGGCCTGCCTTCTGGATGGTTCCCAACACAACCGACTGGCCTCATTCTGGAGAAATTGATATTATGGAAACAGGTAATATTGGCAACGAATGGA
>JAPLEZ010000147.1 GCA_026390935.1 Bacteroidota bacterium
AGAAGTTAGAAATGCAGCTAAAATGGCCTATGCACATGATTTTATAATGCAATTACCACAAGTAAATTTTCTCTCCTAATAATTATCGTTTATTTGAATAACAAAGAATTATTTATTTTAGAATTATAAAAAATCATCAGGAGATAAATTGACTTCTTCTGAAATGGTTGCTTTCTGGAAAGACTGGGCAAAAAAATACCCTATCGTTTCAATTGAAGACGGTTTGTTTGAAGACGACTGGAAAGGTTGGGGTGAATTGACTCAAGAATTGGGCGATAAAGTTCAATTGGTTGGAGATGATTTATTCGTAACTAACGTAAAACGCTTGTCAGACGGTATCAAAAAAGGAGTTGCGAACTCTATTTTGGTTAAAGTAAACCAAATTGGTTCATTGACTGAAACGATCAAAGCGGTGGATATGGCGCACAGAGCGTCGTACACATCAGTAATGAGTCACCGTTCAGGAGAAACTGAGGACAATACGATTGCTGATTTGGCTGTAGCTTTAAACTGCGGACAAATTAAAACTGGTTCAGCTTCTCGTTCCGACAGGATAGCAAAATACAACCAATTATTGCGTATCGAAGAGCAATTGGGTGACAATGCTAACTTCTTAGGAAAGTCTTTTAAATACTACAAAAAGAAGTAATTCACATTCAATTATAGGAAAAGCATCCCGTTAAGTCGGGATGCTTTTTTTTTGCATTTTTTTTTAAATAAAACCCAGAAAACTTTTTTGGTTCCAAAAGTTTTCTATTCCTTTGTTGCATGAACAAGTATAAAGACAGAATTATAGACGAGTCCATTCAGCTTTTTGTAAAGCACGGCATCCGCTCTGTAACCATGGATGAGATTGCGAAGCAGTGCGGTATATCCAAGAGGACATTGTATGAGAATTTTAAAGACAAGGAGGAGTTGCTAATTCACTGTGTTGAGAAAATTCATGAGATGAAGAGAAAGCATCATGAAGAGATAGTCAAAACTTCGGATAATGTAATTGAAGTTTTGTTGACTAAAATCACACAAATGATGAAAGATGCTTCGCAGCTAAAGCCTGCATTTCATAAGGAAATCAATAAGTATTACCCTTCTGTTGCAGAAATTCAGCAGAAGTTTTTTAAGGAATTTGCTGCCAATGAAATTCATCGTTTTATTAAGGAAGGAATTTCGCAGGGTTTATTCCGGAAGGAGTTAAATGTGGAAATTGTAACCGATTTGCTAATGGGACAAATTCAATACGTGATCAATGAGTTGTCGGAAAACACTAAATATTCTTTTGTAGAAATTTTTAAAACCATGATGCTTTCTTTTGCAAGAGGTATCTCTACAAATAAGGGTATTGGCCTGATTGAGACATTTGAAAAAAATAATATTGAACTGTATAAATAAAAAAAACATGAAAAAAAGAAAAGTAATAATTCCATTGCTATTTGCTGTTTTTATGGCGAATGCGCAACAAGAGTTGTCACTCAAACAATGCATAGAATATGGCGTAGAGCACAATATGTCGATTAAAAAGGCAAAGTTGGAGATTGAGAAAAACGAAGAAAAAAGAAAAGAAGTACTGTCAACCGGTTTGCTACAAATTAATGCTACTAGCTCTTTCAACGACAATTTGGTGTTGCCGACGCAATTATTGCCAGGAGCTATTTTTGGTGCTCCGGCCGGAACATTTATTCCGGTTCGTTTCGGTACGCAATACAATGTGAATGCAGGAGCTACAGCTTCTCAATTATTGTATAATCAAACTTTGTTGGTGGGTGTGCAGGCCTCTAAAGTGGCAGAAGATTTAGCGAGTTTAGGTGCTGAAAAGGCCAAAGAGCAAGTGATTTACGATATTTCAACTTCCTACTACGCACTACAAGTTAGTAATGTGCAAAAGCAAATAATTGAAAATAATGCAAAGAAGGTAAATCAATTACTGGGGGTTACGAAAGTGCAATATGAAAATGGATTTGCAAAAAAGACCGATTACAGTCGCTTACTGGTAAATCAAACCAACTTGCAAACCGAGTTGGATAATCTTCAGTTGGGGATGCAGTACCAAGAGGGCTTACTTAAGTTTTTTATGGGAATGCCTATGGATTCCACTTTGGTTGTTGCAAAATTAATTGAGCCTTCTGTATTGCAAAGTGCAACTAATCAGCCCAATATCAGCAACAATATTGATATGAGAATATTGGAGACGCAGAAAAATTTAAATCAATTGAACATCAAGCAATATTACGCAGGATATTTTCCTGTGCTGACGGCCACGGCATCATACAATTGGAGCAACATGGGAAATGAAATTCATTTAACTGGCGCTAATGCAAAATGGTACAACACTTCGGCTGTGGGTGTAAATCTTACTTTCCCCATATTTGATGGGTTGAATCGTCATTTCAAAGCGAATCAAGCAAAAATTTTGCAGGATCAATTGGACTTGGACGGATTGTATTTAACGGAGAGTATTCGTTTGCAGAATTTAAATGCTTACAACAAATTAATGTCGAATCATGCTTCTGTTGCAGTGCAGGAAAAAAACATGAAACTGGCCGAAGAGATTTATTCGTCAACACAAGAGCAATATAATGGAGGTATCGTTTCAATGAGCGAATTGATGAACGTTGAAACGTCATTGAAAGAAGCACAAACCAATTATCTGCGAGCCTTGGTACAAGTAAAAATTGCCGAACTGGAGTTGATGAAAGCCAGTGGTAATATTCAATCAATTATTAAATAAAGTTTTATGAGTAAGAATTTTAAAATTATCAGAAACGTAACAATAGCCTTGGTTGTAATAGGTTTTGTTGTTTGGAAATTAAGTTCCAATAAAGCGGAGAAAGAAGAAAAAACTGCATTGGCGAATCCTGTTGTTACTGTTTTTCCGGTAACAGTGCTAACCGCTAAATCCGAAATTATTTCCGGTGATTTTACTGTTAGCGGAACATTTTTACCATTCAGAGAATTGAGTTTTGTTTCTGAAACCCAAGGTAGAGTTGTTTCCTTAATGGTGGAAAACGGAGATGTGGTGGCGCAAGGACAAGTTATCGCGCAGCTGGATGATGAGCAGGTGAAATATGATTTGACTTTGGCAGAAGCAGTTTACCAAAAAGCGGAAGACGATTTGAATCGTTTTAAAACCATGTCGCAACAAGGAGCTGTAACCAAACAACAATTGGCCGACATCAATTTGAATTACAATAACGCAAAAAACAAATTGAATACCTTACAGCGCATGGCGCGTAAATCTTCTGTTGTAGCGCCAATTGCAGGAACAATCAATAATTTAAAACTGGAAGTGGGAAGTTACCTAGCGCCAGGTTCACTGGTTGCAGAAATTGTAGATGTAAGTAGAATTAAAATGATGGTAAAATTATCTGATGCCGAAATATTAAAAATAAAACGAGGAGGACAAGCAGAAGTTAAAGCCGATTTGTTTAGCGATATCAAATTCAAAGCATCAGTTAGTGCATTATCAGTAAAAGCGGATGCTGCAAAAAAATATGATGTAGAATTATTGATTGAAAACAGTGAGAAAAATCCAGTGAAAGCTGGAATGACTGGCGTAGCATCGTTTAAATCTGGTGAAGAAAAACAAGCCATCATGATTCCAAAAAATTGTTTGTTGGGTGGCGTTCAAAATCCTTCTGTTTACATCATCAACGCTAAAGATACTGTGGCGCACGTGATGCCAGTTGTGATTGGTTTGAGTGTTGAAGATAGAGTGGAGGTGATTCGCGGAATTAATGTTGGCGATATCGTAGTGGTAAGCGGACAATTGAATTTGAATGAAGGGAATAAAGTGGAGGTCATTAAATAGTAAAAAAGAATTTTATGTCAATAACCGAATTAGCAGTTAAGAGACCCTCACTCATTGTAGTGATATTCTCGGTGCTGGCTTTTCTTGGAGTACTAAGCTATTCCAAATTGAGCTACGAACTGATGCCTAAAATGTCGATGCCGGTAATTACCGTAATGACAGTTTATCCTGGTGCAGCGCCATCTGAAGTAGAAAACTCAGTGACCAAAAAAATTGAAGATGCAATTGCTTCTTTAGAAAATCTCGACGATATAAAATCAGTATCGCAGGAAGGTTTGTCGATGGTGGTTTTGCAGCTGAAGCAAAACAGCAACACCGATTTGATTTTGCAAGATGCACAAAGAAAAATTAATGCCATTACATCGCAATTGCCTGATGACGTTTTATCGCCGGTGATTCAAAAGATTTCCTTTGATGAGATGCCGATATTAAGTATTGGTGTATCGGCAAAGGTTCCGCCGCGACAGTTGTACGATATCGTAAAAAATATTGTGGTTCCTTCTTTAGGAAAAGTAACTGGTGCTGCTAAAGTCTCCACCACTGGCGGAGAGCAAAGAGAAATTAAAATTAATGTGAATCGCGAAAAAGCCGATTTGTATAAAATTTCTTTGTTGCAAATCAATCAAGCCATAGCTGTTTCTAATTTGGATTTTCCAACTGGAAAAATCAAAAACAATGAGCGTCAGATTTTAATTCGTTTGGCAGGAAAATATCAGTCGATAACAGAATTGGAAAATATTGTAGTAGGTACCGACAAAAAAACAAATTCACTTATTCGTTTGAAAGAAATTGCTTCAGTTGAAGATGGAACCAAGGAAATAAAATCATTTGGAAGGATTGATGGTAGAGGAGCTTTGATGTTGAGTATTCAAAAGCAAACGGATGCTAATACTGTTGATCTCGCACAAAAAGAAAGAGAGCAAATGAAGGAGTTGGAGGGAATGTACGCGAAAGAAGGTTTGAAATTTTATGTGGCTCAGGATTCATCAACTTTCATTATGAAAGCTGCCGATGGCGCTTTGGTGGATTTAGGTTTGGCCGTAATAATTGTTGCTGCTTGTATGCTGCTGTTTTTGCACAGTGTGAGAAATTCATTGATTGTGATGATTGCCATTCCAGCTTCATTGGTGTCGGTTTTTATTGCTATTAATTTGTTGGGCTACAGCTTGAACTTAATGACTTTATTGGCGATGTCGCTAGTGGTTGGTATTCTCGTTGATGACTCCATTGTTGTGCTAGAAAATATTTATCGTCATTTGGAAAAGGGCGAACAGCCTAGGATAGCCGCCATCAAAGGAAGAAGTGAAATTGGATTTACAGCTCTCGCAATTACGCTGGTAGACGTGGTGGTTTTTCTTCCTCTGACTTTTGTAGGAGGAATAATTTCCAATTTACTTTCACAGTTTTCAGTGGTGATTGTGTTGGCTACATTAATGAGTTTGTTCGTGTCGTTTACTTTAACTCCTTTGCTGGCATCACGCATGGCGAAAGTTGAAAAACTGAATCCTAAAAAATATTTCGGAAGATTTTTATTGTGGTTTGAAAGAGGAGTTCATGCTTTTACGGAAAGTTTTTCCGTCATGTTGAAATGGGCTTTGCGTCATAAAAAAATCACAATCATTACTACTATTGTTTTGTTAATCGGTTCCTTCATGCTGGTAGGTAAAGGCTTTATCGGTAAAGAATTTGTGAGCAGAGGCGACAGAGGAGAATTCATCATTCAGTTGGAATTGCCTAAGGAAGCAACTTTGCAACAAACCAATCAGGTTGCACAAAAAGTAGAGGAGTATCTGCACAAAAATCCTGAAGTCATTGGTGTTTATTCCAGCATTGGAACTTTAAGCGGACAGATGACGGGTTCGCAATCGTTGACCAATGCAGCGGAAATAAATGTGAAGTTGATTCCAAAGGAAGAAAGAAAAATGACTACCGATATTTATTCTGCAGTAACCAAAACTAAATTGCAAGAAATGTTGCCGGGCGTGAAAGTAAGTTCCAGTGAGGTGAGTATTATGGGAACCGCAAATCAGGCAGCTATTCAGGTATTGGTGGCTGGAAATAATTTGGATTCACTTTTCGGTTATGCTAATCTTTTGGTGGATAAATTAAAACAAATCAAAGGAACTTCTGAAGTGAAATTATCTATTGAAGTTGGTAACCCAGAAATAACTGTGATTGTGGATCGCGATAAAATGGCGAATCTAGGTTTGTCGCTGGATGTAGTTGGAATGTCCATGCAAACAGCCTTCAATGGAAATACCAATAATCAATATACTGAAAATGGAAAAGAATACGATATCAACATCATGTATGATATGTTTGATAGAAAGAATATTGCCGATTTATCTTCAATGACTTTTATCAATAACAGAGGAGATGCGATTCAGTTGGGACAGTTCGCGAACATTGTTCAAAAAACCGGTACTTCTAAGTTAGAACGCAAGAACCGTGTTTCTTCAGTTACCGTTCAATCGCAAGTCATTGGTCGTTCAAGTGGTGATGTGAGTGATGAACTAGAATCTTATTTTACTAAAACTAAAAAACCTCCAGTGGGCATTACAGTTGCTTTTGATGGTAACGTAAAAAATATGAAGGAAGCAGGAGGGAATCTCGGTTTTGCTTTATTGGCTTCCATATTATTTGTGTATTTGATTATGGTGGCTTTGTATGATTCTTACAAATATCCATTGGTGGTATTGTTTTCAATTCCGTTAGCAATCGTGGGAGCGCTATTGGCATTGGCACTTTCGGGGCAGCCATTGAGTATTTTTGCTGTGCTGGGTATGATCATGCTCATTGGTTTGGTGGCGAAGAATGCGATTTTATTAGTCGACTTCACCAATCAAATGAAAAAGGAAGGTCGCAATACGGTTGAAGCATTGATCTTGGCAGGAAAAATAAGTATGCGCCCAATTTTAATGACCACCTTATCTATGATCGTGGGGATGATGCCTATTGCTTTATCCAGTGGTGCGGGAGCAGAATGGAAAAGTGGTTTAGCTTGGGTATTGATTGGCGGATTAACCAGCTCGATGTTGTTGACTTTAATTGTTGTTCCGTGTGTGTACTTAATCTTTGATATTTTCGGAAGACAAATTTCAAACAAGGACGCAAAAAGAATTGTGAAGGAGTATCAAGAACCTGAGAACATGACGGAATTAATGGAAGCGCTTTAGTTTTACTAATAAAATTGGAAAGAGTCTGAATGCATTATTCAGACTCTTTTTTTGAATTTTACTTATTTCTTTAACCACATAGGGTTTGTTTCAAGCACTTTCTTATAGGTTTTGCAATCCGCTTCATGTGCGCCTGGCAAATAGCCTATACTCATTAAAAATTCATTTACGATTTCACCACCAGTGAATTTGAAAGTTTTCTTAAATAGTTTCACCCATTCCTCTTTTGTTTTGGGGTGATGGTGTTCTATCCATTTTTCAAATGAGCCGAATTCCTTTTGCAACTGCAAAATTGTTTTTGCATTTTCAATTGCAGCGTTCACTTTTAATTTATTGCGGATGATTCCTGAATCGCTCAGCAATCTTTCTCTGTCGAGGTCACCATAAGAAGCTACTTTCTTAATATCGAAATTATGGTATGCTTTTCTGAATGAAATTTCTTTTTTCAAGATGGTTTCCCAACTTAATCCTGCCTGATTTATTTCTAATACAAGTCGACAAAATAATTCATTGTCGTCGTGTATTGGAAAGCCATATAACTTGTCATGATAGTTTTTGTGAAGGTTTTTCCGGCTTTCCGGCATAGACTCAATCGCTGTGCAGTAAGACATAAATAGATGTTTAGAATAAAAAATAAAAGCCTCGAATTTCTTCGAGGCTTTCTTTGCTTTTGTGATCCCGCTGGGATTTGAACCCAGGACCCCTTCATTAAAAGTGAAATGCTCTACCAGCTGAGCTACGGAATCATTATTTTAAAGCGGATGCAAATATATATGCATTATTCGTAAAATAAAAAGTTTTAGCGCTATTTTTGCCTAAGTGCTGTTTTTCAGGTAAATAAAGATGAAAAGAATTTTTTTAATTGGATTTATGGGGTCGGGTAAGAGTACCATCGGTAAAAAACTGGCGGCAAAATTGTCCTACGACTTTATCGATATGGATGCTCTCATTGAAGAGCAGGAGGGAAGATCCATTTCTGAAATATTCTCCACCGATGGTGAAAGTTACTTCCGCGCGTTGGAGCAAAAAACGCTGATGTCTATTTGTACCAAAGAAAAGGTGGTTGTTTCCACTGGCGGCGGAACGCCATGTTTTTTTGACAATATGGAAGTGATGAATAGTGCAGGCTATTCTGTGTATTTAAAACTTGAAGTTGAAAAAATCATTGGTCGTTTAAAAAACGGCATTGAAAAACGGCCTCTATTAGCTAACCTTTCTCCATTGGAATTGCAGAAAGAGATTAAAGAACGATTAAATGTAAGAGAACCTTTTTATAACAAAGCTAAGATGATTTACACTTCCGACGGATCAGCGAACCGTGATGTTGAGAAGTTGAGTAATATTATCCCACAGTAAAGATTTATGAAAGTATTTAGTAAAAATAAAAGTGATCTCGGATTTGGTGAAAAATCATACAACAAAGGATCGCGACTCATTAATCCCGACGGGACATTTAATGTCAAAAGAAAAGGGATTTCCTCTTTTAATGTGTCGGATATTTATCATTCTTTAATTACAATTAAATGGTGGCAGTTCGCCATATTGATTACGACTTTGTTTTTTGTGGCAAATGCTTTCTTTGCATTGTTATACCTCTATTGCGGAGTGGATCAGATCACTTCAATCAATAAGGGAGATATCACCAGTAATTTTTGGGATGCGTTTTATTTCAGCACCCAAACGATGACTACCGTGGGTTATGGATTATTTGCGCCAATCGGTACGCACGCGAAAATAATTGCTTCCTTCGAAGCGTTTATCGGTTTGCTTGGATTTGCAGTCGCAACGGGTGTTTTATATGGTAGGTTTTCACGCCCTGTTGCCCGCATCAGATATAGTGAACAGGCTTTGATTGCTCCTTACCAAGAAACAAATGCCATGATGTTTCGCATGGTGAATATGAGGAATAATCAACTGATTGAAATAGAAGTAAGCGTTAATATGGTTTGGTTGAACAAAGAAACCAATAAAAGAGATTACGCTAAGCTGCCGTTGGAAATAGAAAAAATTAATTTTATGCCTTTGAGCTGGACCATTGTTCATCCGATAGATGAGTCAAGTCCTTTTTGGGGCAAGGATCCATCGTACTTTGCTGATCAGGATGGAGAGATCATTATTTTAGTAAAAGCTTTTGATGAATCGTTTTCGCAGGTAGTGTATGACAGGCGGTCGTATCGTGTGAGCGAATTTGTGTGGGGAGCCAAATACCTTAGCGCTATAGAATATCAACCTGGAGGAATTGTTTATCTGGATATTGATGGTATTGATAAGTATGAGGAAGTTTCTTTAAATTCACCGCTTAACTTTGTAGCATATGCCAACAAAAAATAATACTGTAGTACTTAGCAAGGAAAAGGTTTTGCAGAAACTGAACCGCCTCATTCATCAAATTCACGAAAATGTTTTTGATGAAAAAGAAATCATTATTGCTGGTATTGATGGTTATGGTTACGTGATTGCTGAGCGCATAGCAAAAGAATTGGGAGAGATTTCAAAAATGAAAATCATATTGAGTAAAATTAATATGGACAAAGAAAATCCCTTGGCTCAACCGATTACTTTGGAGGGTGTAAGTTCTGCGCAGTATGAAAACAAAGTGATTTTGGTGGTGGATGATGTGATCAATTCAGGAAAAACAATTATTTACGCAGTGAATCACTTTTTGGATAAACCTGTGAAACGCATACAAACAGTTGTTTTGGTGGATAGAGATCATACACGCTATCCAGTGAAAGCGGATTATGTGGGGCTATCAATTTCCACCACTTTGCAGGAAAACATTCGTGTGAGTTTGGAAAAAAATAAAGAGGTTATTTACTTAGAGTGATTCGATGAAAATATTTTTGAGCTTTCTTTTTTCTGTAGTTTTTTCTTACTCCTTATTTTCACAGAAAGAGGATGTTTCGGTTGATCTCGCTGTGACTTGCGAGTATTCAGAATTAAATCTCGATAGCAACGATTTTTCATCTTTCGCAATTTTCGATACGCTGTTGCCTCAAAAATCTATTTTCTTTATTGGTGAAGATCATTCTTATCGCAGAAGCAACACCCGCTTGCAAATTCAACTTTTGAAATACCTACATCAAAAAGCTGGTGTGCGCACCTTGCTTTTTGAGTTTGGTCCGAGCATTGGCTGGATGGTGAATCATTACCTTCAAACCGGCGATTCTTCCTATTATCATTCTTTCAGGAATTACGCCTTTGTTGATTTTCAAAAATTTTATGAGCATTTGAGAGAATTCAATGAAACACTGGATTCGGCCAACAAAATAAATGTAGTTGGTATTGATATGGAGCGCTCGCTCGCTTCGGCCACTAAATACATGAATTTATTGCTGCCTAAAAACAAAGAAATTCCTACTGAAATTCAAATGAACGTGGAAAGCTTAATTGGCTTAGGTGCTTATTTGGATAAGTATTTTGATGAGTATCAACGTGACTCGTTATTTGATGGGAGAGGTAAGTTTGGAAAAAATTCACAGTATTTTTCTACCCAGAATACTCTCGATATTTTTTTAGATGATTTCAAGAAAAACGATTCGGTTTACAAAATTTATTTAGGCAAGGATTACGGCGTTTTTAAAACGGTAATAGATGGTGTTTTGGCGAACAAGCAATGGGAAGAGTATCAAGGTAAAACTGCTTATCAGGAGTGGGTTTACAGAGAGCAATATATGTTTTCGCGTTTTGAGGATCTGGTGAAAAAAAATCCAGGACAAAAATATTTTGGTTCCTTCGGCCGATGTCATACTAGCTTGAATGAGCAAAGCGAATGGTGTGGTTTGTATTATTTTAAATCTTTGCTCAAACGAATTAATTCTTCCTCTAATCCGGCATTGAAAAACCAGGTTTTATCGGTGGGGACATATTATCCAAAAAGTGCTACATCCATCAATAATCCAACAACTGAGTCGGCTTATTTGGATGAGCTGATTGAGTTTTCTAAAGACGACGCGATAGTAGTGTATAAAGTTTTTTGCGACACTACTTTTAATAACGACATGAAACAGAAATTTCAATACGTTATTGTAAATAAATTAGACCCTGATAAGGAATCCAGAGAATCGGAAATTACTGCTGGGTTTGATGATTTTACAGATGATGAAGAAGAAGTGAGATATCATTTTGACGTGAATTACGGGGCCTTGTCTGGTAATTTTTTAAACCTCAACAATTATATTCAAACTCATCTTGATCCATCTATAAAGTTTGATAATTATATTCCCATGTTTGGCATTGGTACTATGGGGTCAGGTGATCATTTTGCCTACAGCATAGATTATCGAATGTATGTGAAGCAAAGCAAAACCTTGGTAAATGGTGATGTTTTGGATTTGGATGGTTACTCGGTTCAGTTTCTAATGGGACGCGATTTTTTTGAAAGTAAAATCTTTGATTGTATTGCAATGGGAGGCTTAGGTTATGGCAAGTTCAAACTAAAACAAAATATTGCTTCGCAAAATGGATCGGGATTGTTCGGCACCACTTTAATATCGGCTTACGAAAACCAAGCTTTTAACGGTGTATTGCAGGTGGACACAAGAGTCAATATTAAATTTGTAAGTGTTGGATTTAAAGCGGGATATCAATTTGATTTTTCCAATCCTAACTGGCGTACCGAAAATATTGTTGCCAACACGCCGGGCACTAAAATGTCGGGATGGTTTGGTATGGTAAATCTTTCCTATTTCACTAATCTTGGTGGTGAAAAAAAAGTAGATGAAGATTTTGAGTTTTAAGATCTCGGGTGAAACTGAATGATCGCTTCCCGCAAATAGTGCTTGTCGAGATGGGTATAAATTTCAGTAGTGGTAATGGATTCGTGACCCAACATTTCCTGAACAGCCCGCAAATCAGCCCCACCTTCAATTAAATGCGTTGCAAAAGAATGTCGGAAAGTATGTGGCGAAATACTTTTTTTGAGATTTATTTTTTCAGCCAGTTGTTTGATGATCGTGAAAATCATCACGCGAGTTAATTTTTTTCCTCTACGATTTAAAAAGACAATGTCAACAGCATCCGATGCGATATTCAGGTGAACCCTGTCGTGGTCGCGGTAAGATGCAATTTCTCTCAAAGCTTTTCCACCAATAGGAACCAATCGTTCCTTACTTCCTTTTCCTTTTACCTTCACAAACCCGTCGTTAATATACATGTCGGAGATTTTCAATCCAACCAATTCACTAACGCGTAAGCCGCAGCTGTATAGGGTTTCCAGTATCGCTTTGTTGCGCTGACCTTCGGGTTTACTTAAATCGATGGCAGCAATCAAAGCATCAATATCTTCAATGCTCAGCGTGTCGGGTAATTTTCTTCCGAATTTAGGCGCCTCCAGCATTAGCGTTGGATCTTCCTTCAACACGTGTTCCATCACCAGAAATTTATAAAAGGCTTTGATGCCCGAAACCAAACGCGCCTGACTATTTAAACTCATGCCCAATTCGGTGGCCCACTTTAAAAAATCTCGGAGATGATTCAGTTTAATTTCTTCGGGAGATATAGACAGTTGTTTGTAGTCTAAAAACTGCTGAAGCTTTGCGATATCATGCAAATATGCTTCAATGGAATTGGGGGACAACGATTTCTCCAAACGAAGAAAAGCTTTAAATCCTTTAACACTGCTGTTCCAATCCATGGATTAAAAATAATGTTGAATGTTGAATGTTGAATGTTGAATGTGCTGAAGTTGCTAACATTGAACTTTGAACATTGAACATTGAACATTACATTTGCGGCATGAAGATATTGATCATCAACGGACCAAATTTAAATCTCCTTGGAAAAAGAGAGACGAGCATTTATGGCGCGCAATCTTTTGAAGAATATTTTGCAACCCTGAAGGCGAAGTATACCAATATTGAATTGGAATATTACCAGTCGAATGTGGAAGGAGAACTCATCAATAAAATTCATGAAGTTGGTTTTTCTTATGATGGCATTATCATGAATGCCGGAGCATACACGCATACTTCCGTGGCGATCCGCGATGCCATTGCCGGAATAAAAACTCCAACCATTGAAGTGCATATTTCTAATACCTATGCACGCGAAGATTTCCGTCATCACTCGTACTTATCTCCTAAGTGTAAGGGAGTTATAGTAGGTTTTGGAATGGATTCCTACCGTTTGGCGGTGGAGGCTTTTGTGGCTTAATTTTCCCGCAGATTTCACAGATTTCCACAGAGCATATTTCGGGTAGAATTCTATCTGTGGAAATCTGTGAGATCTGTGGGAAATATCACCTCAAATTCTTATTTTCGCACACTAATTTTTAAAGAGGTAAATGTCAGTAAAAATCAACATCAACGAAATCATCAAGCTCGCTATAAAAGCGGGTGAAGCGATTATGGAGGTGTATGAGGATGAAACAGCTTTTGTGAATGTTGATTTTAAAGCCGATAATTCTCCTTTAACTATTGCCGATACTATTTCCAATAACATCATCGTAGAAGAATTGCAGAGGTTGTATCCTGAAATCCCCGTGATTTCAGAAGAAATTGAAGCGATGCCTTATGCTCAAAGAAAGGATTGGAAGACCTTCTGGCTCGTTGATCCATTAGATGGCACCAAAGAATTCATCAAAAGAAATGGTGAGTTTACAGTGAACATCGCATTGATTAAAGATGGTATGGCATCGTTGGGCGTCATCTACGTTCCTGTAAAGAACGAAGTGTATTTTGGTGAAGTTGGCAAAGGTGCTTTCAAGAATGTGGATGGTGCTGATGAAGCTTTGACTGGTCACTGTTTGAGTTCGGTTAAAACTGCAGTGGGAAGTCGCTCACATGAGAGTCCGGAAGAAATTCAGGTTTTAGAAAGATTTTCAGTTCAAAATAAAATATCTGTTGGCAGCTCCTTGAAATTTTGCTTGTTGGCAGAAGGAAAGGCTCATGTTTATTTTAGATTTGGACCAACGATGGAGTGGGATGTTGCTGCCGGACACGCGATTTTGCGCGCTGCAGGTGGTGAAGTGTTTAAGGGAGATAGCACTACTGAGATTTTCACTTACAACAAACCCGATTTAAGAAACGGTAGTTTTTTGTGTGTGGGAAGAGATTACTTTAAGAACAATTAAAATGAGCAAAAATATATTCTCCATAAAACATACCTTGCTCCAAAAAGCCGATAAGGAAAAGCTTTTGGGACAAAAGGGAATTGTTCTGTGGATGAGTGGCTTGTCGGGAAGTGGTAAAAGTACTATCGCCCGTGCTTTGGAGAATGATTTGTACGATCAGGGTTTTTTAACAAAACTGCTCGATGGCGATAATCTTCGTACAGGAGTGAACAATAATCTTGATTTTTCTGAAGCGGGCAGAATGGAGAATATCCGTCGCGCAGCTGAAGTAGCGAAGTTGTTTGTGGAGAATGGTGAAATCGTTATTTGTTCGCTGATCAGTCCGACGGTGGAAATCCGTGAATTGGCAAAATCCATTATCGGTGAAGAAAATTATTTTGAAGTTTACATCAATGCCTCTTTTGAAGAATGTGCAAAAAGAGATGTTAAAGGTTTATATAAAAAGGCATTGAACGGCGAAATTCCTAATTTTACAGGATTAGATGCACCTTTTGATGCTCCAGCCAATCCCTTCGTTGAATTGAAAACTGGGGAAGAGGATTTGGAAACAAGTAAAAATAAATTGTTGGCGAAAGTGCTGGAAGTGATAACGTTGAAATAAAAATTATGAGTCACAAATTAAGTCATTTAGAACAACTGGAATCGGAAGCGATTTTCATTTTCAGGGAAGCAGTGGAGCAGTTTGAAAATCCTGTGATCTTGTTTTCTGGAGGGAAGGATTCTATCACTTTGGTGCATTTGGCATACAAAGCGTTTTTTCCTGCAAAAATTCCTTTTCCATTGTTGCATATTGATACTGGTCACAACTTTCCGGAGACTTTGGAGTTCAGGGATGAACTGGCGAAAAGATACAATGTGAAACTGGATATTGGTTATGTTCAGGATTCCATCAATAGAGGAACAGCGGTGGAGGAGAAAGGTCTCAATCCAAGTAGAAATACTTTACAATCCATTACTCTGTTAGAAAAACTAGAGGAAGGAAAATACGATGCGGCTTTTGGCGGCGGAAGAAGAGATGAAGAAAAGGCCCGTGCAAAAGAAAGATTTTTCTCTCACCGAGATGAATTCGGACAATGGGATCCAAAGAACCAGCGTCCGGAATTGTGGAATTTATTCAATGGTAAAAAAGCGCAGGGCGAGTCATTCAGGGTGTTTCCTATTAGCAACTGGACAGAGATGGACGTTTGGCAATACATTAAAAAAGAGAACATCGCACTACCAAGTATTTATTTTGCACACGATAGAAACATTGTGAATAGAGGAGGTGTGTTGCTTGCTGAGTCGCCATACAACACATTATTGCCGGGCGAAAAATACGAGCAAATGCATATTCGCTACAGAACTTTGGGTTGTATGACCATCACTGGAGCTATTTACTCTGATGCGGATAATTTAGATAAAGTAATTGAAGAAGTGGCTGCAGCTCGTGAAACTGAAAGAGGAAACCGTGCCGACGATAAGCGTTCGGAAGCAGCAATGGAAGACAGAAAAAAACAAGGATATTTTTAATTGAACAATCAGATGGAAACTAACGGATATTTAGACATGGACTTACTTCGCTTCACTACCGCTGGTAGTGTTGATGATGGGAAAAGCACGCTGATTGGTCGATTGATGTACGATACCAAATCGATTTTTGAAGATCAATTGCAGGCGATTGAAAGATCGAGCGAAAGAAGAGGGGATGAAAATATCAATTTGGCTTTATTGACCGATGGATTGAAAGCTGAGCGCGAGCAGGGAATCACCATTGATGTGGCTTACCGCTATTTCGCTACACCAAAAAGAAAATTCATTATTGCCGATACCCCGGGTCATATTCAATATACCCGCAACATGGTGACAGGAGCTTCTACAGCCAACCTCGCTATTATATTGATTGATGCTAGAAACGGGATGATAGAGCAAACTTGCCGTCATTCATTTATTGCTTCTTTATTAGGGATCAAACACATTGTAGTTTGTATCAATAAAATGGATTTGGTGAATTTTAGCGAAGAGGCTTTTGAGAAAATCAAAGCGAGCTACATCGATTTTTCTAAAACATTGAATGTACCTGATATTCACTTTATTCCTATCAGCGCTTTGAAGGGAGATAACGTGGTAGATGTGTCGAAACACATGAATTGGTATACCGGTTCAACCTTGTTACAAACTTTGGAAAACGTTCAAATCATCAGTGATTTTAACTTCGTTGATGCACGCTTTCCTGTGCAACGTGTGATTCGTCCTCAATCTGATCAGTATCCTGATTTCCGTGGATTTGCGGGTAGAGTAGAAGGTGGGATTTTCCGTCCGGGTGATGAGGTAACTGTTTTGCCTTCAGGGATATCCACTAAAATTACAGCGATTTATCAGGAGAAGAAAGAATTACAAGAAGCTTTCTCTCCAATGTCGGTTTGTATTACCTTGGAAAACAACATTGATATCAGTCGTGGAGATATGTTGGTGAAAAGAGACAATCAGCCAAAAGTTGATCAGGAAGTTGAATTAATGATTTGCTGGTTGAACGACAAGAAAATGACGCCTAAAGGAAAATACTTATTGAAGCACACTTCCAATGAGGCAAAATGCGTAGTGAAAGAAGTTGCTTACAAAGTAGATATCAACACTTTAAATAAAATTGAAGGAGATTTCGAAGTGAACAAAAATGACATTGTAAAAATGACTTTAAAATCTGCGAAACCCTTATTTTTCGATTCCTATAAGAAAAACCGAACAACGGGTTGTTTGATTTTGATCGATGAATTCTCCAATGAAACCGTTGCGGCGGGAATGATACTTTAATAGGGTTCTGTTTTAAAGTCCTAATTATTTGCCATCTCAGAAATAGCAACGCTTTTACTTTGTCCGAACCATTTATTCTTTCTTTCGTATCATGTATAATGGTTGTTTTTTATTAACAATCATGTTTCGACGTGTTTTTTTTTAGCTTGAACGGAATATTTTGTAGTTTCACCGAAGGGGACACTACTTTTGTTTAAGTAATTATTGCCTATGATAGTTGTCTTAATATGAAAAAGGGTATAATTTTTTTCTTATTTTTTCTTTTCACGCTCAATGCGAGTGCTATTTATCTTTCAGGTAAGTATACTGGTAATGGTGCGGCAACGCAGGCTATTATTGGTTTGGGATTTAAACCCGAAGTGATTTTGGTTCGACCAGCTGTAACGGCTGGTGCTTGGGTTGCAACGTCCACCATGACTCCTGGTACGGCTAAAGGACTTTATAATCCGTATGATTATGCGGCACCAACCACAGGTTTTATAGTTTCTTTGGATGCTGATGGATTCACGGTAAGCAATACAAATGGATTGTCAAATAATAACGGACAGGAATATTATTATATGGCGTGGGATGATGCGGACGGAATGGTTACAGTTGGTTCTTTTACGCCTAATGAATGTTTTACAGCTTGGAACAATGTAACGTGGTATAATGTAGGAAATGTATGTAGCAGCGGTGGTCGTAATTACACTGCTATAGCTGCAGGCTCAAATCACGTGCCTCCTAATGCGGCATATTGGACAGACAATGGTGTATGTGGTCCATTTGGTACCAATATCAATGTTGGTTATAAACCTAAAATGGCTTGGTTACTTGGGGGAGAAGGGACACAATGGTATAATTTGGCTCAGCCTCAATTTACGATTGATGGAGCAAACACCTCTAATATTAGTCACTTTGCACAGGGAAGCAGTTTAGATGTGCAAGCCAAAGTGATGACTGATTTAACCGCAACAGGTTTTAGTATCAATCCCGTAAATACTTCAACAGGAGTGCATGCTTGTCCGGCGAATGCAGTGAAGCATCATTATGTTACATTTCAATACCATGGAGCTTTGGATGTTCAGGGTTATGCTGGTAATGGTGGTTGGCCTACCTTAGGTGTGGCAACATTACCAAATCCTATTTTTGTAATGGTAAGGAAACAAGGTGCAACCAGTCAGAGTGCCTGGTTTAAAACTTGTCAAATGCCTGCTTCAGCTTCTTATACTTTTGGAAATGTGGGTCCTGATAATAGTGCAATTACCGGTTTTACTGGTACTGGATTCAATGTGTTCACACAAGGTGAGGTGAATGGCGGAGGAAGTTATGAGTTTTTCGCTTTAAATGGTGGAACATGTGGTGCCGTGGCCTGTAATTCAGTGGGAGGAACAGTAAGTTCCAGCGCCACGGTTTGTTCAGGCTCTAATACTGGAACATTAACATTGTCGGGTCATAACGGATCAATTGTAAAATGGCAAAGTTCTACTGATAATTGGGGTACTTCGACTGATATTGCAAATGTAACTACCTCATTGACCTATACCAATATTGTAGCCACGACCAAGTACAGAGCTGTTGTGAAGGATGGTGCTTGTGCTGCTGTTAATTCAGCCGAGGTAACGATCACAGTGGATCCTGCGACGGTGGCGGGCGCTGTTACTACGGACGCCACGGTTTGTTCAGGTTTAAATGGGGCTACTTTAACATTAGCAGGTAATACGGGAACTGTTCAAAAATGGCAAAGCTCTACCGATGGTGGTACCACCTGGTCGGACATTGTGAACGCTACTACTTCACAAGTGTATTCAAATATTGTAACAACAACAAGATACAGAGCAGTGGTAAAATCAGGAACTTGTTCTTCGGCGAACTCTACTGCAGCAATAATCACGGTTGATCCTGTGTCAGTTGGAGGAACAGTTACTTCCAATGCAACAGTTTGTTCAGGTTTAAATGGAGCTACTTTAACATTAGCAGGTAATACGGGAACTGTTCAAAAATGGCAAAGCTCTACCGATGGTGGTACCACCTGGTCGGACATTGTGAACGCTACTACTTCACAACTACTTTAACATTAGCAGGTAATACGGGAGCTGTTCAAAAATGGCAAAGCTCTACCGATGGTGGTACCACCTGGTCGGATATTGTGAACGCTACAACTTCACAAGTGTATTCAAATATTGTAACAACAACAAGATACAGAGCAGTGGTAAAATCAGGAACTTGTTCTTCGGCGAACTCTACTGCAGCGATAATCACGGTTGATCCTGTGACGGTGGCGGGTGCTGTAACAGCGGACGCAACGGTTTGTACCGGAGTTAATTCAGGAACTTTGACATTAGTTGGGAATACAGGTACAATTAACGGATGGGAAAGCTCTGAAGATAATTTTGTAACTAGCACACCAATCGCAAACAACACAGCTTTACAAAACTATAACAACCTTACAGCAACTACAAAATACAGAGCTATTGTAACATCGGGGGTTTGTCCTGTAGACACTTCAGTTGCTGCTACTATCACTGTTGACGTTGCGTCAGTGGGCGGTGCAGTAGGAAATGATACAACAGTTTGTTCAGGTCTTAATTCTGGCACTTTGAACTTAGCAGGACATACTGGAGCAATAATAGGTTGGGAGATGTCAACTGATAATTTTGCAACAGTGGTACCTCTGCCTGATATTACACCTACTTTGCCTTACAACAATGTTACTATCACCAGAAAATACAGAGCAGTGATCAAGTCTGGAGTTTGTCCTTTAGAGTATTCTGCATCTGCTACCATCACAGCCGATTCAATGACTGTAGGCGGTATTGTTACTTCTGATACAGTTGTTTGTTCAGGCGCCAACTTTGGAATACTAAAACTTTCAGGCAATGTTGGAACGATAAAAAGCTGGCAGAGTTCAATAGATAATTTCTCAACATCAACAGCGATCGTGCATACTTTCGACACTTTATCATACACCAATTTAACTACCACGACTAAATACAGAGCAGTGGTTAAATCAGGGGTTTGTCCTTCCAAAACATCAGCAAAAGTTACGGTTACAATCGATCCTGTGTCTGTTGGGGGAGTTTTAACTGCCGATGCAACA
>JAPLEZ010000098.1:0-3381 GCA_026390935.1 Bacteroidota bacterium
AAGAAAAGCAGTGTTACGGAGTTCGATCGTACATACACAATATATGACTCATTTGATAAGATCACCCGAGTGATTAGCTGGAATAGTGCTGATGGACATGGCAATGTAACTGATGGAACATCAACTTATTGCTGGGATACAAAAGCTAATTCGTTGGCTGATATTAGCTGCGGTAAAAAGTAAATAACTAAATTATAAAAAAACCTCTGTGAGCAATCGCAGAGGTTTTTTTGTTTTATAAGTATTGGTGGATGTTTCCTATCCCTTCGCGTATTACTTCCGGAGCGCCTTGCGAGCAATCTACAACAGTGGATGGTTCATTGTGGCCATAACCTCCGTTGATCACAATCTTTACTAGTTTTTCATATTTCTCGTAAATCAATTCAGGATCGGTGAGGTATTCCAAAATTTCATCATCAGCTTTTAGTGAGGCGCTCATAATTGGATTGCCTAACATGGCTGTGATTTGCGAACAGATGTTATTGTCGGGAACGCGAATACCAATGGTTTTTTTTTTGACTTTAAATATTTTGGGCACTTCGCCGCTTGCTTCCAAAATGAAAGTAAATGGACCAGGAAGCGCTTTTTTCATCAAACGAAAAGTAGTGGTGTCAATATGGTTGGCATATTTTGATAGCTGACTCAAATCGTGGCAAACAAATGAAAAATTAGCTTTTTCAGGTTTCATGTCCCTGAGTTGGCAAATTTTTTCCACCGCATTTTTATTCATGATATCACAGCCGAAAGCATAAATGGTATCGGTAGGATAAATGATAACACCACCCGATTTCAGGCAATCCACAATGGTTTGAATGTGTTTTTCCTGCGGGTTGTCAGGGTGTATATTTAATAACATTTTTTTGGCTTTTGCCTTTTAACTTTTGCCACTTTCTAGGCGTTCACCTTGGCGTGGTCGGCAAGGAATTGTTTCAATCCTGAATCGGTCAATGGATGATTCAATAAAGAGGTAATCACGTTAAGCGGACAAGTTACTACGTCGGCACCGATGTGAGCGCATTTAAGTAAGTGTGCGCTGTGACGAACGGATGCTGCAAGGATTTCAGTAGCAAATCCATAATTATCGAAAATCAAACGAATTTCTTCAATCAACAACATTCCATCTTGAGAAATGTCATCCAATCTTCCAATGAAAGGAGAAACATAAGATGCTCCTGCTTTTGCCGCCAATAAAGCTTGTCCGGCAGAGAATATTAAGGTGCAATTGGTTTTGATTCCGTTTTCAGAAAAATATTTGATGGCTTTTATTCCATCTTTAATCATTGGAACTTTAACTACGATGTTTGGGTGCAAGTCAGCAAGGATTTTTCCTTCCTTGATCATTCCTTCGTAATCAGTTGCAATTACTTCAGCGCTAATTGCTCCATCAACAATCTCGCATATTTTTTTGTAATGCTCTAACACGGCTGCGTCGCCCTTAATTCCTTCTTTGGCCATCAATGAAGGATTGGTTGTTACGCCATCCAATACTCCTAAATCTGCGGCTTCTTTAATTTGTGCGAGGTTTGCTGTGTCGATGAAGAATTTCATAAGTTTTAATTTATTTTTAGAATAGCCCAAAGGTACTGGAGGGTATCGGCTTATTCAAATATATTAATGAACAAGCTTTTAACAATTGTAATTGTATATTTGTGCACCCAATTGTAAGATGAAAATATTGAATCAACATATTTTTAGTAATGTGCATATCACATACACTGGGGATATGGATATTTCTGAATTTCCGACTCGAATCAAGACGAAGCTTGGTTCATGGCCAATAAGAGCCGAGTCGGCGGTTGAGTATTTTACAATTGACCACGTGGATGCAACCATGCAGCTGAAGCCTATCAAATCTGGTGGAAGTAAAAAGACAAGTGGTACTTTATTTGAGCTTGATTACGAATTGAGCGATGAAGAAAAAATTACTGTTCATTTGAGATCTACCATGTCTGCGAGTGCCAAGATATTCTGGCTGATCTTTATAAGCATGCCTTTGATCCCCTTTTTTTTCGATTATAATCCTATTGGTATTGTTGTAAGTGTAATATTTTGGATGCTTAAAATTCGAGTTTTTAATGAGGAAATCTTGGAAATTGAGTTATTTCTTCGAGAACTAGGGTTTAAGGAACGTAAGTATGCGGTTAAATGGTTTGGTTTAAAATTAACATTGCCAGTTAGCAAATACGATGATGACGAATAGTTAAAACACCATCATCGTAGTGTCTCTTTTCATTTGCTTGTATTTCTTTTTTCCGCCAGCGCAGTATTTTCGGGATGAGCAGCTTCCGAAACCCAAGCCCAATAGCAGCAAAGCAATCATTAGTTTTTTCATGAGTTCCCCTTTTAATTTACAACGCAAAGTTTTTGTGTGCTATTGTGCTGGCAACAGTTAAAAAAGCTTTGTTGATAAAAAAGCAGGTCGTACTTCCAAAGTCGGGATGAACTTACTATTTTTAACCTCGCTCAATATAATATGGCAGAAGATCCTGAATATACCGAAGACAACATCCGCTCCCTCGACTGGAAAGAGCATATCCGTATGCGTCCCGGTATGTACATTGGTAAGCTGGGCGATGGTTCCTCGGCCGATGACGGTATTTACATTCTCCTTAAGGAGGTGGTAGATAACAGTATTGATGAGTTTGTGATGGGGAACGGGAAGGTGATTGAAATTAAAATCAAAGACAAAAAAGTAACGGTACGCGATTACGGTCGCGGTATTCCTCTAGGAAAAGTAATTGATTGCGTATCCATTATCAATACCGGAGGTAAGTACGATTCCCGCGCTTTTAAGAAATCAGTAGGTTTGAATGGGGTGGGTACTAAGGCGGTCAATGCCTTGTCTACTTACTTTGAAGTGATGTCGTATCGTGAAGATAAGGTGAAGCGTGCTGAGTTTGAAAAGGGAAATATTACCAAAGATCATAAAATAGAGGCTTCTTCACAACGTAAAGGAACTCTTACGACGTTTATTCCCGACGAGAAAATATTTCACAATTACCAGTTTCGTGTGCAGCATGTGCAGCGCATGATGTGGAATTATGTGCATTTGAATCCGGGATTGACGATTTACTTTAACGGTGAGAAATTTTATTCTGAAAACGGATTGAAAGATTTGCTCACCAGTAATTTGTCGGCAGAGCCATTTTACCCCATCGTTCATTTGAGAGGTGAAGATATAGAAGTAGCTTTTACGCATGCTAAAAAGTACGGTGAGGAATATTATTCATTCGTAAACGGACAGCATACCACGCAAGGTGGAACGCATCAAGGGGCTTTCCGTGAGATGTATGTTAAAACCATTCGTGAGTTTTTTGGGAAAGAATTTGAGGCGGTGGATGTGCGACAATCATTGGTAGCCGCTGTTAGTGTGAAAGTAAT
>JAPLEZ010000098.1:3424-22861 GCA_026390935.1 Bacteroidota bacterium
CCAAGTTAGGTTCTCAGGAAATTGAGCCAGGTGGTACATCAATGAAAAGCTTCATTGGTGATTTCCTCAAAAAAGAACTCGATAATTTTTTACATAAAAACACGCAAGTTGCTGATGAAATGCTCCGCCAGATCCAGCGTTCCGAAAGAGAGCGCAAGGAACTGGCTGGTATCCGAAAAATTGCCCGTGAGCATGCTAAAAAAGCGAGTCTACACAACAAGAAATTAAGAGATTGCAAAGTGCATTTTAATGATGAAGGAGGAGGTGAGCGCATTTTGCAAACTACACTTTTCATCACCGAGGGAGATTCAGCAAGTGGATCTATCACTAAGTCGCGGGACGTGCAAACTCAAGCGGTTTTCTCTTTGAGAGGTAAGCCTTTGAATGTTTATGGATTGACGAAAAAAGTGGTTTATGAAAACGAGGAATTCAACCTCTTGCAATCGGCTTTAAACATAGAGGAGAGTCTGGATGGCTTAAGATACAATCAAGTGGTAGTGGCTACCGATGCCGATGTGGACGGAATGCACATTCGCTTGTTGTTAGTGACTTTCTTCCTTCAATTTTTTCCAGAATTGATAAGTAATGGTCACGTTTATATTTTACAAACGCCATTGTTTAGGGTGCGTAACCGTCAGGAAACCCGCTATTGCTACAGTGAAGAAGAAAGACTGGCTGCAGTGACCGAATTGAAAAAACCTGAAATAACACGATTTAAAGGTTTGGGGGAAATCTCTCCTGATGAGTTTAAAAATTTCATTAACGAAAACATACGATTGGAGCCGGTAGTAATGGGGAAAGATTCCCGCATCAACGAATTGCTGGAGTTTTATATGGGTAAAAATACCCCCGACCGTCAGGTGTTCATCATGGACAACCTGCGTGTAGAAAAAGATGTTGAAGAAGAATTAATTCCTAAGAAGTAGTGAGCGACGATAAAATAAATAACGAAGACGATTATCAGGAACTGCAAGGTGATGGAGGCGATTCTCATTTAGAGAACGTTATTCCCGTTAAAGGCATGTACGAAAACTGGTTTTTGGATTATGCTTCCTATGTTATTCTGGAACGTGCTGTGCCGCACGTGGATGATGGATTGAAACCAGTGCAACGTCGTGTTTTGCACTCTATGTATGAAATGGAGGATGGTCGTTATAATAAAGTAGCGAACATTGTTGGTAATACTATGAAATACCATCCACATGGCGACATGTCGATTGGTGATGCTTTGGTGAATATCGGTCAGAAAGATTTGCTCATCGATTGTCAGGGAAACTGGGGGAATATCCTTACTGGCGACCGCGCTGCTGCTTCTCGTTACATTGAAGCGCGTCTCACAAAGTTCGCATTGGAAATTTCCTTCAATCCGAAAACAACCAAGTGGATGCTCTCTTACGACGGTAGAAATAAAGAGCCTATCACCACACCAATGAAGTTTCCTTTGCTGTTGGCGCAAGGTGTAGAAGGTATCGCAGTGGGCTTGGCTTGTAAAATGTTGCCTCATAATTTCAATGAATTGATTGATGCTTCTATTGCTCGTTTGCGTGGAAGAAATACAGTGTTGCTGCCCGATTTTCCAACTGGTGGATTAGTGGATGCTACACATTACAACGACGGTTTAAGAGGTGGAAGAATTCGTGTAAGAGCAAAGATCAATAAGATTGATAAAAAGACTTTGTCGATCACAGAAATTCCGTTTTCAACTACTACGACTTCCTTAATGGAATCCATCGTGAAAGCCACTGAAAAAGGAAAAATAAAGATCAGGAACATCGAAGACAATACTTCGGATAAAGTGGAAATCATGATCCATCTTCCGGCGGGAATTTCACCTGATACAACGATGGACGCGCTATACGCTTTCACCGATTGCGAGGTGTCTATTGCTCCAAATGCTTGCGTTATTGAAGACGATAAACCAAAGTTTTTAAGCGTTACCGAAATTTTGAAGCGCTCCACTGAGCAAACTTTGCATTTGCTCACTCGCGAGTTGGAAATTCGCAAAGAAGAGCTGGAGTCAATGTGGCACGCTGCATCTTTAGAAAGAATATTTATTGAGAAAAAGATTTATCGCAACATTGAAGATTGCGAAACTTGGGAAGATGTAATTGCTACAATTCACAAGGGATTGAAGCCCTTTACGAAAAAACTCATCCGTAAAGTGACCGATGAAGATGTTGCTCGTTTAACGGAAATAAAAATCAAACGTATCTCCAAATTTGATAGCGAAAAGGCCAATAAAGACATCGCTATGCTTGAAGAACAGATGAAAGAAGTGCAACATCATCTGGAGAATATCATTGATTACGCTGTTGAGTACTTCAAAAATCTTAAAAAGAAATACGGCGAAGGCAGAGAACGCAAAACCGAAATCCGCACTTTTGAAACCATACAGGCTACCAACGTAATTGTTGCTAACCGTAAGCTGTATGTGGACAAGGTGGAAGGGTTTATTGGTTGGGGGATAAAAAGTGACGACAATTACGTTGCTGACTGTTCCGAGATTGATGACATCGTGGTTTTTCTTGAAGACGGGACAGTAAAAGTGGTGAAAGTGGCTACCAAGGTTTTTGTAGGCAAAAACATCATTTATTGTAACGTGTGGAAGAAAGGTGATGAAAGAACCATTTACAACGTTATTTATCAGGACGGTGGAAAAGGGCACGCCATGGTAAAACGCTTCGCAGTAACAGGTGTTACCCGCGATAAGGATTATCAGCTCACCAAAGGTTCACCTGGATCTAAAATATTGTATTTCTCTGCAAATCCAAACGGAGAAGCTGAAATAGTGAATGTGCAATTGAAGCCGATTCCAGGAATTAAGAAATTTAATTTCGATTACGATTTCAAATTGTTGACGATTAAGGGCAGAAATTCACTGGGGAATATTTTATCAAAATATCCGGTGAAGAAAGTGGAGTTGAAAGAGGAGGGAGTTTCTACTTTATCTGCCAGAAAAATATGGTACGATGATGTTACTCGTCGTTTGAACACCGAAGAACGCGGTCAGTTTTTAGGAGAATTCCGTGGGGAAGATAAAATATTGGTCATCATGCAATCTGGCCATTACATGTTGCACTCATACAAGCTGGATACCCACTTTGAAGAGGACATGATTAACATTGAAAAATGGATTCCTAAAAAACCAATCTCTTGCGTGTATTGGGATCCCTCTAAAAAAGTATTCAATGTGAAACGCTTCCTCATAGAGCCTACTGAGCGTAAAGTATTGTTCATTGCCGAAGAGGAAGGCGCTTATATGGAATATGTTTCTACCGACTGGCGACCAGTGATTGAGCTGGTGTTCTCTAAAGAAGGTGGAAAAGAAAGAGCTTCGGAAAAAGTAGTGATGGATGAAATTATTACTGTGAAGGGGCTCAAGGCAATAGGTAATAAACTGTCTCAATATAAAATCAAACATATCAATCGCTTGGAAGCGCTGGAACCACCACCTGAAGCATTGGAGACGGAGGAGCCGGAGGAAGATGATACTGATCCGCAAGCAACTTTGGATTTTGATGAGGAAGGAGAGTAACATGAAAACTTTGCTCGCAAAATTAATGGAGCTGAAAATAGTTGCTGCTTTCCAAATGGCACCTAAGTTCTATTTTGTATGACTCTTGACGACGTCTTTTTACCTGAAGAAAAGGGAAAGATTACATTCATTTGTAATTTTTGGGATAGGCTCCGTCATCTAGTTATTGACGCGCTTTTTTTGTTGCCAATTAATGCTCTCGTATATTTTAATTTTTCAAAAAGTATTTTTACTGGTGCTGGATACTTGTTTATGATTCAGCTATTTATACTCAGTTCTCTTTATTACTTTTTTTTTGAGTTTTATTCAGGAAGAACCTTTGGGAAATTGATGAATAAAACGAAGGTGATAGATAATGAAGGGAATCGTCCGAAGTTCAAGCAGGTTTTGTTAAGAACACTGATAAGGTTTATTCCTTTTCAGTTTTTAATGATATTCTTGCCCTATAATAGAACACTTCATGATTATGTAGGTAAAACTTGGGTGGTGAGAATTAAATAGTAATGTGTTGTTTTTCAATTCAGAGAATTTAAACATTTCCTTGTATCACACAACTTAGCATAGTGTAATTTTGAAAAACAACAAAATTACTATGAAACATCTAGTGCTATTTAAAAAGAAAAATAAGGTAAATGATAATGTGAAATGCGATTAAAAATCGCTTTAATTTTTGTTTCAGATTGAAAATCATTTCTGTTCGAAACCTTACGCATCCTACATATAGTGCGTCCTTGCGAGAATTTTGTACTCAAAATTGAAGCAATCTCAGTACTAATACTCTATTATTTTTTAAGAGAAAACTATCGAAATGAGAAAAAACGGATGATTTCAATTCTTAAACAACGATGAGATTGCTTCAATTTTGAGTACAAAATTCTCGCAAGGACGCTGTGGGTGTGAAGTTCAATATGTTCCGAACAGTAATGATTGAAAATATGAAACTACCATATCCGAAATTACATCTGGAATCACTTCCAAAACCTATACACCAAAACCTCTACGCCCAACACCACTAAAGCAGCTATCACAAAGTATTTCCAGTATTCTTTTTTATTGAGTGCATCCAATGCTGATGCGGAACCTTTCATTTCGCCTTGCTCAATTACGTGAATGTTTTTAGCTTGTTCACCAAAGATTTTTTTCAGCTCGTCATTGGAAGTAAAAAGCATAGAGGATTCACTTCTGTTGTAATTTAATGCAGTGGATCCAACTGGAGTTTTGTCTTTAAGGATCTTGTAAATCCCGTCTTTTTTAATTTGATTTCCAGCGTATAAAAAGGGCTGGTCGCCCACTTTGGAAATGTTTAACGCAAACTCTTCTTTACCGTTCGCAACAATATATTGTCCCGTTCCTTTGCTCTCTTGCTGCGACAAAGGGATTTGTAAATTGGAAGAAATGCTTTGAAAAATTTTATCACTTGAAATGGATGTCAACACCATACGATACAATACCGGTACGCATATCGCATGTTGCAGGAAGTTGGTGCTGTTTTTATCGAGAGGAGAACTGAGTAGGAAAATATTTGATGCGCCGCGACGGTAGCGCAGCAAAAAAGCGTCGTTGTTGACTAAGCTAATTAGCGCTTCTTTTCCTGGAAGGTAAGTTGCGTCGATTTTGTAATGGAAATAAACGGCGGGTAAATTCATTTTTTCGTTGGCTTGCAATTCCTGTTTTGTAAATACATTCTGAAAGAAATCGGAAGCGTAATTTATTTCAGCTACTCGCAATGAGGCGGAGTCTGATGAGTTGATTTTATCTATGGAAAGCGCGGAGTTGAGTTCGTTTAAGTTTTTGTTTTTCTTTGCCGGAACAATCAGCACGCTGCCGCCTTTAGTAATGAATTTTTGAATTTCTTGAATCAATCCCGACGAGTACATTTCTACTTCGTCCAACACAATCAAATCTTGATCTTTTATATCTGAATAATTGAGCTGACTTACTTTTTGTTTTTCAAAAAGAAGCAATGAATCTCTTTTGAAAAGATTGAAAAATGAAGGGTTAGCTACTTGATCAAAAATTTGCAGAATTTTTGTTTGTTCGCGGATTTCATAAGAGAAATAAAATTTATTGTCGAATACTATTGGATGGTCTTCAATATCAATACTTGCATTAAAAACCCCCGCTTTAAAAACGGAATAGTTTAAAGCTATTTCAGTGCTTGAATTTCCCTTAATTGAAAAATTTGAAAAAGCTTTTTGTTCTCCGTTGATGCTCAGTTTTACTGGAATATTTTCCAAATCCTTTTCGCTATGATTGGTGATTCTGATTTTGATTTCCTCAGGCGAAGCAATTTTTCTAACCGGTGATTCAAACCAGCAGGAGTCAATGGATAAGTTGTTTTTAATCACCGGAACAAGCGGAAGCAAATAAAGTGATAAAGAGGAGTCGATGCGTTTTGCTTTAACATCGATACTATTTTTTTGGAAATCGCTTAGCCAGTATAAAGTAGTGCCCGAACTTCCTGCAATATCTGCCTGCTGTCGGACATACACCTCGTTTAGCTTTTTGGACGATGGGGATTCTTCAACGGCTTCCAATTCTTCCAGGAATTCTTTTTTGGCGAGATGTCGACGGTGTTTTCCTTCAAAATCATTGGTGGTGAGCATGAAGTAATCCGAGTTAGGCAAATTTTTAACGATGGCCTCTGTTTGTTTTTTGGCTTCAATCAGCAATCTGCCATTTTCGTTGGCGGCATTCATGCTAAAGGAATTGTCGATGTAAAAAGCATGCAGCGCCGAAGCACTTGCTTTTTTTTCATCGTTTCGTTTGCTGTAAGGCATGGCGAAAGCCAAAATGAGTAATGAGAATATTAAGAGTCGAAGAAGCAACAATAACAAGTTTTTTAAATTGTTTGCCGATTTGCTTTGCTCCTTAATGTGTTTTAAAAACAAAGTGTTTGGAAAGTATAGTTCTTTGTATTTTCTGAAGTTAAAAAGATGAATAATAATGGGAATAGAAAGCAAAGTGAAAGCCCAAAGGAATTGCGGATATAAAAACGAAATATTCATCTGAGCAAATATAGATAAGTGTGAGCGAATTGAAGTTATTTTAATAGATTTACGTAAATTTTTCTCTTTATGGAAAAGGGCTATGTTGAACAAACCTTAGATACCCGTCAGAAGGCTCTGGCGATCAATCTGGATAAAACGATTTACGGATCCTTTGCTGAAATTGGGGCGGGACAGGAGATAGCACGTAATTTTTTTATGGCTGGTGCTGCTTCTGGAACCATTGCCAAATCTCTTTCTGCTTATGATATGCAGATGAGTGATGCCATTTATGGTAAGCGTCCGGGAAGATATGTTTGCAAACCCCGTTTGATCCAGATGATGGATCATGAATATTCAAGAGTAACCAATACTTTGGGAGCTTCTTACCCCGAAAAAAGATTTTTTGCCCTTTGTGATACCGTTGAAACGATTAATTATTCGCAAACCAATCAGAGTCACGGCTGGATGGGCGTTCGCTTCCAATCAAAACCAGGCGGTGAATTCAATGATTTTATTATACACATACGATTGCTCAACAGAGATGGCTTGCAGCAGCAGCAGGCTATAGGTGTAATGGGTGTGAATTTGCTGTATGGTTGCTACTACATGTCGCACGACCCTCAGGGCATTTTAAAAAGTTTGAAAGACAATTTGCAAAGCGGAAGGATAGAAGTGGATATGGTGCACGTGAGTGGTCCGGCTTTCAAAGGCGTCGATAATAGATTATTGAGTTTGTTTTTGGTTAAATCAGGTATGGCGGAAGCTTGTATGTTTGGTCCGAATGACGAGCCTATCCATCCAACCGAAGTTTTATACAAAAAAGATATTCTGGCTTTAAGAGGTCGTTTTCGTCCGGTGACCCACGTTCATCTCGACATGCTGAAAAATGGTTTATATCAGTTTGAAAAGGAATTGGCCGCGCGACCAGGTGCTGGTAAATCGGATATTGTAGTGATTACCGAGTTGACACTTAAGGATTTAAGTGGTGAAGAAGGTATTGATGAACAAGATTTTTTAGATCGGGTTGATATTCTTACTTCTTTAGGGCAGTATGTGTTGATCTCCAGTTTTCTTGAGTATTTTAAATTGGTTCCTTTCTTAACTAGGTATAATACTGGCTCTCAGATCGCCTTAGTGCTAGGCGCCAATACGCTTATCAACATTTTTAATGATAAATATTACCGCAATTTAAATGGAGGATTGTTGGAATCATTCGGTACTTTGTTTCACAGAGATGTTCGTTTGTACTTGTATCCTTATAAGTTTGGCAATGAAATCATTAACACTGGAAACATGATGATTCCGCCGAAATACGAAAACTTATACAAGCATTTGATCGACAATCAGCGCATTGTTGATTTTGAAAACTACGATGCTCAGAACCTCAGCGTGTTCTCTCACAAAGTATTGGAGAAAATCAAAAACAACGAGATGGAGTGGGAAGGAATGGTGCCGCCGATAGTTGCGCGTATTATCAAAGAAAATAGTCTGTTTAGCTATAGAAATCCCAACGCGAAAAAGATCAAAATCCGCGATGAAAATTTAGGCGGAAAGTAAGTTGTTTGAACCTTGATTCACTTGATTAAAAGATTAAAGGATGGTCACTCTGGAATCCTTTAATCTTTTAATCAAGTGAATCAAGGTTCAGACTAATTTCATGATAATCATGGTTTTCCGCTTCTTTATTGCTACCTTTGCGCCTCATTTTATAATTTAAATTATTTTGGCAACATTTTCAGAACTCGGATTATCCGCGCCTTTATTGAAGGCATTAACAGAGATGGGCATTGAGATTCCCTCTCCAATTCAAGAACAAGCAATTCCAATACTTACAGGAGAAAGAAGAAACTTTATAGGTTTAGCTCAGACAGGTACAGGTAAAACAGCAGCCTTCGGACTGCCATTGCTTGAAACGCTTAAAACAGATGTGAAACACACACAAGCGTTAATATTAGCGCCAACCAGAGAGCTTGGCCAACAAATCGCACAACAATTACAATTGTTCGCAAAGTACATGCCTGCTATTCGCATTCAGGTGGTATACGGTGGAGCTTCAATTGTAGAGCAAATTCGTGCTTTACGTCAAACACCACACATCCTAATCGCAACACCAGGAAGGTTAATGGACTTAATGCAAAGAAAAGCATTGTCAATTACCGATATCAGTCACGTTATTTTGGATGAGGCTGATGAGATGTTGAACATGGGTTTTAAAGAGGATATCGATGAAATTTTGTCGCACACTCCAGAAGACAAAGTAACCTGGTTGTTCTCGGCTACTATGCCAAGAGACATCAGAAGAATTGTAAGTAAGTACATGCCTGAAGCTGCTGAAGTAGCAGTGAACAAAGGCGGTGAGATGAACAAAAAAATCAAACATCAGTTTGTAGTTGTTAGAGAATCGGATAAAACCGAAGCTTTGAAACGCTTTGTTGGTGTTCAAGATGATATGCGTGCAATTGTTTTTTGTCGCACTAAAATAGCTACGCAAGCTTTATCGGAAGATTTAAAACGTGCCGATGTTAAAGCGGAAGCTTTGCACGGTGATATGTCGCAAGCTCAACGTGATCAGGTGATGAAACGTTTTAAAGCTGGATCATTGAAAATGCTGGTAGCTACTGACGTTGCAGCTCGTGGTATTGATGTGAACGACTTAACTCACGTTTTTCATCACTCTATGCCAGATAGTTTGCCGTATTACACGCACAGAAGCGGTCGTACAGCAAGAGCTGGTAAAGACGGAATCTCAATGGCTTTTGTAAATTCAGCAGAAGTTAGAAAACTGAAAATGTTTGAGAGAGAATTGGAATTGAAATTTGAAAAAGTATTGATTCCGCAAAGCAGCGAGATAGGTGTTATTAAATTAACTAGCTGGGCTGAAGCAATTGCTGCCGTTAAACCGGTTGCAGGAAACAAACAAATTGAAGATAAAATTGAAGAGTTGTTTGCTGATTTTTCTAAAGAGGAACTGGTTGCTAAGTTGGTAACTGCCGAAATGAAAAAATTGTCTTTCGACACTAAAGATTTGAATGATACAAGAGCTACTGGCGACCGTCGTGATGAAGGAAGAAGCGATAGCAGAAGCAGCAGAAGTAGCAGCACTGGTGGAACTAGATTCTTCATTAATATTGGTGAGTACGATAGAATGAGTACTCGTGAATTGGCCGATTTAATTATTGAGCAAACCAAATTACCATCATCAGAAGTGACTGTGGTTAAAATGGAAGAACGACATTCGTATTTTGAAGTTCCAGCTCAGCATGCTGAAAAAGTCCCTAAAGACTTTACGGAATATATGCTGGGTAGCCGTGAAATTCGTGTGAACAGAGCGGATCAAGGTGGAAGCAGAAGAGATGGTGGCGATAGAGGTGGTTACAGCATTCGTCGCGATGGCGGACGTGGTGGATTCTCTGGCGGACGTCGTGATGGCGGAAGCGGCAGTGGTGGTTCTGGACGAAGAGAAGGTGGAAGTGGCGGAAGAAGCTTTGGCGGTGGCGGAGATCGTCGTCGTGAAGGAGGCCCGAGAAGAGATGGTGGAAGAAGATAATATCTGAAATCATAAAATTTGAAAAGTCGTTCCAATTTGGGACGGCTTTTTTGTTGACTACTACTCAATCGGAATTGCCAGCTAACTAACTCTCCTCCTTTTCAAGGAGGAGTACCCGCAGGGGGAGGTGGTTAATAGAAAGAAAAATCAAAGGAAATAAATCTATTAAATAACCACCTCGCCTTCGGCACTCCTCCTTGAAAAGGAGGAGAGTTAGTTAGCTGGTATAACGTTACAATAGGAGGGTATGTTCGTGTTGTTAAAACCCACACTTCACAATTCCATCTCTATCAATCTCCGTTAATTTTACTTTAACGATTTGATTGGCCAGGGCTTCGTTGTAAGGAGTTTTTACCTTCACATAATTTTCAGTAAAGCCATACATCATTTCGCCGTCGCGCTCTGCTTCAAACAAAACAGTGGTTTCGGCGCCAATGTTCTGCTCATAAAACGCACGACGTTTTTTGTCGGAAAGTATGTGCAGCATTTTGCTTCTTTTCGCACGGTCGGAAGGATTCACAATTCCGCCCAATTCAATGGCGTGCGTGTTGTCTCTTTCAGAGTAAGTGAAAACGTGCAAGTAGGAAATATTTAGTTCGTTCAGGAAATTATAGGTTTCCATAAACAATTCTTCTGTTTCACCAGGAAAACCAACTATTACGTCAACACCAATGCAACAATGCGGCATTGCATTTTTTATTTTTTCAACTCTATCGGTATAAATTTCTCTTTTATAACGGCGTCGCATGGCTTTTAAAATTTCGGGAGACCCTGATTGTAAAGGCACGTGGAAGTGAGGGACAAATTTTTTCGATTGAGCTACAAAAGAAATGATTTCAGCGGTTAAAAGATTTGGTTCTATGGATGAGATTCTGATCCTGTCGATGCCTTGCAGCTGATCCAGTTCTTTCACCAGTCCTAAAAAATCCTCATCGTTGTTTTTGCCAAAATCACCAATATTTACCCCAGTGAGCACAATTTCACGAGCATCACTTTCAGCTACTTCCTTTGCCACTTTCATGGTTTCGGCAATGGTGTTGCTTCTGCTTTTTCCGCGTGCGAGTGGGATGGTGCAGAAGGAGCACGAATAATCGCATCCATCCTGTACTTTAAGGAAAGTACGTGTTCTGTCTCCGTAAGAAAAAGAAGGATGGAAGATATTTACCTTATCAATCGCGCCTTCAAATATTTTGGTGGAATCTGCTTTGTCAATGTTTTCAACGTGTTCAAGGATGTTGAATTTTTCGTTGGCGCCAAGTACTATGCTTACGCCTTCTATAGCTGCAATTTCTTGAGGTTTCAATTGAGCGTAGCAACCAATGATGGCTACAAAGGCATCAGGATTTTGCTTGCGTGCTTTTTTTACAATCTGTTTGCATTTTTTATCGGCATTGTCGGTGACCGAACAAGTGTTGATAATGTAGATGTCGGCATGCTCATCAAACTCCACTTTAGCATAGCCACCTTTTTCAAAACCGCGGGCAATGGTGGATGTTTCGGAGAAATTGAGTTTACATCCGAGGGTATAAAACGCTACTTTTTTGTATTGATTCATTGCGGCAAATATAGTGAATAGCGATTAGTGAAAAGGCAATGGGGGAAAATTCGTGGAAAACATGTTAACATTTTTTATCCCGCTAATCACTATTCACTAAGCGCTATTCCCCATTAATTGGTATTTTAGTCGCATGTCCGACATCATAAAATTATTGCCCGATTCTGTTGCCAACCAGATCGCCGCCGGAGAAGTGGTTCAGCGCCCGGCATCTGTAGTGAAAGAGCTATTGGAAAACGCTATCGATAGTGGAGCTTCTTCCATTCAGCTCATCGTCAAAGATGCAGGTAAAACATTGATCCAAGTAATCGACAATGGAAAAGGAATGAGCGATACTGATACGCGCATGAGTTTTGAGCGTCACGCTACTTCCAAAATCAGCAAGGCCGATGATTTGTTTTGCATTTTAACCAAGGGGTTTCGTGGCGAGGCATTGGCCTCAATTGCGGCAATCGCTCATGTTGATTTAAAATCGAAACAAGCGGGCAAAGAATTAGGGACTCATATTCGAATTGAGGGAAGTAAGTTTATGGATCAGGTTCCTTGTGCTTGTCATGAAGGAACGAGCATGAGCGTGAAAAACTTGTTTTATAATGTGCCGGCGCGACGAAAATTTTTGAAATCGGATTCAGTTGAAATCCGTCACATCATTGATGAATTTCAGAGAGTGGTTTTGATTCATCCACACATCGCATTTTCATACCACAACAACGAAGATGAAATTTATCATCTGGAAAAAGGATCATTTCGTCAGCGCATTGTTGGCGTGTTTGGCACCAGCTACAATCAGCGTTTGGTGCCGGTAGAAGAAGATAATAACAACATTGTAAAAGTGACGGGATTTGTTGGTAAACCTGAATTCGCAAAAAAAACCAGAGGTGAACAGTTTTTCTTCGTGAACGGTCGCTTCATTAAAAATAATTATTTGAATCATGCAGTGTCAACAGCTTATGATGAGTTGTTGGGGCGCGATTCTTTCGCTTCGTATTTCATTGCTTTGGAAGTTGATCCTTCCAGCATCGATATCAATATTCATCCTACTAAAACGGAGATTAAGTTTGAAGATGAAAAATCGGTGTACGCTATTGTGCGTGCTTCGGTGAAGCAGGCCTTGAGCAAATACAGCGTGTCGCCATCATTGGACTTCGAGAGAGAAACTTTGTTTGATAATGCGCTGGAACCTAACAGAGGTGATTTTATTCCGGCGCCTACTATCAAGGTGGATCCCAATTACAATCCTTTCCGTGAAGAGGTTCGTTCTGCACCGCGCAAAATGCAGAGTCAGTGGGAGGAAATGTATAAAGTGGAAGCGCCAGCTGCTCCCGCTGAAAAACTATTCGACGAGCATAAAGAAGAAAATACTTTTTATCATCAGTTTAGAAATAAATACATCATTACCGCTATCGACGAAGGTTTGTTGATCGTTGATCAGCACCGCGCCCACAAAAGAATTTTGTATGAATATTTCACTGAGTTATTGAAAAACAACAAAGGTGTTTCGCAACAGATTTTGTTTCCAGAATCGCTGGAACTCAATCCTGCGGATTTTCAATTGATGAAAGATCTTGAAGAAGATTTCAAAAAAATCGGTTTTGATATTACTGAGTTTGGAAAAAATACGTACGTGGTGAACGGCATGCCTGCCGACATGAAAGACGCCAATCCGAAGGCTTTAATGGAAGGCTTGCTGGAGGAATTCAAAGAGAATAAAACACAAAAAATCGACAAGCGTGAAAATCTCGCAAAGTCGATGGCGAATCAAACTGCTATTAAATCCGGACAAGCTCTTTCCCGTGAAGAGATGCAAATGTTGGTCAGTGAATTATTTTTGTGTGAAAAACCTACGGTTGATCCCAACGGAAATATCGCTCTCTGGAACATTGATAATTACGAATTGCTAGAAAAATTTAAATAAGATGCTACAACGTCCGCTGCCGCCAATGGTGAAAAATATACTGATCCTCAACATTATTATGTTCGCCATTACCAACTTGTTGCTGTATCAGCAAGTGGTTGATTTGAATGATGTGTTAGGTTTACATTATTTTGGATTTAGTTCTTTTGAACCTTATCAGCTTTTTACGCACATGTTCTTACATGCAGATGTAGTTTCAATTGACAGCGTTGGATTCATCCATATTGCTTTAAATATGCTTGCTTTATACATGTTTGGAAGTCCTTTGGAGGAGCGATTGGGCTCGAAGCGTTTTTTGATATTATATCTTGTTTCAGGTTTTGGAGCTGCTTTTATTCAATTGGGAGCAATGCATTTTGAACTTCTAGAATTGATTAATGTATATGATTTGAGTGGAATAAGTGAATCGGAATTGATAAGATCTTTGGCAGGTAGCAAGGTGGACTATTCTGTTGTGGGAGCATCAGGCTGTGTTTTTGGATTACTTGCAGCTTTCGGCATGTTGTTTCCAAATACGGAACTTATGTTATTGTTTTTTCCGATTCCTATCAAAGCAAAGTATTTTGTTGTTTTGTATGGAATCTTTGAATTGTTTAGTGGTGTTGCGCATATTGAAGGCGACAACGTTGCTCATTTCGCCCACGTTGGTGGCGCAATTTTCGGCTTTCTTTTAATTAAATATTGGAAAAGTAAACATATATTGTAGCGCAAAATGGCAAGCATCATAGAAGATATAAAACTGAAATTCCGAAAGGGCAACATGGTGATTAAACTCATCTATGTGAATGTTGGCGTTTTTGTAGTGTTGTTGATTTTAGGTTTGATTGGTGGTTTATTCATGCCTATGCAGGGACATCCGGGATTGGAAGCAAGCATGGGAGAATGGAGTCAGTGGCTGCATTTGTATTCTAATTTATCAAAATTAATTTTTAGACCATGGACACTCATCACGCACATGTTCACGCATGTGGATGCCTTTCATGTGTTGTTTAATATGCTGATGCTGTATTTTTCGGGTCAACTGTTTATCCAGTTTTTTGGTGAAAAAAAACTGTTGCCAATGTATCTTTTGGGAGGATTGTCAGGAGCAGTAGTGTTGATTTTAGCTTCTACATTTTTACCTTATTTCGCTCATACTGATGGTACGGCACTTGGAGCATCTGCGGCAGTAATGGCCATTTTTATCGCTGTTTGTGTTTATGCTCCAACGATGAAAGCTAATCTTTTTGGAGTATTCCCCATTGAGTTGCGTTACTTGGGATTGATTGTTTTTGCCATCGACTTGCTGACTTTTTTTACTGGCAATACAGGTGGGCATATTGCACATATAGTAGGAGCAGGCTTCGGTTATTATATGGCACGTCAATATTTACAGGGGAATGATATAACGAAAGGTTTTTCTCGTTTTATCGATAAGTTTTTTTCGATGTTTAAAAGAAGCAATTCTGATTTGTATGTATCGCACAGCAAAGTGCGCAAGATGAAAGACGAGGATTACAATTTCACTAAAAAAAGAATTCAAGAAAGAGTAGACGAAATACTGGATAAAATTGGAAGATCGGGTTACGAAAGTTTAACCGATGAGGAGAAAGATTTTTTAAATAAATCGAGTCGGCAATAAGTGAAAATCTTTTTTAAAATACTATTCATTTGTTTGAATATCCTTGCCTCCGCCGCATTTTTATTGTCGCTCCTCGCTACCAATATTTCTCCTGAAGATTCGTGGATGATTGCTGCTTGCGGATTGCTTTTCCCGATTTTAGTTGTGCTCAATTTCATATTTGTAATCGGTTGGCTCATCGCTAAAAGCTACTGGGTTTTGCCTTCTGCTAGTTTGATGATCATGGCCATTCCTACCTTAATTCACGCAGTTCAATTTGATTTTTCTGATGCTGAAAATGAAAAGGGTGTTAAAATAATGTCCTTCAATTCACGTCTCTTAGATTATTATGAAGCCATTGCAAAACAAGGTGTTGTAAGGGATAGCATTTTTCAAATGCTTGATCGTGAGCAGCCGGATATTGTATGCTTTCAGGAGTTTTACAGCAGAGAATCCAAAAAATGGGATATCATAACTCCCTTAATTTCCAGAAAAACAAAATACCATTATCTCAATGAAATGGGCGATTTTTATAACGATACGCGTTGGGGACTCTTTACTATTTCGGCTTATCCAATTGTAAATAAAAAGTCGTTTTATTTTGATCCAGCTTATCCATTTGCCACTTATTGCGATATAAAAATCAATAAAGATACTGTTCGTGTTTTCAATGTGCATCTGCGTTCTTTTCGATTCTCTAATAAAGACCGAGAGGTTTTGGGAGAGATGCTTGAAAATAATGAAATCCCTTCGTCTGAAGATTCAAAAGGAATTTTAAAGCGTATGGAAATCGCTTATGAATCTAAAGCAAAAGAAATTGATACCATTTCCAAAGTCATTAAATCATCGCCGCATCGAGTAATTGTTTGTGGTGACTTGAATGACCCGCCGTCTTCTTATGCCTATCATGAATTTACTGAAAAATTGGATGACGCCTTCGTGGAAAGTGGTGAGGGATATGGCAAAACCTACGCAGGAAAACTTCCTTTATTGCGAATTGACTACATCCTCCCGGATGAAAGAATTCGCACTTTTAATTATAAAACCCTCGATCATAATTTATCGGATCATTATCCGGTTTCCTGTGAAATGGAGTTGGGGAATTAATTTCTTCTTTCTGCAGAAATCACAAATAAATTTGTCGTAGTAACAAAAATCAATTAAAAAAATCAAGCGTTTAAAATTACTTTCGTTCCCGCGTTAAAACGCAAACCTAATTTTATACCTAAACCTTTTAATTCGATGAAAAAATTACTTTTTTGTGTCTCTGCTTTTGCTTTGAATTTAACTGTAAGCGCGCAAAATGTTTGGACTGGCACAAGTGTGCCAACCACCACTACTACTGGTGCCGTTGGCATCGGTACTTCAGCACCATTCGTGAATTTGCAAGTGACCGGATCAAATGTAGGTCCCGATAATTTATTTAATGCCGACGATAATTCAGTTTTTGAGGGAACAAATGCTTTAATAAAGTTATACGGAAAAAACCTTGGCGGAATTGATTTCTCCACCTATAGACCTGATGCCAATGGCGTGAATACTTTCTATAGAAACTATGCAACTGTCAGGTACAATTTCAATACCGATCAATTGGTTTATCAAAATCATAAAATCGGTCAGGTTTTTACTTTTGATGGTGATGGGAATTTTGGATTGGGAACAGCGATACCAACAGCAAAATTACATGTAAATGGATCGCTGAGATTTCAGGGGAATGGAGCAGGAAGCAACTATGTTTTAACTTCTGTAGATGGTGATGGAAATGCAATGTGGAAAGCACCGGATTGGATTAGGAGTGGAAGCAATATTTCCTATTCAGGGGGCAATGTTGGGATTGGGACAAATGATCCTGAAACTGCTTTGCAAATTATTGCTCCAAAATCTGAAATCACTCTCAAAAGTACAGGTGAAGTTTTTAATGTTGGACAGTGGTCAACTACTACAGCATATTATGCGGGACTGAATATTAAAGGGTTTTATAATTATCATATTGGAACTACTTTTCATGCAAATTCTTATGGCCATTTTTTTGAAATTGCTAATACTTCAATTCCAGGGGCAGCGAGCATTAAAATGGCTGATTCTAGAGTAATTATTGGAGGTGTGACCTTCAAAGGTAATGGAGGTATTGATGTATCTACTAGATCGGGATATAGCGTTTTTCGGGTAAATACCACTGATAGCACTGTTTACGCCCGTGAAATAAAAGTCACATTAAAAACATTTCCTGATTATGTTTTTGAAAAAAATTACGAGTTGATGCCTTTAAACGAACTGGATAAATATATTTCTCAAAACAAGCATCTTCCCAATATTAACACTGCTGCCGATGTTGTTGATAATGGATTGTCATTAGGTGAAATGCAAGTAAAACAAATGGAGAAAATTGAAGAGTTGACTTTGTATATCATCCAGCAACAAAAAGAGATGGATGAAATGAAAGCTTCCATTGTCAAATTGCTTGAGAAAAATTAGTTAATGTGTTGTACCAAGTTGGATATTAAAAATAAAGTCATGAAAAAAATATTTTACACTTCTTTTCTCTGTCTTATAATGATTGGTTTTTGTAGTTGTGAAAAAGAATATACTACTACAGTTAAAGGTCAAGTTATTGATGCAGATACAAAACAGCCAATAGCAAATGCTAAAGTTAAATTTGTGAGCACTATTCCAACGAGTTGCTATATAGCTTGCTCGGAAACAGAAAGTTATTCAGATGAAATTCATACGAATGATTACGGTAATTTCGAACTTTCTATTACTTCAACAAGTAGGGGAGGCTATATAATTCCTTCAAAAAGCAATTATAGTCCTATAGGAAATGACCCAAACAATAATGATTACACTGATATATCAGGAGGAGGTGTGCATGATGTTGTTCTTGAAATGAAAAGGAGGCCTTCTTTGACCCTCGTTTTACAAAAAAAATCTTCTCCTTCAACTGATAGTGATGTTCTTAATGTTACCTTTTTACAAAATTATTCCAATTATTTATTAGCTAATTGGGGACCAGCAGATCCTTCCTTAAATCATACTGTTTTTATTGGGAAAGGTCCATTTACCTATTACATGGAGTCGGCTTATCCCAGTGATGTTAATATTTCTCTTCCTTTTAAAATTTCACTGAGTTCATCTACCGGTTGGATATCTAAATATGACACAATATACATAGGATCTAATATTGAGTATACTGACACGATTTATTATTAATCATTCCAACTACAAATAAAAACATGAAAAATTATACAATATTCTTTTTGACAATATCGCTGTTTAGCTTTCCAGCCAAAGCACAAATTAGCCTGTTAAAAAATTCGATAGAAGTTGCCATCCCTATTATGAATAATAAGGATTATAAATCGCTGGATGATTTTACACAAACATTAGCTCTGGAGCGTTCTGATGATGGAGGACAAACGTGGAGTACTAAATATATAATAACTAAAAAATTTACTCATTTTGATGTGGGTGGAAATATAATGTATGAAGATTCAGAAAATCTTAAATCTTACTACACTTATAAATATCAAGTTACTGCCACACAAAATGATGTGAAATCTACACGTCCACTTGGTAAGGTTTTATATTGCACTGTTCCCCAACTCCCCGATGAGGAATTTAATGCGTCTACAAAAGGTTTAGCTATTTATGGAGGAGGGGGAGATTTTTATGATGCAATTATTTCTATTTATTACGCTAATCCTAGTACCAGAAAATTAACAAAACCATTGGTTGTTGTTGATGGCTTTGATCCTGGTAACAAGCGAAGTTTATACAATGCACCTTCTAGTACAGATGATACAAGAGGGATGTATGCGTATACAACAGGAGAGATTTTAAATGGGAATTCTCAGGATTTGATTCAGGCAATAAAAGAGAAGTGTTATGATGTTGTTTTTATTGATTGGACACAAGGCGCAGGAGATATCGCCTCTAATGCAAAGCTTTATGAAAATATCATTCAATATATAAATCAGCAAAAAGTAACTAATGCAGAATTAACTTTAATCGGTCCAAGTATGGGTGGATTGATTACTCGTTTTGCTTTGGCTTCAATGGAAGAAAAAAATATAGATCATCAATGTAAGTTGTTCATTTCATTGGATAGTCCTCAGAAAGGGGCGAATATTAATTTTGGGATTCAAACTTTAATCTATGGACTTTCAGAAAATTTTTTAACAAATAAGCCCAATGTTCAAAATGCTAAGTATAAATTACAATCATTTGCTGCAAAGCAATTAGCTTATTACCATAGAGAGGCGAGTCCATTATCACCAATTTACATTGTGCCGTCC
>JAPLEZ010000136.1:0-6234 GCA_026390935.1 Bacteroidota bacterium
AAATGACAAAGACTGATGCTTTCACAGTTTACCCCAATCCGGTCAACAATGAATTGACTGTTGAATTCAATTCGGAAGCATTAGCAAAAGTGCGAGTGGATATTTACACTATAGAAGGTCAATTGCTTTTGCAACAAAACACAGAAGCTTTTGTTGGCTCCAACAAAATTAAAATTTCAACGGCAGTGCTGCCAACTGGAGTTTATTTGCTGAGCATTGGCGAAGGCAATCAAAGAATAACAAAACGTTTGATCATAACCCATTAATAAAAACAAATCCAAAATGAAAAAAGTAATTTCAGTCTTATCAGCATTTGTTTTGCTTTGCAGCAACTTATCGGCGCAAGATACAATGAGTGTTCATCTTAAGTCGGGTGGTACTTATAAACAAGCCATTACAAATGTTGATAGCATTACCTTTAGCAAACCAGCGCCAGGAATTTTGGCGGAGTGGGATTTTCCAATTGAGAATGGAAAGGTGAATTTAAATCAAACTAGCGGATCCTTGCAATTGGGTGCGTTTACAGGCTTCAATGCTGTACTGTCGGCCGACACCGGGAAAGCGGGAGTGGTAGCAACAGGTAATTTTTGGGATGTGAATGATCCGGGCATAGGAATTATTTTGCAGTATGCAGGCTTGAAAGATATGTCAGCAGTGACTAAAATTACTTTTACAGCCTACGTTGAAAATCCGCCAAAAACCAGTCCGGGTATTATGGCCTATGTTCAAAACGGAGGGAATTTAAATTATGCTGGCGACTATGGGTTTTGGCGTTCGGCGCCCGTTTCAGGTTATAAAACATTTGAGTATGTAATCAATAAAACTGCTGCGGGATTGGATATAAAAACTATTGCCAGTTTCCGAATCAAGGCAAATGGTAATGGTGAAAGCGGAACTGGATGCGGTACCTTAGGTGGTAAATGCGCTGTGGTGCACATCACTAAAGTGGTGATGGAATAGAATTTTCAATTTTTTTTGCATGAATAAAATCTTAGATAAGAAGAACAAAATTCCAATTAGACTTTTGATAAGGAGACACAAATTGCATTTGCTTACAAATTATTTATTGATTCTTCAGCCTATTAAATTTATAAAAAAGCATTTACTCACTTTAGTTGCAATTACAGGAGTGGCATTGACAGCGCAAGCTCAAAAGTATGGTCCAAATTTGACGGCCACCTCAATTTGTGTTGATTTCTCCACTTCTACAAAGTACACTGATGATCAACAAACTGGTAGGGGAGTGTATTGGTGGTCGGATTTAAAGTTGTAAAAAAAATATATGCCATTACATTCGGACTGCAGAGATGAGGTTCGCATGTTTTTTTTGATGATAACAATTCGTTGTAATGAAGAATGTGCTGTGGATAGTGAGTTTTTTGATGGGGGTTAGTGCTTTTGGGAAAAGCGCTATTCCAACAACTATTGAATTAAAAACCGACAAGGATTTTTTTGTTTACCAAAGTAATATTTCAATTTACGAAGATTCAAACGCGTCGGTAAGTTTTGAAAGTGTACTTAAAAAATCTGATTCTCTTTTTAGCAACGGTACCAAAAGAAATTTCTTTTTGGAGCATCCAGCATCAACTTACTGGTTGTTGTTTAAAGTGAAAAATTCCACCCGCAATAAGAGTTTTCGAATTGAATTGTACGACTTTGACACAGATGATGTGTGTTGTTTTGTATCGGTTAACTCAACAGCATTTGAGAGTGAGTGCAATGGTTTTGCGCGGCCCTTTGAAGAGCGCAACGTTCAACATAAAAATCCCGGATTCAATTTAAATTTACAGCAAGGCGACAGTGCTGTGGTGTATTTAAAAATTAAATCGAGCAGAAATAATTTGCTAAAACCTGTCATTCGAACTTCACAAAACTTTATGGAGTACAGCTTAAAAGAGTACCTTCTTTTGGGCGTGTTTTATGGCTTGATGTTGCTTATTTTGATTTACAATTTGATCTATTTTTTGCTGTTAAAAAATCGGCATTATTTGTATTATATATTGTTCGGATTTAGTTTGTTGCTTTTTCTTGTGGCCAGCAATGGCATGGGGTTTCAGTTTTTGTGGCCAAGTTATCCAATGTTTAATCCTTACATTGATGGAGCTAGTTTATCGTTGAGTGTGGTTTTCTTGTTTTTGTTTTGCAATAGCTTTTTGCAGTTGAAGTTGAGGCATAAATTATTGAACAAAATATTGCGCGTTTTTATTCCCTTAACTCTTGCACTTTTTGTGGCGCAATTGTTTGTTGATCAAACGCTCATATTTTATTCCATTGATTTTGTTCTTTTTCAATTGTGTTTTGTGCTCGGACTCATTGCATGCAAAGGACAATACAATAAAAACCGCTGGTTTTTATTGTCGTTTGTAGTTTTTAATGCCTCGGCGTTTATATCATTTGGAGAAAAGTACGGTTGGATAGTTTCCAATGTTTTTACGGTGTATTCCCTAAACATAGGGATTGTAGTGCAATTTATATTTTTATCAATCGGCATTGCCGAATCGATTCGCGACAGCTATCAGGAAAAAAACGAGGTATTAACCGAATTGCTTACCACTCGCAAAGCAAACGCTACACTTCGTATTTCAGAGCTGAAGCAGCAAATGAATCCGCATTTTATTTTCAACGCATTAAATTCTATACAAAGTAAAATCATTCAAGATAAAAAGGAAGAAGCCTCAAAATTTCTGGTGCTGTTCTCCAAATTGATTCGTCAGAATTTAGAAAACTCTGATAGGGATTTTGTAGTGTTAAGCGACGAACTTCAAAATTTAAAAATGTATTTGGAATTGGAGCAAATGCGTTTGGGCTCCTCATTTAGCTACGCCATTTCTATGGTAGGTGCTGTTGATACGGAATCCATTAAAGTGCCCACTTTTGTATTGCAGCCATTAATTGAAAACGCCATTTGGCATGGATTAATGCCTTTGAGTACAGAGAAAAAATTAGAATTGAAATTGGCTATCAATGAACGCAATTTAATTATATGTATTAACGACAATGGCATTGGAAGAAAGAAATCATTGGAACTTAAAAGAAACACAAAACATCAATCCAAAGGATTGCAGCTGTTGAATGAACGATTGACGCTGCTGAGCAATCAGTTGGGTAAAATTTTTTCTATTGAGTTTGTGGAGATCCCTCAAGCTGTTGGAACGCAAGTACTTTTAACTTTTGAAATATGAACAAACCACTAAAAGCAATTATTGTTGACGATGAAGAAGATGGCAGAATAGTGCTAAAAACCACCTTAGCTTTTTATTGCACTAATGTTAAAGTTGTTGCGCTGTGCGCCTCTGTTGATGAAGCATTGCAGGCCACTGAGAAAGAAGATATCGATGTGGTTTTTTTAGATGTCAACATGCCGGTTCAAAACGGATTTTCTTTTTTAGAAAAATGCAGCAAAAAAAATTTCGAAGTTATTTTTGTTACTGCTCACGAAAACTACGCGATTAAAGCGCTTCGTTATGCGGCTCTGGATTATCTGCTAAAACCAATTGATCCTGAGGAGTTGATGTCGGCAGTGGAGCGAGTGGAGCTCTCCAGCAAAGATCAGATGGTAAATAAAATTGATCATTTTATTGAAAACATAAACAAGGAAGAAATTGAGCAAATAATATTGCCCTTGCGCGATGGCTACTTATTTGTAATTGTAAACGATATTGTTCGTTGCCAATCAGATGTGAATTACACTTATGTTTTTATGAAAAATGGAGAGAAACATTTGGTTTCAAAAACGCTAAAAGATTTTGAAAGTTTACTGCCCCGCAAAAAATTTTTCCGAATTCATAAGTCGCATATTATCAACGTATCTTACATAAAGAAGTACACCAAAGGAGATGGAGGTACTGTGACTTTGCTGGATGGCGCTGAACTCGATGTATCGCGCCGGAACAAAGAAGAATTTTTGCAGGCATTTCAACTGTGATGATTTAAGTGTCTGTTTTTCTTTGCTTTCATCTTCCGTTTAATAAATGAAATTCGCCGCTTGCCGGTGGAAACATTCCATACAATACTTAAGTTGTTTGTGCATTCATATTAATATGATTTTAGTTTCCGGAATTATCTAAACTAAAATTATTGAGTATGAAAAAAACCATTACCACCGCATTCGCCTTATTGGTTGGTGCTGCTGTGTCCCTTAATGCGCAAAACCGCTACGCAGCAATGCCATTAAATTTTACAAATTCAAGTGAGATAGCACATGAATTTGGATTTTCCTCAGTTGAATTCAATGGGTACACCATTTTAGGAACTGAGTTTAACGATCACATTAATGTTTATAAAGATGGATTTTTTCTATTTCAGGCAACAACTCCCATCCCACATGAATATCCTACTGTTGGCTTTGGTCATGCTTTGGGTATGAATCAAAATTGGGTAGCTGCAGGGACCTTTTTGGAAAACTCTGTTTATATGTCAAAAAATGTAAACGGTGTTCCTCAAAAGGATTTCTCTACTATTTTAAAGCCTCTAACCAGTACAACTAGTGATAGATATGGAGCCAGTTTGGATATATACGGCGATTGGATGGTAGTTGGAGCACCTAATAACCCGAATGCAGCTGCCAACACACGTGGATATGTGGAGTTGTGGAAGCAAAATGCAAGTGGTTGGACAAGAACCCAAAAAATTCAACCGACTAATTTACCTGTCGACAATCTTTTTGGTTGTGCAGTGGCTATGTATGGTGATTATTTAGTGGTTGGCGCCACTGGTGCAAAAAAAATATTATTGTACAAACAAACAAATGGTGTTTGGAATTTGATAGATTCTTATTCGCCTGATTTTGTAAGCTGGAATGGACCTGCTGCTTACAATGCCTCTGCTGGTATTAACTATTCAAAGTTTGGATGGGATGTTGAAATTTACAAAGACAAAGTAATTGTAGGTGATCCAGGTAACATACAAAAGGCAGCTATTTTAAATATCGTTGCTGATAAATTAGTTTTTGCCAAGACATTACTTCCTGTAGGATATTCGGCAACTACGCCAACTTACTATGGTGATTTCGGTCATTCGGTTGCAATAGGGTATAACATGGCAGTGGTGGGAGCTCCTTACTCTTATGGTCCTGCACTTACATTTCGTCAAAATGAGGGCAAAGCTTTTTTCTATGGTGCTGATGGTAACAACATTAATTACATGTACGCAGGTAATGTAGCTGGTACCGAAATTAGCGGCTTGGGTTACATTTCTAAAGTAGGAAATACGCCGCCAAATGTTTCTGTTAAAGCAGTAACAAGCAGCACAAATTTTATAGCTCCAGGTAATATATTTATACGCACAAATACTCTTGATGTGGATGGAAGTGTTTCTAAAGTGGAGTATTACGAGGGAACAAAATTATTAGCTACAAGTGTGATCACTCCTCATGAATTCAATTATACTTATGCAAGCGCAGGTACGCATACCCTTACAATAAAAGCATATGATAATTTAGGGGCAGTGGGCACAACAACAACGCAATTTGTTGTAAGTCCGGCGCCGTTAAATAATGTAAGTCCAACAGTTGTGTTAACTAATCCAGTAACAACTAAAACATACAATAGGGACGCGCCAATAACAATGATTGCCGTTCCTAGTGATGTTGATGGAACAATTTCCAGTGTACATTTTTATGATTATGAAACTGAAATTGGAGTAGCTACTAAAGCGCCATACACCTGTGTGTGGAAGGCTGTGGGCGGGACTCATGCTTTAAAAGCGGTTGCTTTTGATAATAAAGGAGCATTTGGATTGAGTTATGTAAATGTTACAGTGAATAGTGGAGTGATGTGTGGTGTGCCAGAGTGGAATGAAACCACAAATTACAAAGTAGGTGATGTTGTATCCTACAAAAATTACTTGGTAACCTGTATTGCTGCAAATACTCATATAAGTCCGGATGTAGCGCAAGGTGTTTTTTGTTGGAAATTTGGTAACATTTGTCCGGGTGTAAATCAAGCTCCAAAAGTTTCTATTACAAGTCCGCTGAACAACAGTACTGTTTTCCGCACAGACACAGCATTTGTCACTGCCGTTGCAAGCGATGTTGATGGAGATGTAAGTAAAGTTGAATTTTTTGCCAATGGTAATAAATGTGGAGAGAGAACTTCAAGTCCTTACAAAATTTCATTTCCTATTTCATCGGGCCAATTCAAGTTTACTGCAAAGGTGACCGACAATCAGGGAGCTACGAGCACATCACAAATTGTGACAGTTGATTATAATACACCTCCAACAGTTTCAATTACA
>JAPLEZ010000136.1:6261-7383 GCA_026390935.1 Bacteroidota bacterium
ATTACAAATCCTGTTGCCAATAAAAAATACAATGCAGGAGCTTTGGTAACAATTTCAGCAAATGCAGCTGATCTTGACGGTTCAATCTCAGAAGTTGATTTTTTAATTGATAATCAATTGGTAGGAGTAGTACTGAAGGCACCGTACACTTTTGTTTGGAAAGCGACACCAGGCGTTCATGCCATCAAAGCAGTTGCGTATGATAATAAAAACAAATCAACACAATCAACCATCGTAAATATTTCGGTTGTTTCTGTGATTAATTGTGGTGTGTCTGCATGGAATGCAACAACTGCTTATATAATTGGAGATGTAGTATCAAACAATAATTTTTACTATACGTGTATCGCAAACAACTTCAATGTTAGTCCAAGTACTCAGGCAAGCATCGGATTTTGGAAAGCAGGCAACGCTTGTCCTCAACAAAATTTAAAACCAACAGTTGCCATTACGAGTCCGCTAAACAATAGTGTGTTTTTAAAGCCGGCAACCACTACATTAACTGCCAGTGCCAGTGATGCAGATGGAGATATTAGCAAAGTTGTGTTTCGCAGAAATGGAATTGTAGTGGGTGAAAAAACTTCACGTCCATTTACAGTTACCTTTGCTGCACAGGCTGGTGTTAGCTTTTACACTGCACAGGCATTTGATAACGAAGGGGGCAGCACTTCATCAGCTGCAGTTTATGTGTATTCTAATTATACTGATGGATGTACAGTGTTTCCTTATGATGCATATAAGTATTATACAGCTGGATCTTTGGTTTCTTTAACTGGTAATATTTACAAAGCAAATGTTGCAACACAAAATCAAATTCCTGCTTTTTACAGTGGAGTTGGTAAACCTTGGACTTTGGTTGGTGCATGTGGTACTTCGTTTAAAGCCGAAGCGGCAACTGAAGCTATGGAAGTTGCAGCGCCAAATGTAAATGTATTGTCTTTGTATCCAAATCCAAGCACTGGAATCGTAACGGTGAATTTGGAGATGCAAGAACAATCCAACGTAACTCTAAAAGTTTTAAATGTAACAGGAGCCGAAGTTGCACAACGCACTTACACAGCAACAACATTAATCAACGAAGAAATGAATTTATCGCATCTTTCTTCAGGATTGTATTTTGTT
>JAPLEZ010000125.1 GCA_026390935.1 Bacteroidota bacterium
GGGTGCAAAAGTGCAAAAGGTGATTGTTACAATGTAGAAAGTGAGAGCAATAGTACGTAATGACTCTCACTCTAAATAGTGCAGAGAACAATACTTTTGAAGCAAGATCATTGAGCGCAGGATTATACTTTGTAAAAATTGAAAATCAAGTGCTGACTATCCTTATTCACGACTGAACAATTAATTACCGACTGCGTACAAAATCATAGTGACGTAAAAATCACATCATTTGAATGATTATCAAAAGTCTTAGAAATCTTTTAGTCCTAAATTCATTCGTCTACGTATCACTACTATTAAAATTTATCAGAATGAAAATAAACATACTCTGCACAGTAAAGTTTTTATTGATTGTATTCATCGGTGTAGTGCCCTTATCAATCAATGCTCAAACCACCATTACCGCTGTTGGCAATTCATCACAAACTTTAAATTGGTCGAGCAATTCCACTTGGAATTTAGGTCGTCCACCACAAGCCGGTGAAATTGTAAATATCCCCACAGGATTAAAAGTGGTATTGAATCAAAATGCCGATATCAAAGAATTATACATTGACGGTACACTCACTCCCGACTATACCAAAGACCTTACTTTATCAGCCGAGGTAATTATGGTGCATGGTAAATTTGAGTGGGGAACTGCTGCAAACCCCTACACAAAAAAAGCTGTTATTACTTTAAAAGGAAGTGATAAAAATGCAAGTGTAATGGGAATGGGCACCAAAATCATTGGCACCATGGGAAGTGGTATTTTATCCTTTCATGGAAAAGTACGTTATGGCTGGACCATGCTCAACGCCAACGCTGCCGCAGGAAGCACTTCCATCACCTTGCAAGATGCTGTGGATTGGGTTGCAGGTGAAGAAATGATTATCACCACAACAGGACGTGAACATGATTTAGACCGAAAACTATCCTACACAGAAACCGAAAAAAGAACCATCACTGCGGTTTCAGCCGACAAAAAAACCATTACTTTTTCTCAAGCTTTAAACTATAGCCATTTTGGCCAACTGCAAACGTTTAGCAATGGTACAAAATCATGGACTTTGGACGAAAGAGCTGAAGTTGGTTTATTAACCAGAAACATTAAAATTCAAGGCGATGCCAGCTCCGAAGCCAATATGTTTGGCGGACAAATCATGGTGATGAACGGTTGCAAAGCTTATTTTTCGGGCGTTGAATTGTATCAAATGGGACAAGCTGGTTTGCTCGCCCGCTATCCTTTTCACTGGCACATGATGGGCGATATTACAGGACAATACTTTAAACAATCTTCTGTGCACCATAGCTATCAGCGAGCAGTAACGGTGCATGCTTCACAAAATGCAACGGTGGAAGACAACGTTATTTATGACATCCGTGGGCACGCCATCTTTTTGGAAGATGGAAATGAAACTGGAACCAATGTGGTAAACAACTTAATTTCTTACGTGCATAAACCTGAAGCCGACAAAGTCATTCGCCCCAGTGATGTTTTCAATATGCCTTCTCGTATTGATGGTCCTGCCGGAATTTGGGTATCGCACCCTACCAACAATTTAGTGCACAATGCTGTTTCAAGTTGCGGTTCGGGGATTTGGTATGCCTTGCTGGATCATCCTGATGGACCATCCTACGACCCAAACGTACGAGTAAATGATAAACCCCTAGGCAATGTTGACGGCAACAGAACCCATGGCTGTTACTCAGGATTTATTGTGGATTTTGCCGACGTAGCCGATAGAGCAAGAACAGAGGCGACACACTACCATTGTCCAGCTGGTCAAGTCGTTAAAAATGCTACCTCCTTCCATTGCATGCGCACACTTTGGTGGAGAGGAAATTATGCCACCTTTGATAACGCCATGACGGCAAATCCATATACACACCAAGGCGGGAATGTATTTACTTTTTACGGATCATTTTCAAACAGTTTAATGGTAGGGCATTCGGCCAATTTAACGAGCTCGCCCGATGTAATGATGTACGGCACAGCAATGTATGATGGAAACCACGAATTTGTAAACACACATTTCGAAAATTTTGATAAACACAACCAAGCTTTATTAACCATGATTGGTGGTGCAAGTAAAAATCTGCCAGCTACAATGCAAAATTGCAGCAAAAAAAATGCAAGAGTAATGCATCTGTCGAAAACAAATGAGGGAAACCCAGAAGAACAAAACACCTTCGCCTCCATGATTTGGGATAAAACCGGTGAGGTTTTAGGTGCTGCCAACAAGTGGGCGGTACTTAATCATCCTTTTTTAACCGATGATTCATTTACAAAATTGGACAATCTCTCTGATATAGGAGGTTCAACCACCAACAAGTCTTTCGCCCGCATGCGCTTCGTGATACACGACATCACCGAAGAAACTAAATCAACGCTGTATGCCGAGTGGTCCGACGGCCATCAAGCCCACAACCGTCCACTTGGTCCTCATTGGGAAGTACCTGTAATGGTAAATTCGTCAAGAGTTTACCGCTTTAGAATGACCGATTATACACCTAATAAAATGACTATTAGTTTTGGTGAAGCACGTATTGGAGATAAAATTAAATTTTTTGTAGAAGGCTTTCCGCAAGAAATGAATGTGGCATCACACCCAGAATGGCCATACGACAATGGCACTGCTTTGAGAAGAGTTTACTCACAATCAGATTACAATTCAGCCACCGACAACGTTTATTGGTGGGACGGTTCAAAAGCATGGTTTCAATTTATTGCCCGTTACAACAATAATGAACGCACCGAAAACATTTTAATTACTTCGCCTACAGGTAACCAACTTGATGTTGCAAATATGGATTCACGACCCTATTTAGGAAAGCGATGGGCTATAAACGACATTGTGCAGGCCGAAGCCTTTGATCATGGCGGACAAGGGGTTGCTTATTTTGAAAAAAAAGGCAATAATTACCTAACCAGCGGTGAGTTCAGCAACTTTGATCACTTAGACAGTAGAATGGGTGAAATGGTGGATTTAACTAAAATGACTGCCCTTTCCAACAACTTTTACATCTCTGGCATTAAAACAAACGAATGGTGGAATTACTCCTACACGGTGAGTAGCGCAGGAACTTACACTTTAAAACTGTCGCTTTCATCTGCAAAAGCTGGCAATGAAGTGCGCGTATGGGTGGACAATGTAGCAGTAGGAACAAAATCATTTGGCTCTGGAGATTTTAGTGTTCAAACGCTCAATTTAAATCTTAGTCAGGGCAATCATATAATTTCAATTGAAGCCTTAAGCGACGATTTTTTATTCGACTGGCTTTCTATTCAAAACTCCAGCAATACAGCCCCCTATGTTACCATTAGCTCTCCAAGCGAAAACGAAAAAATTACAGGAAATATAAATGTAAGTGCTACTGCCAGCAACGATGGTGTAACCAATGGCAATGGCATTAGCTCTGTGGTTTTTAACCTAAAGCAAAACGGCACTGTAAAAGCTACTTCTACCGACAATTCTGTTGCATACACCTGGGCACTCAACACTGCTTCTTATCCTAATGGATTGTACGAATTAGAAGTAATTGCCAAAAACACCAGCAATAAATCCACTAGCAAATTTATTCCAGTTCGCATTGAAAATCCTTACGATTGCGCTGGCGTACTCAATGGAACTGCTTTTATGGATGGTTGTGGTAAATGTGCCGGTGGTAATACCGGCTTAGCAGTATGCATGGATACACTGTGGGACAAAGGCTATGAAATTGCAAATTGGTTTGCAATTAAAGCCGACCTATCTGCAAGCACAACAGACCAAACTGTTGAATTAACCGCTACTGGCGGCAATGGCCACTCATGGGGTCCTGATTATTTATATATCGATATGGATAAATATCGCTATTACCATATTCGAATGAAAAACAACGGTAGCAAAACCGAAGGCAGAATATCATGGTGGGCCTTTACCGACAAAGGTGGTAATGGCGGAAAAAGTTTTCCAATCACCAATGGCGATAGTGACTACAAAGATTATGTAGTGGATTTAGCAGGTGAGGCAAATTATTATGGTTTAATGAAACAAACCCTTATTCAGGCAAGTAACGGAAGTACTGCAGGCGATAAAATTTCTATTGACCGAATTGAATTTTCGCAAATCGACCGTAGAGATTGCAATGGTGTGTGGCGTGGTACTGCATACAAAGACAAATGCAACACTTGCGTTGGTGGCAACACTGGCAAAACTTCAGCTGCTGGTTGCGATACCGCTTCGGTTCCAAACTACTGGCACTTCACCAGTTCTTTAGAAGGATGGAATACCCTCATGAATTTAAGTGTGGCATCTACTGCCAATTCTATAGCTGAACTGAATGTAACGGCAGGCGATCCTTATTTTCACTCTCCATCTAACTTAGGCATCGCAGCTAGCGATTTCAAATATGTTGTAATTGGAATGCAAAATTTAACTTCTGCTACATCTGGCGAATTATTTTGGGTGACCACTACATCAACTAATTATGAGGGAGCTAAAAGAGTGGGCTTCCCTATTGTTGCCAACGACACAAAAATGCGTTACTACATTATTGATTTAAGTGCAACAGCAACCTGGACGGGATTAATCAATCAAATTCGTTTAGACCCTTCCACCGCTTCTTCCGGAAAAGTGAAAATTGATTTCATCAAATTTGTTGGCAATTATCCTAATGCAATTGCTGCAATTCCCGGTACCATTCAATTGGAAGATTTCAATAAAGGCGGGCAAGGCAATGCTTTTTACGACACTGACGCCAGCAACAACGGAAATAAATACCGAACCACCGAAGCGGTAGATATTGAAACTTGTGGCGATGCCAACGGCGGATACAATGTTGGTTGGACATCCACTGGCGAATGGATGGAATATTTGATCAAAGTACCTGTGGCCACCAACTACATCATCACCGGCCGAATTGCCGCTGCTACCGATGGCAATCAATACAGCATCGAAATTGACGGTGAAGATAAAACCGGCGTAGTTGCAGTGACTAAAACAGCAGGCTTACAAAGCTATTCCGACTTCACCTCCAGCACAGCATTAACAGCAGGATTGCATATTTTACGCTTCAACGTTGTAAAATCCAACGGTGGATTTAATCTCAACAGCATAAACATTGAAGTAGATCCCTCTACTTCTACTTTTGAATTTAGCGAAGAAAGCACAGTAAATGTTTTCCCTAATCCGGCTGCCGATCATTTAAGCATTCTTACTTCAGCAAATAAAATTGGCGAAGGCTTGGAAATTAAAAATGCACTCGGACAAATTGTTTTTCAAAACACCATTCAACAAAATTCGTCTACCATCAACATTGGAGACTTAGCAAATGGTGTTTATTTAATTACAGTTGGAAACAGTACACAAAAAATAATTATATCAAGATAGTTTTTTCAGGGGTTGTTTGTTTGAAATCCATTTTCAGGTAAAACTGAAAATGGATTTTTTTACTTAGCATTCTACTATCGACGCTGTTCATAAGCATTTGAAACAGTGATCGGTTTATTTGAACACTAAATCAGATGACATAAAATAGTTAACTTCGAAATGGAATAAACGGAAACATATATGCTATACATCAAGTATAAATCGGGTAAGTTTGACACAAATCATGATTAAAAAAATTCAAAATTATATCGCATTTGTTTTTTTGTTCTGCGCTTTTTCTTCGTTTGCGGCAACAAAAACAGCATCGGTTACAGGAAACTGGAGCAACACCGCAACCTGGGGTGGTGCTGCCGTGCCCGGAGCAGCTGATGATATTGTGGTAAATACAGGAATTACGGTTACCATGACTGCGGACTATACCACAACGGGCACACTTACATTAAACGGTACGGGAACTATTCAAATGGCAGCATACAATCTTACAGGAGGTAGCCTAACCGCAAGTGGAAGCGCAGTCATAAACAACGGAGGAGCTGCAAAAACACTTACTGTAGGTAGCGCAAATACCAGCACAACTTACACAGGAACATTGACAAATGCCATTAACCTGGTGAAAACAGGAAGTGGAACATTTACATTTTCTCCAACTGGAAGTTTAACTTTTCGAAATGTAGATGTCACTGCAGGAACTTTAGATATTACAAGTGGTACAATTACTCTTTCAGCTGAAATTGAATATGGAAACAGGTTGCGCGCCAACGGAGGAACCTTAACTGTATCTGGAGGCTCTATTGATGCTTTAGGTGGTTATGTGGTGGTTGGATTTGGTGCAAACGGTACCGCAAATTTTACTGGTGGCAATGTAACTGCCGACGCCATGATGGTAGGTTGGAATGGTATTGGAACAGTAACCGTTTCATCAGGAACTTTAGATTTTTGGTGGCGTGTTGTTCACTATGACGGTGGAACAGGTACTGTAACGATCAATGGGGGAACCGTCATTGCTGGTGATGTCTTCAATAGCACCGGATCAGGAAATACAAACACCGATTATTTAACTGTAAATCTCAACTCCGGCGGCACATTGCAAGCCAACAGCATTTATGTCACTGCCGAACAAGATGATGATGGAAATAGCGCGAACACTCCTCCTCATACAACAAACTTAAATTTAAATGGCGGCACACTCACAGCAGGCGGCACCAACAATCTTTTTGCAACGAATTCACATGCCAGCGGAAGTTCAACAGGGCAATTATATGTTAATCTGCTCGCTGCTTCCTACATCAACACCAATGGATATACCGCTACATTGCTGGTGGCTATTAATGATGCTGCAAGTTCATTTGGTATTACTGTACAAGGTGCGGGAACTTTAGTATATGGCGTCACTAACACTTACGATGGTGCTACTACCATTAGCGCCGGCACATTGCAAGTGGGCAACGGAAGCACAACCGGCTCCATAGCAAGTACGAGTATTGTAAACAATGCTACGCTCACCTATAATCGAAGCGACGACATAACCATATCAGCCGTCATATCCGGCACTGGCGGCGTAACACAATACAGCACAGCTACGCTCACTCTTTCGGGCGCTAATACATACACAGGAACCACCTTCGTATATGCCGGAAAAATTAAACTTGGCGCAACTGGTGTAATCTCTAACTCAAGTGCGGTGTACATTGGTACCTCTGCGGTGTTCGACATGAACACATACAGCGAAACCGTTGGATCAATTGCCGGTGTTGGTGATGTTGATAATGTTGCGGGAGGTGGCACTCCTACCCTCACTTGTGGTGGCGACAATACTTCAACGACCTTCGCGGGCGCATTTAAAAATACTTCCGGAACCCTTGCTGTTACTAAAACAGGAACGGGTACTATGAGCCTTACAGGAACAAATACTGCTGCCGGTGCCCTAAATGTATCCGACGGCGTGTTAAGCTTTGCCTCGGCTAATGCTGCCGGAAACTTCTCATCAATTACCGTTGCTAACACTGCACAACTAATGCGACAGACCAACGGAACTATTAGTCAAAATATTACTGCCACCGGTACGGGAACTGATGATGGCGTAGGAGGAAGAGGTGTTTTATATGGTTATGCCAATGGTGGAGCAATGACATACAACGGAACAATTGCATTAGGCGGCAGTAATCGAATTGGAGTATATGGCGCCACAATTTCACACACTCTCAATGGCGCCATATCCGGAACCGGTTACCTTAAGTTTTGGGGAGGAGGAGCTTCAGAGAGTCATCTTTCTACATTTAATTTGAATGCAGCAGGAAGTTGGACTGGCGCTACATATATTGAAGCAGATTTTGGATCAGTTACAAAACTAATTCTGGGAGGAAACAATTACATACCTACTGGTACCGATCTAACGATGTCGGCCACCTGGGGAGGTAGCAGCGATGGCGCAGGAGCATATTTAAATTTAAATTCTTACAACCAAACACTTTCTACTTTAACTGCTTCGGGAAGTAAAAAGAAAGTTTTTACTGGCTCAGGTACCCTCACAGTCTCAGGAGCATTTACTATCTCCGGCGGAAGTAATTATCTAGTAAGTGGTATTGCTGTTACTCCATCAAGTGGAATCACGGTTAGCAGCGGAACCTTGTATTTCGGCGACAACAGTTCAAGCGCTACAGTAAATGGAAATATAGCCAATAGCTCTGCTGTTGTGTTTTACAACAATAGTAGTTCCACCTATAGCGGCGTCATATCAGGAACTGGAACTCTCACTCAAGCGGGATCGGGAACACAAACAATAACTGGCGCCAACACTTATACTGGAACCACTACCGTATCTGCAGGAACATTGCAACTAGGTGCATCAGGAGTTATTTCCAACTCCAGTAATGTGGTCATGAACGGAGGATATCTATCCACAGGTTCTGGAGCTGGTTACAGCGAAACCGTTGGAACACTCACGCTCTCTGCCAACAGTAGAATTGTGCTCGGCACAGGCAGTCACGCTTTAAACTTTGCTGCTAGTAATGGCACTACCTGGACAGGTGGAACCTTATTACGCATCACTGGCTGGCAAGGCAGCTGGAATTGCACCACGGGTACTTCCGGACAAATTTTTTCTGGTTCCAGCGCCGAACTATCGGCTGGAAAATTGGCTCAAATATTTTTTACGGAACCCACCAGCGGAACGCCACGCACCGCTTGTCAATTGGCATCAGGTGAAATTGTACCAACCTCCACCCTTCCGGTGAAACTGGTTTCCTTCACTGGCGAAAAAGGGAAAAACTTTAATGAACTCTTTTGGATTACCGCCAGCGAAATCAACAGTGATTATTTTGAAATCCAAAGATCTTCCGACGCTATAAATTTTGAAAGCATTGGTACCGTGAAAGGTGCTGGAAATTACAACGATATTTTGAGCTATACTTTTGTGGATTATGAGCAACCGAGCGGCACCAGCTACTATCGTTTAAAACAATATGATTACGACGGACAAAATGAAACCTTCAACATCGTTGCCATCGACAACAACAGCAGTGAATTTAAAATGAATGCACTATTCCCTAATCCTACCAGCGCTTCCATGACAGTGAATTTTCAATCAGGCGAAGCAGGATCACATTTTATTTTCATTAATGATGCACAAGGCAATGAAGTTTTCGCAGCAATGATTGCAACTTTGCAAGGAGAAAATCTCTTTGTGTTGCCTACGCAAAACTACGCGAGCGGAACTTACTTCGTAAGAATTGTGAGTCCGAAAAAGGAAACTATTTCCAGTCAGATTGTGGTGCAGCATTAATTTGATAAGGGCTTTAATGCTGATCCCCAATAATATCCGAATCTCAATTAATTTCTTTAACCACTGAGGGCGCAGAGACACGGAGATTGCCACAGAGCTTGAACACAAAGGCGCTTTGCTTTAATGAGTTCACAGAGCGCAGGACGTAAAAAAAATACAACTTATTTCGGGTGCCACTCTCCGTGATCTCCAACGTTAACTTGATTGCTCTGCGCTCGCAAGGACTCTGTGTTCTCAGCGCCCTCCGTGGTTAAAATTGTATTAGTGGTAAAATAACGGATAATCATAGTTTTTTTAGGTTGTGGTAGAGACACATGATTGTGTCTTTAAAAAGATGAATTCCTTTTCCTTTTTATCGAAATATTTTCTTTTATAGACGAAAGCATTTCGTCTCTACCACAACCTAAAAAAAACAGCTTAGTTTGCAGGATGCCTTCTGCGGATAAGAAATGACGATATAAGGATTCACCCTATGAGTACGATTGGTTATTGTCCTCTTTTAATAGCTTCTATCAATGCTTTTAGTTCTTTAGGGTCAATGTCCGCTTGTTCTGATTTATCATAAATTGAAAGCAGATAAACCGTTGTTTTTACCACATGAACATTAGTGATTATTCTTGCTCCACCTGATTTCCCTTTTCCTTTAGATGCTATTCCTAAACGTATTTTGTAGCAGTCATTTCCCATTGACGTGCCATGTGTTGCGTCAGATTCTAAGGTGGTAATTAAGGAAGCTATTTCGGTTTTTAAGGACGGGTATTTTTTTAATAAATGCTTGGCTTGCTTCTTAAAGAATGAAGTAACATCAACTTTATAATTCATTCAAAAAGTCTTTAGCAGATTGAAGTTTAACCTTTCCTTTTTTAGCCAATTCAACCTCTTGCAACGCACCTTTAAGATCGCTCAATAGATTGGCTTTCGTTGGGGAAACTGTTTCAGCTTTAACATAAGGAAAGCTTTTAAGCAGTTCCATAAAGAACTCTGCCTTACTGTCTTTTACATCTAATAATAATCTCATAACAGTTGATTTATAATCAAATATACGGAAATCCGTATTATTTGTTTAATGATTATCCGCTATACTACCAGTAATGAAGAACAATTAACTTCACGTCCGTCATTGCGATAATTTTTGTCCTCAAAAATTGAAGCAATCCTTTGTGTTTTAGGGATTGCTTCATCACCGCTAAAACGCGGCTCCTCGCAATGACGCACTGAAGCAGAAGCAAATTGGTTTTGTGCAGGCTCCCTTCTCCTTCGGAGCTATCGTAAGGACAGAGGATGAGGCCAAATAGTGATCAACGTTTCAGATACGATTAGGGATAAGCATTAAAAAAAACGACTTTAGCACATCACGTAGCTAAAGTCGTTTTTGTTTCTGCACTTCAATTAGAAGTGGTGATGTACTACTAAATTTTTTGAAAAATATACAGCAAGCCGTAAATCAATCCCAACAAATAACCCAAGCCGTAAAACACAAAAATACCCAGTGCCGGGGCAAGTATAAAACCAATTAACATCAATAAAAGATCAATGATAGTTGGTTTCAATTCTTGTTTAAAAATGAAAACTCCAATTGGCGGAATCAATATCGTTAGCAATAAAACAATTAAAAAAGTATCCGACATTTCTCCATCTTTTTCGCTCGACTTTTTTACAGGAATTTTTTGTTGTATTTTTTTTATGATACTGTTTTTAACAGAAACAACTTTTTTTTCTGCTTTAGTAGGTTCAACTTTTTCACTAACTCTTTGCTTCGTTTTTTCAGGACTTGGAAAGTCTACTGCATTTAAATTTTCGGCACTCAAATTTTCAATTTTATTCTCCTCAAAAGTAAGTTCCTTAGCCGCTGCATGCACAGGTTGCTTTTCACTAATTTTCTTAGAAGTTTCATTTCCATTTCTCTCAACATCTTTCACACTCACGTAATATCCATCACTGTATCTTTTTTTGGAGATACTAATACCCGATTCACAAGAAGATAAAAAAATGAGCGCAGCGCTAAGTGCTGAAATCGAAAATAATTTTGTTTTCATAAATAGATAAGTTTTTAAAATAGGTATTACAAATTATTACAAATGCTTTGAAGTAGCAATGTACCCTAAAATACAAAGAAGAAAAAACGCAAGGGTAAAAAACTTTAAAATACCATTTCTTACAAGTACAAAAAACCCTTTCAATAAAGAGATTTAAGCGATCTCAAGCATAAATTCACAAGTTTATTTTCTCAACAAAAACCAATAATTTTTGAACTAAAAATAATAGTTTATGAACGAATAGTTGACATATTTTCCAGAACTCCAACCCCTAGCTGTTCGTACAATCAGGCAATGACGAATGAAAATCAAAACTCATTGAATGATTATCTAACCTCTCTCCTTCCCTAGTATATTAAATTTAAAACACTAACATTTTTAAAAGGCCGCAATGAAAAAACTACTACAAAACAATTTTCTGCTTTTTATCATTCTTGAACTTGTACTATGCAATACTTCCTACGCGCAAAGCAACGCAGCAGCCGCCATTGTAAATCCGGGAGTGGATTACAAAGGGAAAGTAGTAGATTATTACAGTAATGATGGCAATCAATTCAGCATTGAAAACACCAATTCAGTAATCACTTACAATTTAAATAACAACGGACACACAACAGGATTTGAATCCTTTGTAGTAGATGGCGCAACTATTTATGATCAAAAACCATATTTCGTGATCAATACCACCAGCGGTGGATACAAATGGACAAACACTTCACAAAGTCAGATTTACAACGGATCATATATTACAGCTGGATATTACCGCGACTATAAATTTCGTCCTTTTCAATTTGCTGGATACAGCGATGCGCAAGCACAAGCGCAATACCACATGTATCCCGACAAGATTTTTGAAGAAAATAGCGTATCGTACCACGGCGCCAATTTCGCAGATATCAAAGAATCTTTCATGGAATATCCTATCGACTTTAAATCCTATCAAATTTATGAAGGTGCGTCGCTAACGCCTGTCAACAAAACAGAAATTGCGATGGGTGCCATTGTGATTGAACGACCAAACGGAACTTTGCTTGCATTTTCTTTTTCAAACAGCGACTTAAATCAAAAAGTGCAATTTGAAATTAGCGGCAGCACCATGAAGTTGAAACACTTTGCGAATGTGGCCAACTATTTTCAACGTGATCATGCCGACAAAGTACAAATCATTCATTGGGGCCGACGATTGTATGGCGCTGCCTCATTCGGAGCTGGGAAAGCAGATATTTTAGAAGAAATTCGCATTGAATTAAATCCGCTTTCATCTGCCGATTTCACCATTGAAAAAGTGTCGAGCGAAACTCAATTTTATTCGCAAAATGTTAGTCAGATAGTATACGATAAAATTCAAGGGATTTATGAATTCACATCAGATGGTTTGCCTTGGGGATCGGCCATTCACGACATGCACAACTTTTATCCGGCAGCAAAAATTTCCATCCGTCCGAGCGATACCCGTCAGATATATATGCGCCACAAAACATCAACTCCCGATGGAGCCGGTGTTTTGCAAGATGAAAATGGTTTTGTGTTGCCCATCAATTTAGGGATCACCCGCTCCTTAGGTGGAGGAGCTATTCCCGATTGGACAGGTTCATACAAAAACATAGATCCCTTCAACTTAGAAGTCATGGGCGTGGCTTGGGGGCAATCGGAATTTCCAGTACGCTTAACCAAAAATGTTAATATCACTTTCCGGTCGCTGCATTTGGTTCATCGTTGGGGTTTGCGTCAGTTCGCAGCTACCGGAAGTGTTTTAAGTGAAACTCCAATTTCAACTTCCAATGTTGGCGTGTGGTGTTCGGTAGATTTAAAACCATTGACACACAATTGCGGAGACATCAGAAGTTTTTCCAGCACCGTTACCCAATGGTCGTGGGGCCATCCTTGTTGCGAAGGAATTAAAGGCGAAGAAGCTCAGTTTGCGCACGCCATGGAATTTGAATTTCCAACTTTAGATTTGCACGAGCTCATTGCCAAAGATTACAAAGTACCACAACCCAATTTATCGCATTTTACATTGGATACTAAGTACTCCACCGTTAGTGATAAATTACAAGTGAACTACACTGTTAATTCTTATCCCGACAATACTCAAAACCGTTTGTTGATGTATGTTGAATTTATTGCCAAACAAGATTTCAATGTTACCGGTGATGAACGTTTCACCTTGCTTCGATTCAGATCGAATCCAATAATTTACTACAATGCTTTTTGGAAATCCAATACCGATGGCAGCATGTCACCCTCCTTCATCAGCGTACCTGCCGACGTTAATCAGGCTTCCTCCACCATTCAAACCACTATTTTAGATGGTGCCAATCCGGCTTGTGCTTTATCAGACAAACGATGGTCGTTTGATATTGGCAATAGCACTCCAACAGGTATGAGTGGCGTTGAAGCAAACGTATACATGCAGGTGTTTGATAAAAGTGTCACTATCGGCGGACAAAAACAAAACAACATTCCCATTGCTCTTAAAGTGTGGAAACACCAACCCGATGGCGTGTACAACCAACCCGATGGATCTGTAACTCCTAACGGAAATTATGTTTACTATGATTTGGTTTTAGAAAAATCCAATTTAAATATCAAAGCCGGCGACACTTTAAAATTTGCGTATTTATTTATGCCTTACGGTGGTAAAACAAGTAACGATGAAATAAATAGTGCTCAACAAACTTTACAAAATTTTACTTATCCGAAAATCACCAATGTTGCTGCTGGAACATCCGCTGTAAAGAAAAAAAACAATTGGATTCCAACTGTAAAATCGGGTGATGGAAGCGTTGCCGAATTCACCGTTTCGGGAGGAGATAAATTATTAACCATCGCCATTGAAGGATTGAGTTCATATAAAAATCCGAAAATTTACAAACTTGTCAATGGCGCATCTCAAGAAATTGTGTACTCTGTAAACGGCAAAGATGGTGGCACTTTATACATTGATGAAAATGGAAGTGTTGGATTTTCATTGCCGGTAGAAATGACTCCAAATCAAACCACCACTTTTAAAATTGTGCAAGACAACCTCGATGGTTACGGTAAAATTACAAGATGTGCTACAGCACAAACTCCCTACAAAACAAACGCTATACCTGGAAGTATTGAATTTGAAGATTTTGATAATGGCTGCAGCGACGTTGCTTACCATGATAACGATGCGCCAAATAACGGCGGACAATACCGAACTACTGACGGTGTTGACATACAAACTTGCAGTGAAGGCGGATTCAATTTAGGATGGGTAAACTCTGGTGAATGGTTGAAATATTCTGTGAACGTTGCCAAAACTGCCACTTACAATTTGGCGCTGCGCATTGCTTCAGCAGGCACCACCAATAAATTTCACCTTGAGGTAGATGGTGTTGACAAAACTGGTGTGATCACCGCACCCGATTATGGCAACTTAAATACCTGGAGTACTTTTGTGGTCACTGTAGATTTAACTTCAGGCGCGCACGTTTTACGCTTTGTTATCGACAATGCCGGAGGCGCATTGAACTTAAATAAAATGTCTTTTACGGAGCGCCGAAACTACTGGCATTTCACAGGGGGATTGGAAGAATGGAATACACCCGTTCGTGCTACTACTGCCTTAGCTTCCAGTAAAATTGACATCACAACAACAGCAGCCGATCCACAAATTTATTCCCCTGATAATTTGAATTTAAAAACATCGGAATACAAATATGTGGTGTTTCAACTGCGCAATCAAACTACAGATAATACAGCAGAATTCTTTTGGACCACCGCAGCAGATCCAACATTTAATGCAGCTAAGAAAAAAACTTTCACCATCGTTCCAAACGATGCGGGACAACGTTACTATATTTTAGACATGAGCGCTACCGCCACTTGGACGGGCACTTTAAAACAATTGCGTTTTGATCCGGCAGCAACTGCCACCACAGGTTTAACTCGTCTCGACATGGTGAAACTTACTTCTCCCTACCCTACTTCGGCGCACGCCATTCCGGGAGATATTGAAATTGAAAATTTTAATTTCGGCGGACAAGGAAATGGATTCAGCGATGTTGACGCTGCAAATAACGGAGGGCAATACAGATTAAGTGACGGCGTGGATTTGCAAACATGTACCGAAGGAGGATACAATTCAGGTTGGACGCAAACCGGAGAATGGATGGATTATTTAGTAAATGTGAGTGCCGCAGGTTCGTACAATATTAACCTTCGAGCTTCAACTGCAGGTGCTGGAAATCAATATCACATAGAGGTTGGAGAAGTTGATTTAAGCGGAGTGAAAAGTTTTCCAAACACCAACGGATTCCAAACTTATAGTAACGATGCAACAACTGTGAATTTGGAAAAAGGATTGCAAATGTTGCGTTTACACATTGACAATGCTGCTGGTGGATTTAACATCAATAAAATTTCTGTCAGCACTGCGATCACTACCTCTATACAAAATCCCGAAGGTGAAGAATTAAAAATGACTGCCTACCCAAATCCTGCACATGAAACTTTAACCATTGCATTTACTAATTCAGTAGTCAACACAAAAATTGAATTGCGCAATGTATTAGGTGAATTGATGTACTCTGAATTTGTGTCGGGCAATCAGGTAACTATTCCTGTTTCCAACTTATCTCAAGGAGTTTACATTGCAACACTTCAAAATAAAAACCTAACAATAATGATCAATAAATAATTTACCCGTGGCACTAAAAAAATTAATATTTGGCTTATGCTTGCTCCTTGCAATTTCTACAATTGCACAATCGGGAACATTTACCAACCCCATTAAAGCTGGAGCTGCCGATCCGCAAATAACATACATTGATGGCTACTATTACTTTTTGTTTACCACTGGCGATGGCGTTTGGCTGCGTCGACATGTAAACATGCACGAAGTGGGCAATGATGCCACCAACGGCGCAAAAAAAATATGGGGATGGAACAGCGAAATTGTTGCGCATGTTTGGGCACCTGAAATTCATAAAATAAATGGCAAATTTTACGTGTATGCATCAGGTAGTATTACCGGAAATGGCAATCCCGAAAGCATGCGTATGTTTGTATTGGAAGCGAATAGTGCTGATCCTTTTGGCGCCTATACTTATAAAGGTTTACTATCAAACAACTATGCGATAGATCAATCCATTTGGCAAGATCCGTCGAATGGTTCTATCTACATGTCGTATTCGCAATGGGACAACAATATTCCATCTGCGAATCCTGCATCATTAATTCAATGTACTTACATCTGCAAAATGATTTCGCCAACACAAATGGGTGCTGGTGTTCGACTTTCTTATCCTGCTACAACATGGGAAAAATACAAATGGTGGGTGAATGAAGGACAATACTTTTTAAAGAAAGGAAATAAATTACACATCGTTTTTTCTGTGAGTGGATGTGCCGCTGCCGAATATAGCTTGGCGATGCTTACATGTTCCAACGGAGATTATTTAAATCCTTCGGCATGGACAAAATCAACAGCGCCTGTATTTACACAAGATCCATCCATAAATGTATATGGCACTGGCCATCACTCTACTGTGCAAACACCTAACGGCGAATGGTGGTTGGTTTATCATGCGGTGAGCGATCCAGCAGGGTCCTGTGGTGGAATCCGCAGCACGCGCATGCAACCTTTTACTTTTGACGGCAACGATAATCCGGTGTTCGGAAAACCTGTTGCAACGGGTGTTGCACTTGCTGTTCCCGGCTCCTCCACTCCACCAAATTACTGGAACTTCACATCCGATTTAGAAGGTTGGAATACACCTATGAATTTAACAACAGCGGCAACAAATGGCAAAGCAGTTTTAAGCATCACCAATGCCGATCCCTATTTTCATTCTCCAAACAATCTCAATATTTCTGCTTCAGATTATAAATATGTTGTGGTGAGCATGCACAACCAAACAGCATCCAACACAGCCGAATTGTTTTGGGCTACGAATGCGAGTCCGGCAATGGATGGCGCAAAACACGTATCTTTTCCTATCGTTGCCAACGATACGAGACAACGCTATTACATTATTGATCTTTCAGCAAATGCCAATTGGACGGGCACTATAAAACAACTTCGACTTGACCCCACCATCGCATCCAGCGGAACTGTTGCTGTTGATTTTATAAAATTTGTTGGAGCATATCCTACTACTGTGAATTCCAGTTCTGATGTTATTGAACTTGAAAACTTCGACAAAGGCGGACAAAATAATGCCTATTATGACAACGAAACTTCCAACCAAGGAGGCAAGTACCGAACGAATGAAAGCGTAGATATAGAGTCGGCTTCTGACGGAGGATATAATTTGGGTTGGATGGAAAGTGGTGAATGGACGGAATATTTGGTGAACATTACTAGTACAAGCAATTACAAACTTTCATTCAAAGCAGCATCTGTTACCGATGGAAATAAAATTCGCTTCGATATTAATGGTCAGCCAATGGGAACTTCCATCACAATAAATAACACAGGTGGTTTGCAAACCTATACTTCCTTTGATCAAGTGGTGAAGTTAAGTGCCGGATTGCAAGTTGTTCGCATGAATGTTGAATTGTCGAATGGCGGGTTAAACACAAGTTCCTTTGCCCTCATCGAACAACAAAATCCAAACAACAGTCCGTCTACTCCAATATCCAATGCCAACTGGGTGGCAACGGATGCGCTCGGAAGAACCGTTCCTAATTACAGCACTGTGGGTGCAAGCAGAACAGGAAAATACGTTGGCGTATTTTATTACTTGTGGTTAGGCACGCACGGAACCAAAGTAAATGACATCACAAAAATATTAAAGCAATATCCATCTGATCCTTTAAGCGCAAGCAATCCGGGTTGGGGTGGACAAAGTTCATTTCACTTTTGGGGTGAACCAGAAATGGGCTACTATCGTTCGGAAGATCCGTGGGTAGTGCGCAGAAACATGATTATGATGGCCAATGCAGGTGTTGACTTCTTGTATTTTGATGCCACCAATGCATTCACTTATTTAAGTGTGGTGGATACTGTTTGTCGAATTATCACAGAACTGCGTGCGCAAGGGATTCCCGCACCATACATTTGTTTTACAACAAATAGTTCTAGTGGCAAAACAATGAATGCTCTCTACGACAATTTTTACGCTTTAAACAAATACAAAGACACATGGTTTGTGTGGGAAGGCAAACCACTGATATTGGGTGACATTAACGATGTGGTTTTACGAAGTGACGTGAAGAATTTTTTCACCATCCGAAAGAGCTGGGTTGGAAGCAGCAACAGTGCGCAAATGGAAAATCATTGGCCGTGGTTAAATTGGACTCCGCAGTCGTGGGGCTGGACTGGCGATCCAAATTACAGGGAACAAGTTGCTGTTGCTGTTGCTTTTCATCCTGCAAATCCTCGCGGACAAAGTTGGACAACAACTACAAATCAACCAGCGTCAAACACCAGTTATTTAAATCAATTTACAGGCAAAGGACTGCACGCTCAAGAACAATGGGACAAAGCATTGGAATTGGATCCGAAAGTAATTATGGTAACTGGAACGAGTGGATTGCACAACGATTTATTTGGGACAAAGGAGATGGCACTTATGGTGGCCGTCCAATAAAAAATGGTGATTCGTATTTTGTTGATGTATTTTCAGAGGAATTCAATCGCGATATGGAGCCCATGAAAGGGGGACATACTGATAACATGTATTACCAATTGGTGTCAAACATCAGAAAATACAAAGGAATGGATGCGCCGCAAACTGCTTCTGCTCCGAAAACAATTTCTATCGATGGCACTTTTAGTGAATGGACTTCTGTTACTCCGATTTTTAAAGATGCGCAAGGTGATACAAAAAACAGAAACCACAATAGCTACGATCCAACCATTAAACTCATCAATACCACAGGACGAAATGATGTCATTGAAAGTCGCACAACGATAGATGCATCAAACGTGTATTTCTATATTAAAACAGCTGCTAATATCACGCCATACACTAATCCTAATTGGATGATGATTTACATTAATTCCGATGCAACAAAAGCAACAGGATGGGAAGGTTTCGACTATGTATTGAACATGGG